>JBPCKT010000032.1:0-37293 GCA_051004015.1 Pirellulaceae bacterium | reverse complement strand
GTTCGATGAGCGGGAAGTGAAAACGGAGCATGGTGGCGATACTGTGACACTCGCAGACGAAAGAGCGAGCAACAGGGAATACAAACTGCCTCCTAAACCACCGCGTCACTTCTCGACTCTACTTGTGAGGATAAGTTTTCAGGTTTCGGTTTTCAGTTTTCAGTGGGAGGACGGGAGAGTCACGCCCTGAGGGGCTTTGAAAAAGAGCTTATAAGTGCCGGAAGTTTTGGTGAATCAAAAATGTCTAAAAAGAGAGTGATTAATCAAGACTTACGGCAAGGCCCCTGGGTGGAACATGCTCTCCCATAGCGAGTTCGGTTGATTCATCAAGACGTAAGTCCCGCGAGAGTGGGACTTGTGAATCAATGAATCAAAACACCCGTAAGGGGGGTTATCAAGGGCTGCAAGGGAAGGGGGATAAACCGCGGAGATCGCGGAGGGTCGCGGAGAGGGGGCGGGGCGGAGCCTCGGGGACGTGCGTTCCCACGCGGAGCGTGGGAATGAGGGGGATCCGTGGGTGCAGACTCACCGGCCAGCTTACGCTGGCCGCTCGCCTAGTCGTCGAACCGACTGCAGGATTCTGGGCCGGCGAGGGCGGCGAGCTCGAGGAACTTTTCGCGGGGGTCTTTGAGGCCGTCGGCGAGCTTGCCGAGGGCTTCGGTCTCGATCTGGCGGACGCGTTCGCGGGTGAGGCCGAGGCTTTCGCCGATTTCCTTGAGGGTGTGGGGCTCGGTGTCGTCCAGGCCGAACCGCATCTTGAGGACGGTGGCTTCGCGGGAGTCCATCGTCTTGAGCATCTCCTGCACTTCCTTGAGCACGTCGTTCTCGACCATCGCGTCTTCGGGGTTTTTTAGCCGCTCGTCCATGACGATTTCCCCCAGGGACCAGCCGGCGTCGGCCTGGTCGGTTTGGGGGGTGGCGTTATAGATGCGGATGGCCTTTTTGATGATGGGGAGCTTTTTCTTTTGCAGGCCGAGGACGCGGGCGATTTCTTCCGGTGTGGGGGTGCGGCCGAGCTCTTCGGTCAGCCGGGCGGTGGCTCGCCGCCATTTCGAGAGCAGCTCGACCATGTAGGCGGGGATGCGGATAGTCTTGGCACAGTTAATGAGGGCCCGCTTGATGGACTGCTTGATCCAGTAGCTGGCGTAGGTGCTGAAGCGCGTTCCCATCGTGGGGTCGAACCCTTCGACCGCCCGCAAGAGGCCCAGGTTCCCCTCTTCAATCAGGTCCTGCAGGCCGAGCCCCTTGCCTGTGTAGCCGCGGGCGATGTTGACGACGAGGCGGAGGTTGGCCCGGACCATCCGGTCGCGGGCGCGGACGTCGCCGTCGGCGATTCCCGCGGCCAGCTCCTGCTCATCACGGGCGGTGAGCAGGGCGGTCTCGTTGATTTCACGCAGGTACGTTTCGAGCGGCGTTTGCGCGGCCGGCAGCCGTTTGCTGGCTTTTTTGGGTTTGGCGGCGGCGGGCGCGGACGATTTGAGCGAGGCCATGGGCACGTGTGGGCTGGTGGATCATGGGCTGGCTCCTTCCCTGGGGCTCTCGGATGCCGGCCTCTTGCCCGCACGCCGCGGTAACATCAACCGCCGCTACTGACTTTTGCGTCTTGCAACAAGAGGTGCTATCGTCCCGCCGATAGCGGACGCTGCATGTTCCCTGCGACTCTCGGACGTTTGCGGTTTGTGCGAGTTATGCCGGTAAATGCGGTCCGCTCACTCCGTGCGCAGGCTACTTTGGCAAGGAGTCCAGGAACTTGTGCAGGGCCGGAAGGTAGTGCTCCGGCTCAGAATCATTGTGATCCCCGCCGGCAATCTCGAAGAATTCCTTGGGACCGGTAGCGGCCGCAAAGAGCTTCTGGCCGTGGGCGAAGGGGATGATTCTGTCGGCTGTGCCGTGGCTGAGAAACAGCGGGCCGGAGTAACGGCTAAGCCAGGTAAGCGAATCGTAGCGGTTCTTCATGAGCAGCCGGATGGGTGCCCAGGGATAGTTCGCGGCGGCAGCGTCGTGCAGCGAGGTGAAGGTGTTTTGCAGGATGACGGCCCGAGCGCCATTCTTGGCCGCCAGGTGCAGGGCGATGCCTCCCCCCAGCGAGCGACCCATCAGCACAATGTCTTTCTGATCATAGCCGGCGCGCTTGGCCAGCCATTCCTGCGCCGCCTCCGCGTCTTCCAGAATCCCCTTTTCCGCCGGCTTTCCTGCGCTGCGCCCATAGCCGCGGTAGTCGAAGGCAAAGATGGAAACCTGAAACTCATCGCGCATGGCAGCCAGAAAGACAGCCAGGTCCGCGACGTGCGTGCCGTTTCCGTGGCAATACAGAATCACGGCCTTGGGCTGGGGGTGCTCGACATACCAGCCGTGCAGGTTGGTTCCGTCGGCGGAATGGAAATTGACATCTTCGTGCTCCAGCCACGTGGGCTGCCAATCACCGTCCGGATAGCGCGGAGCGGGATAGACCAGCATGGTTTCCAGGTAGAGCAGCACGAGCAACACCAGACAGTAGGAAATGGCGGCGACTTTCAGCACCCGCATGGCCGTGCGAGTGAAGCGAACACCAAGGATGGATGCGAATCGCATGCCCCAATCCTACATCAAAAAAACCCCGCACGACTGGAAGGCCATGCGAGGTTCTGTGTTTCGTGCCGAGCGGACAAGCCGCTGCTAACCCTTCTTCTGGGCTTCGGCCCTTTTGCGGGCAACTTCCTTCTCGTCCACCTGGCTGGCCGGATTGCCAACCCCGCGATACTTGTAGTTCGGGTTGGCGGGGTCGAAGTCATGGTCGGTCAGGCCGATGTTGAACTTTAGGTTGGTGTAATTGTACTCTTCCAGGATTTTATCCCCCTTCTCGCCCGCTTCCGGCCAGCCATAAGCGACGTAGCGAACGGGGAGGTTGTACTCGTCGTCGATGAAGACCTGGGCGAGCTTGAATTCAAATCCGCCGGCGTTAACGGGGTGCGAAATCTGTAGGATTGTGCAGGGCCGCTTGGCAGCGCCGGTGCCGAGCTTGGCCCCCTTGGTGGTGGTGACGACTGTCGCTTGTCCCATGGGGTCGGCATTCTTTTCCTTCGTGCCGCGCTGGATCAGCTTGGCGATCAGGTTTTCGATGCCGATCTCGGTAATGGGATAGAGGTTCCCCTTCATGGCCAAGGGGCCATTGGGATCGAGCCAGAACGCGGGGAGCCTGCCGAGCAATCCCCCTTCATGGGCACAGAGCTTGCCGTTGTTGGCCCCTTCCATCCAGATCACTTCCCGCCCGGCGATATTGGCCGGCTTCTGGAAGTTGAGATAGACGCTGAGGGGGGCCACGACCTTGCCGTCCGCTTCCTTGTGATTGCGGATTTTGGCGTACATGTACTCATATTCATTGAGCACGCCCTTGATCCGCTCCCGCTTCACAATCAGGCATTCGTAGTCGTTGATGTCCGTTTGAATCCGCTTCAACCCGTCCTGGGCATATCGCAGGGCGGGATCCAGCGGATGCTCGCCGGCCGCGGCTTCGGGGATCAGGATTGTCGTGGCATTCACGGCCGCGACCCGGAAGACCGGCTCACGCAGCTTGGTTTCCTGGGCGAAAATCTGGCCGGCGGCTAAGCTTGTGCCGGCAGCCGCCATGGCTAATAGGAAACTGCGGCGGGTATTCTGGGAATTCATCATCGGGGGCTCTGCTCCTTCGGGGATTCCGGCTGTTCTAGCTGTGGCGAGGGCCAAGGGACAGCGAAGAATCTTCCTTGATTTGGGCGGTATGGGGGAAGTTTAGGGGTGGGTTTTTCGGGTTGCAAGTGGCGCGCCTGCCAACCTGACAGTTGGCAGACGTTGCCTAACTCATTGTAGGGTCTAACTTTAGCGACAAACGGACGGCCGACGGCGCGCGGCAGCGGTTGTCATTTCTGTCTTATCGCCAGACAATCCAGGTAAGTATTACAGCGAAAAGGCCATACTGTGACGCTTGCCCAGTCGTAAAAAGGGGCATCGCTGGAACGGCTTCCGCATCAGGCACATTGTATTGCGAGCCAAAACCCAAAGCGAGGGTAGTTTTCGTGAATCAGCCCGCCGGCATTCTGATCAAAACGGTCACCTCGCGCATGTTCGCTCAGAATTGCTATGTCGCCAGCCTGCCGGGGCGAGCCGACTGCGTGGTCTTCGACCCCGGCCTGGAACCCGGCCGCATTCTGAGCGTGATGCGCGATGCCGGCCTGGAACCCGCCGCCATCCTCTGTACCCACGGCCACGCCGATCACATCGCCGGCAATGCGGCGCTGAAGAAAGCCTTTCCGAGCGTCCCGCTGATCATTGGCGAAGGGGACGCCGAAAAACTGATCGACCCACAGCTCAATCTCTCCGCCATGTTTAGCGCGCCGCTGGCCAGCCCTCCCGCCGACCGACTGGTCCGGGAAGGTGACACCATCGCCGCTGCCGGAATGAACTTTCTGGTGCGGGAAACGCCCGGCCACAGCTCCGGCCACGTCGTCTTCATCACCCAGGACCATGAGCCGTGCGTCGTCTTCGGTGGAGACGTGCTGTTTCAAGGGAGCGTCGGCCGCACGGACTTCCCCGACGGCGACGCCGAGCAACTCTACACGGCGATCCGCGAGAAACTTTTCACCCTGCCCGCCGACACGGACGTCTACCCCGGGCACGGGGAGCCGACAACGATCGGCGAAGAGCGGGAGACGAATCCGTATGTCGGGCGGCAAGGCCTCTAGGAGGCGATTCTCCCCTCAACCTGGAGAGGAGAATCTCACTCCGCCGGCGGCAAGCGGACGAGTACTTCGTGCGAGGCGGGTGCGACGAACTCGGCGGCAGGCGGCGTTTGCTGCACGAGGGACGGCGCACTCCGCTGGGCATCGACCTGCCGTGAAGCGGCCAGATAGAGCACCTGCTCGTCCTTCAGCCGCTTCTGCGTCTGGTGATAGAGCGCGGCGGGATAGGAGGCCAGGGCTTTGTTCACATTCTTGATGGCGCCGGGGAAATCGTGCTGGGCTTCGGCTGCCACGGCCAGATTGTGCAGGGCGGCGTGATTGGCCGGGTTGTCCTGGACGGCTGACTCCCAGGCGATGGCGGCTCCGGGCCAGTCTCCTTGTTTGGCGAGCTCATTCCCGCGCCGCACGTCATCACATCCCTTGCCATAGTATTGCCGGGCCAGCGTGACATCAGCGGGAACATAATGAGGGGCGATGAGCGAGACGACGTCCTTGGCGCACGCCGCCAATAGCTCGGTGAGCACCCGTTCGCGGGCCGGGAGGTTTCCTTCCCCGTTCACCTGCTGAGCCGTGACGTGATGCGACGCCTGCCGCACCGCAATCACTTGCTGGGATTGCACATCGACGAGCTTGACCGAGAGGGAGACCGAAGCCTCGCGGGTGATGGTGTGATTGTTGTCGATGCCGATGCCGAAGGCGTTGAACGATGCGCCGGATTTCTTGTTCTGGCCGCTGCTTTCGCCGAAGGAGAAATGCGTGTCGCTTTGCTCGTCGTCGTCCACCTTGTAGCTGACGACCTGGCCCGTGAGGATGGCGTCCACACCCGCGGATTTGGCGGCGGCCAGGGCGGCGGAAACATCGGTCGTCCCTTCGCCGTTCTTCACGCTCCTCGCCGGACCCAGCACCGCGGGGTCCACCAGCGTGTAATGCCGGTTCTGGGCGAACTGGGCCTCCAGCGCCCCGCGGGCAATCCGGCCGTACGGCTCGTCGCCGTCCAGGTCCAAAATCACCAACTTGTGGACTCCCTGAATTTCCTCGGCCGCCGGCCGCCAGACCAGCAGCTTGGCATGGGGCGCGCACCCGGAAAGCAGCAAGGCAACGAAAGCCAGCAGAGACAAATTGCGAGCGCGCATGGCAGTACCGGGCAGCAGCAGGAGAAATCCGCCGGGCCAGGGATGTACCCGAAATGGCGGGTGCCGGCAAGGTCAGTCACCGCGCGGCGCACGCACTCAAACACTAGCCCGACGCGCAAGCGAGGGAAATGGGCGTATCTCCCTCGCTTGCGCGTTTTGATGTTGCGCTTTTTGATGGACCAAATTGGCTTTTTCTAGGTCCGAAGGACCGACAGGTAGTAGCCCGGTCCGTAAGGGCCGGGAAAATCCGACGCAATAATCCATCCCGGAGGTCCGAAGGACCGGCACTGAATCTGCCCAAGTGCCGGTCCTTCGGACCTTCCCGATCGATTGTTCTTGACGGGACACGGCCCTCACGGGCCGTGCTATTTCCTACCGGCCCTTCGGGCCTAAGGCCGGGATGAATGCTCATCACCCTGCAAATTCGACAAAAAAGCGCAACACCAAAACTTGCGCGTCGGGCTAGTGACGTCCATACCACGCCGCCA
The DNA here is from genome assembly GCA_051004015.1 of Pirellulaceae bacterium. Taxonomy (GTDB): domain Bacteria; phylum Planctomycetota; class Planctomycetia; order Pirellulales; family Pirellulaceae; genus SXOA01. Next base: position 30,978 of record JBPCKT010000032.1, on the reverse strand, counting down.
GGCGCTGCGTTGAAGCACCCAGCGAAAACGCCGTGAGGATGGCCCAGTTTCGCAGCGTCTGCCGCAACACGCCCCGCTGTTCCCAGCGGCGAGGGCTGACGTGTACGGGGCCGGGGAGGAGCAGCGGCCAGGAGAGGCGGCGGAGGCGCTGCATGAGCAGAACGTCCTCCAAGAAGGGCTCTTCGGGAAAGCCGCCAACTCGGTCGAAGAGTTCGCGGGTGACGAAGATGGCCTGGTCGCCATAGGGGAGGCCGAACCAGCGGACCCGCTCGGCGTTGCCGCGCTCCAGCAAGCGATAAATGAAGGGGAATGCTTCGATTTTCTGCTGGAAAGCGCCGCACAACTTGTTCTTCCTTCGATTGGCAGCGGAGCGGACCTGCGTAATGGCATCCTCCCCCAGCCAGTTGTCCGCGTGCAAAAATAGGAGGACGTCGCCGCTGGCTACTCGTGCTCCGGCATTCTGCTGGACGGCCCGACCGCGAGGTGCCAAAACGACCTTGGCCCCGCTCAGCTCCGCCAGCATGCAAGTCTCATCCCCGCTGCCGCCGTCCGCGACGATCACCTCCTCCGCGCCGCTCGCTTGCGCCGAGGTCACGGCACGAACGATATTGGCAGCCTCGTTCAGAGCCGGAATAATGACGGAGATTTTTACCACTTCCCAAGCCCCGGCAGGGGCGATGAGAATCCAGCCCACGGCGCAAGCCGTGGGTAACGCGCGCAGCATGTCAAGAAAGCCCCGGCAGGGGCGACAGAAAGGCCGGACCGCCTATATCGTGGCGGCAATTGTGCGGACGGTTCCAATCGCGTCGATGTGCATGCCGTCTTGCGCCGCTGCCGCGGCTCAAGGCATTCATTCTCCCTGGCCCCATGGCTTGCGCCGTGAGCTTGGATCCGGTCGCCGCTACCGCGGCTGTATTTGAGCACGCGATCTCCGTCGTCGTTTTGCATACACCCCAATCCTATCGCCTCTTCATGATCTCCCTAATCTCCACCGCCCGGTGCTCCTTCGCCGACAAATAACAAGCATCCACCAGCGCCATCGTCTTCAAATTATCCTGCCCGCCAATCTCCGGCTCCGCCTTGTCCTCTAACGCACACAATAGTTGGGCCATGGTGCCGATGAAGGCGTCGGGGAACCAGACTTCTTTCCAGCGGGGGGAGAGCCAGTAGCCGGGTTGCTCTGTGGTGGTGAAGTCGAGCAGGCTCGGCGTGGGGGCGGGGTAGTCGGGCCAGCCGATGGTGCCGCGGGCGAGTCCCTCGGTCCCTTCCACCCGCCAGCGGATGGAGATGTCCTTCTGCGCCCCTTCCAAGGCCGGCCCCGCCCAAACGTCGTCCCACGAGCTGCACCGCAGGCCGCTGGCGTACTCCAGGATGTAGAGGCAGATGCCGTCCTCGTGGGGGAATTTTTTGCCGGTCCGCGGGTCGGGGCGGATGCTGGCGAAGACGCGGATCGGATCGCCGAACAGGAAGCGGAAGGCGTCGAGGTGATGGATCGACATGATCCGGAGCGTCACCCACCCCTGCCGCTCCTGCCACGGCATCCAGTGGGGGATGGCCCGCATGTCGATGGTGGCCAGCACCGGCTCGCCGAGCAGGCCGCGGGTGAGGAGCGATTTGCAGGCCCGGATCGACTGGTCGTACCGCATGTTCTGGTTCACGCCGAGCGTAATCCCCGCCCGCTTGCAAAGCTGCACAATCTCCTTCGCCTGGCCATAATTCACCCCCAGCGGCTTCTGGGCGAGGATGCCGCGGACGTGCTTTTTGTGCTTCACCACGGTCCGAATCACATCGATCTGGTTATCCGGCGGCACCGCGATATCCACCACCTCCACCTCGCCGCTCGCCAGCATCGCCTCATACGTGTCATACGCCTTCATCCCATGCCGCTCGGCCACCTGCCGGGCATGCTCCGGCGTGCGAGACGCAATCGCCACCGGATTGAACCCCGCCTTCCGATACGCCACCAAATGGCAATCCGCCATGATGAACCCACTGCCGATACAGCCGATGGGGACGGATTTGTTGCGGGGGAGGCGGGGGAGGTAGTCGAGGGAGAGGTCGAGGGGAGGCATGGGATGCTTGGAGTGAAGCGATGACGCGGAATACACATTCGTGGCAGAACCAGTTCATGCACTATTGCCAAACGCTGTTAGTGCATCCGCCTGCGAATCATGGATGTGAGGAAATATCTGCCCGAGGCAGGTGAAGGCAAAAAGCTCTCGCGCCTGCGAAGTCAAACCGCAAATCCGCCACTGGCAGCCAAATGACCTGGAGAACCTTTGGGCCCGGACATATGCGTTGTTCATCGCCGAGGATATGATCGGCTGACTTCCGATCTTGTGCAGCCCGGCGAAGTCGAGGACGACCTTGGCGGGTTTGCTGATTTCCAGGAGGGATTTCAAACCCGATTGGAGTTGCGACCAAATTGGGAGGTCGATCCACTCGCGTTGCCATTTTGGATCATTCAGCAAACGGATGACGGTCACGTCGCCAACCAACGAGACCTCGAAAATCTCCGGAGAAGGTGACTTTGGCATCGGAGGTGCGTCCTGGAGAGGCCTCGTGTTGGTGCCATCTCAAGGATCCCTTTTGAGGTCGTTTCCTAACGTCCCGACACGCTCGGACGCTTGGCGGGGTAATCCAAAGATAGCCGAATCGCCGGCAGCTTTCCAACTCCCGGCTTCCGCCCACGCTGCTTAATCCGCTTCGCCCGCGCGGCACTCCCCAGGACGTTGGGATTGCCGTCGCAAATCTCGATGACGGATTGGAAGCGAAGGGAGGGCGGGGATTGGATTGTAACCGACACAGAGCCGGGAGAAATTTGCCGGAAAATTCAGCCAAGGGGTTGAAATGGGCTACCCGATATGTTACAATTGTACATGTACAGGCAACGGGAGCCGGCTGGCAGCGCGCGCTGGCACTCTGATTTCAACCTCTGCGAGCTTTGCGGCTCCGCGTGATGCTCCGGATTTGAAAGAGTGGCATCACGCAGAGCCGCGGAGGTCGCAGAGGGGGAGGAAAACAGAGCGTTTGCAAAGAGGAAAAAGTGCTTATCACATCAACAAATACCGATGAATAAAGATTTGCGAGTTTTTGACGACAATGAATCAAGAATGGATGAGGAATGTCGCCCTAAGTCACTGTGAAATAACAGGTTGTAAAGAGGGTCATGATTCAGAGGGGGACGAAAAAAGGACGCGTGAAACATGAATAAAAACAGTAGTATCAGGGGGGCAATGGCGATTGTCGCCTCTGCGGCGAACGGCCAGACGAGCGGGTATGATAGCGCTTGAAATCCCAGACCCTCACCCCGGCCCTCTCCCAAGGGGAGAGGGGGAAGAAAGGAAACTGCCATGACCACGCGCCGCACATTTTTGAAAGCTGCCGCTGCTGCTTCGTTGCCGCTGATTTTGAGGAGCACCGCCTGGGCCGCGGCGAGCGAACGGCTGACGCTGGGGTTCATCGGGGTGGGGAAGATGGGGCGGTATCATCTCGATTCGTTTCTGGGGAATGCCGGCGTGGAGGTGGTGGCGGTCAGCGACGTGGTGAAGGAGCGGCTGGAGGATGCCGCGGCGCGGGTGGAGAAGCGGTATGCCGAGCGCAAGGCGAGTGGCAGTTTCAAGGGGGTGAAGGCGTATGGCGATTTCCGCGAGCTGCTGGCGCATGGCGGCCTGGATGCCGTCGTCATCGCCACGCCGGACCACTGGCACGCCATCCCCTGCATCCTGGCGGCCCGGGCGGGAAAGCACATCTACTGCGAGAAGCCGCTGACGCACAACGTGGCGGAGGGGCGGCGGATTGTGGACGAGGTGGCGAAGAGCAAAGTCGTTTTCCAGACCGGCAGTCAGCAGCGGAGCGAGTTTGGCGGGCATTTTCGCAAAGCGGTGGAGTACATCTGGAACGGCCGCATCGGCAAGATCAAAACCATTCGCATCGGCGTCGGCGGGCCGGCCAAGCCGTGCGATCTGCCGGGGCAGGAAGTTCCCGCCGGCATCGACTGGGAAACGTGGTGCGGCCCCGCGCCGCTGCGGGACTACAACGAGATCCTTTGCCCCAAGGGAATTCACGATCACTTCCCGGCCTGGCGGAATTACCAGGAATACGGCGGCGGAGCGATTGCCGACATGGGGGCTCACCACTTCGACATTGCCCAGTGGGCCATGGAAACCGACCGGAGCGGCCCGGTCGAAATCATTCCCCCGGAAAAACCCAATGACGGTCACGGCCTTAAGTACGTCTACGAAAACGGCGTGACGATGATTCACAACGAGTTTGAAGGGGACCTGAAAGGGGACTGCGTCTTTGAAGGGACGGACGGCATCATCATCGCCAGCCGCGGGGGCATTTCGAGCAAGCCCGAGTCAATTCTCAAAGAGCCGCTCGGCGAGAAGGCCCGTCACGTCATCGACGCGAACAACCATCACGCCAACTGGCTTGCGGCCATCCGCACCGGCAAGGAAACCATCTGTCCCGCCGAAGTCGGCCACCGCTCCGCTACCATCTGCCACCTGGGGAACATCGGCTATCGGATGGGGCGGAAGCTCAAGTGGGACCCATCGAAGGAGGACTTCATCGGCGATGTCGAAGCCAGTAAGGAACTCAGCCGCGAGGCTCGGGGGGAGTGGAAGAAGGTGTGAGGTGAGCTATGAGCCAAATCTCAACAATGCTAGTTACCAAGCTCTGCTTGGTAACTCACGCCTCGAAGCTCTGCTTCGCGAGTCGACCGTGGCGGGAAGCAGAGCTTCCCAACGTGCGTTCCCAAGCGGAGCTTGGGAACGAGGAGGAAAGGCTACTTCACCGACAGGGAACGTCCGTTGTCCTTCGGGCGAAGGGCCAGAATGAACGGGACGGCAGTCTCGGCCCATTCGCTGGGCGATGGATATTCCACCGCGGCGGGGCCGAAGGCGACTTCGAGCATCTCGGTGTTGATGATGCCGGGGTTGAGCGGAATGGCGGCCATGCCCGGCGGCAGCTCCGCCGAGAGGGCCAGCGTGAGCCCTTCGATGGCGTACTTTGTCGCGCAGTAGGGAGCGACGTTCGGCGAAGTCGACCTTCCCCAGCCGGAGCTGAAGTTGACGATGATTCCCTGCTGGCGGTCCACCATCGCCGGAACGAAGTGCCGCAGGACGTGGAAGACCCCTTTGATGTTGACGTCAATGACCCGCGAGAAATCCACCGTCGGCACTTCCCACAGCGGCTCGCTGCGGTTGATGACGGCGGCATTGTTGATGAGCAAGTCCGGCGGCCCGTCTGCCAGCACGCTTTCGGCCCAGCGCTTCACCTGCTGCTCATTGACCACATCCACGGCATCAAACCGGTGCGTCTTGCCAAACCGCTTCGACAGTTCATTCATCGACTCGGTATTCCGCCCACAGCCGATGACCGTGTGGCCCTGCTCGATAAAACCCTCGGTCATTCCCAGCCCAAGGCCGCGGCCAGCGCCGGTCAATACGATACGTCGAACATCGGGCATGACTCATCTCCAGGAAAATGGGACCGCGAGTATGGTAACGTGGCGGGAATGTCTCTGCCACTTCCCGACCGGCGTTTTCCAGCGTATTCCTATGTGCCAGGCAAGTATCCACATCCACAGAGCGACCCGCTGGGGCATAGCTTCGGCCACGTCCCCGAAAAATGCGATCCACTGACGCCGGAGAACGCACTGCGGCACGCCACGTATCTCTGGGGCATCCAGCTCTTCAATCACGGCTATTACTGGGAGGCCCACGAGACATGGGAGCAGGTCTGGCACGCCTGCGGACGGAAACGATCGGCAGCGGATTACCTCAAGGGGCTCATCAAGCTGGCCGCTGCGGGAGTGAAATCGCGGGAAGGGCGGCCAGAGGGAGTGGCCCGTCATGCCAGCCGTAGCGCGGAGCTGCTGCGAAGTGTCAAGGTTTCGTTGGGAGGAAGTAATGCTGCTCCCTTTGGGCTCACTCTAGACTCGCTCATCAACATCGCTGAGCACGTCGCCACCCACGGAGGCCAGTACATGAACACAAGCAACGCCCCTGTGGCCGCGACGCTGCCACCGCTTCCCGATTCCTGAAAAGGAGCCAATTTCACGCAATCTTCACGTCCCTTTCAGGTCGGTTCCGCCAATACTCGATTGTGCTAAAATCCCCGCATGACTTCACCCCGGAAAAAGCACTGGGTCGGCTTCGATCTCGGCGGCACCAAGATGATGTCCGCCGTCTTCAATGAGGAGTTCCGCACCCTCGGCCGCAAGCGCCGCAAGACGAAGGGGTTGGAAGGGGCGAAAGTTGGGATGGAGCGGATTATCGAGACCATCCGCGATGCCCTCGAAGAGGCCAAGCTCGAGGATAGCGACATCGCCGGCATCGGCATCGGCTGCCCTGGAAACATGGATCTGGATCGAGGCGTCATTCTCGACACCGCCAATCTGAGTTGGAAGAACGTGCATGTAAAGTCGATCCTGGAGGAGGCGTTCGGCGCGCCGACCGTGATCCTCAACGACGTGGATGCCGGGGTGTATGGCGAATATCGCTTCGGCTCCGGAAAGAACGCCCGCTGCCTCGTGGGTGTCTTCCCGGGGACGGGCATCGGCGGCGGCTGCGTTTATCAGGGGGAGATCATCCGCGGCAAGACGATGAGCTGCTTTGAAATCGGCCACATGCAGGTCTCTCCGGGTGGACTACTCTGTGGCTGCGGGCGGACCGGCTGCCTGGAGACGGAAGCGAGCCGGCTGGCGATCGCCTCCGCGGCGGCGGCGGCGGCGTTTCGGGGGGAAGCTCCCCATCTGTTCAAAGTCGCCGGCACGGACGTGGCCGCGATCCGCAGCAGTGTTTTGGCTCAGGCCATCAAGGACGGAGACAAGGTGGTGGAGCAGATCGTCATTCGCGCGGCCCGGTTGATCGGCAGTGTCGTCGGCGATGTCGCTAATCTGCTCGCGCCTGACATCGTCGTGCTCGGCGGCGGACTCGTCGAGGCGATGCCAGATCTTTTTGTGAGCCACGTGGAGGAAGCCGCCAAGAATCGAGCGGCTCCGCCGATGGCCAAGTCGTTCAAAGTCGTCGCCGCCCGCCTGGCTGACGAAGCCGTGGTTCGCGGCGCGGCCGCCTGGGCCGAGAAAAGCCAGGCTTTAGAGAGTGCAGCCAAGTAGCATGTCCCCTCCGCTGGAAACGGCCCCGACTTCGCCTCCTCCGCCTCGAGCGGCCCGCCAGGTCGCCGTGATCGATATTGGCACTTCCAGCATCCGCATGGCCATCGCGGAGATTCAAAGCGACGGTGGCGTACGGACGCTCGAGGCCCTCTCGCAAGCCGTCAACCTCGGCAAAGATACGTTCACCCGCGGCAGCATCACCAAGAGCACGATTGAAGACTGCGTGCGGGTGCTCAAGAGTTATCGCCGGATGCTCAGGGAATATCAGATCGAGCAGCCGGACCAGATTCGCTGCGTGGCCACGAGCGCGGTCCGCGAAGCGTCGAATCGGTTGGCGTTTGTCGACCGCATCTACATCGCCACCGGTTTTCAGGTCGAGCCGCTGGACGAGGCCGAAGTGAACCGGATCACGTTCCTGGGCATCCAGCCGTTTCTGGCGTCGGATCCCGCGCTCGCGGCAGCCCGCGCGGTGGTGACGGAAATTGGCGGCGGCAGCACGGAACTGCTGGTCGTCAAAGGGGGGGACGTTGTCTACGCCCATACCTATCGGCTGGGCTCGCTTCGCTTGCGGGAAACCTTGGAAGCTTTCCGCGCTCCGGCTCTCAAGGTGCGCAACTTGATGGAGACGCACATCCACCGCACCGTGGAAGAAGTGGCCGAGCACGTCAGTCAGGATGGCCCCACGGAGATGATTGCGATGGGTGGCGATGTTCGCTTCGCCCTCAAGCAGCTCCAGCCGGAGTGGGACGGCAAGCGCCTGGCCCGGCTCTCCGTGAAACAGCTCGAGGACTTCACCAACAAGACGCTCAACCTGTCGGAGGACCGCCTGGTGCGGAAGTACCGCATCAGTTTTCCGGAGGCGGAAACGCTGGGTCCGGCGCTGCTGGCGTACGTGCTGCTCGCCAAAGAGCTGAAGCGGTCGGAAATCCTGGTAACCAACGTCAATCTGCGGGACGGCCTGCTGAGCGAGATGTCCGCCGGAGCCGCCTGGTCTAAGGAATTCAGCCATCAAATCATCCGCTCGGCCATCGACTTGGGAAACCGTTTTCAGTTTGACGAGCACCACGCCGTCCATGTGGCCGAGCTCTGCACCAAGCTCTTTCAGCAGCTCCGGGACGAGCATCAACTGCCGCGGCGAAACGAAGTCCTGCTGTACGTGGCGGCGCTGTTGCACGAGGTCGGCCTGTTTGTCAGTAACCGCAGCTACCACAAGCATTCGATGTATCTCATCCGCAACAGTGAGCTGTTCGGCCTGGGAAAGAAAGACTTGCTATTGGCTTCGCTTGTCGCCCGCTATCACCGCCGCGCGTCCCCCCAGGCCACGCACGAAGGGTATGCCACGCTGGAGCGCGACGAGCGGGTGGCGGTCTCCAAGATGTCCGCTATCCTGCGGATTGCGATTGCCCTCGATGAATCTCGCAGCCAGCGAATCCACGAGGTGATTTGCTCCCGCGAGGACTCGCGCCTCGTCATTTCCGTGCCGATGGTCGAGGATCTCTCGCTGGAGCAACTATCGCTCAAGCAGAACGGCTCGCTGTTTGAAGAGACGTATGGAATGTCGGTGCTTCTACGAATGGCGAAATAGTAGCCAGCACACTCCGTGTGCTGGCCTGCCTTGAATATACTACTCGTACTCAAAATCTAATTCCCGCACACGGAGTGTGCGGGCTACTATATGTCCGACATCCCCCGCTTCTTCAATCGCGAGCTGAGCTGGCTGGAATTCAACCAGCGAGTTCTCAACGAGGCTCGCGACGAATCCATTCCCGGCCTGGAACGGCTCAAGTTTCTGGCTATTTCCGGCTCGAATCTGGACGAGTTCTTCATGGTCCGCGTCGGCGGCCTACGGGTGCTCATCGAGCAGGGGCTGACCAGCCCCGACCCTTCCGCCATGACGCCGACGGAGCAGCTCATCGCCGTCACTGCCCGCGTGCGGCAGATGGTTGTCGAGCAGTACCTGTGCTTCGCCAAGGAGCTTGAGCCGCTTTTGGCTGAGGCCGGAATCAAGCGGTTGGCTGCCAAGGAGCTTAGCGAGCGGCAGCGGAAGTCCGTGGAGCAGGTCTTTGAAAGCGAGGTTTTTTCCACGCTCGCGCCGCTGGCAGTTGCCGCGCCGGAGAATTTTCCGCTGCTTCCCAATTTGTCCCTCAGTGTGGCCGTGCAGCTCAAGCCGGCCAGGGACTCGAGCGACCCGCGGTTTGCCATCATTCCGCTGGGCCGCACGCTTTCTCGTCTGCTCACGGTCGGTTCGGACCGCGGCTATGGCTACATCTTGCTGGAAGACGTCATTGGCCTATTTCTGGACCGCTTCTTTCCCGGCGAAGAGATCGTGGCGCATGCTCCCTTTCGCATCACGCGCAATGCCGACTTCACGTTGCGGGACGACCTGGCCCCCGACCTGCTCGCGGGAATGAGAGGAATTCTCTCCGCCAGGAAACATGGCGACTGCGTGCGGCTGGAAGTCGGAACGCCCATCGCCAAAGAGCTGCTGATCTTCCTCCAGAAGGCGCTGGAGGTGGACGACCAGGATATTTACGAAGTGCCAGGCCCGCTCGAGCTCGCTGTGTTCATGCCGCTCACGGACCGCCCCGGCTTTGACGCGCTCAAGTACGAGCCCTGGCCGCCTCAGCCTTCGCCCGAAGCGGAGCCAGGCGTCAGTATGTTCGGCATTCTTGCTCGCCAGGATTTGCTGCTCTATCACCCTTACCAAAGCTTTGAGCCGGTGCTGCGGCTGATCGAACAGGCCGCGACCGATCCGGACGTGTTGGCGATCAAGCAGATCCTTTACCGCACCAGTCGGGCCAGCCCGATCGTGGCCGCGCTGGCGAAGGCGGCCCAGAACGGCAAATACGTCACGGTCATTGTGGAGCTGAAGGCCCGCTTCGACGAGGCCCGCAATATCCAGTGGGCTCGCGATCTGGAAGAAGCCGGTGTGCAGGTCATTTATGGCATCAAGGGGCTCAAGACGCACGCCAAGCTCTGCATCATCGTTCGCCGCGAGCCGCACGGCATCCAGCGGTACGTCCACTTCGGCACCGGCAACTACAACGAGCTGACGGCCCGCCTCTACAGCGATGCCAGCTTTCTGACCAGCAACGAGGAGCTGGGCGCCGACGCCGTCGCCTTCTTCAACGCGATTACGGGCTACTCGCAGCCGCAGCGATACCGCAAAATTGAAGCGGCTCCCACTGGCCTGCGGAGCCGCCTGCTCGAGTTGATTGATGGCGAAACCCAGCGGAAGCAGCAAGGTCAGAAGGCCTTTATCGACGTCAAAATCAACTCGCTCGTCGATTCCGAACTCATTAACGCCCTCTATGCCGCCAGCCAGGCCGGAGTGCGGGTGCGCCTCAACGTGCGGGGCATCTGCTGCCTACGACCGGGGGTGAAGGACCTCAGCGAGAACATCACCGTCGTCAGCATCCTGGACCGCTACCTGGAGCACGCTCGCATTTTGCGGTTCTACCATGGCGGTGACGACCTGGTGTTCATCTCCAGTGCCGACTGGATGCCGCGGAACATCGACCGCCGCATCGAGCTGCTTGTTCCCATCGAAGACCCGTCGAGCCGTTCGCGGCTCATCAGCAACTTGGAAACGTACTTCGACGACAACGTGAAAGCCCGCGAATTGCGAGAGGACGGCGTATGGAAGCGGGAGAAGTCCCGCAAGAAACGCCGCCGCGGCCAAGAGTTGCTTTATGAGGACGCTGTCCGCCGGGTGAAGTCCGCCGAGCAATCCCAGCAGACCGTCTTCGAGCCGCATCGAGCCCCCGAAAAAGAAACCAGATAACCAGACCGAGAATCCGCACCCATGAAGACACTTCTCTTAATGCGCCACGCCAAATCGAGCTGGAAAGACGAGTCCCTCGACGACCATGACCGCCCGCTCAACAAGCGGGGCAAGCGCGATGCCCCGCGGATGGGAGAGCTGCTCCGCGACCAGCAGCTCGTCCCCGACTATGTTCTCTGCTCCTCCGCCCGCCGGGCCCGCAAGACCGCCGAATGCGTGGCCTTCGCCGCCGGGGTTCGTGGGGAAACCCGCATCACATCCGAACTGTATATGGCCCCTCCAGCCAAACTCCTGGAAGTCCTGGCCCAAACCTCCGAGTCGTTCAATTCGGTTCTCTTGATCGCCCACAACCCCAGCCTGGAAGAGCTTTTTGAGCGGCTCACCGGCCAGTCTCGTGCATTCTCCACCGCTGCCATTGCGCACCTTCAATTGAGCATCGATTCCTGGAACGCGGTCACCTCGAATGCCCCAGCCGCACTCATTGACTTCTGGCAGCCGCGGAGCCTGGACTAGCGCTTGTCCGATCAGCCTCGTGGCGGTACATATATAATAGAGCAGCCCGGAGGGTAACCGAATGGTTAGGAGGCTGATTCGAAATCAGTTGCTGGGCAACCAGTTGCGGGTTCGACTCCCGTGCCCTCCGCTTTCCAAGGCCGCCCGGGTAACTCGCGGGCGGCCTTTGCTTTGTGCCCGTGCCTTTGCCCTTTGTGGGCAACGCCACAGCAGGACAGGAAGGATCGTCATTCCGCAGTAGGCTCGGAATCTGGGACGCCGTACCTAAAAGGCGTGCGCTTCCACGCAAATCGGGGAAACGAGAGACTTGTTCTAAGGCTATTTTCCTTCTACCGCCAGGCGCTCGGCCAGCTCCGTTTCAGCCCGGTGGAGAGCGATGATGCGTTGGCGCATGCTGCTCAGCAATTCACGCGACTCGACATCATCGAGCGGAAAGTTCTCCTTGGTATTCTTGCCGAGGATGCGCAGCTTGGCGCGGATTTCGGCCATTTGTTTGTCGGCTTTCGCCCCTTTGGTCTCGAAGAGATCGCGCTTTTTGACAAGGAGCTCGCGAGTCTCTTTGAACGGCTTGATTTTGGCGGGAAGTGCGGATTGTGCGAGCTCGGTCCAGCCGGTGGCGAGGTGGCGGTAGTCGCCGGCGAGGGTCTGTAGCGAGGGGCGCTTGCAGATTGCGGCGGCTTCGGCGAGGAAGTCGGCGTAGAGGTTGCGGTAGAGTCCGCCCCCGGTGCCGGCGGTTTCGATGGAATCGAAGGCGTCGCGGAGGGCGTAGTAAAGGAGGCCGTCTTGATAGACCTTCAACCAGCCGTCCTTACTGCTGTCATTGGCGATCATCTTGGCCAGTGTCTCCAAGCCGGGGAGTGAGAAGGTTTTCATCTTTCCCTGGATGAGCTCGCCGGCGCACGCGCGAATGCCAGACTGAATCGCCGTCTTGAGGGTCGCGGCAGAGAGAGGTCTGGCCGGCGGGTCGATGGTGAGCGTCCGATTCTTGTGGGAACAGACGCCGGCGCGGGCGGCCGCGAGGTCAGGGAGCGAAATGGTGAGCGGCGTCGGCGCCCGGTCGCTGCCGTAGGCTTCACCTTTGTCGGCATTGATACCGTAAATGACGAAAGAGTGCATCCAGATGCCGCACGAGGTTTCAATATCGTGCATGAACGGGAGCATCGACCGGGCGCACCAGACGGCTGCGGGGCGGCCGGCGGATAGTTCGTCCACGAGATTCTGATAGGCCTTCTTCGTGGCGGCCGTCTCCGTGATGCGAGTCTTCAGGCCGAGCCGCTCGCAGGCTCCTTGATACCAGGTGCCACTCGTCGAGTAAGAAAAGTGCCGGCCCACAATGCTCACGCCACTGCCGCAGCCGTAGCGGATGACGGAAGGGCAGAACGAGTACCCTGCCCCAATGCCGCCGGCGATGCCGAAGCAAAGGGGCTCGGAGAGGGCCTCGCCGCCGGCTGGATGTTTCACCCCGGCGTGAGCGAGCAGGCCGCGGAGGGAAGCGGCTTCTCCGTGGCGGCCGCCAAACCAGGTGTAAGGAATAGTAGGCATAGGATGAAGGCGGTTTGCACAGCCAGCAAGTAGAACCGCTAGATTAATCTGGTCGCAGATGCCGCAGCAAGAAGTGCAGCCTCAATTGATGTTTGTTTGCTTCTTGTTTACGCTGGCGGCTGCTCCGCGGTTGTGACCAGCTTTGCCCCGATATTGCTATGAGAATTGACCCAGACCAGATCTTGTCGATCCTCGACGATTGTTGCGAGTCCTTCAAGTTTCCGGTGCTCGATAACGGTTACTTGTACCTCGCGGCGACTCGCCTCTCCTTGTTTCGCTCAACGGCGGACTGGGCCATGATAATCGAAGTATTTGGCTTTTCGCCGCGGGCCGGCATACCCCACACGACGATCTATACCTTTGCAAACAAACTTGCAAAGCGCAAATCGCCGGCGGACTATGTCAACCGCCAAGCCTACGAAAACTATCTGGCGAACAATCCTCACAATGAATATGAATCAGTGTTCCCGATCAAGGAGGGGGCGTGGCATGATCAGGAAGATGGTGAAGTGGTTTCCCAAAATGCCACGGAAATCGTGGTTCGCGAGAAAAAGGTGAAACTACCTCCTTCCAAAGCCCATCACAAAATTGGCGGGGAGCTCGAGCAACCACCGCGCGTGCAGGTGTTTGAGCTATGCCGATACCTGGCAGAAATCGAGCGCAGCCAGGTGCTGGCCACCATGGAAGAGCGCCGCATCCATGTGCTGCCTGAAATGACCGAACTGCTAGTCCTAGACGAGTGGCATCACCCGGACCTGTGCAATGACGAACTACCGAGCGAATCGGAAACATTCCAGCAACTCGCGGAAGTCTTGGCTAGCAACGATGTGAAGGCCTACCACCCCGCCTCGGCCGCCAACACGCATTGGCGAAACTGGCCGGAAGGGGGAACTCTTTAGAGTTCACGTCTAATCCCTTTACCTGGCCGTCTTGGCCCAAAAGGCATCTCTCTCGTAACGATTTTGCCTCTTGTGTCGTCAAGAGAGGGGCGCGAGGGGATTGCCTCCCTGCAAGGCTGACGTAGTTTTACAAGGCCGTTACAACCGTTAGGGTGGCCGGAAAACGAATTACCTGCGTATATCGTCTAGAATTACGCGGCTGGTCTGCGCGCTTGTTCCCTCAAGCGAGTCTCTACAACTCTCCAGGAATTTCACTATGCCTCTCGGCTCTTTGCTTCGCCGTGCGGTCGTTTTTGCCCTTCTATGCGTCGCAGGCGTGCCCGCGCTGGCGCTGGCTCAGGAGCCGGCCAAGCCGATGGAGCCGGCGAAGGAGACGCCGCTCAAGGAGCAGACGATTTACGTGCCCTACGCCAAGCTGCGGGCGATGTTCGAGAAGGAGGGGCGCGGCGTCTTCCTGCCGTACGACAAATTCCAGGAACTTTGGAAGCAGGCCCAGGCGGCGGCCCACAAGATTGAGGATTTCAAGCCGCCGGTGGGGGCCATCATCACGCAGATAGAAAGCCAGGCCACCACGCAGAAAGACGTGGTCAGCGTCACCGCCAAAATCAGCATCGACCTGCTCACCGAAGGGTGGCACGAGGTTCCGCTGCGGCTGGCGGACTCGGCCATTCGATCGGCCAAAATCGGGGACGAGCCCGCGCGGGTCATTTTCGCGCCGGAGGGATACAAACTGCTTTATGAGAAGAAGGGGAAGGAGCCGAGCCAGATTGTGCTGACGCTGGAATACTCCAAGGCCTTCAGCAAACAGCCGGGGACAAACACCGTCACCTTCGACGCACCCCAGGCCCCCATCAACCGCTGGCAAATCACCATTCCCGAGCCGGGGGTGAAGGTCCAGGTCCATCCGAACCTCTCCGCAACGGATGCCATGCCGGTGAAGGTCGAACCGAAGCCTGAGGACAAGCCGGAGGACGCCCCCAAGGAGCTGCCGAAAGAGACCAAGGTCGAGGCTCTCGTCGGCTCGGCTCCGCAGGTGCAAATCACTTGGAACCCAAAGGCGGAAGGTGCCGCGGGACAGATGGCCCTGGCCACCGCGCAGGTCCGCGAGGAAGTGCTCATCGAAGAAGGGGTGATGCGGACGCGGCTGCACCTGGCGTATGAGATTTCACGGGCGGACCTCAAGGAGCTTTCCGTCCAGGTTCCCGCCGACCAGAACGTGGTGAATGTCTTCGACCCCAACGTGCAGAAGTGGGAGAAGAAAACCGAAGGTCCGATTCAGACCATCACCATTACGCTGTTCCAGCCGGTGCGAGGGACGCAAAACGTCACGCTGGAGCTCGAAAAATTCAGCGACGACAAGGAAATGGCCAAGGACATGGGGCGGAAGGAATTCACCGTTCCGGACGTGAAGGTGCTGAACGTCGCCCGGCAGCAAGGTGTCGTGGTGGCCCGGCTGGGTGGCTCGCTCCGCGGGGAAGTGGCCACGCGAAATGGCCTTTTGCAGATTGATGCCGCCGATTTGCCGGCACCTCTGGCGGGGCAGGATTGGCCATTTGCGTATCGCTATGCGGCCCATCCCTATGCACTCACGCTCAGCGTGGAGAAGGTCCGTCCGCAAATTGAAGTCGATGAATTGGTGGAGGCGTATCTCGAACCGCAGCAGATCACGCTCGATTTGCTTGCCATCTTCAATATCGAGAAGGCCGGCGTCTTTCAATTGGAGCTCGACATCCCCGAAGGTTTTGACGTCCGCCAGGTGCAAGGTCGGGATTGTGGCGGAGCGGGGGCGGCTGCGGTCGCCGTCGATTCGCATCATGCGGACGACGTGGTGGTGGACCCCGCCAAGCCCGAGGTGAAGGCCAAGACGCGGTTGGTGGTGAACCTGAGCCGCAAGGCGATTGGGAAGGTGGCCCTGTGGGTGGAATTGCAGCAGCGACAGGAACGGCCGGAGTTGCTGACGCCAACGTCCAAGACGACAGGCATCGATCTCAAGATTCCCCGCGTCGCGCCCGCGAAAGTGAATCGCGTGACCGGGCGGTTCATCCTGTACGCTCCCGAGAGCCTGCGAGTGACTCCGACCGACGCCAAGGGGCTGCGGAACATTTCGGCGGCGGAAGCTCTGCAAGGGGTGGAATCGACTCGCGGCGGGCGATTCCCGCTAACTCGCGAGCTGCTGGCGTATGCCTACACGCAGGAGCCGGTCTCCCTCAAGTTGGAGGCGGGTCGGCGAGACCCGTTCATCTCCGCGGAGCAGTTGGTCTTCGTGAGTGTGGAATCGGGGCTGGCCAAGTACGAAATCACCATCAGCTACAACGTGCAATACAGCGGTGTGAAGACGCTGCGGATTGATGTGCCGGCGGATTTGTACGAGAAGAAGGAACTGCTGCCGCCTCCGGGGCTCATCAAGAAGATGGAGCCGCAGCCAAAGGACGTCCCGGCGGGATATACCGCATTGGAAGTCTCCAGCGACGGCGAATTCCTGGGGGGCAGCGAAGTCAAATTCACCGGCGAGCGCAAGCTGGCCGATTTGCAAGTCGGCAAGAGCGTGAAGATTGCTCTTCCGGCGCTGAAGCCGCACGGTGTGGATCGGCACACGGGAAAAATCGCCGCGGCCAAGGCGGAGACCATTGACTTGGGCGTCGATGGCAAGGCGACCGGGCTGCGGCCCATCGACCCGCAACGGGACTTGCCGCCTGGCAAACTCTCAGTCCCCGCGGCGATGGCGTTTGAGTTCGTCGGTGATTGGTCGCTAACGCTGCTGGCCACGCGGTACGAGTTGGAGGACGTGAAGCGGACCAGCATCGACCGGGCGTTTGTGCGGATGGTGATGACCCGCGGCAAGGAAACTTCGGTTCAAGCCTTGTACCGCATCCGCAGTGCCAAGCAACGGATTGCCATCAAGCTGCCGGGGGCTCAGGACGAGATAACACTCGACCGCCAATCGCTCAAAGTCAACAACCAGCCGGTTTCGTTGGAAACCGACAAAACGCAATACTTCATCCCGTTCATTGGGCACAATGCCGAAAGGTATGTCCTCGTTGAGCTCCGTTATTCCATCAAGCGGACCAGCACCTTGGAGCTACCGGAATTTCCCGATGATCCCGCCGTGCAGCAGGTCTACCTGGCGGCTTACATGCCGGAAGAACAGCGGCTGCTCGGCGTGCGCGGCGAGTGGACCGAGGAATATGAGTGGCTCTACAATCGGCAGACAGCCCAGCGGGAGCTGGTCAACTCGCGCGACGACAATGATCTGCTGAGCTGGGTCCATGAAGGAACCAGTGGCGGTCGCGGAGCGGATACTTTCCCTGCCGATGGGACACGCTATCTCTTCTCGTCGCTACGTCCCGCGGCGGGAGCTGCCGGCGGGCTGACGATTGTCAGCACCCACCGCTATGTCCTCTGGACGTTGATTGTCCTGGTCGTCGCCGGTGTCGGCCTGGGGCTTTCCACGCAGCCCATCGGCATTCGTCTGTGGTGGCTGGCGGCACTGATTGTTGCGGTCGTCCTTTCGGCGCTGTTTGCTCCGACCTTTGCGGAAGCCGTATTGAATCCAGTCTTCTGCTGGTCGCTGTGCCTGGTGCTGCTGGTCTGGCTGGTTCAATTCCTGTACTGGGCGCTGCCGAAAGCAGGGACCTGGTACTCGGCTCAGACCGCGCGAGCGGCGGCCATGGCTTCCGCGATGGCCGCGTCCGCGGCTAATCCGCCGACAGCAGCGGCGGCACCGGCCGGCCCGGGAGGCACCCCCTTCGCTACCGGACCGACCGAGATTCGCTTTGGCGACGTGAAAACGCCCCCACCGCCAGGCTCATCGAGCGAAGGCAAGGAAGGGGGTGGCAGCAATGGTTAGTATTCCATCTCGCTCCCACGCTCTGCTCGCTGCGGTTCTGCTGGCAATCCCGGCCTTCGCCCAGGAACCTCCTATCCGCGAAATCTTCGTGCCGTTCGAAGACCTGAACATCATCCTCGAAAGCGACAACCAGCGGGTCTTTCTGAGCCGCAAGGAATATGACGAGTTGGTCGCAAAGGCGGTCAGCAAGCCGGATGTGAAAGCTCCGCACTCGGCCGCGGTTCTGGCCGCGACGTATGACGGCAAATTGGAAGATGGCCGGGCGACGATTCAAGGGACGATTGAGTTGGAGGTTCTGAACGATGGCGTTCAAGCGATTCCGCTCGACCTGGCTAACGTCGGCATTCGCAGTGCTTTGCTCGACGGCAAGCCGGCGGCCTTGGGCCGGAATGAGCAAGGGCAAGTCATTCTGTTTGTGGAAGGGAAGGGAAAGCACGAGTTGAAGCTCGCGCTCACCGCTCTGCTGCAAACCTCCGCCGCCACGCAAACGCTGCAGCTCACACTCCCCTCGACGGCGGCAACCAAGTTTACGCTCTCCGTGCCCGGCAACGTCGAAGTCAAGGCCGGCGCTTCCGTCATCAGCCGTTCCTTCGACATGGCGGCAAACCTGACGAAGATGGAGCTGCTGCCGCCGCGGGGCGGGCTGGCGGTGGTGATGTCGCTGAATAACAAGACGCTGCAGGACCAGCGAGTCGTCGTGGCCAACAGCGTGCTCGTGACCGAGGTGACGCAAGGTTACGAACGGATTCACGCCCGAGTCTCGCACCGCATTTTGCATGGGGCCGTCGACAAATTCCGCTTCAGCGTTCCCGCCGGCTTCGAAGTCACTCGCGTCGATTCGCCCCTGCTCGCTCGCTGGGAAATGAAGACCGAAATGGTCGCGGGGAAAGAAACGCGAGTGCTGGAAGCCCAGCTTCGCGAGCCCTCGTCCGATAGCGTGGTGCTGGAAATCTCCGCCACCCGCTCGCCTCCCGTGCTCGAGAATTGGACCCTGCCGCGCCTTACGCCGCTCGATGTCGCCGGCCAGGTCGCTGTCGTCGGTCTGCTGGTGGAAGACCGGCTGCAAGCGGAAAAGATCACGCCCACCGGCCTCTTGTCTCTCGATGCCGCGGTGCTGACGGGCGCTATTCCAGAAACCGTCAGCAAAGCGGAGCCGGGAGCACCCAAGCGGGTCCGCCAGGTGGTCACTTACTTCGCTCCGGGAGCGGACTATTCCCTTTCCGCCAGCATCACCAAGCCACCGGCCGAGATGGAAGTGACGACGAGCGCCCTGCTCGTGGTCAGCGACAAGGAGCTGCGTCTCTCGGGACAGTTTATTCTGGCTCCCGAGGCGGAAGACCTGTTTGATTTTCGCCTGAACGCGCCGAGCGGATGGCAGGTGACAAGCGTGATGGATGCCGCGGGCAATCCGCTGGCGATGGAGAAATACGAAGAGACCGCGGGGGCCACGCGATATCGCGTCCGCCTGCCGGGGGGTGTCGCCGCGGGACAAACGCGGGCGGTTCGCTTCCTCGCGGTCAGCACGCCCAAGTCGTGGCTGGAAAACTGGAGCAGCCAGAAGCTTGCTTTCCCCCAGTTCACCGTCGAAGGTGCCACGACGGAGAGCGGTGCGGTCGGGATTTCGGTAGAAGATGACCTGACGGTCCGCCCCGACAAGTTGGAAGGGCTTACGCCGCTTTCGGACGAGGAGCGAAGGCCTCTCGTTCCCGCCGGCCAATCGCTTTTTCTGGCCTACCGCTTCGAGGCCCGCCCGTTTGCCGCGTCGCTCGTGGTCGAGCGGACCGCGGCTTCGCTGGCCGCCGAAATCTATACCTTCTTCACTCTCGAAACCGACAGCCTCAAGGCCTTCTACGAAATCCATTACCAGGTCCGGGACGCCCGTACCCGCGAAGTCGTCTTCTCGCTCCCGGAAGGGACGCCGAAGGAAGTCACCATCACGGGGATTGATGCCACGGTTGTCAAGGAAACCACGATGACCACGGAAGGGGGCCGCAACCGCTGGGTGGTGCAACTTGCCGAGCGTCAGCGGGGAGACGTCCGTCTGGCTGTCCAATTCACGAAGGCCTATGACAAGCCGGAACCCAAAGGTCTTTCGCTGCCGCTCCTGCGGGCGGAAGGGGTGGAGCATCAGTCGGTCCTGGTCGGCGTGGAGGGTAGCCCGGAGCTCGACATTCAGGTCACGGCTCATCCTCGGGACGTGGACGTGGGGGAGTTGGCGGGTGCGTTAAAGTACGAATTCTCGCCCCGTATCGTCGGCGCTTATGGTTACGTCGGCGGCAAGGACGAGGTGAAGGTGGACGTGCTCCGTCGCACGCAGTACGCGCTGCCGGCTGCACTAATCGAAAGGTCCGAGTTGGTGACGCGAGTCGACAAGAGCGGTAAGAGCCAGTCGGTGGCCCGGTACGCCTTCAAGACCAAGGCCACGCTGCTGGAAATTCGGCTGCCGGAAGGCTCGACCCTTTGGTCGGTCTTCCTGGACAAATTGCCAACCAAGCCGCAGCGGGAAATTGCTGCGGGCGCAGGGGATGCCCCGACGGTCGCTGACCGCCTGCTGCTGACGCTGCCGGCCCAGTCGGATGCAGTAGAGAGGGACTTGCAGATTGTTTATGAAACACCGGGCGGAATGAGCGCCGCAGGTGAAGTGCAAGCTGCCGCGCCGAAGCTGTTAGTCCGTGCCGAAAGCAGCAAGGATTCCGTGGAAGTTCCGCAGGCCAATCTGGTCTGGACCCTTATCCTTCCCACCGGCTACCAGGTCCGCCGCAGTGCGGGCACCGTTTTCACCCAGGAGGTCCAGCCGCGAGAAGTAGCCGCGGTGCGCGCGGCAAAGTGGCTGTGGGAATTGGCGAATGTGAGTCCGCTGCCGGAGATGGGGGTTGACTTGCAGGGTGGGATGACGCAGTACGGTCTAGCTAAACATGGCGCGGAATCCGAAACTCACTTGTATGACGATTCCAGGTCCATGCGCAAAGGGACTACTACGACGTCGGAATCAATGCTCCAGGCCGTCGAGTCCGCTCCCAGTGCCACGCCGCCTCCCACGGAAATGCCAAACGCCAAGCCGCAGAAAATGGACGAACAGAAGAAGGAAGAGCCCAAGAGCGAAGTGCCGCCTGATATTCCGGCACCGCCCGTCGACCCCCAAGCGCCGGCAGCCGAGCCGCCAGCGAAGGAACCCGCGAGAGAAGCATTCAGGAATACTCGGAGTTCCGCAGTTGAATTGTCGTTCGAAGAGACATCGCGTCGTCAATCCCTCGCCGCGCTTCAAACGCGAATGTCGCAAACCTGGGCCGAGAAAGGCCTGAGCAGTCTGCAAATCGACGTCGTCAACGACACCAGCTCCCCCACCGTGTCGTTCCACAGTCTCGGTGAAGAGCCGGAGTTGCGGGCGTATGTGGTGAACAACCGACGCATCGAATGGGCCGCTTGCGGCGTAGGGATGCTCTTGTTCCTGATTGGAGTCGCCCTGACAAAAAAACCGGCTCGGCAGAGAGCGGCCTTTGTCATCATCGTCATGCTCGCGGCCACGGTGCCGCTGCTCCTCACTTCGGTGCTCGATACGCTCAGCCCGGTTTTTGACGCCGCCTTCTTCGCGGCGCTCGCGCTGTTCCCCTATTATCTGGCCGCGTGGGCTTTTTGCCTGGTGTGGAAGTGGCTCGCGCCGAGGGTGCGCAGTTTGTTTGTGGAAAGCGAAGCATCCACCGGCGCGCAATCGCCTGTTTCGGCGACCGTGATTTCCACCGTTCTCCTCGCGCTACTCGCTTGCGGTTTCGCGCCTTCGCCCGCGCAAGCGCAGCTCCCCATTGAAATCAAGAACATCAAGGACCTCATCCCGCTGCTCGACGCGGGAGGACCGGTCGCCGTACCCAAGGACGCCATCATCATTCCGTACGATGCCGACAAGGAAGACGGACTCAAGAATGCCGAAAAGGTCCTGGTGCCGTACGAGAAATACGTGGAGCTGTGGAACCGGGCCAATCCGGACAAGAAGCTGACCGCCGTCGCTCCGCCGGCCCCCTATGCGCTCGCGGGCGCGAGCTACCAGGCCCGGCTCGATGAGAGCGATGCCTTGCTCATCAACGGCACCATTGAAATTGAACTTTATTCGGACAAACCGGTCACCATCCCGCTGACCCTTGTCGGCGGTGTGCTTGCAAAGGCGACGCTGGATGGCAAGGCAGCGCGCATTCAAGTCGTACAGCCTGGCCCAATTCCCGCGGCCCAGCCTAACGCACCTGCTCAGCAGCAAGCACAAGCGCCGAGCGCGCCCGGCGGTGCTGCCGTGCCCGAAGCGATCGCTCTGCTTCATGCCAGCGGCAAGGGGCGCAAGAAGCTGGAAATCTCCATTCGCATGGGGCTGGAGCGCCGCGGCGGATGGCGGATCGTGGCCGGCAGATTGCCCGCAGCTCCGGCGACGGCGCTGACATTAATAGTCCCCGCCGAGAAGACCGAGGTCCGCTTGTCTGGACTACCGGATAAGGGGAGTTTTGAAAGCACCAAGGCGAATGACGAAGTGCAGACAGCTCTCGGGGCCGATGGTTCGCTGCTCTTGCAATGGCGGCCGAAGGTGGCTGAGGGGATGGTGGACCAGAGCCTGACCGCTCAGAGCGCTGCCGTGATTGACGTGCGGGAGGATGCTATTCGGATGGTCTGGCAGGTGAAGCTCGACTTTGGCCGCGGAAGCCGCGATGCCTTCAAATTGACCGTGCCGGCGGGGTATTTGGTGGAGCAGGTGACGGGAGTGAATATCCGGGGTTGGCAAGTAAAGGAGGAAAACGGGCGGCAGACGATTGATGTCACGCTACTCAAGGCGGCGACCGGCAGCGAAGGACTGACCGTGCAAATCAGCCGCCGCGGGCTGGTGGGGCAAGGGGAGCTGGCGACTTTTGCCGCCCCGGACCTGCGAGTGGAATCCGCGGCCCTCCATCAAGGCGAAATCGCCATCCGCCGCAGCCGCCGGCTTGACGTACGGAGCATCACCGTGGCGGATCTGGCCCGGGCCGATGCCGACGGACAGACCGCTGCCGTGGAACAGCTTGCGAACACCACCGATGCCGCGGGCATCGATTTGGTGCCGTTCCAGTCCTATCGCTTCGTGCGGGAACAATTCAAGCTCACACTCTCCGCCGGCAAGCTGCCGCAAGAGACCGCCGCCCTGGTGCGGATGATTGTGCGAGCGGAAGACCGTGGCGACTCGCTCGACGCCCTCGTCGAATATCAAGTCAAGGGTGAGCCGCTGTATCGGGCTCGCATCTACCTTCCGGCCGGGCTGGAGATCGATCGCCTGAGCGCGGTGGATGCCGCCGGGGCCGAGGCCACCATCGAATGGGCCGTTACGACGGAAGAAGTGGACGTCGCCGGCAAGAAGGAAAAACGGAAGCTCCTCACCGTACACTTGCCCGTCGGCCAGCAGCAGCGGCTGTCGCTCAAGTTGCTGGGCAAACTTGGCAAGCGAACCAAGCCCGGCGAGCTCGCGGCTCCGAAGTTGGAAGTGCTCGATGTGCAGCGGCAAGAGGGAGAAATCGTCGTCGTGCCGGACCGGGACATGGATGTTGACGCCAGTAATCTGACGGGCCTCGAGCGAATCCCAGGCATGGAAGTGGTCGGCTGGCTCAACGAGCAGCAGCGGCCGCTCGCCAGGTTGGCGCTCCGGTTCCGCTCGGCCAATTACGGGGCGACGCTCAAATTCACCCCCCGCACGCCGCGGATCACCGCCACCACGCTGACGAACGTCCGCATCACACCCAAGGAAATTCAGGAGACGCTCTTCTTCCGCTTCCAAGTTTCGGATGCCGGCGTGCGCGAGCTTTCCGTCCTCGTTCCCAAAGCATTTGAAAAAGCCCGGCTGCCCGACGCCCTCCGCCAGAGCGGCCGAGTGCTGCAAAAGATCGTCGAGCCGGCCACCGGCGCGAACGGCAAGCCGTTGGCGGGCTGGGTGAAAGTCCGCTTTGTGCTGCCGGAGTTCGTGGACGGCCAGATCGACGTCGGCCTGACGTATGACCGGCTGCTGGCTGACCAGAAACAGGAAGTCGCCATTCCGGACATCGTGGCCGGCCGCCTCGAACAGCGGCTGATTGTGCTGGAGAACTCGGGGCGTGATGAAGTGGTGGTCGATACGTCGACTGGCCTCGAGCCGCTCACCGAAGGGCAGAAAGCTTGGGACGACCTGAAGTCGTTCCTCGGCGACAACAGCAAAATTACCCAGGCGTTCGCCGTTTCGCCCAATGCTTCCGCCCCGCAGTTGGTGTTCAAGACACAGGTCCGTCAACGGGCCCAGCAAAGCCAGGCCAGCATCGGCCTGGCGGAGCATCTGCTCGTCGTCGATGAATTCGGCACTTACCGCGGCCAGGTGGAGTTTAAAGTGGCCAATGAAACCGAGCAATTCCTCGACGTGCAACTGCCCAGCGGCGCCCGCCTGTGGGTTGCCATCGTCAACGGCGAGCCGGTCAAGCCGGTGGAGCCCGCCACGGCCACGCCCGGCCTCATTCGCATTCCGCTCATCAAGACGGCTCAAGGCGAGGGAGATTATCCGGTCACGCTCAAATACGGCGGCCGGATTGACAGAGTCCGCGAATTGACACAGGTGAATTTCCCGCTGATCAAGGTCGTCAACCTGAACGTGGAGCAGAGCCACGTCCAGTTGTATCTGCCGAAGTCGTTCCACTGGAACTGGGTGGAATTTGGCGGCACCATGCGGCTGGTGCCGCGGACGGTCATCGTTGAAGAGGACGCCAGGTACTACAACAAGAAAATTGTTGAAACCCGTCAGCTCCAAGCGAGCGGAGACGACTTTACCAAAGTCCGGGCCGGCAACAACCTGAAGAAGATCGAACTGGACCTCTACCGCTATCGGTCGGCGAATCCCAACGAAACGACGGACATCGATGCCGAGAATGAAAAGTTGCTCAAAGAAGGGAACGATGAAATCGTCAAGCAGCAGCAAGAGCTGCAGACCGACGGGACCGATAACCGGTCCAATCTCAACTATCTCTGGTCCGCTCAGAAACAGGAGCGGACCAAGAACAACGCCGCCGCCCTTGGCAGCAACTTCGATGCGCCCAACCAGCCCCCCGCCCGGCCGCCTGTCGCCGGCAAGCCGCAGGCGTTCAACCCGGCGTGGTTCGATCAGAACTCGCTGTCCCAGAAGACCTCCCCAGTGCCGGGCAAGGAAGGTAAGGGAGACAAAGCAGACGATAAACCTGGTGAAGACGGTGGTGCGATGATGAATTCCCGAGTCGCCGTCGGCAGGAAAGGCAAGGCTTCTGGCGGCCAAAACTTCAATCAAGGCCAGGCGGGAGGCAAAGGGCCAGGACAGGCAGAGCAATCCGTCGAAGGCGCTTATCAGCTTGAGCTGAATGACTACGCTCGCAAGGGAATGCCGAATGATGGGAAGGAAGGAAAATACCAATACGCTCAACCATTGGGCGGACGACGCGACGGCGAGCCGCAAGGCGACTATGCCGAGGGGAACAAAGACGTACAAAAGGAGCAGCTCCAGCGCTATAGCGACCGCTTGGAGAAGCAATCCCAAATCCAGCAAAAGCTCGTAGATGAGCAAGCCCGTCAGCCGCAAACAGCGCAAAATCCCGATAGCTATGCCCTGAATGGCCGCCCCAATATGCCCGGTCAGTCTGGAGCTCAAGCCGGAAGTGGCGCGATGCCCGGCGGCGGACCGGGGACTGCGAATGTGCCCAACGCCGGATTTTTCCGCGGCATTCAACCTGCCCCCGGACAGATGCCCGGCGGCGGCGGAATGGGTGCAGGAGTGCCGGGAATTCCGGGAATGCCCGCTGGAGCGATGCCGCCAGGGGCAATGGGACCCCCGGTAGCTGCCGCGACTGCCGGCGAAGGGACTCAGATCGACCCCCTCGTTCTTGCCGCTCAAGCCGGCGTTTCTCCCGCCCAAGCCGGCAATTTTTCCGGCGAGCCTACCGGCTTCGCCAGCCTCGACGTGGAAATCCCCCAGGACACCAGCAAGTACGACGTGTTCCTGTTCACCACCCCGCGCGGCGACTTGACCATTACCGCCCGTCCCATCTCCAGTTTCCTTACCACGCGGCTAAGTGGACTCGTCTGGCTGGCGGGCATCATCGCCCTCGCCTGGGTGCTGACTCGCCGCGGTGTGCGAAACGCCGGTCAAATCATCGCCCGCTCTCCGTTTACCGGCCTGGCGTTGATTGCTCTGGGCATTGCCGCCCTGATCAGTCACATCCTGCCGATGGCCGGCCTCCTGCTGGGGATAGTCGGCATCTGCCAGCTCACTTCCTGGCTTGTGGCCCGCGTCGGTTCCACTCAGCGGGCTCCGGCATAATCGCAGAAAGGGGGTCGGGAGTCTTTGGCGAGATAGGACTGTGCCTACTGACAGACTTCGCTCGCCAAAGACTCTAGGGCCCCCTCGGGCGGACCTACCTGATTATCCTCGTGTAGAATGCACGCGGCTCATTCAGCCTCTGGCATCTCCACATGCAGGATTTCCCATGGCGCACTGCCTGGTTGTCGACCATCCGCTCGTGCAGCATCATCTTCGCGGCCTCCGCGACGTCACCACGTCTCCCGCGGAGTTCCGCCGGCTCGCGCACCGGTTGGCGGCGCTGGTAGCGTACGAGGCCACGCGCGACTTGCCGCTTGCTGCCGCGCCGGTGCATACTCCGCTGGCGGCAGCGCCTGCCGTCCGCTTGAACGCCCGAGTCGGCCTGGTGCCGATTCTTCGCGCCGGCCTGGGGATGGTCGATCCGGTGCTCGATTTGCTCCCCGAAGCGGAGGTCTGGCACCTGGGCCTCTATCGGGACGAGGCGACGGCGCTGCCGGTGGAGTATTACCGCAAGCTTCCCGCCGACGAACCGGTGGACGTCGCCATCGTGCTCGACCCGATGTTGGCCACCGGAGGTTCAGTGATGGCGGCGCTCGGTGCTTTGCGGAAATGGGGCGCGGGGCGGCTGAAGGTTTGCTCGCTCATCGCCGCGCGTCCCGGCGTGGAGGCGCTACTCAACGAATTCCCGGAAGCGCAGCTCTATGTCTGCGCCATCGACCCCGAACTCAATCAGCACAAGTTCATCGTCCCCGGCCTGGGTGATGCCGGCG
This sequence comes from Pirellulaceae bacterium, assembly GCA_051004015.1. GTDB lineage: Bacteria > Planctomycetota > Planctomycetia > Pirellulales > Pirellulaceae > SXOA01. Next base: position 4,192 of record JBPCKT010000032.1, on the reverse strand, counting down.
ACCGCATCTTTAACACGCTCCCCCGCGAATCTCGGTAAAACGGATCGCACCGCGAAGTAAGCGAGAGTTACATTCATGGAACGCTGGATCAGTCTCTTCGGCTATGCGGTGATGATTCTCCTGGCCGTGCTGCTCAGCTCCAATCGCCGGCGGTTCCCCTGGCGAATCGTCCTGGTCGGCACGCTGATGCAATTCGCGCTGGCGGCCTTGATGCTGAACACGGTCGCCGGCCGCGCTCTGTTCGCGATGATGGGCGACCTGGTCACCGCCATGCTCGACTGCGTGGATGCCGGATCGGAATTCGTGTTTGGCAAGGGCTTTCGCGAACACTACTTTGCCTTTCGCATTCTGCCCACGATCATTTTCGTCTCCGCGCTCATGTCGATACTCTACTACCTGAAAGTGATGCAGGCCGTCGTCTGGGGGATGGCCTGGGTGATGCAGAAAACGATGAATCTCTCCGGGGCGGAAAGCCTGGCAGCCGCCGCCAATGTTTTCGTGGGGCAAACCGAAGCCCCTCTCGTCGTCCGCCCGTACGTGGAAACAATGACCCGCTCGGAGCTGATGGCCCTGATGATCGGCGGCTTCGCCTCGATTGCGGGGGGCGTGTTGGCGGCCTACGTGGGCATGGGAATCAACGCCGGCCATCTCATTACGGCTTCCGTGCTTTCCGCGCCCGCCGGCCTCTTGATTGCCAAAGTCCTGCAACCGGAAACCGAAGAGCCGCTGACTCGCGGCGTGGTCAAAACGGAAGTGAAAATCGACGCCCGGAACGTCATCGAGGCGGCTGCGGAGGGAGCGTCGGAAGGCCTCAAGCTGGCGCTTAACGTCGCGGCCATGCTGCTGGCGTTCCTGGCGATCATCGCCGTCTTCAACCTGGGGATCGGCCAGCTCGGCAAGCTCTTTGGCCAGACGTGGTCGCTGGAGCTGCTGTTGGGGCTCGCCTTCGCGCCGTTGGCCTGGTGCATGGGAGTGCGGTGGGATGAGTGCCGCCCGGCCGGCGAGCTGCTCGGCCTAAAAATGGTTGCCAACGAATTCATCGCCTACGAACGACTGTCCGAGTGGAACAAGACCGGCCAGCCTTACGTCTTGAGCGAGCGGACGCAAGTAATTCTGGCGTATGCCTTGTGCGGGTTTTCCAACTTCGGCTCGATAGGCATTCAGATTGGGGGCATTGGGGCAATGGCGCCTTCCCGCCGCGGTGACCTGGCGTCGCTGGGATTGCGGGCCATGCTGGGAGGAACCCTCGCGTGCTGCATGACGGCCTGCGTGGCGGGAGTGCTGCTGGTGGAAAGCAGCCCTGGCTCAGAGCCGAAACCGCCGCGGGAGAAGGTCGCTGAGATTCGTGACGGTGAATTGCTCGCCCAGTTTCACGTCGGTGATGTAAATGGTCAGGTCGTCACAGAATTCCGCCAGCACTTGCAGGCAGCCGCCGCAGGGAGTGAACCCGCCGCTCGTGGCCAGTGCCAAGGCCTTGAATTTCGTCTGGCCTGCCGAGACGGCGTTAAACACGGCCACTCGTTCGGCGCAGACGGTCATTCCATACGAGGCGTTCTCCACGTTGCAGCCCGCGAAGAGCTGACCGGATTCGGATAGCAAGGCCGCACCCACGAGGAATTTGGAATAAGGCGCGTAGGCCTTGTGACGAACTTCCAAGGCGGCGCGCACCAGCATGAGCGGATCAATCATAGTGACTCCGTGACTCGCTCCACGATGAGCGGCATTGGCTTCGTTGCTGCCGGCGTGATCGTCAGAGTTGACAGGAGTTGGTAGCGAGATTCTTCCTGTTTCGCCGGCCTGGCGAAGACTCGAAACAGTGGCTGATCGCGCTCGATGTGGTCGCCAATCCGGACGAGCATTTCGATCCCAACCGCAGGATCAATGGGTTGCCCGAGCTTCTTTCGGCCCCCTCCCAGCTCAATGATGGCGTAGCCGATGGCTTCGGCGTCCACGCCTGCCAGAAAGCCGGCGGTTGGGCTCTCGATCAAGTAAGCAGCGGCGCGCGGCCGAGGTGCATCAAGGTTGCCACCCTGTGCAGCGACCACTTGGCAGAACTTTTCATGCGCCGCTCCGCTGACCAAGTACTTTTCCAGGACTGTCCTGGCTGCTCTGAGAGTGGGAGCGGATCTGGCGGAAACCAAGACTTCCGCGGCCAGCGCCAGCGAGAGCTCCCGAACATCGGCCGGCCCCGAGCCGCGAAGCACATCGAGGGACTCATCGACCTCCACGGCATTGCCTGCCAGACGACCCAGCGGCTGGTTCATGTCCGTGATTAAGGCGGTCGTCGCGACTCCCATGCGTATACCCGTCGCCACCAGGGACCGGGCAAGCTCGCGGGCCTGTTTGATCGTTTTCATGAACGCGCCGGAACCGAATTTCACGTCGAGCACCAGCGCGCTGGGTCCTTCCGCCAGCTTTTTGCTCATGATGCTGGCGGTAATCAGGGGAATGGAAGGAACCGTCCCCGTTACGTCCCGAAGAGCATACAGCTTTCGATCCGCCGGCGCGAGCTCCGCGGACGCTCCTGTGATCACGCAGCCGACCTGGTCCACGACTCGCGTGATCTCCGGCAGCGAAAGGTCGGTGCGGTAGCCGGGAATCGCTTCCAGCTTATCCAGCGTGCCCCCTGTCGCGCCCAGCCCGCGCCCGGAGAGCATCGGCACTCGCAAGCCGCAGCTTGCCAGCAGAGGCGCGATAATCAGCGAGGTCTTATCGCCAATACCGCCTGTCGAATGCTTGTCCACCACCGCGGGGCCGTCGCTCCAGGCAAGTGTCGTCCCTGAGGCAAGCATGCTTTCGGTCAGAGCCGCGGTTTCCGCCGCGCTCATCCCGCGGAGAAACACGGCCATCGCCCAGGCCGACATTTGGTAGTCGGGCAGTTCGCCGGCCGTGTACAGTTCAATGAGCCAGCGAATCTCCTCCGGCGCGTGTTCCCCGCCATCCCGCTTTCTGGCAATCGCGGCCGCGGCGTTCATGTCAGTGTTCCAGACAAGCTGGCAGCTTGTCCCGCGAGAAGTTTAGCGCCGGCTTCGGAAGTCGAAGTGCGAGAGACAGGACTTGAACCTGCACGGGTTGCCCCACTGGATCCTAAGTCCAGCGCGTCTGCCAATTCCGCCACTCTCGCAAGCCTTATACCACGATAGTTTACGTCAATTTTCGCGACTCGTAAACCTACGCTCCACCACCCGCGCGCAACGGGCGCGCAAGACTTGTTGTGTTTTCAGCTTCGGCCGCGACCTTGAGGCGCTGTTCGCCGCACCGCTTGGAAATCGCCAGTTTGTTGAGTTTCTCATAATGCTTCCGGATGACTTCGGGCGTTGCCCCGACCATGACACTTACCTCTTTCTCGGATGCCCCGGACTGTAGCAGCTCGGAAATAGCCGTCCGCCGCAGGTCGTGGAGGGTGAAAGCCTCGTGGGTGAGGTCCCGCTCCGCTGCCGCCGCTGCCGCTTGTTCGTGAAATTGTTGCAGTTGGTCCTGCATCCAACCGACGAGCCGAGAGGGCTTAAAATCCTTCACCTTGTTTGCAATGTGCGGGGTTTTCTTCCAGAGCAGCAAGTGCCGGCGGAGTTCGCTGGCGAATCGACCAAACAAGTAGCCATCGGCCGCGCACTCCTTTACCGCGGCGTGGAGATCATCGGGCAGCCAAGAGATCTTGGCGGTTCGGTTTTTGGACTGTTCAGCCAGCACGCGGATGGACCCTGGCAATAGCTCAGAGGTTCGCAGGCTTGCAATTTCGGTTGCCCGCCAGCCAGAGTGGATGGCCAGCCGGATATAAGTCTCGGGCAGCTTCCAGTTGCTCCATTGGCCGGCGAGCCAATCCAGGAACGCGGTGTACTCGGATACGGTGACGGTTCGCACATCGAGCTCATTGCACTTCGGCAGTTCAAGCCCATCGAACGGGTTGCTTGTGACGAGCGGAAGCTCCTGCTCGGTGATGCACTGGCGAAGCCACTTGTTGTAAATGGCCTTCACCGTCGAGAGGTCGCCCTTGATTGTCCACGGCGACAACAACTTGCCGTTTTTCTGAGGCCCCTTTCGCGACTTCATCCACTTCTCGGCATCTTCTTTAGTAATAACGTTGAACTTCGTGTTGGGCCGCGATGATTTCGCGGATTTAGGCGGCGAGTTTTGCGAGTTGTTCGGGGCTGATTTGGCGGGCGGCTTGGAGCGCGGCGAGGATGGTGCGGCC
>JBPCKT010000031.1:0-37372 GCA_051004015.1 Pirellulaceae bacterium | reverse complement strand
CTGAAACAACGCCTCCGATGCCATAACCGTCTCCTGAGAAAATGCTTTAGCGAAGCCAACCCTCAGGGAATAGTATGGACGAATCACCTAAAACAAGCTGCCCCGTGATAGCTTCACAGGGGTAGGTGTATTATAGGAATCCGCGACCGGCATCGCCTCGCCGGTAACACTGCACTCGGGATGATTGTCCTCCAGGTCGCACGCACCGTCCGTGGCAGGGCCGGTCCCCTTCATGTCGGCCCAGCCCGCGTGTTCTCCCACGCCATCCCAAGGCTGGTCAACCCCCGGCCCGCTCCACAGAATATCCGCGTTATTTCCGCCATTGATCGTGTCGTTACCGGCCCCCCCTTCAATCCAATCCTCTCCGTCCTCACCGTTCAGTGTATCCCAGTCCAATCCGCCGAAGATCCAGTCCTTGTCCGTTCCGCCATTGATAATGTCCGCACCCGTCTCACCGTAAATCGTATCGTCATCCACTCCGCCGGAAATGGTGTCGTTACCCGTTCCCCCATAAATGAGGTCAACTCCATCGTCGCCATCAATCGTGTCGTCGTCCGCGTTTCCCCGAATTGTGTCATGGCCCCCATCGCCGTGGATGGTGTCTTTGTCCTCGTTTCCCTCGATGTAGTCGCTGTCCGGCCCCCCATTGATCGTGTCGTTCTGGGCACCGCCGTAAAGGAAGTCGCCATCTACGTCTCCATTAATGGTGTCCAAACCGTCGTTCCCTCGAATGGTATCCGAACCGCCACCGCCGTTGAGGTAGTCCCCCTCTCCATTTCCTTCGATGGTATCGCCGTGGGCGTTCCCATGGATTGTGTCAACCCCAGGGCCGCCATAGAGGGTGTCTTGGCCGTCATCTCCATCGATCTCGTCGTTATCATTGTCCCCGCGGATTTCATCGTTACCGTCGCGACCATAGAGCCTGTCTCTGTCATCGCCTCCGCGGATGTCGTCACGCGCAAACGATCCCCAGATGAAATCTCTTCCCCCGTCCCCCCTAAGGTCGCTTCCAACGAACGAAGTAAAGTTTGGCGCTTCGAGTCCTTCCAGAGAAACCGTGTCGAAACCGTCGAGCGCATTCACCGAGATTTTGCTGATAAATTGGGTTGGCCAAAATATAGGCCGCGTACTCCATGGAGGTGGAGCCCCGCTCGTGTGAGACGTACTGCTATCCCAGAGACCGAGGTACCACGCCGTGTCTCCAGGGATCTGCCACTCATCAGCGATCAGATCATCGTCGCCATTCGTCATGGTGACGGTAATTGCGACGGTGGAGGGTGGTGCCGCCGGATCAACGTCAATGTCCCATTGATCCCAAGTAAGGACGACGCGGTTTTCCAGTGCTTCCATCCGAAGGAGTCGGAATCGACTTCGGGCTTTGAATTCCGACGAAGAAGATCGGTGGCAGAACGGTAGAACTCTGCGAAGGAACCCCATTTTACGACCCTTTCAAATAATGCTACGGAATTGCGAATTGACGATCCGCACGAGGTCACCTAAGAAAACGAATCAGCCAATCGGAGTGATCGTGACACGCGCCAAACAAGTGTCAATCAGTCACCACCGAATCCATTTAACGGCCAGAATTACAGGCTCAAAAAAGGTGTTCATGCACGTCGTTGCGCATGACCACTTTCAGCAGAGCAAGAAAGCAGTGAGAATATCCATATGGAGACGTTGTTGTGCAGATCAAACTCCAATTTGGACTGAAGTGGTTCCTTCTGGCCACCACCCTGGTCGCGGTTCTGGCAGGGACCGTGGGGAAGCGGGTCTACGACTGGTCGCAAACCGACTTCGCCTTGGAACGCAGGACGCGGGCCATTCAAGGTTTGGAAGAGTTCGGCGCATATCTTGAGCGTCGAGACGAAGCGATTGTCATGGTGTCGTTTCCGGATAAGCAAGCCAAGTCGCGCTATTTTCGAATGACGGCGGAGATTGAAGAGGTCGAAGATCTCCGTTTATCAATGACAGGCTTTAGGGATGCCGACTCGCCCACTTTGGCCGCGCATCCAATGCTTCGTGAGCTTCGCCTTTCCGGCAATCCCGGCGTCACGGACAAGACGCTCAAGTCCATCGCCCGAATCAAGTCACTCCAGATGCTAGAGCTCGCGCATTCGAATATCACGGACGAGGGATTAAAGGACGTTGCCCGCCTTCCCAAGCTACGGGAGCTTTACTTGTCATCGACGCCCGTCACTACACGCGGCCTGGATCACCTTCTCCCCATGCAGTCACTGCACCGTCTGGTACTTGTGAATACGAACGTCGACGACGAAGGCTTGGCGGCAATCGGGAAGCTTCGCGGCCTGAGAATTCTTGACCTAGACAAGACAAAGGTCGATGGTCCGGGTCTTGTCCATCTCGCCAAACTGCCGAATCTCATGGCGCTTGATTTGAACGGCTGCTCGCTGCAAGATGGCAGCGGACTGGCGGAGCTGAAGCAAGTTAAGTATCTCTCAATTTGTAATGCACAGATTTCGCCCGGTGTTTTGTCGCTCATTCACAAGATGGAAAACCTGCGGGACTTGAACCTGTCAGGATCTGGAATCGACGACGAACAACTTGCCGAGTTAGCTAATGCCAAGCAGTTAACCAGCCTGAGTCTCGGGAACAGCGGTGGCGATCAGACTTCCCATGCCTCTGCGGCAGCCTTGAGCGCGCTAAGGGCAAAACTGCCCAACACGCGGATTTTTGGCGAACCTCGAGATCAGTAAATCAAAGTTCACCGCTATTGTGTACGAAACTGTGTACGAAACGCCCGCGTCGCGCATGCGAGTTTGCCATCGATTGAGGCCGAGAAAAATGAAGCGGCCCGGCCATTTTCCTGGCCGGGCCGTCTTTTGTTGTGACTGCAATCTGTCAGCCGAACGGCGTCTTTGGTTACCTGGCATCAGGCTTTCTTGTCTTCTTTCTTATCGTCATCCTTCTTGTCGTCATCCTTCTTGTCGTCATCCTTCTTATCGCCACCTTCCTTCTTGTCGTCGTCCTTCTTGTCACCTTCCTTCTTCGGTTCCTTCTTATCTCCGTCTTCCTTGCGGTCAGCATCCTTCTTGGGTTCCTTCTTGTCGATCTTGTCACCCGCTTCGCGTTCCCGGGCGGCGCTGATCTGTTTGAGCTGGGCGTTCAGGCGCTCAATCTCGCGGCGGATATTGGCCTCGGCATCGCTGCCGGGGACATCTTTCTCGCGGGCGAATTTCCCTTGTTCCTTGAGCCGCCGTTCCATTTCTTCCCGATACTTTTCCGTGCCAGCGACGCCGGGGTTCCCGGCGGCGAACTTCTTCTGCGCCTCTTCCATCCGCCTCTTCATCTCTTCCGTATTCGGCCCACCCGGGAAGCCGCCGCCACGGAGCCCGCGGACTTCTTCACGCAGCTCGCCAACCTGGCCGGCCAACTGCTTGACCATTCTGGTTAGCTCGTCGATGCGGGCATCGCCCGAGCCTTCTCCCTTGCGAACCTCCTCCTTGCGGCCTTCTTCTTTCCGACCTTCCTCCTTGCGAACTTCTTCTTTCCGGCCTTCTTCCTTCCGTTCCCCCTCTTTCTTCACTTCCTTGCGGTCCCCTTCCTTGCGCTCCTCGTCCCCTTCCTTCTTGACCTCGACCTTCTCGATTCCGGCCTTTTTCAACTTGATCTCAATTTCCTTCTCATCCTCGGCTCCCGCGGGAGCCCACAGACCCAGCAGCCCGACCGTGATGCCGGCGGGCACGACCCACTTCCACAACCGACCTGCGAACCTGGACATAGCCATCTCCTTAGAGTGAACGCCTGGAAAGAAACCCTGGCAAGGAACATAGAGCCTGGCGGCCCTGAAAACTCCCAGCTTGAAGAGCACCGCCATTCTAGGGGCGCGGCGCGAGGAAAAAAACAAGGGTGGAACCAGCCCCGTACGCTAGGATGATGGCATTTCACCCGCGGGGTGTTACTTTTTCTCTCCAAGAGCCGGTATATGGACGGAATTGACGGCCGCTGGCACGATCAGCCGCAGTTCGTGGAGCGGATGCCACCGGTACCGCCAGCGCCCGAACCGTCGTTTTCCGCAGCGGATGCCCAGGAACTGCGGTTTAGTCTGCGGGAGATGTTTTTCGCCACGACCGCGGCCGCGGTGATGTTGGCCTTGTTCCGCTGGATTGGCATTCTCGGCGCGGTGCTATCGTTCCTGTCCGCCCTGGTCATTACGCTGGCGGTCATTCCCCGCTTGTTTTCCAAGGACCTGCCGCGGCAGCGCCTGGCATTTGATTTTGTGTGGGGAATGGTCATGCCGATCGTGTGCCTGGTGTTTGATCCGTTCATCTTCAAGGATGGCGGAGACCCCTTCAGGTTCCTCGAGCCGGACCTCGCGGAAACACATGCGAAAGTGCACGTCAACGAGCTCGGCTACTTGGCGTGGCCATTCCTGGCGGGCCAGATTGCCATTTTGGGGATGGTCCTCGCGGGGGGAAAGTCGCTGCGCGGTCTGGCGCCGTTTCTGGCCGGGGTTCTGGCGGCCGGATCCGTCGTGGCGATGTGCATGGCAATTCTGCTGGCCCTTCCCGCCGCGCTGGGGACATTCGCCTGGGGGATCGGCATTCTCGGCTTTACTCCGTTTCTGACGAGTTTCGCATTCCATCGCCGGATGCGCTTGATGTGGCATCTGGCGGGGCCGTGGCGTCAACCTAGGATGAAGGTGCTGCTCGCGGCGGCGGGAGTTCTTCTTTGTATGCTATTGCCCATCGTTTTCGGTGGCATTGCGCTGAACGCGTCGCCCCCAAGCAAGGATTTTCTCCCCTGGCTCGATTGAGGCGGGTTCCGCCAGCAAAAGGGCTTGAAGTGGCCCCTCAATAGGCCGATGATAGAGGTAGTCGATCCCGCCATAACCTATCCCTCCCCCATGCTCGAAATCCTCACCTCCAGCCGCCGCGAGGCCGGCCCGACAATGTGCGACCGGCTCAGCCGTCGGGCCATGCTGCGGATCGGGGCGCTCGCGCCGTTGGGATTGAGCTTGCCGGCGCTGCTCGCGGGGGAGCAAAGGGCCAATGCAGCCGTGGGAAATGCCGGGGCGAGCTTTGGCAAGGCCAAGCGGTGCCTGCTGATCTTCATGTGGGGGGGGCCGGCGCATCAAGACTTGTGGGACATGAAGCCGCTAGCGCCGGACAACGTCCGGGGGGAATTCAAGCCGGTCCCCACGAACGTGCCGGGCGTCCAGATTTCCGAATTGATGCCGCACATTGCCCAGCAGATGGACAAGATCGCCCTGGTCCGCTCCGTGACGCACACGGACAACAATCACTCCACCGGCGCTCACTGGATGCTCACGGGACACAAGCACCGGCTCAGTGCGGAGAACTTTGGGGCCAGTCCCATCGACATGCCGCATCTCGGCTCCGTCATCAGCAAGCTGTTGCCGACGGAAGCGGCCATGCCCTCGTTCGTCGGCCTGCCCGAACGGATTGGGACCACGGCTGGCTTCCTGACCCCCGGCCAGTTCGCCGGCGTGCTCGGCAGCAAGTACGATCCCTTCACTATCGACCAGCATCCCGATGAGCCGAACTTCAAGATCGACATGCTGGCCCAGCGGGAAGGGCTCGATCCGGTCCGCGTGGCCGCCCGTAAGACCCTGCTGGAAACCTTCAACGCCGGGGTGAGCGGGCTGGACTTAAGCACTCGCGTGCGGCCAATGCAGGCCTACTACCAGAAGGCGGCGGACCTCGTCACTTCGTCGCGGGCCCGCGATGCCTTCAACCTCTCCGCCGAAACCGACAAAGAGCGGGATCGCTACGGCCGCGGGACGTTCGGGCAAAGCGTTTTGCTCGCCCGGCGGATGCTCGAAGCCGGCGTGCGCCTGGTCACCGTCTACTGGCACCGCGACAAGCCGGGGGTCGATACAACATGGGACACGCACGGCCAGAACTTCAAGCAACTCAAAGAGCGGCTAGTGCCGCAGACCGACCAGCCGGTGGCGACGCTGCTGGCCGATTTGAAGGACCGCGGGCTGCTCGAAGACACACTCGTCGTCTGGAGCAGCGAGTTCGGCCGCACGCCCAAGATCAACGGAGCGGCGGGGCGCGATCACTGGGGAGCCTGCAACACCATCTGGCTGGCCGGCGGCGGAGTACCGGGCGGACAAGTCTACGGCTCCTCGGACAAGCAGGCCGCTTTCCCCGCCGATAATCCCGTCGGCCCGGCGGATGTGACGGCCACGATTTTTCATCTGCTGGGCATTGACCCGCATTCGCTGGTGCATGACCGCGAGGGGCGTCCGCATACGATTTCCCACGGCCACCCGCTGGAGTCAGTTTTGGCGGGTGACGCCAAACCGAAGGTCTAATTGCCATTACAATGAAGCCATGATGCACACTCCTCTCTCCCGCCGCACCTTTCTGGCTGACGTGGGCATGGGCTGCACCGGCCTCGCGCTCGGCTCGCTGCTCATGCGGGATGGGATTGTGCGCGGCGCGGAAGCTGGCACATCCGCGCAACCTCCCGCCAAAGCCAAGAGCATCATCTGGATTTTCCTTACCGGCGGGATGAGCCAGATGGAGAGCTTCGATCCCAAGCCGGAGCTGAACGTGCATGGGGGGAAGACGTTTGCCGAATCGCCCCACAAAGCGGTCCTGGAATCGCCGTATCTGAAGAAAAACCTACGCGAGGTGATCGAAGGGTTGCACAAGGTACACCCCAAGATTTACCCGATGCAAATCGGCTACAAGCAGTACGGCCAGAGCGGCCTGGCCATCAGCGACTGGTGGAGCAACCTGGGCCGCATGGCGGACGACCTGTGCCTCGTCCGCGGCATGTGGACCACCGACAACAACCACGGGGCACAACTGCAATTCCATACCGGGCGGCATGCCTTGGAAGGGAACTTCCCCACCATCGGCTCCTGGGTGCATTACGGTCTCGGCTCGCTGAACGACAACCTGCCGCAGTTCGTGGTCATGGGGACTCCCATCGCCGACTGCTGCGGAGGGACAGGTGCCCACGGGGCGGACTACCTAGGCCCCAAGCATGACGGCGTACACCTCGCGGTCGACCCCGCCAATCCGCTCCCCTTCGCCGCCCCCGGCAATAGCGTCTTCCGCGAAGAACAGCGGGAAGAATTCGGCCTGCTCGACAAGCTCAATAAGATTTCCGCCGTGGAATACCCCGATGACCCCGCTCTGGCCGCCCGCATCAAGTCCTACGAGTTGGCCTTCCACATGCAGACCGCGGTCCCCGACGTGGTCAACTTCGCCGCGGAAAGCAGCGCGACGCAGAAGCTCTACGGCCTCGACCAGGCCGCGACCAAGACCTTCGGCGGCCAGTGCCTCGCCGCCCGCCGCCTCGTCGAGCGGGGCACCCGCTTCGTGCAGCTCTTCCACGGCTCCAACGGCGGCGCGGGAGCCTGGGACGCCCACGGCGGCCTGAAAGCCGGCCACAGCAGCCTCTGCGGCCAGGTTGATAAACCCATCGCCGGCCTGATCGAAGACCTCAAGAACCGCGGCCTCCTGAACGAAACCCTCGTCGTCATCGGCACCGAGTTCGGCCGCACGCCGGGGGCTCAAGGCTCCGACGGCCGCGACCATCACCCTTACGGCTTCTCGGTAGCCCTCGCCGGCGGCGGCATCAAGGGGGGCCTCGCCTACGGCGCAACCGACGAGCTCGGCTTCCACGCCGTCGAGAAGCGGCACTACGTCACCGACCTGCACGCCACCCTCCTCCACCAGCTCGGCCTCGACCCCCGCCGCCTCGAAATCCCCGGCCGCAAACGGCTCGACGTCGATTTTGGGACGGTGATGCGGGAAATCATCGTATAATGGAGATGGGGAGGTAATGCCGATGCTTGACGATCCACAACAATTCCCGCACGCGAGCGTTATCCCGGACAACGTCAGCGAGTCCAAAGATCTCGCCTATAAGGCGCGTCTCGCCTACATCCGGTCCCCCGAGTTCACTCGAAAACTGTGCGAACACGTCAAGCGAGCCTTTCGACGAGCGATTGAAAACGGGAAGGCCGACGATCTTACCTCACAGCCCGCGGCAAACGAGTGACACCCGAATTTTGGATTGTCGCCGGCCCTAATGGAGCTGGAAAAACGACCTTGGTTTCCAAGGAGCCCATCGCCAGCTTGTTGCCCAACTTTGTGTTTTGGAATCCTGACGAGCTGGCAAGGCAAATTCTTTTGGAGCGAGGATTTGCTGGATTCGCAGGCGTGCCGCCCGATCAGCTTCATTTCGCTTTCATTACAGCGGCGGATGCGACCATTGTGAACTTGAAAAACTGCATCTCGCAAGGAACGCCTTGCGGTGTTGAAACCGTCTTGAGCACGGACAAGTACAAGGAGCTTGTCAACCTGGTCCTGGCTTCGTCCGGAATTTTCGGGCTCTTGTACGTGGGCTTGCGATCGCCGGGAATTGCCTGCCAGCGCGTGGCCCGGCGCGTCCGTGAAAAGGGACACGACGTTCCGAACGATAAGATTATCGCTCGCTGGTCGCGGTCCCTAGTGAACCTGCCTTGGTTCGCCGCGAGAGCATCTCAGTTTTGGATCGTCGACAATTCCGATGAAGACCCAGATGCAACCGGAAAGTCAATCGCCGAGGGGAATTCGGGATCGATTCGATGGCATGATGCTAACGCCATCCCAGAGTTATCGGCGGCGCTTCAACCACTTCCCGTGTGTCAAGTTTAAGAATCAATCAGAACTCTTTCCGCGTTGCACCTCCACATGCCCTACCGCTCCCTCTCCGCCCTCCGCGTCCTCGTGACCGGAGCCTCCAGCGGCATCGGGCGGGAACTGGTTTTGGAGTTGGCCCGGCAAGGTTCCCGCGTCGTCGCCATGGCCCGGCGGGAAGAGCGACTTGTCGCGCTCGAACAAGACGCGACATCCCGCGGCCACTCGATCCATGTATTTCCCGGCGATGTCACGGACGCTTGCTTGCGGCTAGCCGCCTTGGAATTCTGCCAGGAGAAACTCGGCGGCCTCGACTGCCTTGTCAACAACGCCGGAATCGGTGCCATCGGTCCGTTCGACCAGGCGGACGAAGAACGTCTGCGAAAACTCTTGGAAGTCAACTTTTTCGCCCCGGTGGAATTCACCCGCGCCGCGCTGCCACTCCTTCGAAAAGGCAATCACCCCCTCCTCGTGAACGTGATCTCGGTCCTCGGCCACCGGGCGGTCCCTTTCAAAAGCGAATACTGCGCCAGCAAGTTCGCCCTGCACGGCTTCAGCGATGCGCTCCGGGCGGAGCTGGCCCGCGAGAAGATGGACGTGCTGCTGGTCAGTCCCGGCACGACGCAGAGCGAGTTCTTCGACCAGGTCCTTGGCGACAAAGCGAAACCCCGCGGCCGCTTTGGCGCAATGACGCCGGCCAAAGTCGCCCGCCGCATCGCCTGGGCCATGCGGAGCGGCCGGCACGAGATCATTCTCCCCGTCGGCGGCCGTCTCCTGGTCTGGCTCGACCGCCTTTGCCCTCCGTTGGCGGACAGGCTGGTGGCGTGGTTTGGATGAACGAGTGCCACGCGAAAACCCTGTGCGGGGTACAATGAGGGCATGACCTTGCGTGTGGAGTTCTTCGGCATTGCGCGGCAGCGGGCCGGAGTGGCTCACGCAGAAATTGCGCTGCCTGAAAGGCAGGCCACGCTCGGCACCGCCTTCGACCACTTGGTAGCTGCCTTCCCTGGTCTGGCGCAAGAGTGCATCGTGGAAGGCTGCTTGCGGAGCGGCTTCTCGGCGAATATCGGTGGGGAGCGGTTTGTCAGCGACCCGGCGACTGTCCTGACCGAGAACGACTGTTTGCTTATTTTGTCCGCGGACGCCGGTGGATAGACAGGTAGTGGAAAGCTTAATGAATGGTTCTCCTCTGAGCGGCGATATTCCCGGCGGATACCACGGCCGGTATCTCCGCGTGGATGCGTCGTCGGGGCGCGGCGAGTTCATTGCTATCTCTCCGAGTGTCCTCCGCCAGTACCTCGGCGGCAGCGGGCTGGGAACCTGGCTGCTTTTGCGGGAAGGTGCTGCGGAGCAAGAGCCGCTGTCGCCGGAAGCTTCCATTGTGTTCGTCTTCAGCCCGCTCGTCGGCAGCCCGCTGACGACCTCCGCCAAGTTTGCCGTCGTCAGCAAGAGCCCCCTCACCGGCCGCATCAATGACTCCCTCGCCTCCAGCGGCTTCGCCATCGCCGGCAAGAAGGCGGGCTGCGATGCCATCGTGATCATGGGGCGGGCCGCCGACCTTTCGATTCTCGTCATCGATGATGGAGTCGCCCGTTTTGAGCCGGCGGAAGACCTTCGCAATACCACGTGCCCCCGCGCCGAAGCGCTCTTGGGCGAGCGTTTGCCGGGCTATAGCTTCGCAGTCATCGGACCCGCGGGGGAGAATCTCGTCCGCTACGCCACCATTTCGCACGACGGCCGCCATGCCGGTCGCGGCGGCAGCGGGGCGGTGCTGGGGGCCAAGAACATCAAGGCGATTGCCATCCGCGGCACGCAGCGGACGCACTTCGCCCACCCGCAAGAACTGGTCGCGCTCGCCAAAAACTTCTCCGAGCGCTCCTTTGGACCCGCCACCGCCAAGTATCGCGAGCTAGGCACGGCCACGAATCTGCTCGTCTTCAACCGCCTCAAGTCGCTTCCCACTCGCAACTTCCAGGCGGGAAGTTTCGCCCAGGCCGAGGCTCTGGCTCCCGAAACACTGACCCTGGTCCGCGACAAGACCCGCGCCTCGTGCGTTGCCTGCACCATCGGCTGCGAGCACATCTATTCGCTCAAGCCGGCCGGAGACTCCAGCCACGAAGCAGAAGCCGGCGTCCGCCTGGAGTATGAAAACCTCTTCGCCCTCGGTCCGCTCTGCGGCATGGCGGATCCCCAAATCGTCCTCACCGCCTCCAAAAAATGCGACAAGCTCGGCCTCGACACCATTAGCGCCGGCGGCACCATCGCCTTTGCCATGGAATGCGTCGAGCGCGGCCTGCTGGACGAGCCTTGGCTCCGCTTTGGCGATGGCGAATCCCTGCTCAAAGCCCTCGACCTGATCGGCCGCCGTGAGGGGCTCGGCAATCGCCTGGCCGAAGGCAGCCGGCATCTTGCGGAGTCTCTCGGCGGCGATGCCCTCGACTTCGCCCCGCAAGTGAAGGGGCTGGAACTCCCCGGCTACGAGCCCCGCGCTCTCCAAAGCATGGCCCTCGGCTTTGCGGTCGGCAGCCGGGGGGCGGACCATAACCGGAGCGGCGCGTATGAAGTCGATTTCTCGGAGCAGGCCGATCGCCGCCACTTGCTTCCGTCCACGGCTCTGCTCGCCATCGAAACCGAAGACAAAGCGGCTTTGATGGATTCGCTGATCCTCTGCAAGTTTCTCCGCGGCATCTTCAGCGACTTCTTCGCCGAAGCCGCGGACATGCTCCGCCTCGTCACCGGCTGGGAAGTGACCGCGGCTGAGCTGCGCGACGTCTCCCGCCGCGTCGTCGCCGCCAAGAAGCTCTTCAACCAGCGGGCCGGCTGGACCACGGCGGAGGATACGTTGCCCCACCGCTTTCTTAGTCAGACGCTTTCCGATGACCCCGCCGCCCACCTCAGCCGCGAGCAACTTTCGGCCGCCGTCGCCGCCTATTACCAGGGCCGGGGCTGGACCAGCGAAGGCCGCTTGACACAGGAATCACTCGCCACGCTCGGCCTAGCGTAGGCCCCGTCGTGTGCCGGGGTCGGGAGGGGTTTTCCCGGCGGCCGATGGGGGGCCACCAAGAATTGTTTTCCGGGAAAGGTTTTCGCGTCAGCGACTTACCGTCTTCGTAGTGGTGCGCGCGAAAACCCTTCCCGTCCCCCTTCCCTCGCCTCGCCGATATCCAAAGCTACTGGTATCTTGTCCCCATGTCCCCGACGGTTCTGCTCATCATCATCGCCATGCTTCTGCTCAACGGCATCTTTGCCGCCTATGAGCTGGCGCTGGCCTCCGTCCGCGCGGAGCGGCTCAAGCACATGGTCGAGCAGCGCCGCCGCGGGGCCGCCATCGCCCTGCGGATGAAGAACCGCATGGAGGCCAGCCTGGCCGTGGTGCAACTGGGCATTACGCTGGTCGGGGCCATCGCCGCGGCCACCGGCGGAGCCGACGCGAAAGAGAAGCTGGTCCCGCTCATCGAAAAACAGTTCGGGCTCTCGCCTCACCTGGCGGACATCCTGGCCCTCACCTGCCTGGTCATCCCTCTCGCGGCCGTCACCATCATTGTCGGCGAGCTGATCCCCAAGGTCTTCGCCCTCAAGAACAGCGAGCTGGTGGTCACGCTGCTCAGCCCGCTGATGTGGGTGTTCGGGCTGGTCGTCTATCCCGCGGTCTGGCTGTTTGAGTTCATCACCATGGCGGTCGTGGCGCTGGTCGAACGCCTGCTCCCCACCGGCAGCGGCGATCAGGAAGTCGGCCTGCATGAATTGCGGGCCCAGGTCAACCTGCTGCGGGCCGGCAAGGTCATCGGCATGCAGGAAGAGCGGATTATCATCCAGGCCAGCCGCCTGTCGTCGATCAAGGTCGGCGAGATCATGCTGCCGGAGGACGACATCGTGATGGTCATCGCCGACGCTCCGCTCAGCGAGAACCTGATCATCGCCCACATGGACTTGCACACCCGGTTCCCCGTGACCGCCCACAAAGGGGATCCCCAGGCCATCATCGGCTACGTCACGTTCAAGGACATGATGCTGCTGGCCAAGACCCACCCCGGCAACCCCGTGCTGCGGGAGGTGGTCCGCCCCCTCATCAGCCTCCCCCGCGAGATGATGCTCAGCGACGCCCTGCGGCGGATGACCGCGGAGCATTTGCACCTGGCCCTCGTCCGCGGCGACGGGGGCACCGTGGTCGGCATGATCACGCAGGAAGACATTTTCGAGGAGCTGGTCGGCGACATCCAGGACGAGTTCGACCGCCTCCCCAAGCACATCAGCCCCTCCGGCCACCAGCTCGTCGTGGGCGGCGGCGTCACGCTCAAGCAGCTCCGCGACCACCTCAAGCGGCAGGACCTGGGGGCCAGCCTTCCCGTCAACACCACTCTCAACGACTGGCTCAACTACGGCCGCGAAGACCCGCTCCGCGGCGGCGACACGGCCGTCATCGACGGTATCTGGTCCCAAGTCCGCAAAATCCGCCGCCGCCGCATCACCGAAGCCCTCCTCGACCCGAGTGGGAATCCGTTTGAAGCTCGGTAGATGGCGGCGGCAAGGGAGACGCTGGCGAGGTAGCGACACAGTCCAGCCTGCCTGGATCACGGCTCCTTTGGAACCCGCACCTCAAAGCCGACGTCGCTTCCCGGAGTCATCCTGTCGGAGAGATTTCCGCCGTCATCCTGCAAGTCACTACCGTTGCTATACACCTTGAGTTCGTCTGCCGAGAGCTTCATCTTCATGGGCATGTCCGTAAACGGATCGTTGGGAATCTGAGGCAGAAATGCCGGAACCAAGTCCTCCAGTTTTTCTGGCCAATTGCGGTGCTTGCGGCGATAGAGCTCCGCGGCAATTGCGGCATCGGTCGAGTCACGCCCGGCGGCCGTTTCGGCGAGCGACTGCGCCATGTAGCCTGCTCCGGGAACGAACAGAAGCGTCATGATATAGGTGAGCTGAGTGACTGGCGACTTGCCTAGTGCGTCCACTTCAGCTTGCATTTTCTGGCCAGCGATGATCGATTGGCTAATTGGCTGTTCGGAGCTCTCAATCAGCCCGCGATGGATTTCGAGAATCTTGGCGGCATCCGCCACTCGCTGCGGCCGACGGGTGAGCATCACCTCGACCTCTTCGGGCGTCGGATTTGACTTCGGGCCGGCCATTTTCAGAGGGTCGTAACACGCCGTAAACGCCGAAGCGCGCTCGCCCATCAGCGCGTCCTTGAGCGCCGAGGGGAACTGAAAGTCTCGCAGTCCTGTTTGCAAACGGGTCAAGTCAGCAGCCGACCAGTTAACCTCTATCATTCCACGTTGCATCAATTTCAGGGCCTCGCGCCCGATAGCGACGCGAACGAGCTGTGACACCATGGAGGGGTCGCCTTCCAATGTTTGCGCCATGGCCAGTTGCGCAAGAATGGAATCGATTGCCCGACTCGGACGACCGCGATGCAGGTGTACGTGAAACTCCAGAGATAAGGTCCGGGATGCCTGACGCAGACCTTGCACATGTTCAAGCAGCGTGTTGAAGCCAGCACTGTAATCTGAGGGATAGCGGGCCGTTCCCTTCCGGCGCGCGACTTCATGGAACGTCGCGAGCGCTGTTGGCTGTCTGGCAAGAAATGTTTCCACTTCGGCGAGTTGTTCCCAACCTACCGAAGCGGGTGGAATTTCCTCCGGGAATCCAAAATCTTTCGGATCCCCGACGATTGGCAACCGTGAAGACAGCGGGCTGAGGTCCGGCGACAGGCAAATCTCAAACGCCGCCAGTATCTCCTTGGTCATATCCGGCCGCCCTTGGGCAGGCTGATAGTATTCATTCAGCTCCAGCGTCGTCAGCGGTTCGCCCCGCGCCCTCACCCGCTGAATCTCATCGGCCAACTTCCGGTTCAACTGGTGATTCCAGAGAGTCCACCAGATCCAAACCCCAACCAGTACCACCGAGAACAACATGACCGGCGTCAAGCAACAGCCCACGATGAGTCGGCGGGCGCAAAACCTCAGAGGCATAGGGGGAAGTGGAGCCGGTGCCGCATCGTTGAAATTCGGCGTGGACATTTATAATTCCGGCTGGTTGGAGATGGTGTAGCTCAGCGGCGGAGTTCAATTGTAGCCCCTCCGCGCGAACCATTCATGAGGCACCGCCCTCTTCCGCAAAGCAAATCCGTACCGCGAATGTCCCCATGCGCGGCCTCCTCCCGCATTTTTCCTCTCCCCGCTATGTTGGAAGGATTCATCTCGTGACGAGCCTGGTAATGACCGAAAAAACGGCGGCCGAGGAGTGCGGAAACTGGTGGTCGCGCCCCTGCGGCGGGCGGGAGGTGCTGGCAATTGCGCTGCCGCTGGTCGTCTCGACCATGTTCTGGTCCATCCAGTGGTTCGTGGACCGGATGTTCCTGATGTGGCATTCGTCCACAGAGCTGCCGGAAATGGCAGCCGCGCTGCCCGCGGGGATGGCTCACTGGACGCTCCTTTGTCTGCCGGGAGGGATCGCCTCGTTCGTCAATACGTTCGTGGCCCAGTATCACGGGGCGGGCAAGCCGGAACGGATCGGGCTAGCCGTGGCTCAGGGTGTGCGCCTTGGCTGGATATGCACGCCACTGTTTCTCCTGGCCATTCCGCTGGCTCCGTACCTGTTCTCCGGCTCGGCCAACCCCGCGCTCGCCAAACTAGAGACCGATTATTTTCAGTACCTGGCGTTTGGCGCGGGGGCGGTGGTGATTGGCAACGCTCTTTCCGCCTACTACACCGGCCGCGGAGTGACGCGAGTGGTGATGTTCGTGCAGATTGGCGGGACGCTGGTGAACGTCGTGGGGGATTATCTGCTCATCTTCGGCGCGCTGGGATTTCCGGAGATGGGAATCAAGGGAGCCGCCATCGCCACGGCGGCCGCCAATTGGTTCACCGTAGCGACGTTCATGGTGCTGATGAGGCTGTCGCCGGACCGGGAGCTGCACGGCCTGGCGAGCGGCAACCGGTTCGATGCACCCCTTTTCTGGCGGCTGCTGCGGTTTGGCGCTCCCGGCGGCCTGCCCATGCTGGTGGAAGCGGCGTCGTTCACGCTACTGACGCACTTCGTCGCGGAGATTGGCAACGCGGAAGGGGCGGCGACGGGCCTGGCCTTTAACGTGAACTCCATCGCCTTCATCCCGATTTTCGGCGTGAGCATCGCGGTCTCGACGCTGGTGGGACAAAAGCTGGGCGAGAACCGGCCCCACTTGGCGGCCCGCGCGACCTGGACATCGCTCGTCATTTCGCTGTTCTATACCAGCCTGTTCGGCCTGGCGTATCTCCTTGTGCCCGAATTCTTCCTGCTCGCTCACGGCGCTTTCGCTCAGGAAGCGGAGTTTGGCCGCATTCGCGACCTGACGATCATCCTGCTGCGGTTCGTCACCGCCTACTGCATCTTCGACGCCATGCAGCTCATCTTTTTGGGAGCCTTGAAAGGAGCCGGCGACACCTTCTTCATCCTGATTGCCACGACGACGATCTCGCTGGTGTTCGTGACCATCGGCCGGCTGGGACAGGTCTATGGACAGTGGGGACTGTTCGGCTGGTGGTGGGTGTTGACGGCGTGGCTATGCACGTTGGCGCTGGTGTACCTGACCCGATTCTTGCAGGGGCATTGGAAGGCGATGCGGGTGATTGAGCACGAGGTGCTGCCGTAGCCCCTAGCCCACCGCCGCGCTAGCAGCCGCAAGGGCGGCTCGGTTGGCGGCAAACTTTTTTTGGTACAGCGCGAAATGCCGGCCAACGTGCAAGTCCGTCCCTGGCAGCTCGATTCCTTCTTCCAACTCGCGGGCTACCTCTCCCCATTGTTCGCCGAGTTGCGGACAGCGAACGCTGACACTGGACAACACGGTTTCAAAATCCAAAAGTTCTTCCCAGAGGTCGGGATTAACGACCACATCGCCGCGCATTGCATGGGGCATCAGTTCCAAGATCCCACTCCAGGGCTTGGAAGTGATTGCTACTCGGGAATGAATCTGTTCTTCCCAACTTAAATGATGTTCCAGGTTCCAGATTTCCAGCTGCTTGTGGATGGAAAGCGCGGCACTGGCGGCCAGTCGGACGGCATGGGGACCATAAAAGGCCGCAAAGGCCCCCTCGCTGAAGCGGTTGCCGAGTTCGATGCACCATTCCCCCTCGCCAGCCTTCAGGCAGGACTGGCAGATACCGCGATGGATGCATTCTTTGACCGCGGCGCGTTCATGCCCATGCACTCGTGCATGATCATCGGCACCGTCGAGAATAGCGGCCAACAGCGCATGCGAATCTTCGTCCCCCTGGTGTCCATGGACGGCCAGGACGTGCAAATCATCCACTCGCGCTGCGGAGAAAGGCGTCGGCAGGGAACGGTCCATGTTTACTTCCAAATGGTTTTCATGCATTTTAGCACCTCGCTTTCCCGCTGTGTCGCCAGGGCGGCCGCGAATTCCGTCATTGCAGTGGCGACCGAACCCGCAGAGAATTTGAGCCCCGCTTCCTCCTGAAGCACCTCGGCAACATTGTAGGCGGTTTCCGCTCCATGCACGGCCAGCGAATTGCCCAGCACCGCTGCAAAGTGCGAAATGATCTCGCGGGCCTTCTCCTTGTTTTTGGCAGAAGGCAAGTCCGCGGCCGTGCGAAGCGTCGCCGCGGTGAAGCGAATTTTCACTCCCGGATCGGGGCGAAGAGGAAGATCAACCTTGCGCCCCGCAATCAGGCTACCGCCATTTGCGAGTGTCCAAAAACAGGCGGCGAGGGCCTTCAATTCCTCGGGAATTGCATAATGCTGCAGCCCGTTCATGACGAAAACTTCCGCGGGAAGGAGGCAGGCGGGAGAGGCGCATGAATGAGACGGAAACCGCGCCTCGGTGGGATGCGATTAGTTTACCGCAGCCGGGCGATAACGGAAAGAAAAAAAGCACCGGAATCCGCAACTTCCTAGCTTCAGCGACTCGAGCGAGTCTTCGCGCGATCAATCGCGGACGGGGTGAGCGTCGCCGTTCCGCTTGACTGCATCGTCTCGGTGGTTAGAGCGGTAGGGCCCCGGGCCAGCAACTTTTCCCATTGCACCTTCTGTTCGGCGGAAAGCGCATGCCAGAATTCGTCAAACTGCTCATGGGATAATGGCGTCCCACCGCGCACGCCGTGGCGGCTGTAAAGTTCAAACGCTTGGTTGGTTAGGACACTCGCCATACGATTCACCGGTCTGTGAGGAGCGGACTATTCCTAGTTATCCGCTCCTGGTCAAGGCATACCCCAGAAATTTTACCGAGACCGTTCATTTTACCCAGATTTACCAGACTATGCGACAGCTTGCGGATGGCATACGATAACGGTTACGCAAAGCTAATTCCGAAAGTTTGAGTCCTGAAAGTTTATTCGTAGAAACCCGCAAATCCTTGGCCCATAAAGACTTCCCGATTCGGCTTTGGACCGGCTAACTCGTCACGGAGCCCGCGCTGCTTGGCTTCTCAGGCGTCATTGTGCGTCGGATTGAGACGTGTTCTCATTTTGGGAGTCGCCAATTCACCATCGACTCCCGCTCATTTTCCAGAGGCTACAGGTCAGCAGCTAACCTCAGCACCGCCTCAAACTCCTCCTTTGTCACCGGCTGGACCGAGAGGCGCGAGCCTTTGCGAAGCAGCTCCATTTTCTTGAGGGGGGCAACCTTGCGAAGCTGTTCCAGCGGCAGGGGCATTTTGAAGATTTCACCGAGCTGGATGTCGACCATGCTCCAGCGCGGATTATCGGGAGAAGCGGCCGGGTCGAAGTGGTGGTCGCTCGGATCCCAGGCCGTTGGATCGGGATAGCCTGCTTTGACGACTTTCGCCATCCCCACGATGGAGGGCGGATCGGTGCTGCTGTGGTAGAACAGGACGCCATCGCCGATTTTCATCTCATCCCGCATGTAGTTGCGGGCCTGATAATTCCGCACTCCGTCCCAGCAGGTGGTCTTCTTGGGGGCCTTCGCCAGGTCTTGAATGGAGAACGACTCGGGCTCGGTTTTGAGGAGCCAGTAATTGGGCATGGGGGAATTCTCTGGTGAAGTCGCGCCGTATCCGTTTAAAATGTGGCTATTACAAGATTATCGCCGCCGAAAACTTGAAGGGGTTGCAAATGTCGTTGCTTGCCGTCTTTGGGATTGGGGTGATTGAGCTCATCATCCTCGTGGTGCTTGCTGCCGTGGTCGGGCTCGTCATCATCGGCGTCATTGTCGCAGTTCTGATGGGCAACCAGGGGCGGAAGGACCGGCGGGATTAGACTCTAAAAAAACGTATGCACGCCCCCGGTGATGTTGTACTGGTCATCCACCACGGCTAGCAGCCGCCACTTGTCGAAGGTGGTGCAGGGGTGCGAGATGCCAAAGGCGACGAGGTCGCCGACTTGGAGCGGCGAGGTTGCTGGAATGTCTAGTAGAGCGTGTTGATCGTGGAGCTTGAAGGTGCTGTGGTCGGGGGGCATGGGCTGCGGAGCATCGTGCAAGTCTGACCGGTGCCAAAGGATGGGGAGCGGGAGACGGGCATCGTGGCCGGCGTCGCGCTTGCCAAGGCCAAGAATGGCGCGGGTCGGCTCGGGGCGAGAAAGCACGTGCGCCCAGATTTCGAGCGCTGCTTGCGGAGGTGGGCCGAGGTCTTTCGCAGCCGGCGTCCGTTCTTCCAGCTTGCGATGGAGGTCCATGAACAGGTCGCTGTCGTGCGTCAGATAGCAGCCGCTGCGGATGATGATTTGTGTCTCTCGCGCTAGTCCGCTCTTGGGGAGAATGTCGGCGACGAGGTCAAAATACTCGCTGCCGCCGGCGCTGATGATGACCTTTCCGGTGGCGAATAGGTTTTCCTCCTCGCAGCAGAGGGCGATTTCCAGCAGGAAGGCCAAGAACTCCCTCACCTTTGCGGCTGACGCCTGCGGCGTGGCTTCGGCGATGATTCCTTCAAAGCCCTCGATTCCGCGTAATGATAAAGCAGGGAAATGTTTCTTGACCGTTCGGGCAACTTCCATCGCTTCCGCAAGCGTCCGGCAGCCGGTACGACCTCCGGCGAGGCCCGCTTCGAGAAGCACTTCCAGCGGACGGGATAAGCCATGTTTCTTGACCGCGGCCGTAAGTCGCTCCACGCCGACAACGGAATCGACGAGGCAGAGAAACTCAAAGTTCTCGTCGCGGACCAGTTCCGCGATGATGTAGTCAATAGCCCGCGGGTCCACCACCTCATTCGCCAGCAGAATCCGCGAGCAGCCGAACCGCCGGGCGACTTGCACCTGTTGCATCGTGGCCAGCGTGATTCCGCAGGCCCCATCCTCGAGCTGCAACTGAAAAAGCTGCGGGGCCATCGTCGTTTTGCCATGCGGCGCGAACTGCGCCCCTGACAACGCGAGAAACCTCTGCATCCAGCGGCGATTATGCGCCAGTGCCGACTCCTTGAGCACCGCCAGCGGCAGCGGCACATCTCCGCGCAGGACATTCCAGCCCCGGCGGCCCATTTCCTTCAAAGGGAATGCCGACGTACCGCCGGGAATACCCTTGTAGCGGTCGTCGATGGGCAAGTCGCCGATAGCAGCGAGAGTCATCATGACTACGCATCCCTGCGCACGGCCAGCAGCGTCAAATCATCCGGCGGGCTGTCCCCCACATAGTGCAGCTCCACGGCCCGGCCGATGTTCCGCACCAGTTCCGGCAGCGGGCCTCTGGCACCCTTGACAATGCATTCTTGCAGTCGCTCGTTGCCGAACTGCGTTCCCCGCTGGTCCATCGACTCGACGATGCCGTCGGTGCCGAGGACGACGATATCGCCGGGCTGCATGTTGAGGACCGGACCGAGCGGGCAATCCGGCGGGTCGATGACTCCCACGGGTAGGCCGGTGGATTCGAGCTCGACGAACGATCGGTCTTCCGCCCGATAGAGCATGGCCGGCGCATGACCAGCGTTGGCGAAGCTCACCTGATGGCTGTGCGGGTCCAGCATCGCCAGGACCATCGTGACAAAAGCGCCGTCCTGGAAGTCGTCGACCAAGGCGTGGCCGACCGATTCCAGCAGCACCTGCGGAGAAGTCTCTCGAAGGAGCAGCGTGCGGAGCGACGCACGGACCGACGCCATCAGCAGGCTGGGACCGAGGCCGTGGCCGCAGACATCGGCAATGCAGAGGGCGGTGCGACCATCGGTGAGGGGAATCACGTCGCAGTAGTCGCCGCCGACCGCCTCGTTGGGGAACCACCAGGTCGCCGCTTCATATCCGGGGATTTGCGGCATCTGGCTGGGCATGAATCGCCGCTGGACTTCGCGGGCGATGTTCAGCGACGCTTCCAGCTCTTTGCGGCGCTGGATTTCCTCCACCAGGCGGGAGCGGTCGAGGGCCGCGGCGGCGTGGTTGCTGAAGGCGATGGCCAGGCTTTCGTCGTCGGAGTCGAACGGCCCTCCTTGGTTGTTGAGCATCTCCAAGACGCCCAGCAGCAGACCATCCCGCGCAGCGACTAGCGGGACGGCGAGGATTGTTTTCGTGCGGTAGCCGGCGGCTTTGTCGTAGGTGCTGTCCCAGCGGGGATCAGCCGCCGTATCGTGTACATTGACCATCTGCCGCTGGCGGGCGACGAAGCCGGGGATGCCCTGGTCGATCTTCAGGTAGACGGGGACATCCGTGCCGGCCGTGGTGAAGAGCGTTTCCCGCTTGGGGTCGTACTGATAGAGGAGCGCCCGGTCGCACTCCAGGGCGTGGCTGGCCTCCTTCACAATCGCGTCCAGCGCACGAGCCAGATCGATTTCAAGGGCCAGCACCCGCGTCACTTCCAGCAGGCGATTGAGCCCCGGCAGGCTATGGCAAATCCGCTCGGGAGAGAGCATGAAGACGAGCGGATCTTTCGCGAGCGGCATAATTCACCTTTGTCTCAGTCTATGTTCTTCTCCAGCCGGGCCGCAATCCACTCGTGGGACACGAAACGGCGGAGCAGGCCGGTCATGGCCTGGCGGAGGGCCTCGCGGTGCTGCGCGGGAATCTCGTGCGGTCGAAATCCTTGCCACTGCAATTCCACGTCCCACTTCGCCGCGATGGAAGCCGCGTTCACTCGCTCCTGCAAGCGAAGTCCCCAGAGCAGTCCGTACAAATCGCGGAAGTCGAGCCATAGGCGATCGAAGGATCCATGCGCCGATTTCATGCCGAGCTTGGTAACTGCCAAGGCAATTGCGAAGAAAAACAGCGCGAGGCTTGGTGCAGCCGGCAAATCTTCCAGCCTTCCGATTTCGCGGAGCAGCGGCAGATGCGGCTCAAACAAGATGACCTGGCCGAGGGCCACCAGAAGAGCTGCCAATCTGTTCCGGGTCGACTGGAAATTAACCAGCCCCATCAAAATGAGAACCCACAACAGCCAGGCGCGGGCATCTCCCAATACAAAGCGGTCATTTCGCTGCATCGCAAGCGCTGTCAATGCGGACAACGAGACAATTCCCCACAGCGACAGGACCACGAAATTCCAGGCCTGGTGCTGCGGCCGCTTGGCACCCAGCACAGCTACAAACGGACAAAAACTGAGAGCCGCTGCGGAAAATCGCAAAGGTGATAGCCAGGCCGTTTCCCACCCAAAGGCGGCCTGGCCGAGCTCAACTCCTGCGATGGCCAATACTGCGGCGGCGCCCCACCAAGCGGCACAGACGAGTGTCGTTTCCGCGAGGGCAGCGCGAAAGTTCCACAGGCCCAACAGAATGGAGCCGGCCGCCAGCGCAGCGGCAATCGCAGTGGCGGCTTCCCGCCAGGCGGCGAACTGAATAGCGGCTATCGGCATTTCCGGAAAAATCGGCGCAATCCTCCCTACCGGATATTAGCCGCCCTCCGCGCCGGCGGAAGGTGGCGCTGGCAGGCAAGTGGCAACGAATCTGTCGCTGGTAGCGACGGGACGCCGCAAAAATGTTGCAAAAAATCAACACGTTCATTTGCCCCCAGTGAAAGCGCGGGCATGATTTCGCATGGCAAGGAATCCACGCAGCGCTCCGGCGCGCGCGGGTCTGCACGCACAAAGGAAGTCTGGAAGAAGGAGAATCACATGAAGTGGTCTGGATGGATCGTTTTAGCGTTCGCCTCCCTGGCAGTTATCGCAGTCAATGCCGCGGAGCCCGGGCCGTCTGCGCCGCGGCTCAAGAGAGTGCCGGTATCCCCGGTGAAGTTCGCGGCCGATGAGCCTGCCGAAGCTCCCCCCGCCGCGGCTATCACGCCGCACGCGCCGGTCCACTACCGGCTGGCGACTTGGGACATCTGGAGCGGCACGAGCAATGGCTACGTTTACTCGCCAGGGGCCTGCGATTACACGCCCCCCTGCGTCAATCACTTGTGGGATGGCTACGAGCAGAAGCCGCATCGCTGCTACCCCATCCACATGCACGGCGGCTGCCGAGGAATGCACGGCTGCGGCGGCTGCGATTCCTGCGGCAAGGAGGCATCCTGCGGATGCGGCGGACATGGGAGCCTGCTGAAGCGGGCCCACGGCTGGCACTTCGGCGGCAAGGTTTGGAAAGGGGGCTGCTCGTCGTGCGGTGACATTGCCCCCAGTTGCGCGGCCCCCAGCTGCGGCTACGACGTCGGCGGCAAGGGCTCGTACGAAGCGCTCCCCGCGGACGGCCCGCCGGTCCCGATGCCGGAAGCAGGCGGCGACGATGCCCCGAAGGTGGAAGCGCCCGCTCCCCTGACCGAAAAGGCCGCCCGCGGCCGCCGGCTGCGGGGCTTTAGCTGGCCGGAAACCTCGCTCCAGCGGTAGGAACTTTCGGCACTTTCGGCTTAAGCCCGTCCGCCGGGCTGGCCGATACGATCCATACCGGGAGAGCGGAGCGGCGCAAGCTGCTTCGTATCAGGATAGAGGTCATGGCACAGCGAAGGATCGGTGTGCCATGACCTTTTTTCGTGCGCGGGTGGCAACGGTCAGTCCCAATGTCTAAGCTGCGGGCGGCCATCTCCGCTTCCGTCGACCCGAGGATCCCGCCATGCGACGAGTTTTCGTGTGCGTTGCCGTTTTCATTGCCGTTCTCTCGCACTGGCCACTCGCCACGTATGGCGATGAGCCCCCCAATCCGGCTCCCAAGCGCTACGCCATCGTCATTCACGGTGGAGCCGGCACCGATCCGGCGAAGATGACCAAAGCCGAAGTGGCGGCGGTGGAAGCATCGCTGAAGAAGGCTCTGGCCATTGGCGTAGAGGAACTCGACAAAGGTGGGACCAGCCTGGACGCGGTGGAAAAGGTCATTCGATTTCTCGAAGACGATCCCCTCTTCAACGCCGGCAAAGGAGCCGTCTTCAATGCTGACGGAAAGCACGAGCTGGATGCCTCCATCATGGATGGCCGGACGAAAGCCTGCGGCGCGGTGGCCAGCGTGCGGACGGTCAAGAACCCCATTTCGCTGGCCCGGCTGGTGATGACCAAAACGAAACATGTGCTTCTCGTGGCCGATGGGGCGGAGAAGTTCGCCGGCGAGATGAAGGTCGATCGGGTCGACCAGCAGTACTACTTCACGCAGAAGGCCTACGACGAATGGGAGAAGAAACGCTCTGCCGAAAAGCCTGTCTCCAAACCCGAAGAGGCTCCCAAAGGGACCGTTGGCTGTGCGGCGCTTGATTCCCGCGGCAACCTGGCGGCAGGGACCAGCACCGGCGGGCTGACCAACAAGAAGGCGGGCCGCGTCGGCGACTCCCCCCTCATCGGAGCCGGCACCTACGCCGACAACGCCACCTGCGCCGTCTCGTGCACCGGCACCGGCGAGGAATACATCCGCCACGCCGTCGCCTACGACATCTCGGCCCGCCTGGCATACAAAGGGGACACGCTGAAAGACGCCGTCCACGCCATCCTCACCACCCGCCTCAAAAAGGGGGACGGCGGCATCATCGCCGTCGATCGCCTCGGCAACATCACCATGCAAAACAACACCACCGGCCTCTCCCGCGCCGCCGCCGACTCCAGCGGGTACAAAGAGGTGAAGCTGGGGAATGAATAAGTCGCTACTCACTCATTCTTTGCTGTCGCCCTTTGCAGGATCCGCTCCCGCCGGCTCTTTCCAGAATCGTCGATACTCTTCGGGGAGCTCAGGAGCGCGGCCTGAACTTTCATTTCCACGGGACTTCACCTTCCAGTGAGACCAGGCTCCGACGCGCCAGAGTTCGATCCGAGCGCCGTCCTTTCCATAGCCGAAGAATCCCGGCCGGACCAGATCGCTCACGCTCATCCCCGGTTGTAATTCGGGGGCATCCAACTTGAGATTCAAGCGTGCGACAGATTGCTGCTGTACGTTCAAGATCTTATCCAATTGTGACCAGAGGCCGTCCTCTAGTTTGGCGATCTCTTTGGGAAACGGTTTGATCGTAATCACGGTGTGGCCGGCGGCGTCCGGCTGCCGCTCGGTGTTTTGAGCCTCGAGCGCGAGATATTCCTGGTAACTAGCCTGCAGAATCCTGTTCACCGACTCGAATTGCGTCGGCTTGAGCGCGAGCCACCCCGCGCCGCTAGTCGTCAGAGCGGGACCGCTGCGGGTCAATGCCCACCCGCGGGACGGCCCCAGATCGGGAGCAGGAACACCCGAGGCAGTCTTACCAACAACGTCCGTTTGGACGAACACCCGCACCAATTGTCGGCTAGATCCCGATATCTCCACGACAGACGGGGAAAGCGTCAACGGGCCCGATTTCGTGCGGGAGTCCGTCGTGCTGCCGTTGAGGAATAGTTGATACAGGCCCGGCTTCAAATGGGCCCAAGATTGTATTTGCGTGTCGATCATCGTCACACGCTGTCCTCCCTGCTGGACCAGGACTTGGGCACCTTTGATTCCATCGTCGCAGCGGATTTCCAGCACACTCTGATTGCTGCCCGCGGAACGCATGCGGACGAACCAGAATGACAGCACGATGAACGGCAGTAGCAACAGCGCGACAACCAGCAAGATGCGAGCACGCGCCAGTAGAATTGATCCTGATTCAGTTCCGGATGGTATCGGAGGAAGCCGGCCACCTGCTCGCGCTTCAAATGCCTCCTTCACATTCCGTCGGTTCAGCACCACCAGCGACCAAATCCCCATCGGCAGACCGAGCAGCCAGGCCGGGCCGCAGGGCAGCATCGCCAAGACACTGGCGAACGTGGCCAAGCCGTGCGACTTGAGCCGCATCATCTTCACCGCGCCCACGATCATGACGATTCCGGTCACCAAGCCGGTGGCTTGAGCCAGCAGCAGGGGCATGAGCAGTACAATTACAGTCATTGTTCAGTCTCCGGAGTTGGGCTCGATGACTTCACCAGCGGGGTTAGAGTCTGGCGGTTCGGGCAACTCAACGGGAAGAGTTCTCTGAACTCCCGTTGCGGTCGTTTCGCTGACCCGATCGACTTCGATGAAGCTCGTGGACAAAGCCGCCATGAGAAAGAGAAAGACAGTGACCGCACACTGAATGATCCCCGTGATCAACAGCCCGATCGCTGGCCCGCGGACTTGGTCCCGTGCCGCTTCAATATCCAACTCAGTCAGCGCGCTCTTCGGTGCCTCGGGAGCAGGCGGCGCCGGTTGCACCACCGCCCAATCGCCCGCCAGTCTGCGTGGCAACGCCGCCAGGAACTGTTTCGCGGGGCCACCAACGCCGCCGGGCCTATCAAAGTCGGTGCAAGCCACATCTAGCTCCACCTTGCCCTGACTGCTCGTCGGAATGTCGGCAAGCAGACTCATCTTGTAGGTTCGGATGGTCAAATCATCGGATATCCAGGCGCTGTCCAAGGTGATTGACTCGATGTCGTCGAAGGGAATCCTCACTTCCTTCACACCAGACCGGAAGAACGGCAAAAGGCTGCGCACCTCGAACTCCACGACTAGCGCGTTTTCCTCCATCCGGAGCTTTCCATGAACTTTTCCGAACCAGCCCCAGTAGACGCTTTCTGTAATCGTAAACGGCAGGCTCAACGGTTCTGCGCTGGCTGTTCTCTTGGCGGGCTGCACGGGTTTCTGCGCGGCGAGTCCAAGCGATTTGTTTTCGCTCACGATCATCTCAACATCCATCTTTACCTCGCTGGCGTGCTGATACCGCCGCTGGGGTTCTCGCTCCAGCGACCGCAGCACCACTTCGTCCAGCCGGACATCGAGCTGGACCATCTGGGAAGGGAGTGCGAAGCGGCCGACCGGCACTTCGCCGGTGAGCATCTCGTAGAAGACGACTCCCAGCGAATAAATGTCCGCCCGGTGGTCCACCGCGCGGGAGCCCTCCATCTGTTCGGGGGCCATGTACCGAATCGTCCCCATCACCTGATGGGTCGCGGTCAGGTGATGGTCGGGCTGTTCTTGCCCCAGCAGCTTGGCCAGGCCGAAGTCGGCGATTTTTACCCGCCCCTTTTTGTCAATCAGGATGTTCTCGGGCTTGATATCGCGATGGACGATTCCTTCGTCGTGGGCGAATTGCAGGGCGTCGCAAATCTGTGGCACGATGGCCAGGGCATCTTTCGCTTGCAGGCTGCCGGAATGGATCGCCTGCCGCAGGTTCACCCCATCCACGAATTCCATGACAAAGTAGTACAGCCCGTCGGCCTGGCCAAAGTCATAGACGCCCACGATGTGGGGGTGATTGAGGCGGGCCAAAGCGCGGGCCTCGCGGGTGAACCGTTCGGCAAATGCAGCATCATTACCAATGTCGGGGGGAAGAATCTTGAGGGCCACCAGCCGGTCGAGCCCCCGCTGGCGAGCCTTGTAGACTGCTCCCATCCCCCCTTTGCCGACCAGTTCGAGGATTTCGAGCTGCGGAAAGCGGCCCGACAATTCCGCGACCGTCGGCGGAATGAAGCCGGCAGGTGTCTCCCTCGCAGATCCTTCTGTTACCGCACGACCGGAATTCTCGACTGACGGAATCTCCAGAGCGCCCTTGAGCACGCATTTTGGGCACAGCCCTTGCGGCGAATGGGGGGGAATCTCGGTCCCGCAGTCCGGGCAGCGACGGGATTCTGGCATGGCTAGGGTCCTAGGGTTCTGGGTGACTCTAACTATTCCTAAAGCAACCCGCGCCGGTTGTGACACGAATTCCTTCAAAATACTTCGTCACGAGCCGAGCGTCGTGAGCAGGCTGCGGATCTCCTCGTCCACCTCGCTCGGGTCGGAAACGGTTTGGGCCACTTCGGCCCGCAAAAGCTCCCGATACCGCTTCCGCAGCCGATGGGCGGCCTGCCGCGCGGCTTCTTCGGTCATCCCCAGCTCGGCGGCAATGCTCGCGTAGCTCATGCTCTCCCCCCCGCCGGCCAGGGCTCCTTTAAGGAGCTCGAATTGCCGCAGCTTGCCGGTTGACTCGCAGTCGGCCTGCAAGCGGTCCATCGCCAGGCCCAGGAGTGTCAGCGTCCATTCTCGCTCGTACAGCCGCTCGGGCGTGAGGTTGTGTGCCGGTTCCAGATTCAGCCGAGACTCCCCCGTGCTCAGATCGAGGGGGAGCGCCGGGGCTCCGCCCCCTCGTTTTTTCGCGCGGGCTTTGTCCCACTCGTTGGCTAGGAAGTTGTCCAGCGAGGCCAACAGGAAGCTGCGGAAACGGCCTCGCTCCGGCGCTGCGCTGGCGAGAGCGTTTTTCTCGAGCAGCCGGAGGAAGAACTCCTGCGTCAGGTCTTGGGCCTCGTGCAGGCCAGGCACGCGGCGGCGCACATACGCGTAGAGCGGAAACCAGTACCGCTGGCACAAGCTGGAGAGCGCTTCACGAGCCTCCCCACCGCCCGGCTTTCCCGCGGAAACCACCAGGCTCCAATGAGTAGTGGCGAAACCATGTCCTGACGATGCGGCCGGAGCTGGTCCCGATGAGGAGTCCATCTGGTTGATTGTATCTGCCGTGCGACTCCCCTGCACGGATCAGCCCTACTTCCTATCAATCCCAAACTCCTCAATCTTCCGGTACAGCGTCGCCCGTCCGAGCCCCAATAAAGTCGCCGCTTCGGGGACTTTGCCGCTGGTCCGCTCCAAGGCGGCGACGATCAGTTTCCGCTCCCAGAAGTCGATGCGGAGCGTTTCCATTTCTCCTTGCGAGGTACCGACGTCGCGGAGGCCGAGATCGTCCGGGAGGATGATGCAGCCTTCGGCCATGACGACGGCACTGTCGATGACGTTGCGGAGCTGCCGCACGTTGCCCGGCCACTGGTAGGCGAGCAACTTGGCGCGGGCGTCGGGGGCCAGGGTCATGCTGGGGCGGCCATGGGTCCGGCGGAAGTGGTCGAGAAAATGGTCGACCAGCCGCTCGATGTCGATTCCGCGTTCCCGAAGCGGCGGGATGTAGAGCTCGAAGACGCTGAGGCGGTAATACAGGTCCTCGCGAAAGCGGCCTTCGCGGACGACGTCGGTCAGGTCCCGATTGGTGGCGGCAATGACCCGCACGTCGGCGTGGACTTCCTTCGTCGAGCCGACCGGCAGGAAGGGATGCCCTTCCAGAATGCGGAGCAGTTTGGCCTGCCCTTCCAGGGTCATTTCGCCGACTTCATCGAGGAACAGCGTCCCCGTGTGGGCCTGCTGGAACCAGCCGACGTGGTCGGAATCGGCTCCGGTGAAAGAGCCCTTCTTGTGCCCGAAGAGCTGGCTTTCCATCAGGTCGCGGGGAATGGCGGCGCAGTTGACGCTGAGCATCGGCCGGTCTGCCCGCCCGCTGGATTTATGCACCGCGCGTGCGACCAGCTCCTTCCCCACGCCACTTTCGCCGCGAATGAGCACGCAGCCGGTCGCCCGCGCGACGCGAGTGATTTTGGACCTGAGATCGGTCATCGGCTTGCTCTCGCCGACCAACTCGTCGAAGACGGCTGACTTGTCGGCGAGGCGGCGATGGTCCACGCGAAGCATGGCTTCTTTTTGGGATCGGACCAAGGCGACAGCCAGAATGTTGGCGACCGGAATGGCGACGTCGAAGTCGCTCTGGCGGAAGCGCCCCTGCTCCAGGTACAGATGGATCGCCCCGATGGTCTTCCCTTCGTCGAGCAGCGGCACGCAGAGGGCGTCGGCATAGTGCTGCAGGACGGTCGTTCCTCCCTCGAGTTTCTGGTTGTTCACCCAGACGGCTTTGGCCTGGCTGACGACCATTTCCGTCAGCGATTGGCTGAGCCGCACCGCCGACGTGGCTCCTTCGGGGACCAGCATCTTGGGCTTGAGCTGGCCGTCGTCGCTCATCCACAGGAAGCCGACGATGGAAGCCTTCGTCCGCTTGTGCAGGAGCTCCAGCGACACGCGGATGACCTCATCCGGGTCGGTGCAGCCGAGCAACTGGATGCTGAGCTGATGGAGGGTGAGCAGGTCCTGGCCCGGCTGCGAATCGCGGAGCAGATCGGCGGAAACCGGCCCGGTGTCGCGCCCCATGATGCGGTCGTGGACGATGGTCTGCGTGTGGTCCAGCTTCGAGCGGTCCACCGGCTTTTCCGCGGATTGATGAAACGTGAACTCGCTGGAGCCCACTTTCAAAAGGTCCCCTTCCGCCAGACGGGCCTCGTCGATCTTCTGCCCGTTCACGAACGAGCCATTGCGGCTGCCGGAGTCGCGGACCCACCAATCGCCGTCCTCGCAGACAACCGTGGCATGGACCCGGGAGGAAAGCGGGTCGGACAAAACGATGTCGCATTCCAGCCCGCGGCCGATGCGCGTGGGAACCCCGGGCCTCAGCAGAAAATGGCTTCCCGCCCGGCCCCCTGTCGTCATCAGCAGATAGGAATACACCGAATTGATTGCCTCTGTTGGTCCCTGCGGCCGCCGGATGACAATATAGCAGCCCGCAGTTGGTACGGCACAGCGTTTGTCCTTGTTCCCACGCTTCGCGTGGGAACACACGGCTTTGCCGCTCCGCGGCGTTCGACGATGCAACCCGTTAGAGATTTGCGACATCTATTGGACGCAGAGCGTCGAAGACTGGCGTTCCCACGCTGAGCGTGGGAACGAGGACTTTCATCCAATCCTCAAACCAATCCGGCTCCACCGGAGAAATCCCAGGCAGTCCCGCGTAGTTGGCCGCACTGGAGTAGAGCCAGTGCTCCGGCCTGGCGACAAACCCGCGTTCGACCGGATTGTTGTGGGCGTACTCCAGCTTCTGCCGCATGATGTCGGCATTCTGAATCTGCTGCGGGTGGCTCCCTTCCTGCCAGACCTGAAATTCGCGGTCGTCCTTGTGCCGGGTTTTGTTGTACTTGAGCTGCCGCAGCAGCATCTCGACGTTTCGCTCGGTCAAATGAACGATGATTTTCCGCGCGGTGAAGGACTTGAAATCCCCGATTTTTCGGTGAATAAGAGAAGGAGAGATTCAAGCCTACTCCACCATTAGGCCGTCTGCTGTTCTGCCAGGCCGAGCTCTTCTTTCATCTGGTCGCGCATCTTGAACTTCTGGATCTTGCCGGTGACGGTTTGGGGGAAGGCGTCGACGAATTTGATGTGGCGGGGGACTTTGAAATGGGCGAGCTGTTTTTTGCAGAAGTCGCGGAGCTCATCGGCGGTGGTTTGATGGCCGGCTTTGAGCTTGATCCAGGCGGCCAGTTCTTCGCCGTATTTGGGATCGGGGATGCCGAACACGGCGGCTTGCTCGACGGCCGGGTGGGTGAAGAGGAACTCCTCGACCTCGCGGGGATAAATGTTTTCGCCGCCGCGGATGACCATGTCCTTGAGCCGGCCGGTGATTTTGAAATAGCCGCTAGGGAGGCGGACCGCCAGGTCGCCGGTGTGCAGCCAGCCGTCTTTGTCGATCGCCGCGGAGGTGGCGTCTGGGTTGCCGTAGTAGCCGAGCATGACGACGTGGCCGCGGGTGCAGAATTCCCCCTGCTGGTTATTGGGAAGTTCGGCGCCGGTGGCCGTGTCGACGATCTTGACTTCCACTCGCGGCAGCGGACGGCCGACGGTTTCGACGCGGAGCTCAATGGGGTCCTGGCAGCGCGTTTGCGTGATGACGGGAGAGGCTTCCGTCTGGCCGTAAGCGATGGTGATTTCTTTGGCGTGGAACTTGTCCACCACTTGCCGCATGATTTCGATGGGGCAGGGTGCGCCACTCATGATGCCGGTGCGCAGGGACGAGAAATCACGGCCGGCGAAAGACGGGTCCTGAAGCTGGGCGATGTACATCGTGGGGACGCCGTACAGGGCCGTCGCTATGTATTTCTCGATGGCCTCCAAAGTGGCGGTCGGCTGGAAATATTCGGCCGGCACAATCATCGCCATGCCAAACACGCCGCAGGCCAGCGTCCCCAGCACGCAGCCAAAGCAATGGTAGAACGGCACCGGAATGCAAAGCCGGTCCACTTCGGTGAAGTCCTGGCAGAGCCCGATGTAGTAGGCGTTGAGCAGCAGGTTGCGATGACTGAGCATCGCCGCCTTGGGAAAGCCGGTGGTGCCGGAGGTGTACTGAATGTTGATGGGCTCGTTGGGCTGAAGCGTGGCGGCGATTGTGTCAACCCGCGACTGCGGCACGCTCTTCCCCATCTCCAGCATCTGTTGCCAGGTGAGCAAGCCCGCCGGCGGCTCCCCCTTCACCGTAATGATGCGCCGCAGTTTGGGATAATCGGCAGCGCGGACTTCGCCACTTCTGGCCGCGGCGATTTCCGGGCAGACTTCGGCCAGCATGGCGAAGTAGTCGGAGGTCTTGAACTTGTCGACCAGGAACAGGGCGACGGAGTCGCTCTGCTTGAGGACGTACTTGAGCTCGTGCGGGCGATAGGCCGGGTTGATGTTGACGAGCACCGCGCCGATGGAAGCAGTGGCATATTGCAGCGTCACCCATTCCGGCACATTCGTCGCCCAGATGGCAACGTGCTCCCCCTTCTGGATGCCGAGCGCGAGCAGGCCGCGGGCGGCTGCGTTCACGTCGCTGGCGAACTGGGTCCACGAGCGGAAGGTTCCCGTGTGCGGGAAGGCAAGTGCGTCACGGTCGCCGTGACGGCGGGCGGTTTCCTGAAGAACCTGGCCGATGGTCAGGCCGTCGACCCAGGGGGTTGCGTCTTCGTCATGACGGGGCATCGACTCGAAACTCCTGTCAAGTGCCTGCGCGGACTACTCAACATCAATCAAGTAGCTGACCATCCACAGTTCGAGCTGGTCGAGTTTGAGTTTCCATCGCGTCTTGAACTGGGCCATCCACTTGCGGTTCTTTGCCAGATTGGGAACATCGACGACAATCCGCACCAAGTCATCACGATAGACGACACCGCTGTGACGCCAATGGCCTTCGACTCGCTGCGTCTCATGGCTTGCCGCACCAAAATGCTCAACGACCTCCAGGACAGCTTCCGCAATCCAGTCACCGGGCACTTCTTTGCCGTCATTGAACCGGAGCGGAAGCAGCACCTCGTAGCGCCGCCATTTGCTGCTCATACGTGGTCTTCCCTAAGACGGAAAAGGCTATTCCCTGGTCTGCCAGCGCTTCCAAGGCAGCTTCGGGGACCACATGCTCCCCCGTTTTCAGCACGCGGCCAGAGAATCGGCCCAGCAAAAACGCGAGGGCTCGTTTTTCGGTGGCTCGGTCAGGAAAACGAATTGATATCAAGGCAGCGCTCCCGGCGGTGGTTCCCAGTTAAGTATAACCTAACACGCAGCCTACATCTCCAGCCCCAAATACTCAGCGGGAAGCTCGCGGAGGACTTCTTCCGTGCTGGTCAGTC
The DNA here is from genome assembly GCA_051004015.1 of Pirellulaceae bacterium. Lineage (GTDB taxonomy): Bacteria > Planctomycetota > Planctomycetia > Pirellulales > Pirellulaceae > SXOA01. The sequence goes on along the minus strand of JBPCKT010000031.1, from coordinate 4,226 downwards.
CCTGGGCGATTTTCAGCATCGCGGCCCGGCGGAATTCGAGCATGCCGCTGGCAATCGCCTGCTTCTGGAGGTCTTCCATCGGCGTGCTGCCCAGGACCATCTGCCGCAGCTCGCGGTTGAAGGTCATCAGCTCGAAGACGCCGACCTGCCCCTTGTATCCCTGGTTGCGGCATTGGTCGCAGCCGCTGGGGCCGTAGATGAAGGTCCCCAGGCCAGGCTCGAGCAAACCCTGCACCTCGGCGAACGTGTCCGGGGATTCGCTGATGTCATAAGCCGTGCGGCAGTTCGGGCAGAGCTTCCGCACCAGCCGCTGAGCCACGACACCGAGGAGACAACTAGCAAGGAAGTAAGGGTGGCTATTGAGGGCCCTCATGCTTTGCACCGCACCGGCGGCGACGGGGGCGTGCAGTGTAGCCAGAACGAGGTGTCCGCTATTGGCGGCTCGCACCGCGGTGGCGGCGGTTTCTTCGTCCCGTATTTCGCCCACCATGATGACGTCCGGCGCCTGCCGCAGCACGTTGCGGAGCATCTCCGGAAAATCCACCGACAGCCGCGGCTTCACCTCGGACTGGCGGATGCCGGGAAGCTGGTACTCGACCGGATCTTCGAGGGTGTTGATCTTCCGCGAGCCATTGTTGAGGTGCTGGAGGCAGGCGTAGAGCGTGGTGGTCTTGCCGGTGCCGGTGGGGCCGGTCACGAGAATGAGCCCGCTGGGGCTGGATAGGAGCGACGCGAGCTTCTGATGATCGGAGCGCGTCAGGCCGAGCGAGTCGAGCGTGCGCAGACCGAGCTTGCGGTCCAAGATGCGGGCCGCCAGGTCTTCGCCGTGCAGCGTGGGAATGATGTTGAGGCGGAGATCGATCCGCCCCGCTTCGCGCTCAAAGATCCAGCGCCCTTCCTGCGGACGGCGGCGGTCGGCAATGTCCATGCCGGCTTGGGCCTTGAGATAGGAAATGAGATAGCGGCCCTGCTCTCGAGAGACCGTGGCGAGCGTCTCCAGATGGCCCATGCGGCGGATGGCGACGCGCAGACCGGTCTCGTCACTGAGGAGAAAAATGTCGCTGGCCTGCAATTCGGCAGCCTGCTCGACCAGGAGTCCGACAGCTTGCGAGGGTTCCAGCTCAGCCAGCGAAATGGCCTGAAAATCGATGACTTCGGCCGTGCTCATGCTTTGCTCCCTAACAGGGCGGTCTTCTCGGCGGCGAGGGCGTTCTCCGCCAGGTCCAAAACCCGCTCCAGCTTCAGCACGCGGAGCACGTTGGAAACGATGGGCGAGTAGGAGTGCAGCACCAGCTTGCCGCCGGCCTGCCGCATCCGCTTGTGACAGGCGAGCAGCCAGCCGACGCCGCTGGAGTCGAGATAGGAGACATCATTCAGGTCCAGCGTCACCCGCTTGCCGTAGGCACTGGGGCCGAGCAGATCTTGCAACGGCTCGACCATGGGGGCCAACTCTCGTTGCGTCACCGGACCCGATAGCGCCACGCGCACCAGCTCACCGTCGCTGGTTCCGACCGTCATCTTCATGGCAGCACCCGTCAAGTTGTAAGGGGAAGACGGGGGTTACTCTACAGCCGATTGGCTCCGGCAGCAAGCAAGAAATGCTGGCAATACGCTGGCAATTAACAGAAGCGGTGGGGGAGGCTACCCCAGTTCTCTGGCCCAAAACTGAGTTTGGGGCGCGGTGGGCACGAAACCAACACGCAAGTAAGCAGCCTTGGCAACCTCGTTGTCCTCGCGAACTTCCAGGGTCACCTTGCAACAACCGCGACGGCGGGCTTCCTCTTCCACACCTTTCAGAAGGGCCTGGCCGACTCCCTGGACGCGATGGCCGGGAGCCACGACGAGGTCGTGAACGTTCAAGATGGGACGGGCGCGGAAAGAGGAAAAGCTGGGGAGGCAGAGAGCCAGGCCGATGAATTCGCCCGGAGCTGCTGATGTCTGCTCTTCCGCCAGGAAGCAGATACCTCGGGCTGTTTTCAGTCCCTCGATGAGCTTGTCGCGAGTCGCTTGCGGCAGAGGTTTTCCAGAGCCGAATTCGTCGCGGCAGTACATGTCCAGCAAGCCGATGATGGCTTGCTGATGCCGCGGGTCTTCAAGGTTGGCGAGGAGGATTTGCATGGAGGCCAGTTTATCGCATCTCAATACTAACCCGAAGCGCCAGCGAGGGCGGTACGTGGCGTTTCCCTCGCTGGCGATTCGAGTTAGTGACCGCTAATGCCATCGAAAATCCTTGACTTTCGCCAAAACCCGCCTACAATGAGCCGCGTCGATGCGGGGGATTCCTCCTGCACGGAAATGGATTAGTCTCAACTCAGAACTCTAGGGACGCAGTATGATTTCCAATCGATACTCGTGGATGCCTCTGTTTTCCACCAACCGGGCTCCGCAGGTTTATCAGGCTCGCCTCCGCCGGAGGCATCCCTGCCTCGACCGCAACTTTCTTCCGCTGCTTGAATGCCTTGAAGGCAGGCACATGCTCGCGGGGTATTTCATCGTAGGCGCAATGAACACGTCCGTTGCGGAACCGCCAAACGCTCAAACTACCATCTACGCCGATTTCGCAATTAGCTTGCAGAGCTGGGACGGTTCCGGCGGTCAGGTTTCCTGGGCGGCGTTGTCCGGTCCCGGTGACACCGCGACCGCGGGTTCCGATTACGAAGCGCTTTCGGGTACGGTTAGCCTCGGTCCCGGACATAATTCCGAGACGATTCAAATTCCGATCCTTTATGACACTGTCACGGAATTCGATGAGTCCTTTCGAGTAGTATTGTCGAGCCCCAGTAGTGGCTTCTCAATTATGCAGGGAACTGCAATCGTGACGATTGCTGCGACGCCCCCGACCTATGTCTCGATTCTGGCGGGATCTCCGGGAAGCGGAAGCGGAAACGAAACGCAAGTTCTCGAAGGCGCGACCAATCAGTTTCGTGTCACCCGTAGCCAAAACGATGCATCGCTCCAGGTTTACCTTGGCATCGATTCGGCGAGCACGGTAAACTCGACGGACTATTCTGCCAGCTAGTCGCTCAGTTCGGTCACATTCGCGCCGGGCGTTAGTGAAGTTGTCATTGAGATCGATGCCCTTGTAGATACTCTTTTGGAACCTGGAGAATTGCTCCGTGTCAATGTCCTGGCTTATCCCAACCCCAATCAGGGGCCTGTCCCCTACCAGGTTGGGATCGGATCGGCGGACATGAAATTTCACGACGGGGACGCGGGAGAAAAACCGCTGGAATTCTGGGTTGATCGGTTATTCGAAAATGAAAACGGGCAAACGGATTGGGCTCTCGCCCCGTATGAGGACATGCTCTGGGCCGAAGAGGATTTGCGATGGCGACCGGAGATTCCGACGTCAATTATTGACGACGTAATGGCCGTCGCCTGGCTCAAGCGTCCTTATGAGAATCCGTCGGCGGACTGGGAGATATTTGCCACCGCGTCAGCTCCCTTCTCGACTGAAGCGCATCCAGGCCCGGGATACTGGGACATCAAGTTTGTAATATTTTACGACATTGTCTCGTTTGTCCAGGCGAAATCCAAAGACCGTGAAGTGGCGAAAATCGCTTCGGTCCAATGGGAAGCAGGTGCTGCCGGTCAAAAGTTTGAAGCGCCTGCCGGCGATCGGAACTTCTACCGGGTTTTTCCAGAGGCCGACAAACCCAAAACAGTGAAAAAGAAGGGGCCTCCCCTGACAACGGAAACCCCCGATAGAACGATTTTCAACAAGGTGAATCTTGTTGTCACGCTTGTAGCTGTTCCCAAGAGCCGAGACGCGACTGTGTACGTGGCGGCATTTGACCCCGATCATCGCTACGATCCACCGGGTATCGTCCGCAGCGATACCTTCGATCCCAATGATATTCAGCAAGAGGAGGGCGGGGTATTCGTCAATCGCAAGCGGTCCAACGATAATCGTTTCGGTGGTCTGAATGGCGCAAACCCTCCAGCATCTAGTCTTGGGATCGGCGCGGATCTCGACAAAGATCAACTAAAGTTTCTCAAGAATGTGGACCTCACCAAGACGTCGATCCTGGAAATCTCCGCACCTCAACCCGGCAACAACTACATAGCCGCAGCGACGCCGACGGTCTCGGTGGCCAGATCACGGCCTACGCACCGATTTTGCGTTAGAAGTCGTGAATCGGTATGATCTTCCGTCGAGCACGGGGTTGTGAGTCGCGGCTGGGATGCCGTGGAGCCTCGGTCTGGTGCTAGCGGAGGGATTGGCC
>JBPCKT010000030.1:0-12302 GCA_051004015.1 Pirellulaceae bacterium | reverse complement strand
CAAGTAACAAGCGGAAGCCGTCCGTCCACCCCAACCCAAGAAAAAGCCCCCTCCTCTTCGCATACCCCCCGTCCACCCCGCGCCTCCCCCTCGCCGGCTTGGCACGGTACGTGCATTCTTACACCACGCGCCGCTGCGACTGCCGTGAAACATGCAGCCGAAGCGGCGCGAATGGATGTAAGTCCTTTGAATTTGGGAAAGTTCGTTTTCGCTGCGAATGCGAAAAGACCTAACTAAAATCAGGCTGCTCGGGGCCAAGCCAGCGCCCGCTGGTGAACAAAACGGAACCGCCCCGCGTAACTTCCTTACGTCTGCCGACGGAATCGGCTCCGCTCGCCGCGCGGAAAATTGCGGCTCAGAATGAGACGGATTGGCTTGATTCGGGACAAATCGGAATCGGGCCGCTAGGAGGAAACACAATGGTACGCACAGAATATATCCGCAAGGTCAAACAGCAGCTTCTCCGCCGCCGCGAATCGCTCACGCGCTCGCTGGCTGGTGACATGGGGGCGCTCAAGAACCTCCACGAGTCCGGAGTAGGGGACGAGATAGATGCCTCGCTCGTCGCCGAGCAGATGGAGTTGGGGGGCCAATTGGCCCAAGTGGAGAGCCGTGAGCTGGCGAAAATCAATGAGGCGCTGGAGCGGATTCGCTCCGGGCGCTACGGCAAGTGCGATAGTTGCGGAGCGAGCATCAAGAGTGCCCGTCTGCAAGCCGTCCCACATGCCACCGAGTGCATCGACTGCGCCCGGGCTGCCGAGCGCCGCATCAGCAACGAGGATTACGCGCGCAACATATCGCCAGACCGGCGGGAAATGACGCCGGAAGAAGCAGCGTAACGCCCCCTCACGATTCCCCGGCTGCGAAACATCCCAAGGAAGGCTATCCTGATGGCAGGATTGCCTTCCTTTTTTCTTTGGCGACCACCTTATGACTCGAATTGTCACCCTCTTCGCGGCGGCTCTGGTTTGCGTGCTCCGCTTCCCTTGCCTGGCTGCTGACTGGCCACAGTGGATGGGGGAAACGCGGGACGGCGTCTGGCGAGAAACGGGCATCGTCGAGAAGTTCCCCGAAGGCGGCCCCGCCATCAAGTGGCGGGTTCCTATCAACGGCGGCTACGCTGGTCCGGCAGTCGCCGGTGGCCGCGTCTACGTCATGGACTATATCCGCAGCGCAGGGGACGCCAAACCGGATCCCAATGTTCGCAGCGAGGTGAAAGGGACGGAGCGAATCCTCTGCCTGAATGCCGCCGTCGGCCAGGAAATCTGGAAATATGAATACGATTGTCCGTACAAATTCTCCTACGCCAGTGGGCCGCGCTGCACACCGACGGTGCACGGCGGCAAAGTCTACACGCTGGGAGCGGAAGGAAACCTGTTTTGCCTGGATGCCGAGAAAGGGAAAGTCCTGTGGTCGCACGATCTGAAAAAGGAATATAAGGCGGAGACTCCCCAATATGGTTTCACCGGGCATCCGCTGGTGGACGGCGACAAGCTCATCTGCCTCGTCGGCGGTCCCGGGAGCGTGGCGGTGGCTTTTGATAAGAACACGGGCAAGGAGATCTGGAAGGCGCTCACCGCCAAGGAACCCGGCTATTCTCCCCCCACCATCATCGAAGCCGGCGGCCAGAGGCAACTGCTCATCTGGCACGCCGAGGCCATCAACAGTCTCGACCCGGAATCGGGCAAGGAATACTGGTCGGTCCCGCTCAAGCCGATGTACGGCATGTCCATCATGGCCCCACGGAAATTCGGGGACCATCTCTTTGCCGGCGGCATTGGCGAGGTCTCCGTCCTGCTTAAGCTGGCCAAGGACAAGCCGGCGGCGGAGGTTGTCTGGCGCGGGGACAACAAGTCGTCGGTCTACTGCGTCTGCTCCACGCCGATTGTCGACGACGACGGAACCATGTACGGCGTCTGCCAGCGCAGCCAGCTCCGCGGCATCGAATTCACCACCGGCAATCGGCTCTGGGAAACGCTCAAACCGACGACCGGCGACCGACCCGTCGGCTCGGGCACCGCGTTCCTGGTAAAGAACGGCGACCGGTACTTCCTCTTCAGCGAAAAAGGGGACCTGATCATCGCCCGCCTCAGCCCCAAAGGATACGAAGAAATCAGCCGCACGCATCTGCTGGAGCCGACCAGCGACGCCTTCGGCCGCCTGGTCGTCTGGAGCCATCCCGCTTTCGCCCAGAAATGCATCTTCGCCCGTAACGACAAGGAAATCGTGTGCGCGTCGCTGGCGAAAGAGTAGGCCGTCTCTCCGAGCCTCTGAGTGACAGACAGCCTACCCTGGCACCGCCGTACACAGCTCTACGTAGTGTCCATCAGGGTCGATGAGGTAAATCTGAAAAGCTCCGTCCGGCCGGCGGCGGCGGGGGAGATAGGGAATTTCTTTTTCCTGAAAGTACTTTTCCCAGGCGTCCATGTCATCAATCATTAGGGCCCAGTGGTTCCCCCGGTTGTGAGAAATCACGGGGGTTGTCCGTTCTCCAATCAAGTGCAGCTCCTGGTGGGGTCCCAGGCGGAACCAGGCGCCGGGAAAAGCGAACGCCGGACGGGGCATCGGCTCCAGCCTCAGAACTTCGGTGTAAAACTTCGTGCTCCGCTCGAGGTCGGCGACGTGCAAGGCCACATGATTCAGCTCTAGGATTTGCATGGCGTCATTCTACTTGCCGGCTTCGGGTCGCTGCCACTTCCCCTGGCGATACACGCACTCGCGGGGATTGAATGGCGTGAGTTTGTCGAACGGGAGCGAGGCAATCGCGGCCAGGTTTCCCGCCCGCACATCATCGTTCCAGGAGGCCAGCGTCGTTTGCGCCCGCTGCTCCCCGCCCCCATGCAGTTTGCTGTCGAGAGCCAACTCCAGCTCGACCACTTTGCGGAGTTGCTCGTCCGAAAGCTCCTTTGCGGAACAGGCCGCCAAAAACTCATCCCGACTGAGAATGCCTTGATGCGCCGTAAGCACGTCGTGGACGGCGGGAGGCGCGAGCGCGGCCCGGGCCTGCTGAACGTGGCCACGACGGAGCAGCCGCAGAGCCTCCAGCAGACCTTGCACGGGGTCATCTTCTTTCTTCTCTCTTCCGCCAGGCGTTGGCGCTTGTCCGAGCAGCGCCTTGTCGTGTCGGGGATCAAAGAGGTACGCGGCAGCTCGGAAGCGGGCCTCCTCTTCACCCGGTCGGGCCACGGAAACCAGTCCCAGCAGCGCTCCGCGGCCGGTCTTGGCAGGGTCTAGCCAGGCGGCAATCTGAAACAGGCGGACCGCCATCAAGCGGGCCTCCGGGTCGAGCTGCTTTTCGGCCAGCTCCTCGGCATATTCCCGATATTCCTGCGGCCGACTGGGGTCAAGCGCCGCCAGCCGCTCTGCTGAAACCGTTTCGATCAGGTCCTCGATTTCGCTGCGAGGGATCACAAATTCCTTGAGCCCGGGCGTACTTTCATCGCGGATCACGACCTCATTCCCGTTCTGCCGCACCAGGTGCCCGGCGACGGGTTTGCTAGCGCCCTTCTTGTAAACGACGACGGCGAGTGCCGGCTGCCCAATTAGCAAAATTGCCGCCAAGCATGTGCCGTAGAGTTTAGTTCGCCCCATACAGCATCCCCAGTTTCAAAGTGGCAGCTTCACCATGGTAAAGCTGGATGAGGAGATTTTCCGCGCTCGCGTCGGCCGTTTCCAGGCTCGACAAGACCAATGCGGCGGCTTCGGCCTGGCGGGGACGGAGCGTCGTTATCCTCTCCACCGCGGCGCGAATGACGAGCCGCTGTAGCAGAACCGTCTTGCGCAGGTCGCTGGTTCCCAGGAAGCGAGCCGCTTCCAATTGCTCGGCAATGCCTGCTTCGCCGCCGGCCGTTGCCTTCTTCTCGCCGCCGGTCTTGGCCATGACCTGCACCAGCAGCTCCAGAACCTGACCCGGCGACTCGGCAGTGGTCAGTTCCGCCGACGAAACACCCGCCATTCGAGCCCGCGTCCGATAACTCTCCGCTAGTTGCTCCGCGGCCGCCTGAACCGACGAGGCATCTTTACCATTGCCTTTGCCGCTCCCTAAGTCGTGTTGCACGCTCAGGACCAGTGCGCGGCGCGGCGACTGACTGGCGGAATCCCCGGAATCGCCAAGCAATCCATTCACCAGCTCCTGGACCTGCCCCGCGGGCAGCTTGGACTCCTCCACGTGGTCCGCCAGCGCCAGCCGCAATTGTTTCCAGGCTTTGAAATGGGGAATCAGTCCGAGGATAGCTTGCTGCTCGGGGTCGGCCTTTTCCGCGAACAGATAGCGCGACATCGCCGTCGCCTGTTCGTAGGTCAAGTCCGGAACTTGCGGTGCGATTTGCGCGAGAGCCCGCAGGCTGCCGGTGCGAGCAATGGGTTGATGCTGGTGAAAGGCCCGCAGGGTGGCAATCATCTGCTCCACTTTTTGCTTCGTATCCCGAGAGAGAGACCTCGGCCTGACGGCCGCCGGGGCGGTCCCATCCGCAAATGCGTCTTTCTCCGCCGGCTCCGTGGGCGTCTTGGGAACCAAAAGCTCGTCGAAGACCGGGATGCCGGCTTCCCCCTGGCTGAGCGCGGCGGCGAGTGTCGCCAGGCGGGCCAGCTCCACCGTTTCCTTCAGCAATTCCGCGTGATTCGCGGCTGCGGGGGGCCTGGCACCCAGGGACGGCCCCACTTCCAGCCGCAAGACATCCCAGCGGTCCTCCTGCGACTGCGCGGAAGAGACGCCAGCCGCGCCGAGAGCCTGGCGAACGCTGCGGGCCACGTCCTTGAGGTCGCTGGTGCGCGGCTTGGCCCCCGTGTGCCGCACGAGCTCTTCCGCCAGCAGCGACTGCAAACCGCGGTCGCTGGCCTTGACCATCAAGTCCACCATCCGGAGCGTGACCAGCGGATTCTTCGACCGCACCAGGCTCGTGAGCAGGTCTTGATGGTCCCGCCAATTCGCTTCCGACGCGGGCAAGAGGGCCGCCAGGTAAGCCGCCTCCAGCGGCTCGCGCTCCTCGGGTGCAGAGGGAAGGCGGCCATGTTCCAGCAGATACTGGTGCAGCACGGGAGCGCTCTCCGGATGGCGCGGCGCGGCGCTCACGAGATGCTGGAACAGCAGGGCCGAGAGAGCCGCTTCGGTCTTGGCCGCCAATTCACCGTCATCATCGTCAGGCTTGACCGCGACGCCAAGCGCGGACGAAAGGGCCGACGCCATCGTGGCCGGTCGATTGGGCGTTACCACGGCCGCCTTGAGCACCAGCCGGCTGACGCCAACTCCCCAAAACGCCCGTTCGTAGAGAGTCGTATCTGCCGAAAGGGGCGTGGCGTGTTGCGGGATGAGCGACATGAGTGCCGTTCGTAGCTCCTGCGTCGCGCTTTCATCGGGTTCCCGCGCGTGGCAACTGACGATGATCTCCTCGATTTCGGTGCGCGGGCTCGACGAGGGGGCAAGCCTGGCCCCCAGATTCACGAGCTGCGTATAGCCCTCTCCCCGCTGCGCCGGCTGGTCGCTGACGAGCAGTTTGTAGACGCTGGAAAATCCGGGGACTTCGCGCCGCGCTTCGGTGGCCGCGATCGCCAGCTCGTAGCCCCACCAATCGGGCGGACCTTGGGCAGCCGCCGGTTTGATTTCCTCGCCCCCGGGCGAAGTACCCGTTGGGCTTTCCGGATCGCTCGTCTCGGGTTCATTCTTCGCCCGCGACATCAGGATGGCAATCGTGACTAGCACGCACGCCACCACCCCAATCGATCCGTAAGTCGCCACCCACCCGAAGAGCTTTCCGCGGAACGAGTCGCGGCGGTTGGCGTCGAGTTTCTGCTCCACCAGGGCATCGGCATCCTCGAACGTGAGGCCCCATTTTTCTGAAGCCATCCGCAGGCGGTCCCAAGACTGGCGGTTGAGCCAGGTCCGCTCGCCGATGGCCGCATCCACCATTTCCACAAAGTGGGCCAGCGCTTCATTGCCGGTGATTCGCCGCAGGCCGAGCTCGGACGTGACTTCTGCAAGGACCTCCAAGATGGCCTGTTCGCTGAGCTGGTACTTCTGCACTCCGCCTGCAACGATGCGAGCCTCAATCTCCGGCCCGACAATTGTCTTCTTGGCCGCCAGGTCTTTCCGCAGGCGTTTGCGGAACTTCTCTACCGCGGGGTCCTTGGGCCTGGCGACTCCACCGTGAAGCGCCAGCATGGCTTCTTGCACCTGATCATCCGCGAGCCCCAGATCGCGGGCGATGTCACCCAGCTTTGCGAGCGCGCCGGGGGTGAGCCCCCGCGCCTCCGCCAGAATCGGCCCTGCTTTCTGGCGAAACGCCGTCAGTTGCGATTCGCTGGGAGAGGGAGAGGAGGGCATGAGGGGGACGGCAGAGGTTAGAGGTCAGAGGTCAGAGGCTTACTTTTCCAGCTCCGCCTCGAGAGCCGCGAATCTATCTTTCCAGGTCGCCGATTTGACCTGCGGAAAGAGGAGCTTGAACTGCTTCCAGACTTTGACGGCGCTGGCCCGGTCGGTTTTTTCCAAACAGGCGAGCTGGTGGTATTTCGCTTCGAGCCATTCGTCGCTGCCGGATTCTACTCCGCCCAGGAGCTTGCGCCACAATTCCAGCGAGGGGGCGAATTCGCCGGCCTGGAAGTGGGCGATGCCCGCCCGCCGCAGGTATTTCTTATCGCTGGGGAGCGCCGCCACGATCTTGTCCAGCCGGGCCGCGGCTTTCTTCCAGTGCCCCAACAATTCATCATAGTGGGCCAGTTTGGAGTTGACAGCCAGCGCGTTCTTGACGCCGGCGATGGCTTCGGGCGAATCGCCGAGGAGCGCCGCCAGCCGCGAGTAGATTTCAGCCGCTTCCTCCTGCAGCACCTGGCGGTTGTCCGCGGTTGCCGCGGCGACGGAGTCGTCGGCCTGGCGAGCGACGATGACCAGCGCCGGCAGCTCATACGGCGAGCCGGCGCTATTCGCCGCAATCCAGGCGGCGGCTTTGTTCAGGGCTGTTTTGTCGTCGGTTTTCTGGGCGAATTGCAGGCGGCGGTAATGGAATTCCGCGGCCAGGGGGCTTTGGGGCGTGAGCGCTTCCCCGGTTGGAGTCGCAGCTTCCAGATAGGCCGCCGCTCGCTTTTCGTTCACGGGAGTTGTGTCGAATGCGATTTGCAGCCCAATCAAGCAGGCCCGCAGCTTTTGGTCGGCGCTCGCGCCTCGGGCGGCGAGCACGGTATCGACGGCGGCGAAAGCTTTCTCTGCCGCGGCAAGTGCGGCGAACTTGTCCCCTTTCACTTTCGTCCATTTCTGAAACTGGAGCTGCGCGATTTCCAGACGGGCAGGGGCGTAGTTGGGCTCCGTCGGCTTGATGGCGGAGAGGCTGGCGAGCGCCTCCTCGGGAGAAAGGTCTTGCTGCAAGCGGGCGATAAGCAACTCCGCCTTCCCCGCCTGCTCGGAATCGGGAAAGTCGCGCTGCAGCGCCTGCAGCGCCGCCACCGCGGAGGCGGAATATTTCTTCTCTTTCTTCAGCTCGGCCAGCTTCTGGTAACTGGCAAATTCCATCCAGGCCGCCTGCACCGCCAACTCCTTCTCTCCTTCCACCAGCACCGGCGCGGCCTCGTGAAACAAGCGAGCCGCCAGCTCGTAGTCATCGAGTCGAAATTTGCACCACGCCAGGTGATAACGGCACTGGGCGGCTGCAAACAAATCGCGGGCGGCTTCAGGCAATTCGAGCGCGGCCGTCAGCGCGGCCGCGGCGGCCTGGTAGTCGGCGGCTCCCTTGGTTTTCTCCGCGGCGAAGAATTGCGTCCGACCTTGGAGCCACGATAGATAGAAGCTGGCGGACTTTCCCTGCAACTCTTCCAACTTGTGCTTCGCCACGAGCTGACTGAGCGTTTCGAACTGCCGCAAGCGGGCCAGGCCGCGGATGCCGGCCGCAATCAGAGTCTTGGCCGATGCGGCGTCGCTGGATGCCGGGTCCACGGCCGCGCCGGAGCGAATGGCGGCGATGCAGAGGCTGTTCTTGCCAGGGGTGGGAGGCGATGAGAGCGTCTCGACCTTCTTTTGAGCAAACTCCGCGGCTCCCACTATGTTTGGCGCATTGAGCAGCCCCTGCAACTGCCAGAATGCCCCCTGGTCCCGGAGTCCCGCCGGCGCACTCGCGTGCTGCAGCCAACCAAAGCAGCGCTCGGCTGCCGCCTGCTTGCCGAGCCCTTGTTCGGTTAGGGCCAGTCCCAGCGCGGTCCTCGCTCGCCAGGTGGACTCCAGCCCCAGCGTCGACGCCTCGACCGCAGCGTAGTCCATTTCATCACTGACCTCCAGCACCTCGGAAAACAAGACTTTGGCCGCCGCAAATTCCGGCTGGGCACTGGCCATGTCCCGTTTCGTCACCCCCAAGTAATACCGGCTCCAGCCGCTGTAATAAGTGACCCTCGCGATGACCGCTTGCAGGCGGAACAGCTCGCTCTCCGCGGTGCGGCGGAGGTCTGCGCCTTGGATCGCTTCCATACTTTCCGCCATCCGGTCGGCAGCCGCGGCAAGTTCCTTTCCCTTCTCTTCCAGCTCCTTGGCGAGCGGGCCGAAGATTTCTGCGGCACGCGCGAGGGCCTGCTTGTCTCGTGGGTCCTCAATCCAGGTCGTGACAAGCGCCTCTCCCCGTTGGAACTCGGCTTGCAGCAGCGCCACCAGCAATGCCGGCGTGCTGGCCTCGGGACTGGTCAGCAGCAGCTTGTCAATCTGCTGCCGCAGTCGCTCATAACGGGGCTGGTCCTCGGCGGCGTCCATCAGGGCGTGAGCATACGCATCCGCCAGCTTGCGGGCCGCTTTGTCCCGCGATTCCCCCCCCTGCTGCACCTCGCGCTCCAAATGCCGCACACGGAGCTCCGAGAGTCCCAGGCGAGAGAGATAACGCTCAACTTTGGCAGCTTCCTCTTGGGCAACAAGCGGGGCGGAAACGCAAAACACCCCGAGCGCGAAAAACGCGGATAGCGCTGTGATGTTAATTCTTCTGATCCAGCGGCACATAGGAGACGAATGGGAACCCGGCGTCCTTGGCGGCTTGAATGGCGGCGGCTGGCAGATCGAAGATGGCATCATCCGAAACACGCACGAAAGCTCCCTGAATCTTATTGTCGAACTGCCGCAGCACCAGCGTCAACTCCTGCTGGGTCTCGATTTCCCGCCCCCCCACGCGATAGACGAACTTTCCGCCCGCCCCCCGGACCACGTCAATCACCGCCGGCTGAAAATCCCCAGCCGCCCGGGCCGAGGCCCGCTGCACCTTGATCGCCGGATTTAGCTCCCGCTCTGTCTCCTGGAAGGCGGCCGTCGTCATGAAAAAGATGAGCAGCAAAAAGACGCAGTCGATCATCGGCGTCATATTCAGCTCCAGGCTCCCCCCATGCTTGCCGCTGCGGCTGGTGAGTCTCATGTTCGCGGCTCCCGAGTCGTGAAGCGGACGTTCGTGATCTCCAGCTTCTCCAGCGCTTTCACCAGGTCGTTCACCACCCCCGATTTCGCCTGGGCATCCACCCGCAGGACGACGTTGACCAGCTCGGTGTTCCCTTGTTTCTCGGCAATCGTCTCGGTCACCAGCATGGCCGCCTGCGGCAGCGTGTAGACCCCTTGCGTGATAATGATGTCCCCTTCCTTGTCCACATTGATAGTGATGGTCGCCTCGGACTGGTCCTCCGTCCCCTTCTGCTCTGGGGGATTCAGAGGGCTTAGGTTGATCAACGAAACCTGCGTGCAGGACATGAAGAAAATCAGCAGCAAAAAGACGCAATCAATCATCGGCGTCATATTGAGCTGCAAATTCCCGCCGCGATTGGCCTTCTTGGAAAGCTTCATAGCCGCATTATAGCCACTAACCCGAAGCGCCAGCGAGGGAGCAAAGTAGGCCGTCTTTCCAAGACGTGCCCGCGGAGCAAACGCCGCATCTCGTCCACGTCCTTTGACGAAACGACTATGCTCAGCCGCAATGACCACTCCTGGAGCGCCCCGGAGGTGCGTCCTACTCGTGGGCCATCATTCCGCTTGGAAACCCTCGCCGCAGGCCCAAGGAAGGGCCCAATGCCATGCTCGCTTGTACGTCTGATTAGTGATAAACTTCCCACACTAACCCGAAGCGCCAGCGAGGGCGTCTTCTGTCTTCCACCCAAGGGGCGAGGGGCACGCATGGCTGGCGAATTTTTGTGGGGGCCGCAGAATCCGCATCCGCTCTCCAAGATGCGGACCGAGCTGGTCTGGGACGGCAAGTACGACGAGTACGGCAATCGCCGCGAGGTGGATGTCGCTTCCTGCGCCCTCCCGATGCAGCGGATCGAAACGGTCGATGAGCCCCGCCAGCGGGCCGAGGCCCAGGGGCAACTCGAACTGTTCGAGAAAAACCTCTCCGGCCGCAAGCAGGACGACTTCCGCAACCGGCTGATTTGGGGGGACAACAAGCTGGTGATGGCCAGCCTGCTGGCGGAGTTCAAGGGGAAGATCGACCTGATCTACATCGACCCACCGTTCGACGTGGGAGCCGACTTCACGATGGACATCCCCATCGGCGACTCCAAGGAAACCATCGAGAAAGACCAATCGACGCTGGAAATGGTCGCCTACCGGGATACGTGGGGAAAAGGGACGGACAGCTATTTGCACATGATGTATGAGCGGCTGACGCTAATGAAAGAGCTGCTGTCGGAGCGAGGGAGCATATATGTGCATTGCGATTCGCGTGTGAACTATATGTTACGCGCGATCATGGATGATATTTTTGGAAAGGAGGTTTTCATAAATGAGATCATTTGGAAAAGGACGGCCGCGAGGAGCGGCGGTGTGTACTGGGGGAGTATTCACGATACTCTGCTGTTCTACGGTAAAGGAAACTCTCCGGATTGGACGCCTGTTTTTCAGGACTACGACGCGGCATACTTGGAGGACAAATACAAATATTCGGACGAGAGAGGAACGTATCGCCTCGATAACCTCACTGCGCCCGGCACCACGCGAGGAGAATCTGGCAAACGCTGGCGCACTTATGACCCATCTGATCTCGGCCGTCACTGGGCCATTCCGGTTGAAGCACTCGATACAGCGCTGTCCGGCAAGTCTTCAGAAGATATGACAAACACGACCAAACTTGAGCTGTTGCTAAAACACGGTTTCATCCAGCTTCCAGCGAAGTCGGAAGGGAAGGGTTTTCCACAATTCAAAAGGTATCTTGGTAAAGGCGTACCGATTCAGGACGTCATAACGGACTTACCCCCCGTAAACTCACAAGCGGTTGAAAGGCTTGGTTACGACACACAAAAGCCTGAATCCCTTGTAGAGCGTATTATTCGCGCTTCCACAGCAGACCCAAAGGGGGGGGGGGGGAGGCCCCTCTTGTTGCCGACTTCTTCTGCGGCAGCGGCACGACCGGGGCCGTCGCGGAGCGGCTGGGGAGGCGGTGGATCATGGCGGACCTGGGGCGGTTCGCCATTCATACTAGCCGCAAGCGCCTGATCGAACTGCAGCGAAAGCTCCACGCCGAGGGGCAGTCCTACCGGGCCTTCGACGTCCATAACCTGGGCCGCTACGAGCGCCAGTGGTGGCAAAAAGACCGCCTGAAAGGGGCCGAAGAAGAACACCGCCGGATCGTGTTGGAATTCTTCAAGGCGGAAGTCCTGACGGGAAGTGTCAGTCCGCTGCTTCACGGGCGCAAGGGAAAAGCTTTCTGCCACGTCGACGGCATCGACTCCATCTTCACCCGCCCCGAAGCCAAGGCCCTGGCCGAAGCGGTCCAGTCCGCCGGTGGCAAGGAAGCCTACGTCCTGGCCTGGGAATTCGAGATGGAATTGCGGCAGTACACGCACTCCCTGGAAGCGGAGCTCGGCGTCAAGCTCAAGCTGATTCCCATCCCCCGCGAAGTGATGGAGAAGAACCGCAAGAACCCTCCCCCCTTCCTGGAAATGGCCGTCCTGGAAGCGGAAGCAGTCGTCACGGCTCCCAAAAAGGCGAGCGGGGGGCGTAAGCCCCCTGATACTTCCACCGTCGACGTCGAACTCACCAAATTCCTCCCCTCGCTCGTCGAGGTTCCGACCAAGGAGCTGGAAGCCCTTCGCGAGCGAGCCCTAAACAGCGGCTTCGATTTCATCGACTTCTGGGCGGTCGATTTCGACTGGCATCCAGGCGAACCGTTCCACCACGACTGGCAAGACTACCGAACGCGGAAGGACCGGAGCCTGAAGACCACCAGCGACGCCGGCCACGTTTACGACAAAAAGGGCAAGCACCTGATCTGCGTCAAAGTCGTCGACGTTTTCGGTTGCGACACCAGCATCATCGTGGAAGTGAAAGTGCCTTAGTAGGTCGCACACTCCGTGTGCGACCATGCCGG
>JBPCKT010000029.1:0-136109 GCA_051004015.1 Pirellulaceae bacterium | reverse complement strand
GGACCTGGCCGACACCACACAACGTATCAACGACCGGCCCCGGAAACGTCACAATTACCAAACTCCCAGCGAAGTTTTCTTCGGTCAATCCGCAGACTGACGTTGCATTTGAGATTGGACGTCACGCACCAAGATCAGTTTGGAAACTGTGAACGCTTACCTGCGCGGAAGCCTTATGTGGTTCACCTCCACTTATCACGCCGCGTTAGGTCCGAAGGGAACCGACAAGTTGTTGATTGCCTAAAGTCCGAAAATATACAAACAGTGGGTGGTGCTACGAGTTAGCACCACCCACATAAAACTACTACCTGCGTGGGCAGATTTACTCCGAGGGTGGTGCTGGTGGAGCAGTATCCGCCGGAGCAGGAGCTCCGAACGTATCCGGATCAAACGGCATTTCCGCGGCCGGAACCGCCTCAGTCGACATCGGCATGGGCGCCCAGTCGTAACTGGCGGCAACGCCAGGCAGCCCAACGAGATTCGGCGCGATCATCCGTTGCTGGGGGTTCACGGAGAACGGAACCGCCGGTGGAGTATCCTGGTAAGTAAAGGTTGACTTGTCAGGGATGCACCCCGGCTGAGTCTGATACCTCTGATTCTCCGGCACAATCTCCATCATCCGGCTGTTCATGCTATAGCGGCCCCAGTAGGTGCAATACCGCCGCGTATAGTAATAGACATAGTCCGGATCGTCCGCGAACCAGATGCAATCGTAGCTGAGGAAGTTACTCATCCCCTGCGGCCGGAAGTGGAATTTGGAGTAGTAATATTTCCCATTCTGCGACCGCTGCCAGTCGGAATACCGCTGGTCATCCATCGCCCGCCCGTTGACGAGGTCATAGGTGAGTTGTTGCTGGCGGTCCAACCGAAAACTCAGGGCGCTGATCTGGGCCTCAAGTTGAGAGATCTCCGACGTCTCCCGCGGCGGCACGGTCGCCGGAATCCCCTCGACCAAACTCTTCATGACATCCAGGTTCTTGAACTCGTCCTTAACCTCGGCAAGGACCTGCTCATCCAGCTTCGATTTCTTGGGCTCTTTGTCAAGAATGTCGTATCGCTTCTTGAGATCGTCGCGAAATGCGGTAAAGTAAACATCCAGCAGCTCTTTCTGTTCTTCCTCCGTAATGGGCTTGCCTGCATACCTTAGCGCATCCAGGGCCAAGAGTCGCGTGTCCGCGATCTGGGCCCCCAAAGGCGTGTCCTCCATGCTGTAGGCGCCTTCGTGCCGCGTCTTGTAATCCATCACGGCCATCGCGCCGACGCCTTGCAGTTTTTTGGGGGGGTTCGCCAGCGAGGTGCCTTTTAGATCATCCGCCTTTTTTGTTTCGCCCGGTTGCGCCACCCACATCGTCAAGGCTGCGGGAAATGATGCAAAACTCCCTCGTAATGGGAAAAACCCGGTCTCCTGCCCCTCGGATCCCTTCTTGGACTTATCGTCCTGGTTATTCTTCTTGGGTAACTCCTCTTTGGGCTGGGGATCCTTTTCATTCTTGGGCAGCGGTTCCTTTTCGATGCCCCCCTGTTTCTGGGTCTTTGGTTCGGGCATTGGCTCGTGATTCCACAGCCCTTTCTTGTCCTCCACCCGAATATAGATCTTTGTCAGCGCGTCCTTTTTCAGCTCGATCTCGACCCACTCGCGCCCGCTCCAATAACTGATCGTCTGTACCGATGCAAAAGACTGCCGCTCAAGGGGCTTCAGGAGAACCTGGCTCTTGGCTTTTTCGTTGCGCCGTGGCTTGGGACCGATATTAATTGTGAGCGTGTTTTCGCGATCCGCGTTTTGGACGCCGAACCCCTGGACTTGGGGATTCGCGGCATCAATTTTGGATTGCAGGACGTTTACGTAAATCTCCAGCTTTCGAGAAACAACGGGATCCTTAGCGAGTTTGCCTTCCGCCTTTCCAAAGATGTCCACTAGCAGAGGCCAATCCGTCTCCAGCGTTTTTCCAACGACCAGTTCCTGGGCGTTCTTGTCGAAATCCTCGGTATCGTTAGCTGTGGGGCTGTCTGCGTTGAGGGCTGTTTGAACTTTGAGTATCCGGATCATCGTTTCCATCCGCTTGGCAGCGCTTCCTGTAAGTCCAGGCTTTACCTTGGAAAGCTTATCAAATGCGGCTTCCAGACGAACCCACTCGGCTGGAGCAAACACAGCAGCATCCTCGGCGCCCGCGAGCTTCGTATGCAAGGTTCCGGCGGCCTTATATACATCGGCATTAGAGGCTTGCGCCTTGTTGGCAAGAGTCTCAATCTCCTTGAGCAAAGCCTCATTCGCCCCCGTCTGAACTCCCTTCGCAGGCTCTTTGGCAGGCTCCTTCGCAGGCTCTTTGGCCGGTTCCTTCGCAGGCTCTTTGGCCGGTTCCTTTGCGGGTTCTTTAGCAGGCTCCTTCGCAGGCTCTTTGGCCGGCTCCTTCGCAGGCTCTTTGGCCGGCTCCTTCGCAGGCTCTTTGGCCGGCTCCTTCGCAGGCTCTTTGGCCGGTTCCTTTGCGGGCTCTTTAGCAGGCTCCTTCGCGGGCTCGGGTTCCTTCGCTGGCTCCTTCGCGGGCTCCTTAGTTGGTTCACCAGCCTTTGGTTGCGCGGTGTCTTGCTGACCGTTCGCAATGGGAATTGCTCCCGCAAGCAGAATGGCAAGTGTCCAGGCACCCAGGGCCTTTCTCCAAGCGATAGCGGTGTTGTTCCAGGATGACGATTTCATAGTTGCGGCTCCAAAAAAAACGGCTAGAAGAGAGGAGCACTTCGCTGCTCTCGAGATCTCAAACAAAAATCCACCTATCCAATCTATCTACCGCGCTTTCCTCGCGATTAAGGCCTAGCTTCGCCTGTGTCCAAATCAAATTTTGGCGCCCGATGCGGCCCCCAAATAATCTTCGAGGCACCCGTATTCGTGCCTTCATAAACAAGCTTGTCGACATGTCTTGCATAAGTCAAATCCATTCCGCGGAGCTCACAGTTCACAAATGCAACGTCATATAGACTGCTGTCTCCCAGGAATTTTGTGCCGGCCAGCCGGCAACGTATAAAACGAGATCCTGTCAACTCCTTGTTGTCGATTGTCTCGCCCGAGAAATCGACGCCAACGAATGTTTTCTTCTTCCAATTCTTGGTGTAGGTGAGCGCTGCGGGCACATCGCCGACGATGGTGTTGGCATCTCGCACGGAAGCACTAATCGATGCGTTGATAATCCAGTCGTCTTTGACGGCCCTGCTATAGACAACTGGGTTTTGACCGACTTTCTTGATCTTCTTGACCTGGTCCTTTACATTACTTGCGAGATAACTCTCCAGTTCTAACAAGTCGACCTGGCCGTCTTTTGGCTTCGTGGTCAAGACTCCGTCGGCAGCGCCCATCCAGGCTGCCATGAGATGGCTCATAAAGAAGCTCCGTGGACCGCGATCAACTTGGGTATCGATTAGGCTCTCCTGCCCAGTGTCGCAGGCGAACAAAATGGCGCTGCGACGAACGGGAATGGTCACATTCTTGTTTTTCGCACCTCGGCCTTCCGAATCAAAATTCTGCCCCGCCAGTGGATCGTTGCGGCACGCATTGACCACGAAGAAAACTTGGTCGGGAATTGGCTTTCCCGCAGCAGTGCGGAGCTTGTCGAGGAATTCAGGAATCGCTATCCGTGAATTCCGATCTTGCTTGCTGGCATCCTTGGGGCAAAAAGTAAAGTCGTAGTTATCTGCTTCAAGTTCCAGCCCGTGTCCGTTAAGCACAATGAGAAGGCTGTGGTCCCTCGCGCCCACGGGGTTGTTGAGCAACATTTCCTCTCGAAGCTCTTTAAGGCCCTTCTCCAGAATATTGTCCCGAGTCGGTTGCAAGGTAGTTGAATTGTCCGAGATCTTGATGATTTTCTTATAGTAGCTGTTGCCGCTGGCGTCTCTTTGGGCCTTCAAAATGGCTTCCAACTCTTCGGTCTCGGCCACCGTGTTGGGCAAGTCCCGCTTATCGGATCCCTGGGGGTCGTAGTCACCGACTCCGACCAAAAAGGCAAAGCGATCGGCGCGTACTGACGGTGTCAGGCCAAGGCAAATGAGCAATGGGATCCAGGCAACCAACCTCAGTTGGAACCAGAATTGACTCTTGATTTGCATAAGTTCCCTCTTTTTTTAGATTCGCCTCGACAATCGAGCTTTACGGTTCCGCGGAATACCTGATACAGACTTGACCTCGCACCTTGCCGGTTTCCCGAGTGGTTACATCCACTGGGTTTTCAAACAAGTCGCCTCGCGCGGTAGCATCCCGCTGCGCGACCTTTTCTCCAGGTTTCCAAGCCTTGCGATAAATCACCGTGATGGTGCCAATGGCGTCCGATTCTTCGAGGTTGATCTCGGCTGCGGCGCTCTCTGGAAAATCCTTTATCTCAAATCTATTTGCTTCGGCTTTGTTGCGCTGCCATCCCGAGATTCTTACGGAGTTTGGCGTCTGCGATGACGAAGCGCGATGTACGAGCCAGTGGCTGACTCGCTGCTGAGGGCGAAAAGCCTTTCCTTGATCGTCGTTATAGAAATAATTGACGTTAACTCCGTCAACAAGTATTTCGGCGAAGACATCGTATGTCTCGTCGTAATTATAGATGCGTATCTCATACTCTTGTCCCTTGGAAATTCGCACCCACGGCGTCGACGTACCCAACGAATCGCCGTTCCCAAGCATGATCTCTTTAGGAACGTAGGGTCCTAGCCCTTTGTCGCGAACCGCAATTTCGAGCGCCAGGTCTGGCTTCCCATTGGCGTCCAAGAGTTGCACTTTTGTTCCCTCGTAAGGCGGTTTAGCCGGATTGCCAGTGTCGCGATCAGCGGCGGCTCCGGCGGCATGTCGGCTGCGGTCAGGCTCACGATCCGTGGGAGCATGCGAAATGGTGTTGCCGAACAAGACGTCAATTACCCGAGAACTTGTGGTACGGGCGGCAAAAGCTTTGCTGGTGGGTTTGCCACCCGTCTTGTAATCAACCGTGAAGTCCATTTCCGCCGAACCAACTCCATTGGAGATTACGTACGAGGCCTTGCCGGTTAGTGAGTATTTGGATTGCCGCTTCACGGTTATCTTTTCACTAATCCCTTCTGCAATTGCAAGCTTTAGCAAGTTACCGTTTGTGCTGTTCAAGGAGGGGGGGACAATCCGAAAGCTGTCGATGAACATGGACTCGTCCCCTTGCGACTTGATCCACTGGACGATGTCGCCAATGGTAGCCGACAATTCAGTTGCTATTACTTCCTGGGTGTCCTTTGCCCTTTCCTGGCTTTCCTGGCTTTTGGCCGTCGGGCACCAAACCAGGCATAGTGCGGCCAAGACGAACAGTCCAGCCCCGTACTTGCTTGCAATTCCCTGCATGATGATGCTCCAAACTTTACGCGATGACTAGTTCACCGAAACTCGCAAACCACCCTGAACCCAATGTCTTTACGTCCGCGCTCGGGCACGTAACCCCCTCGGAACGCCGAGCGACAGGCATAGCCGTTGTCATCCCAGCCGCCGCCCCGAATGACGCGGTCATTTTGTCCTTCCTCTGCGTCCAGCAATGTGTCGCACCACTCCCAGACGTTTCCGTGCATGTCCTTGAGCCCCCAATCGTTGGCACCAAACGTGCCAACCGGGATCGTCGAGTTGCGGTCGGGTCCCGCGACTGCCTGACCAAGAGGAAAGTTGCCGTCAAAGTTTGCCTGATGGGAGGTGAGACTATTTCCAAAATGGACGGCTGTTTTTGTGCCGGCGCGGCAAGCGTACTCCCATTCTGCTTCGGTGGGCAAGCGATAAACGCGGCCCGCTTCTTTCTCCTGCGGGGACTGCGACAAATTGTCGCAGAATGCCTTGGCATCTTCAAAAGAAACGGATTCCACCGGACGGTTCTCCGCTTCCCGAGTTTCTTTGTCTTCTCCCACGCTAAGAAAGCGGCTGGGGTTACGGCCCATTACGGCAGCGAATTGCCGCTGGGTTACTTCGGTTTGGCCCATGTAGAAGCTGTTGGAGATCTTTTCGACTCGTTGTTTCTCGTCAGGATTTCCCTCCTCGTCGGCAGGTGAGCCCATGGTAAACGTGCCCTCAGCTATCCGAATGAGCTGCATGTCATGCACCGTCTTGAAGCCGCGGGGCCTGGCAATCACAAGAGGGTGAGGCTCTTGTTTGGGAAATTTCACGGGTCTTTGTGCCCCAAGGTTCATCGATTTGGCCGTCTCCTGCACGCGGGGGCCGAGATAGCCATGCAGCTCCTGCGTGTCGACGTCGCCGTCGCCGTTGCGGTCAGCCGCGCCTTCCAGGCCCCGCAAGAGATGAAATGTGAAAACGCTTTGTCCCATGGCAATCCATTGCTGCGACTCCTGATTCGCCTCGCAACTCGCGAGAGTTACAAGCTTCGGAACAGCTTCAAACGCCTTGGCGATTTTGGCTTCGGCGTCCTTGGCCCCAGCGCCTCCGGCATGACAACAATCAAGGATCAAGATCTTTTGCCGCGCTTCGCACTCTTCCAGATCTTCGATCAGATTCTTGGTGCGGTATCCGCTCAGAGCTGCTTTCTTTCCGAGGCAATCTTGGGGCGCCAGAAAGCTGACGTCGCCGTTCACAAAACCGTGCCCCGAGAAAAAAATGACGACGGTATCCTCCGGGCCACAGTCCAGCAGCGTGCTCCGAATGATTTTCTGAATGTTCGACAGCAGCGGCCGATTGCTCGGCTGGGGATGGTTATCGTAAATCTCATGCACTACATCGAATCGGCAATCATTCTTCAAGACCGCCCCCAACCGTAGAGCATCCTTGACCGCTACTTCTAGGTCACTAATCTTGTCGTCCGTATAGTCGTCCACACCGATGACAACGGCCAAACGCCTGCCTTCCGCGCCTGAAGCCGAGTCACACCAGGCCAACGACAGAAGAAGGCCTAGTGAACAGCCTGCCAAAAGCAAAGGAGTGGGGTGGGGCGCCATATTTTAAACGCATTTATCGGATCGTTGCTCGCAGACGCACGGGTCTCCGCCCAATCGTTTCCGAGTCTAGCGAGGTCTAGAGGGGTTTGCAAGCAAAAAAGCCGGAACAATTGGTCTGCGTTCATCAGGCGAATCGAGGAGGCTTCAACCGCCCTTTCGGCCCCCAGAGGAATTGATTCCACTGCGGGGGTAAAGTTGTCGCTTGCTGGCCCGATCGCTTGCGGTTCCTAGGTATCCTTCTCAGGGTTCGGCTTGTCTTGACCGGGCTTGTCCTGACCGGGCTTGTCCTGACCGGGCTTGCCCTGACCGGGCTTGCCCGGCTTTTCGGGCTTCTGCTGCTGCGGCTTGCCGGGCTTGTCGCCAGCGATGGTGATTTTCTGAGCCCGATAGGTTACTTTTGCTCCGGGCTTCCCCTTTTTGGGAGGTTTCTGGTCGCCGGGCACGGGCTTTTTTGGCTCTCCAGGCTTCTGGTCGGTGCTCTGGTCTTGTTCCGCTTTCTCTTGTCCCGGGGTAGCAGGCTCTGGCTTGCCACTATCCAACAGCAGCGTCACAGGACCGTAATCCACCATGACGGATCGGCCCGGCTTCAAGGCATCGAGACCCGCCGGCTCCTCAACTTTACCCTTCACGACAATTTCAGTCTTATCATCGACCGTGAAAGCGACTTCCGTTTCCGATCCCCCGGCATCCGGTCCCGGTTTGACGGGCTTGGTGGGTGCTTGATCCGTGGGGGACTGGTCCGCGGGAGGCTTGGGCTTGTCCTTCTTCACGGGCTTCTGGTCGGTTTGACCAGGGTTCTGATCCGCTTTTGGTTTTTCCTTCTGGTCCGGCTTCTGGCCGGGGTCTTGGCCCGCGTCTTGTCCGGGCTTTTGCTTCTTGTCAGGCTCTGGAATCTTGCCTGGCTCCTGGATTTTGCTGGGCTCCTGAACTTTTACGGTGAGCAGCTTGATTTTGCCCTTCCCGTTGAAGCTGGAAATGACGCCGTGGACGCTGCCGGAATCCGATTCGGCAGCGAGCACGATGCTGGCAGTCCACAGGACAGCCAAGGGGACGAGCGAAAAACGGACATTCATGGGAGGCTCCTGAAGATGGACGGAAGCACGAATCCGAAGAGGCTGGGAAGTATCGCAGGGCAGAAGGCGAGTTTCAAGTAGTTTCGCCCCCGATAAGAGTTAAATAGCAATTTCCGCGGCTCGCCCGACACGGGAACCTGATTTTTTTGGGCCCGCATTCCCCGATCCTCCTGCCCGCAATCAGACGCTCGCGGCAATCCCTGGGAATCGACCAGTCTTGGCCCGAATGGCGTGGGGCTCCTGGGCTCGCCCTTTGGCGCCACCTTCGATTTGCTGGCGGCGAAGCCGACAACGACCAAGTGAGACGAGGGCGAATGTTCTTGCCGCGCTACTTGCTTTCCCTTGTTTGAAGCAGCATAATTGGCCCCGCAACTTCTTTCGACTCGCCTAATTCGCCCATTTCTAGGAACTTCGTCGTGCGTGGCGAAGCGGGGTCGACGGCTTGTGGCGGGAGAATCACTGACTTTATTTGTCCGGACCTGTCGGCCCGCAGGCGCGTTTTGCGATTTCATGATAGAGGGAGTTCGCCTCGCCCAACTTGGGAAGGCGAACTTCGTCTCGAAACAAGGGAGCTCCCCCATGAGGTTCTTGCGATTCCTGGCCGCGGCATTCTGCCTCGCCGCGTTTTCCTGCATACAGCCGGTTCGGTGCGAGGACGAACCCGAGAAGAAAACGCCAGCGAGTCCGGCGGCGCTGTCAAAGCCGCGCTGGGAAAAGGGAGACTCCTGGACGGTGGAGACGGTAACTCAGAAACTTCAGGGGCGCGAGGCGGATTCCAAAGGCACGCCCAATCGCATCCGCTGGAAGTTCAAAGTCGGTGATTCGGAGAAAGTTGCCACTCGCGATTGCTGGCGGATCGACATCGAATGTCTAGCCAAGGGCCGGCTCAAGCCCGCCACAAAGATTTGGGTGGACAAGGATACGCTGTTCCTCCGCCGTTTCCAGACGGAGTTGCCGGTTGCCGGCGCTTTGCGAACCGTGGAAGAAACCTATGAGCCGGGCGATGGGGGCCAGAGTCCCGTTTTGCCGCCGATTAACGTCCTGCCGGTCGGAC
The DNA here is from genome assembly GCA_051004015.1 of Pirellulaceae bacterium. Lineage (GTDB taxonomy): Bacteria > Planctomycetota > Planctomycetia > Pirellulales > Pirellulaceae > SXOA01. The sequence goes on along the minus strand of JBPCKT010000029.1, from coordinate 127,064 downwards.
TGCCGGCGTTTATCGCCGGAAAACCGAAAGGCCAATTCAAGTACACCAGCCAACCAACGGGCCAATCCAAGGACATTGGAGTCAAGATGCGGTTCGCGCACGCGGTGACGCAAGACGTACAGAGCCCGAGCGCAAAATCAATGGAGTTCATCCCCCGCTCGCTCAGCAAATCCTTGGAGAAATCGCCGGCCGTCGAAGTGCGTCTTGCAGCCGGGCAGCAAAGTGTGACGCAGCTTTGGCAGGCGGAGCGGCCCTGGCCGGTTTACTCGAACGATGGGCATACGCAGGCCTGGCTGGTCGTCGAGCCGGCGGAAACCCAGGGAAAGTAGCAGCCCAGCACGGCAAAACTAAGATAGCGATTCGCAGGAGATCAAGATATGTCGCGGACCATACTGGTTGTCATCGTGCTTCTCGGGGCGATTTGCCTGGGCTCCTCGCCGCTGGCGGGTCAAGAAAGCGGGTCGGCAGCGGTCAATCCGTGGTCCGGCTACTGGTATCCGCACAAGCAAGGCGGGTTGGTGGGGCCACTGACCAAATACGATCGGTTGCTTGGGAAGAAAGCGGCCCCGTGGGAAGACGTCAAGCACGTCCAGCCTGCGAAAGCATCTTCGGACAGCGATTGGTGGGGTTACTGTCATGCCTGGTCCGCTGCCGCGGTAAGTGAAAAAGAGCCGAAGCAGGGTTCGGTCGTGCGCGGCGTGGATTTCTCGGTGGGGGATAAGAAGGGATTGTTGTGCGCTTGCCACGCCCAAGACGCATCCAACTTCTACGGCGACCGCTATGAAGGTCCCGCGGATGACAAGAACGATCTCAGGCCGGATGCCCTCTGGCGGGTGCTTCAGCTTTATTTAGGACGCGACCGCATCCCTTTGATTCTGGATCTCGATGCTGGCACGCAGGTTTGGAACTATCCGATTTACCAGTATCGGGTGGACCAGGAAGCCGGAGCGGGCGGCTGGGAATCCTGCACCATGCAGTTGCTGTTGGCGGATGATGATGTCGAACCGGATTACGTGGGAACTCGCGCTTCACTGCGAACCTATACCTTTCGCGTCAAACTGGAAAACGGAGCGGTCGTGGAAGGCACGGGAGAATGGACCGGCGAGAGCATAGAGGACCATCCAGATTTTGCCTGGTATCCCCAGGTTGCTCAGGCGGAAAACCCGGAGGTCGATATCGCACAAGTGGCGACTATCTTGGGGTATCCCGTGGGGGGCGAGAATCCGCCCATCGCCACTCCGCCGACGACTCCTCCGGAAACTCCCGGCTCTGGCAATGCGGGCAACGGCCCCGTGGTGGATGTCCCGGCCCCCATGGTCAACACCACGCCGGTCCCTCCCGCGCCGGAGGTGCAGTTCGCCAACATTCTCAGTCCCCAAGAGCTGCTCGACTTGGTAACCAATAAGACGAGCCACTTCAAGCTGGACGCCTTCGTGGAAGGCGGAGATGGAGCGCGCTTCGATGCCGGAAAGGAAATCAAGATTTCCTGCGTTAGTGGCGAGGCAGGTTACCTCTATCTGTTTGACGTGGGGCCCGAAGGAGAGCTGACTTTGTTGTTTCCCCTGGCGGGCGAAAACAACCAACTCGTGAAGGATAAGCAATTCAATGTTCCTTCAGGTGGCAAGCAACCACGTTTGGCGGCGAGGGGACACGGGCAGCACGACATCAAATCCTTGGTCCTCGCCAAGCCCATTACCATTTCTGGTTTTGGAAACGCCGCCTATGGGCGCTCCGCTAGCGAGGCGGGGGACCAGGGCCAAAAGGGCAAACCACAGGTCGCCCCCAACCAGCCCCAGCAGTTGATGGTCTGCACGACGACGCAAAAGCGAGTCCGCGGCAGGTTGCTTCGCTTCTTTCGCAAGGGAATGGAAGAGGATGCCGTCGCCCCCGGCAAGGTGCCGAAATTTGCCCAGGATTCAACGAGCTATTTTGTCTTCGATGCACGAAAACCCAACCAGGGTCAGAAGCCGGGCGGAAAGGAATCGCGTCCTGGATCCGCCACAAGTCCGAAAGAGAAGCCGCCGGCCAAAAAGCCGGCCGGCGGAAAATAGACGGCGTGCGCTGACAATTCACTGTGGAGCATGGTTTCCATCACCGAATCATTGAATCCCGAAGGAGTATTGCGATGCGTTCCTGCCTGAGCTTGCTACTTTGCCTGGCGTTGGCCACTGCCGCCCGAGGCCAGAATTCTGACAAGGCGTTTGGCGTTGTCGGCCGCGGCCTGAATCAGCACCCGGCATTCATGGTTCGCCTAGGAGTGAATCGCAAAGACCACACCTATGTCGAAGGTGAGAATCTCGTTGTCACTGTGGAATCGGAAAGGTCGGGATACTTGTATCTCTATTACATCCAGGTGGTGGATGGCAAGGAGCAGGTGTTCTTGCTTTATCCCAATGAATTTGCCGCCGGCACGGCGATCAAGGCAAAAACGGAAATCACGATTCCGTCCGAAAAGGACAGCTGGGACCTCAAAACGATTGCTCCGTTCGGTACAGGCCGTTTATTTGCACTCGTCGGCAACACCGAATCGCTCAAAGCCGCGAAAACGCTAGTCCCCAAGGAAGGGCCCCCTCTGGTCCCGACAGATGAGGTTCTTAAAATCCTGCGTGAAGCGCAGCAAAGAAAGCCGCAGGATTTCGCCGAAGTGTTTCTGGACTTGACGACGCTCGCTGCCGGGGATGTAGGACAGCGCGAAAGGAACAACAAGCCGCGGCGGGTCGCGGTGTGCATCGGCATCAGCGATTATGCGGACCAAACCATCAATGACCTTACCGTTTCTCACCACGATGCCGAGGTAATGGCCGATTTGCTCAAGAAGCAATGCAAAGTGGATGAGGTCCTGCTGCTAACGAACAAGGACGCCACGCGGAGCGCCATTGAAGCCGCCATCTTTCAGGATCTGCCGGCGAAGACCAAACCGGGGGATACGGTGTTCATTTTCTACAGCGGGCATGGCGGCCGGTGCGCAGACACCAACGGCGACGAAGCGGATGGGTTTGACGAGTACCTCGTACCTCAGGACGGCAAGCAAGGTAAAGATGACACCATGATCCTGGACGATGTCTTCGGACGCTGGATCCAGCAGTTGGAAGGTCGCAAGGTCTGCATCGTCCTGGACAATTGCCACTCCGGCGGATCGTCCAAGGGATTTGGGGATGCGATGGGCAAAAAGGCCAAAGGCCGTAAAGGCATCGCTGCTCCTTTGGTGGACAAGCAGGTCGACAAGCTGTCTCGCGTTGATTTCTTCGACGGCGAAGTGAAGCGAGCCAAGGACCTTGGCCAGAAGGATACCGCCATCATCGCCGCATGCCAGGCCAACCAGTTGGCTTGGGAGATGCTGCCCCCGAGTCAGGAGAGCGTGCTCACGCATTACCTCGTACAAGCGGCCGGAAAGGCCAACGGTAGGTTGGAAATTGGGGCAGCGTTTCGCCTGATCGAAGAAGACATTAAAAAGTACGTCAAAGAAAACATCAGTGCGGAACAGACGCCCTTGCTGATAGATAACGCCGGCGGCACGATCCTGCTCATTCCCTAGCCCGAGCCGAGGCGCTCGGACGTTCTTGCCCATGAAACTCCAGAAGTTGGCGGATTCTCGCCAACTTGCGTTCCACGGTTCGCACGGCACAACCCAGCCCTCCGGCGATTTCTTCGTTAGAGTAACCTTCCAATTTTTGAACCGCAATTGTTCGCAGGACTTCATCCTCCAAACCGGACAGCATGGCGTTGAAAGTCTCGGTCATAACAACAACGAATTCAGGAGAAGGTGCGGGATCGGCAAGCTCGAATTCCCACTGGTCGTCTGGTCGAGGCCCGCGCGAATCGCGCAGTTCGTGTTTACCGCCGCGCTTAAGTGCCTTTCCGCGCCTCCGATGTGCAATAGTCTTACGGATCGTCAAGGTCGCTAGTAACTTCCAGAGATCGTCGCGGCTGTCGAGGCGAGGAAACTTGTGGTCCGCCAAGCCCTTATAGAAACTACCCAGTGCGCTGAGTGCAATGTCCTCCTCATCATCCGCACCGACGGGCAAATGTCGCAATCGTTGTTTCGCGAGGCGGACCAGCCGGCTGAAGAAGTTGTCCCAAATCACCTGCTCGGCGCGGGGATCGCCATTGCCCAGCTTTTTGATCCAAACAGTGAGGTCATCCATAAGCGTCTAACCATTGTCCCGCTTTCCCGGCAGCCCCCGCCGTATCATAGCCACGCCCAAGAAGCCGCACAATCAAAATCTGATGACCCGCCTGACACGAATCAAGGAATAGATGGCAGCCCACCTGGATGGCGCCCGCGTATGGACGGAGCCGTTGCCTGGTCCTAAAATGCTTGTCGCAATCTTCGTGAGTCTTTTTAAGTGAAAAAGCCCCCTATGGTGGATGCTTCCGCCCGCGACATCGAAACTTGCCAGAACATCGACCGCATTTGCGACGATTTCGAAAAGGCCTGGCAACACGGGCAGACACCGCGGATCGAATCCTCTCTGGAACAATTCTCTCCGACGGTTTCCGACACGCTGCTTCAAGAATTGCTGGAGATTGAGTTTGAGTATCGGTTGTCGTCGGCAATCACCATCGACGAGAAGTCCTACCACGTTCGCTTTCCTCGCCATGCCGACATCGTCACTCAGGCGTTGGCCTCGGCTCGAAGTCGTCCTTGCCGGCCGGACTCCGGAGGTAATGTCACGCACGACCTTGCGGAGACTCCCCTTTGGAAGCGCTCGGGTACGCCGCCGGCTCCCATCGGCCGGAGGACCCGAATTGGCGACTACGAGATTATTGAGGTCTTGGGAAGAGGAGGCATGGGGATCGTCTACAAGGCCCGCCAGATCAGCGTGAATCGAATAGTCGCGTTAAAGATTGTTCGGTCCGAGCTCCTGCAGCGGATTCCCGCCGGTGAGCAAGAGTCGGTAACCCGCCGCTTTGTGAATGAAGCGACTGCCGTTGCTCGCATCGAGCATGAGCACGTCGTCAGGGCCTATGGTGCTGGCTGTGCGGGACCACTGCACTACTTCGCAATGCAGTACGTGGACGGCTCGAGCCTGGCGGAGACCCTCCGCCAAGGTCCGCTTCCGCCGCGACAAGCAGCCGAATGGATGAAAGGGGTCGCCGAGGCGTTGGCGGCAGCTCATGAGCGAGGAATCCTGCACCGCGATGTGAAACCCGCCAACATTCTCATCGAGCGCACCAGTCAAAGGGCGCTCCTGGTCGATTTTGGCCTGGCGAAACTCATCGAGGATGCGAGCGCGTTTACTCGGGCAGGCGAGCTGCTGGGATCGCCCCATTATATGTCTCCAGAGCAAGCAGCTGATGCCTCTCAGGTTGGCTGTGAGTCGGATGTCTACGGCCTTGGCGCATCGCTCTATCATGCTCTGACCGGCAGGCCTCCGTTTCAAGCAAGCTCCCCCAATGAAGTCCTACGCCAAGTTCAAGACGACCCCCCTTGCGAGCCGCGTAAACTCATCAACTCGCTTCCCCGGGACCTGGAAACCATCTGTCTGAAATGCCTGGAAAAATCGCCACTGAAGCGATACAGATCGGCGACCGAGGTAGCGGATGAGCTGCGGCGTTTTTTGGAGGGAGAACCAAGCCATGCCCGGCCAACCAGCCGCTACGATCGGGCGGCGCGCTGGTGTCGTCGACGTCCGCTGGCGGCGGCACTCCTGGCAACAACCGCGAGCTTGCTGGTAACAACTCTCGTGGCCACTGCCGTCGGTTTGACGACAACGTGTTTTGCGCTGCGGGCCGAACGTCGCGAGCGAATTCGCGCCGAAGAGAATTTAGGACTTGCCCGGCAGTCTGTGGACAGTTTTCTAAATCGCTTGAGCAAGGATCCGCGCCTCAAGGCCAAAGGCCTGGAACGATTGCGGCAGGAGCTTCTTGCTGCGGCAACCGCCTACTACGGCGTCTTTGCGCGGCAAAAGGCCTCCGATAGCCAGATCTTGACCGAGCGTGGCCGCGCGTTGGCGAGCCTCGGAGCATTGACAGCGGAACTTGGTGATCCGCAGCAAGCGATCAGCCATTTGTCCGAATCCATCCACGTGTTTGAGCAGCTTGCCGAGCGACTCCCCAACGACGCCAGCTTCTCTATGGAGATGGCGGCGGCCCACACGCAGTTGGCGGGATTGTTTCACGACACCGGGCAGCCGCAAAGTGCCGCACAGCATTGCCAAACTGCGCTGCGAATTTGTGAGTCTGGTGAGAACGGCCCCGCGCGACGTGATTTCGAGCGATTGCTGGTTCGTTGTCTGGTGGTGCAAGCACGACTTCGCGAAAACGGAAGTGCGGGGGCAGCTGTGGCCGATCTATCCAGAGCCACGACCTGTTTGGAAAATTTGCTTGCCAATCAGCCGCAAGATCCGCAGCTCCGGGAGGAACTGGCGCGCTGTCATAACAATCTCGCAATCCTCCAGCGCCGTCTGGGCGAACTGGATCGAGCGAAAGAGAAAGCTCAGGCGGCGGTAAAGCTCTGGGAAACTTTGTATCGTGAAGCCCCGCTCCCCAATCGGTCGGAGCAGCTTGGGTTGTCGGCTAATAACTTGGCTGTCACCCTACTGGATCTCCATCAGGAAGAGGGAGCCGGTCAGTCGGTGCGTCGGTCAATCGAACTACTTTCCGGGTTGGTTGCCGAGCATCCCGACGTGCCTGACTTCTGTGACCATTTGGCCGCCAGTCACAGTACTTTAGCTCGGTTGCATGAAGGTGAGGGCAGTTGGGATCAGGCCGCGGCGGAGCTGCGAATTGCAGTCAGGCACTATGAAAAACTAACCACGGACTATCCGGAATACCTCGATTATCAGCTTCACCTCGCGGCATCGCTTAACAACCTGGGACGCTTGCTTCTCAACTCTTCAGCCCTGTTGGACTCTGAGCGGTTGTTAGCGCGAGCCGCGAGGATCATCAGACAAGTTGTTGCCGTACATCCCGAACGATCCTCTGTCCGCAAACAATATGCGTTGACGCTTGCCAATCTTGCGGTCGCCTATACAAGAATGGGAGACCACTGCGTCGCTACCAGCTGTTGGGAAGATGCGTTGTCTCTAGGGCCCAATGAGATGCGAGCGGGATGGCAACTCGAATTGGCGGCCTCGCACGCACGAGATGGACAATACGCCAAGGCAGAGGCACTATTGGCCAAGTGTGAAAGGGACCCCAATCGCGCAGACTTACTATTCCTCGAAGCGCGAACTTGGGCGATTTGTGCCGCTGCGGCAGGAGGTGATGATAGTATTCCAGAGACACATCGGCTCACGATTGCCAGCCGATTCACGCTCAACGCTGTTTCCTCTCTTCAGTCGGCAAATATCACAAATCAGCTCTCGGACGCCCTCGTGCTTGAAGAATTGCGTGAAAGTGATGATTTTACCGCGCTGCGACAGGTTGATTTCCTGTGGAAATCACGCGAAAGCGAATGAGGTTTCGATTTTTGATTTCGCTACTTGGCGACGTGAGCTCGTTACCCGCGGGTAAAGCCTGCGGTCCTATTCCGAGTGAATCTGACGGTAGCTTACTTCTCCAGGCGGCACTGCTCGTTCCAGAAGGCTTCGGAATAATTGCGTGGGATCGCGAAGAATATCTCGCCGCCAGGAATTCGAGCCCTCGCAACCGGGAGGCCCGACTCCGGTTTGTCCCGTTCAATGAACTGGGAAGTGCCCTGAAAACGCTGTTGCTTCCGCAGATTGACCCGTTGCTTGCTGAGCTCCTCCGGACTATTCGGCCTACTTCAGAGAATGCAGATGAGGCAACAAACGAAAGCGGACCTCGGTGAATTGTTTGTAGCGGTTTTGTAGCGGACCGTCTTGAAAAGCCGCGCAAAATGCGTAATATGATGAGCGAATCGCAAGCTGCCTAAACCGTTACACTGCTTGCGATTTCTCAAACAGGCAGCAAAACGACGGCGCGGATTCAGGGTATCCTGTCCTCTCCGCTATTCAAGTGCTAAATCGGCGTGATGGTTCGTTATTGAATCGAGACGGTATTTCAGTTGGGGGTCCACTTTGGATGCCACCTTCGTGATTCACACACTTGATCAACCATTCGAAAGTAACGAGTCAAACGCTTCGTAAACGCGAATTCCTCCCTGGGCGCGTTTAATATCGTCGAACTCGCCATAGTCGCGTTCGGCACAGCGAAAGCCGAATTCCTGGTCGGATTTCTGGTCGGCGTCCGGGGCAAACTTGACCACGACGTAATAGTTGAGGGCTCCGGTTGCTGATTGTCCGGGCGTTCCGGCCTGGACTTCTTCAATCGCGAGCGAATGGATTGACTTGGCGGGGATGCACCAGCGTTCTTTCTTGCCTTCGAACAACATTCGCTGGCCGGGGTGATCCACTTGCAGGTATCCCATCTCATGGATTTTCTGCACCGTATTCGCGAACTGGTCGCGAACGAAGATCTCCACGGGAACCAGGTCGTTCGCGCCCGGATCGAGCTGAACGCCGTCGCGCTTGCGAATCTGATTCCTGGCCATGCGGCCTAATCCGTACGACGTCGAAGCGGTGGCGAACCGGTCGGTGTACACCCCCGCGATATACATCGCTCCGATCGGAATGATGATCAGCAGAATCATCCGCAGCAGCCCGAGGTTATTCCAGTTTTGATAGCCGTAGTACACGGCAGCGCCGGTCAGCAACAACCACAGCACGATTGCCCAGCACTGACGGATGATCGCCAAAAGAATTCCTGGAACCGTCATCAGGCTGGCCGTGCCTGGCGGCAACGTTTCCATCCGCGCTTTGGCCACAACCTGTGGCGGATCGGCCTCCCAAGAAAATGCCTTGGCAAACTCGCTCTCCTGATTCGGCTGCCAACCGTCCAAGCGAACGGGAATTCCCGCATCATGAATGGCCTGAGCCAATCGCTTCAGGCTGGCTTTCGATTCAATCCCAATCGCTTGTTCTTCGCCTTTGTAGAGAAAGAACAGGGCGGGCTCCGGCCACTTGGATTCCTCCGGCATGACAATCGCCGCGCTGGGAATCTCGGACAACTTGTAAGTGGTTGGATGGGAGTATTTTCCCATGTCTCCCCCCACCACGATCGAATCCTCGAAGAGAACCGCTTGCCGCCGCGTATTGGTCCCGTCCAAGACCCACCAAACCGCAGCCGCCATTCCGACGCTCAGGCCCATGATTTCCAGCACGTGCATTCGCTTTGCCGCCGGAGCCCCGAAGAACATAGCCGCTCCGACGGCAATTGCCACCGCGAGCAGCAACAGCGAACACAGCAGCCAGCCCTTCATGGTCCTGATGCGCTGCTGAAAAAACCACGGTTCGTTCCAGACAAATCGTTTGCGTTGAAAAAGACCCATGTCCGTTTCCCCAAATTGCGCACCTGCCAGGCCTCCAAGCCGGCGAGTGCTGGAGATCGTTGTTGAATTCGCACCGTTAAGTTAACCCAACGCATCTGGATTTGCAAAATCCGCTGTGTCCAGGTCTGGACACGATCCGATTCACCGACCCTCGGCTGCAAGTTGTATTGCAGTCGTGGGTTTTGTCGTTGGCGCGGGGCCGGCTGACCTCTCGCTGGTTGGTAGCTATTCTCCGAGCGGTTCCACGGTGATCACGCTCCGCGCGTAGCGAGTTAGCGGTGGATCACCGGCGTCCGTGAGAACGAGAATAATATGCACCGACTGGGGAGTCTCGACCCCAGGCGCCGTGAAACTGGCGATCCCTTCACGACTCACGTCAAGTTTGATTGCCGGACCGCGATAAGTGCCAGGCTCGGCATAGTAGCGCCACTCAAAACGCAGCTCGTCTTGGTCTGGATCGGCTGAAGAGGAAGCATCGAGCAGCACGGCTTGTCCCGGCTTCACGGTCTGGCGCAGCTTGCCGGCGAGGCGCGCGAGCGGCGGATGATTGGCGTCGCCGTAGTCTCGCACACACCAATCCATGCGGGCGCGGAAGTCGTTCTGAATGTGGGCCGCCCACGGAGCGAGCGTGTGATCGCGGTGAGCTTTCCCGTCGATCGAGTCGCGCACATTCGGCCAGTAATACGCGCGGTCTCCAGCCTGGTCTTGCTTGCCGAAGCGACCGGCCCAGGAGCCCCACGTTGGTTCATCGGGCTCATTCAATCCGTTGGGAACGAGATAGAGAAACTCCGGCGTGTCTCCTTCCTTTTGGGGGAGGTGCGTGTTCGTGGGATACGTCTCGCCGAGTGGACCGTGGCCCGTGAGCACGTCGCGCCGCAGGTCAAAGCCGCCGGCGGTTGCGGTCAGCGGACCGAAGCGGTGATACCACCGTCCCCCATCCATGTCGGGAAACTTCGTGTAGACCCAGAGCTTCCAGGGCGGATCGAGTTTAGTGGTGTGACCGTTGAACTTGTCGTCCGAACAGAGTCGCAGCTTCGCCTTGAACTTCGCGTAGCCCTGCGGGCCACGTTCCTTGAGGACCTGATCGAGTACACGCTGCAAACTGCTGGTGGTGCCGTCGTTCGTTCCCCAGTTGCTAAACCAAATGGGGCGAGGGTCGTCACGGTCCACGGCATCGATAATCAGCTTCACGCCGTCCGCGCGGTTGTCGTAGCCAGCTACGGTTTTCGCCCAGAGGTCGTCAGGACGCGGGAACTTGCCATGCTGCTTCAGTTTGTCATGGATCGCGGCGTACGCCTTGAGCTGCCGGCGGACAATGTCGAGCCCCGTCCCCTCCCTGTTCTTGTTCTCGTCCCGCTTGGTTTGCGGGCGCGTGCAAATGATCCCCTCGACGTCCCACTCATTGGTGTACAGCAGGAAGCGAACCATCGATTGCTCGTCATCCGGATCGCCGCCAGCATCGGTCTCCATAATGACTCGAAGCTTCGTCGACGCCCCAGGGTCGCCGGCAACAACGGTCGCGCAGGCGCAACTCAAAGCGATGACCGGGAGAAAGTTCAGGCGAAGCATGGCTCACTTAGCGGATGGCCTGCAAGACGACGAATGGGCAGCGTTCCCTACGAGCAACAACATCCGAAAACTGAACGGATGCCAGTGGAGTTAGGGCATGGGCATCCCGTCATTCTAGCAGCCCGCGATTCGCAAGGCAGCGTGAGAGTGGGAGCCACGGCCTGCCAAAAACCCCCCGCCGAGCAATGGCCCGCCTGGCAATGGTCCGCCTGGGCAAGGCACACCGCCACCAGGATGGTCCGCAGTCTCTGCGTTTGATAGCGGCCTCCCCGTCGAGATGCGGCCCGAGCATTTTGACCGGGCGGTGCAGACGTACTTTACGGTGGTGAAGTAGGAAAAGGCGGTTTTATCCCGCTACCGGGCCGTGGTATACTCTTTATGGAGAAAGACGATGACGCATTCTTTGGAAGCCACGTTCGACGGTGAGGTTTTCCGGCCGACCACCTCGGTCGATCTTGCGCCTAATACGCACGTTCAGCTGACCGTAACCGTCACGCCTCCCCAAGTACAGACGCCAAATCAATCCTTTTTCGCCGTTGCGAAGTCGCTGAAATTGTCCGGACCGCCCGATTGGTCGTCGCGGCTGGACGATTATCTCTACGGCGGAGAGAAGATGCCGGGCGATGATTGAGGTATTCTTCGATACTTCCTATGCGGTGGCCCTCTCGGTGGAAACCGATGCTCACCATTTGCGGGCGCTGGAGCTGTCCGATCGATTTGAGTCGCAAGCCAAGGTCATCACCACGACCGCGATTCTGTTTGAGATTGGCAATGCACTGGCACGTACGAGGCATCGGCAGACTGCCGCAATACTTCTGGACGCCATCGGAGCAGATGCTAACTTCGAGATTGTCCCCATCACGCAAGATCTCTACGGCGAGGCACTGGACCTGTACCGCAGTCGGGTCGACAAAGACTGGGGACTGATCGACTGCGCTTCCTTTGTGGTCATGCAGGGTCGGGGATTGACCGACGCGCTTACGGCTGACCAGCACTATGAACAAGCCGGGTTCCGAGCACTGCTGCGCGTGAGCGACTAGCACTCGTTATCCAGACCGCGCAAGGGACATTTCACGGCTGTCCCCTGCGCCGGTGGGAGGATAAGATCGAGAAGTGGCTGACGTCTAATCGGTCTAGTGCGCTCCGAGATTGGCATGCATAAATGACCGCCATTATCGCCACAGATGGAAAGGACCGACAATGGACGAAAACTGTGAAATCACGAGGGTTCAGACGGACGAAGATGTCGCCACACTGCGGAATCTGATGCGACAGTTTGGCGCCATCCTTGACACGGGGGAAATTTGCGACGACGCCATTCACCACCGGGCAGCTCTGAAGAAGAATCTCGTCGGAGCCGGTGCCCTCGCTGAGTCATGGTTGTCTAGGCAAGGCGAGACCGCCGTTGGATACGTCCTTTTCTACTGGACGTTTGCGAGCTTCTCCGGTAAGCGAAACCTTTATATCGAAGATCTTTTCGGCCCCGGAGTGGGGAGACAGCTTCTCCAATATGTCGCGGAACGAGCGATGCAGGAAGGTTGCGACAAAATTGGTCTTTGCCATCCGACCACTATCGGGAAGCTTCACGAATACTACACAACCCTTGGGTTCGAAACGGAAGCGGAAGGCCCGGTATGGACGTACATGCGTTACGCGTTGGGGCGGGTGGAGCCGCTCAAGGAGCTGAGCCAATACTGGGCGAGCAAGCAGAAGACGGTTTGGTCGGCGCATTTTATGGTCACATACAAGGATCGGAACAAGTGGGAGGATGAGACCAACCGGAACTCTCTCTGGCGCTATCGGTGGCACTCTGAATTCTTCATGTACTTAATGGATGTGCTTGACCACCGCGACCTTCACTGTTTCCACTTCCGGTGCGGACTGGAGCGAGAGAAGTTCCGTAATTGTGCTCCGCCACCTAAGAGATACCACGGGTTCCATCGGATTTGTGCAGTGGGCCTCCATCGTCTCATTGCCGAGCCGGAACTCGAGGACTTAGCGCTCAACCTAAAGGTTTGGTGCGACAAGAATGACCTTGAATTCGCTAGTCGTTTTGAGCCGGCGGACCGTCAGATAAGCCGTCTTCAGAGGGGCCGCATGCCGGGTGAATTCGAGTTCGATGTGATAGAGGCCGACCACGATCTGTACGACGAAGCAGACCGCGTTTTCGGTCCGCCTCCTGTTGTCGAGTGAGTTGATGTCGTAACACTTGTCCCGCCTAGCGATCCGGAGCGTTCGATTTCGCGGGATGGCGGCGGTGTCGCCCGCGAGATTTGCCGATCGAAATGGGCAGGGTCCCACATCGTAGGATGCAGGTCGGTTCACAAATGAACGGGCTGGCATCGAGCACGAATTTCATACGTCATCGCGGGATTCGCGGATAAGATCGACGGCGATGTTTGTTTCGGGAAGAAGTTTGCGGACCTCCTCGGCCCGCTCGTGGACTCGTTTGGCCACTTCGGGATCGAGGGGCGTACCATGAAAGGCGTGGTCCAGAACGGCTCTCTGGTCGGCGACTTCCTCAGTCGGTGGTATTTGGGTGTTGGTGCTCATATACGCTATTGTCCGATCTTTCGCACGTGAAGTCAAATTCTCATCGCGGGCATTCGCCTACGAGGTCGTGAGTCCTTGTTCTTCCCCAGATTCCAAGCCAGCAGCACACCGCAGTTTACTGAGACAGGGTGGCAACTATTTCCGGAATTCTGGCAGCCGGGGCTTGACGGTGCCAACTGGACATGTGTATGATTGTCCATAATAGTCGGAAGGTGTTTGTGCGGCACAGTTGAGGAGAAGTGCGATGATACCGCGACAACGAATGTCGCCTTTCGCTCCGCGAAATTACGCGCATGGCGGGTGCCGTGTGGGTAGTTGTCGCGTGGGCGAGTGCTCGTACGCAGGCCGATACTGCGGCGAGGCGAATGAGAGCGACCAATCTCGCCCGGTCTTCAGCCGCGGCAGCGGCGGTAGGGCCGAGCTGCCGCGGAGGCGAACACGCGGCGAGAGCGGCGCTGGTAATACATAGCGCAAGGCGTTACGGGGAAATGACTTATGGCGACAAGGTGTATTAAAAAGGGCCGTTTTTTGACCCTGTATCAGAAACTTACGGCGAGTGGAATATCCGCAAGATATTATTTTGTAAAGACTTACAGAAAAATGAATCGACGTAACTTTATTTGCTGCCTAATCGTAAAAACTGTATTAAGACCGCCTGTTCTTGATACACTTTTTGGCGCAACTTGTTGGTCGGCAAACAGTTGCGATTTTTGCCTGTATCAAACCGAAACGGTGAGCCGCAGGCGGTCCAGCTGGATGTTGATGCGGGCTCTTCCACGACCGTTTCGCGTAGAATAATAGATTCGCTTCCAATTCTCACAGATTCCCATGACCTTTACCCTCCATCAGCCGTTTCCTCCTGCCGGCGATCAGCCGGAAGCCATCAAGGCGCTGGCGGAGGGGGTCCGCGCGGGGAAGCCGTGGCAGTGTCTCTTGGGGGCGACGGGGACGGGGAAGACTTACACCATCGCCAACGTCATCGCCCAGTTCGACAAGCCGACGCTGGTCATCTCGCACAATAAAACGCTGGCGGCTCAGCTTTACTCGGAGTTCAAGGAGTTCTTTCCGAACAACGCGGTCCACTACTTCGTCAGCTACTACGACTACTACCAGCCTGAGGCGTACATTCCGGCCCGTGATATTTACATCGAGAAGGATTCCTCGATCAATGAGGAAATCGACCGGCTCCGGCTGGCCGCCACCAGCTCGCTCGTCAGCCGGCAGGACGTGATTATCGTGGCCAGCGTGTCGTGCATTTACGGCTTGGGGTCGCCGAAGGACTACAAGGCGATGATGGTGCCGGTGCGGAAAGGGGAGACCATCGACCGGGACGACATGCTGATGAAGCTGGTCGACATCCAGTACGAGCGAAACGACATCAGTTTTGAGCGGAGCAAGTTCCGCGTCCGGGGCGACTGCGTGGAGGTCTGGCCGAGCTACGAGGAATACGCCTTCCGGATCGAGCTGTGGGGGGACACCGTCGAGCAGCTTTCCATCATCAACCCGATCAGTGGCGAGACGCTGGTCAAGCAGGACCAGTTTTTCATCTATCCCGCCAAGCACTTCGTGATGCCGGAGGAGCGGATTGCCGCAGCCATCGAGACCATCAAGCAGGAGCTGGAAGAGCGGCTGCAAATCATGCGGGAAAGCGGCAAGCTGCTGGAGGCCCAGCGGCTCAACGCCCGGACCCGGTTCGACATCGAGATGCTGCAAGAGGTCGGCCATTGCCCGGGCATCGAAAACTACAGCCGGCCCCTTTCCGGCCGCCCGGCGGGGAGCACGCCGGACACGCTGTACGACTTTTTCCCCAAGGACTTCCTGCTGGTGGTGGACGAGTCGCACGTCACCATTCCGCAAATCCGGGCGATGTACAACGGCGACCGGGCCCGCAAAATGACCCTCGTCGAGCACGGGTTTCGGCTGCCGAGTGCCCTGGATAACCGGCCGCTGAAGTTCGACGAATGGGAAGCCAAGCCGAAGCAGGTGATCTTCGTTTCGGCCACGCCGAGCGACTATGAATTCGGCAAGACGAATGGCGAAGTGGTGGAACAGATCATTCGCCCCACCGGCTTGCTCGATCCGGTCATCGAGCTGCAGCCCGCCCGCAACCAGGTGCAGCATCTGCTGGAAGAGATTCGGGCTCGGGCTGCGGTGAAAGAACGGACACTCGTCACCGCCCTCACCAAGCGGCTGGCGGAAGACTTGTCCGCGTATCTGTGCGAGCAAAACGTCCTCTGCAAATGGCTGCACAGCGAGCTTGATGCCTTCGAGCGCGTGGAGCTGTTGCGGGACTTGCGTTTGGGGCAGTTCGATTGCCTGGTTGGGGTGAATCTGCTCCGCGAAGGGCTCGATCTGCCGGAGGTTTCGCTGGTCGCCATTCTGGATGCCGACAAGGAGGGCTTCCTGCGGAGCGAAACGTCACTGATTCAGACCATTGGCCGGGCGGCCCGCAACGTGAATGCCAAGGTCATCCTCTACGCCGACAAGATTACGAATTCGATGCAACTGGCGATGGACGAAACCCGCCGCCGCCGCGAGATTCAGGAGAAGTACAATACCGAACACGGCATCACCCCCGAGACGATCAAGAAGAACATCCACGCCGGCATCGAATCGTCGATGTCCGCCCACCGCGAAGCCAACGCCGCCGTCGGCCGGACCGACGAAGCCGAGTACATCACGGAAGAGTTCCTGGCCGAGCTCGAAAAGGAGATGTTCGAAGCCGCCGAGAAGATGGAGTTCGAGCGGGCTGCTGCCCTTCGCGACCGAATCACCCAGTATCGCGATCAGGTTGGCAAGAAGACGACGGAAGTTGCCGTTGACCGTTACCAGCCTCAAGGGAACAAGCGGAAGAAGCGCAGCGGCAACTCCGCCTTGGGGGCCAAGGTGCCGCGGCCAAAACGATGAACAAGCGCCATCGCCCGCACTCGACTCGCCGCGCGCCGGAAGTGCTTAGGGCGCTGGGGCGAGCGCTGCTCAGCCGCGTGGGGCTGTTGGCAATTTGCGGAGTCCTCGTGCTGGCGGTCGCCGCTGGAATTGCGGCTGACTATTGGTTCGGGCTGCCGGAGGATGCGGCAGCAACGTACGTCGGCCGGCAGTCGTGCGTGCAGTGCCATCAAGCCCAGGTGAAGCTCTGGAATGGCTCGCACCATGATCTGGCGATGGACCTGGCGACTAGTGAGACGGTGTTGGCGAGCTTCGACGGCCAGGAGTTGCCGCATCACGGCCAGGCATCCCACATGTTTCAGAAGCAAGGCAAATACTTCGTTCGCACCGACGGCCCGGATGGTCAGCCGAACGACTTCGAGGTGAAGTACGTATTCGGCGTCACCCCCTTACAGCAATACATGGTCGAGTTCGACCGCCCGGCGGACATGCCCGCCCATGAAATCAGCCGCGTGCAGGTCCTGCGGGAAACGTGGGACACGAAACGGAAGAAGTGGTTCTATCAGAACCCGCCGGATGTGCAGGAGCGGCTGGAGCCCGACGACGAGCTGCACTGGACCGGCGTGACACAGCGGTGGAACACGTCCTGTGCCGAGTGCCACAGCACCAATCTGCAAAAGAACTTTGATCTCGCCAGCCGCACCTATCACACCACGTTTTCCGAGATCGACGTCAGTTGCGAAACCTGCCACGGCCCCGGCAGCCTGCACGTGCAACTGGCGAAGAGCCCGTCCCCTTTTTGGGATCGGAAGCGAGGCTATGCCCTGGCGAAGCTCAAGGGGGAGAGCAACCTGGCGGAGATCGAGGCCTGTGCCCCCTGCCACAGCGTCCGCAGCCCCGTCCACGGCGGCTATGCGGCAGGAGCGCGGCTGCACGATTTCTACGCCACGGAGCTGCTCCGCGACCAGCTTTATCATCCGGACGGCCAGATTCTCCACGAGGACTACGAGTACGGCTCCTTCACGCAGAGCAAGATGTTCCACAAGAACGTCCGTTGCAGCGATTGCCACAATCCGCACTCTCTGCGGCTCAAGCAGGAAGGGAACCAGCTCTGCACGAGCTGCCACGTCGCTCATCCCGCGGCGAAATACGACAGCCCCAGCCATCACAATCACAAGGCCGGCTCGAAGGGGGCCTTGTGCGTGGAATGCCACATGCCGGCGACGACGTACATGGATGTGGACCCGCGGCGGGACCACAGCCTGCGGATTCCCCGGCCCGACCTCAGCGTCCAGCTTGGCACTCCCAACGCCTGCGTCGCCTGCCACATCGCCGACAGCAAGCTGCCAGAAAGTCAAAAACCAACATCGCCCTCTCCCAACCGGCCTGCTGAATACGCTGATTGGCTGCGGGAGGCGGGAGAGGGAAAGACGGCCGTCAAGAGCGAGCTCGACCGGCTCAACCAGTGGGCCGATGCCGCCGCCGAGAAATGGTACGGTACGAAGCGGAAGAAAGAGCCGCACTTTGCCGAGACACTCCTTTCGGCGCGCGAGATGCGCCCCGAAGCCCAGACCAGACTCATCGAGCTGCTCGGCAATGGCAAAGAGCCTCCCATTGCCCGCGCGACGGCGGCGATGGAGTTGGGGGCGTACGTGGACCCGGAGCCGGGCTTCTCGGTCAACGCCATTCGCGCGCTGAGTGAGGCGCTGCAGGATAAGAGCCCGGAAGTGCGTGCCGCGGCGATTTTGGGGCTGGAAAATGCGCCTCAAGAAGATGCCCAGCGGCTGCTAATTCCACTGCTTGCTGACTCCGCGCGTATGGTTCGTCACCGAGCGGCCCAGTCGCTTTCCAAGTTTCCCCGCGACCAGTTTCTCTCAGCCGACTATCGCGCCCTACAGGCCGTTACGGATGCGATGGAAGAGGATACGTCCCATGACGACCGCGGGGGAGCACATCTGCTCAAGGCGCTGCTGGCCGAACGTCAGCGGCGATTCCAGAAAGCCGGCGAAGAGTATGAACTGGCCATCGAGCTGGAACCTACAGCCAGCGGCGCTCGCAGCAATCTGGCGCTGCTGCTCGACGAAATGAAGCAACCGGAGGAAGCAGCCCGGCTGCGGAGGGAAGAGCTGGACTTGCTGGAGCGAGACGTCCGCCGACTACCCGAGAACGCGGAACTGCAGCGCCGCGTCGGCCTGCTCCGACATCTTCACGACTGGGACAAAGAGGCGGAGTCGGCCTTGCTCCGGGCGGCCCTTTTGGAGCCGCGAAATCCGGCGATGCTTGAATACCTGGCTATCTATTACAGCGACACGGGCCGCTCTCAGGACGCTCTGCCCCTGGCGGAACGGCTGCTCAAATTGCGGCCCAAGCATCCGAGATATGAGGATTTGAAGAAGGAACTTCTGAGCAAGGGCGAAAATCAGCTTAGCCCCCGCGTCCACGCGGAGATGACACCGCGTGGACGCGGCGGCTAAGCGAACCTAAACTGATGATTGGCCCTCCTGGAAACGAACTTCATGTCCGCTGCTGACCCTTTGAACTCTTCTGAGATTTCGGACTCTCCCAGCCGTTCGCTCCCTCCGGTGGAAGCTCCGACCGGCAGCTTCATCCTGCAACTGTTTTTGATTCCGCTGGTGATTGTCACGATGGTCGTGATGGTCTGGCTGATGTTTTCCTGGCTGGCCCACATGGGGCAGGACGATCCCAAGACGATCATCCAGCAGCTCCGCAAGCGGGACGACACCTTTGGGCAGCGGGCGTATGAGCTGGCCGAGCAGCTCCGCAGCCCCGACCCGCAGTTCGACAAGCTCCGCGGCGACCCCGAGCTCCTCGGCGAATTGGTGAGCCTGCTGGAAGCGGACCTCGCCCTGCCGATGAAGGGCAAACCGGACGATGCCCGGCTGAAGAGGCGGATGTTCCTCTGCCGGGCCATCGGTTCGTTCACGATTCCCGACGGCGTGCCGGTGCTGCTCCGCTGCATCCAGGACTCCACCAGCGAAAACGCCAACGTGCAGCTCAGCTCCCTCGAAGCCATCACGGTGCTCGCCAAAAGTGTCGGGCCTGAAAAGTTGCGGGTCGAAAAGGACTTGCTTTCCACCGTCCTGACCGCTTCCCAGATCGAGGACGACGGATCCCCTCCGCCTCCCCCTTCTTCAAGTTCGGACGACGAAGAGTCCTTCTACAAGCCGCGCGGCGAAGTCCGGGCCGTTGCCGCCTTTGCTCTCGGCGTGCTTGGCGGGCCGGAAGCGGAGCAGCGCCTGGGGCAAATGCTGCTCGATACGTATCCGAATGCCCGCTACAACGCCGCCACCGGACTGGCCCGCGCGGGCAACATCCGCTGCATCCCTGTCCTCAAGGAAATGCTGCTCCCCGACAACCCGCTCGCCGCCAGGGACGAGCGCGGAGAGCGCGACAAGGACAACAAGCGCGTCATCGTGCTTCGCAACGGCATTCAAACGACGGTCGTGCTGGCTCAGAAAAATCCGACTGCCGACCTGTCGCCGCTGAAGAAAGACCTGCGAACCATCATCGATTCCGACCTGGCCGCCATCAGAACCGACCGCAGCAAGCTGCAAATCGCAGCGAAAGAAGCCCTGCGGATGCTCGAAAAGAGGAAGTAGACGCGTGCAGACAGTTTGTAGTAACCGGCTTCAGCCGGTTAAACCCGCTGAAGCGGGTTACTACGAACTTGCCGGCTTGGCCAGCTCTTTCACCAATTCATCGCGGATCGAAGTCTCAACCTGGCCGCGGAAAAAAGCCGCGGCCAAGGGAAGCTTGCCGGTGACGTTCACGCTGTTGTCGCTCACCTCCATCGTTCCTTGGATTCCCATGCCGTAAGCGGTGAAGCTGAAGTGCAACGTGGTTCCCTGCCACTCGCCGCGGGCGTCTTTCAGCTTGTCGCCATGGTCGCGGCGGACGTCCTCCAGGAACGTCTTCAGCCGCTCGGTGGCGGCAGGGGCTCCTAGTTTGTGCGTGACCGAGGTGGCAAAGCCGGGCATCATTCCTCCGGACGAAAGTTATTCCTTCTCTTCGTCGTTATAGGTGCGGCGGTCAGATTCGTGCCAGAGGGGGAGGCCGAGCTGCATCCTCTCGGCCAGGATGGCGAGCTTCTCCTTGGTGCCGGGCAGGGCGATGGTCGCGGGAACCTCCTTGGCATCCCGTCCGGCGGGTTCATATTCCCAGTTGCCTTGTTTAATCGCTTCCAGTAGGGAGTGGGACACGAATGTTCTCCTGAGGATGAAGGATGGAAGGAGCGAGAAAACGCTGCGGACAATAAAGACGAGTGGTCAGTATCAAAACCACGGGCAGGGAAGTCAAGCAGCAAACGGGGCTTTGGCGGGGGCTGAAAAATGATTCGCCCCGTCCCTAGTTGACAACAGCAGATTTGCGAAGTCACGGACGAGCGACTCCTTCACCAATCCCGAGCGACCGCCGCGGCAAACAGCGCCCCGCACCGCCAGATAATCCGGCGCGAGCGGCAACAGCTCGCGGGCAAGCGCCAGCGTGAGCGAGCCGGCAAGGACCGTGGTGAGCTTGGCAGCGCGGGCGGCGGAGAGAAGATGCTGTATTTCTTGAAGAGCGAAATGTGCGGAGATTGTGCCGGAATTCTTGTCAAAGGTATCGATGAGGAGCGCGGCGCAAGGGCCTTCGATGGCGGCTGACAGGATCTCGTCTGGAGAAGGAGCGCCGGCAGCTTGCCAATCCGCATAGACGATGGCGACGCGGCGAAGCTCCGGCGGCAAATCATCGAATACCGCCCGCCAGCGGTTTTGCCAACCGCCAATCATTCGGCAGCCGGACAGGCCGAGCTTGGCGAACTGATAGCCCGTGAGGCTGGTGCTCCACTCGCAGGCCTGTCGCGGTGCAACATCTTTGAGTTCTCCAAGCGCAGCGCTGCAAGGAACAAGTAGCGGCATGGCACCGCGGACCTGTCGCCAGACTTCCGGCGAAGCCGCGCCGAGGGAGCCGTGCCGCGGCTCCTTCACGTCAATCAGCGCGGCTCCCCCCCGCAGCGCCGCCTGCGCTTCAGCCACATCGCGTACGCTTACCAGCAGGCCGGTCATGGGACGTTCTCCTGCTGAGGCTCGGCTGCTACTTGCTCCTTCCGCTCCCGCTGCACCTCCACCAGCCGCTTGTTCAGCCGCCGCAGGGCCGATTCCCCAATCGGCTCGCACCAGGCCCCGCGGAGAGTGATGTAACCTTCGCACCAGTGGGCAAACCGCGGGTCCACCTCCCGGTGCTTCCAGTCCGGGGCCGACTCCGCCAACCGCACGATGATGTTGGTCGTCTCCGGCTCGCGCCCTTTCATTTTTGGCAGGTTGCTCGCCCCCTGGCCGACGAAGAATACCTCCACCACTTCAATCGGCACCCGCACCGGCTCCGTGCTGCCGAGAAATACGAGCAGTTCCCCCGGCTCATACGCGACGCGGGGGAGCGAGAGGGAATATCCCAAAGAACCAATCACAAAGATGCCCGCGAGCGCAATCAATCCCCCCGGCAGCATCCACCACAGCGACGCCTGCGTGACGATCGCAAACGCCACTCCCCACGCACCCGCCAGCACCGCCAGCGCCGGCAGAATCATCCCCAGCAGGAGCGCTCGGCGGTTCGGACGTAACCAGACTTCAGGCATGAGCGGCAGCGGGAGGAAGGCGGGAGCCTCCGTTGTAGCACATGCCTCGAAGGGGCGCAAGGAGCGTGGGAAATCGCTTGTTTGCCAGTCGATTGCGGGCTGAATTCCGGTAAGTGCAGCGTCGTCGATACTGAAGTTGCTGTCAGGCAACTCAAGGCCGAGCATCAGGCTTGATGACGAGCGACTGCTTGCCGCGGAATCAGATCGCAGCTGCGTGGCGAGGTGAAAGATCGCCATTAGACGCACGCGCCGACGGCAAAGTTAAGCGAAATCACTTGACTCGCCACGCCGTTACGCCGTCGTCCGTGGCGACCAGCAGCGCGGGGGCTTCGTCAATCTTGCAGACGGCAATGCCGGTGATGCATGCGCCGTAAAAGAAGGAGTCAGTCAGCTCGCCGTCTTCACTGAGGAAGTGAATCGAGCCGTCGGGACCGGCGATGACCCAGGTTCCCGCGCGGCCCGGCAGCAATTCGCCTGAGGCAACGGGCTCGATCGGCCGCTGATGGCCGCCGGCAGGCAAAACGTAATGCCACCGCGGCTCAAGTCTGGCGTCGAGGCCAATGGCCACGGCCTCTCCCTGCTCACTGCCGGCGATGCCGAGGAACGGCGACTGCGTGGCGTTGCTGAAACTCGCGCTCACCACGCGGGCCAGCGCAAACTTGCCGACGGCTTGCGGCTGTTGTTCTTTGCCGCCGCCACTAAGGCGCAACACGGTTCCGCTATCGCCCGTGACGAGCAATCCAGCACTGGGGTCGGTGCCGCTTTTTTCCGGCAGGAGCGCCACGCTGAGCACGTTTGGAAAGGTGCGGCTGCGCCAGGATGTCTTGCCGTCAAGCGTAATCGCTTGCAAGCCCGCCAGGTCCACATACCCGGCATAGACAGCGAGCTCGTCCGTCCCAGCCAGCCGCGCCAACTGCGCATCACCGAGTTGCAGCGCCTGGCCCTCGGCGGGATGCGTCAGGGTCAGCTCCCAATTCTCGTCCAGCAAAAAGTAGACCGGAGATAGGGGAGCCGCGGCCAGGTAATGCCGCTTGCCTGCCGCGTCCTTCGCGGTCCGCAGGTAAGTGACGGCCGCCTGCGGTGGTATCGGCAGCTCATGCCGCTCGCGCAGTTGTCCGGCGGCGTTGACTTCACAAACCGCTCGCCAGCCGGAGAAGATCAGCAGGCGGTGCGGCTGTCCATCCTCCGCAATGACGCAGATGTTTCCTGGGGATTTGATTTCCTTGTTCGTCCAGATCTCCTCCAGCTTGAGTCGCTTCGGCTCAGTCCGCTTGCGGATGACCGTTTCGGGAATTTCAAGCAGTTCCGTCGGCTCCGGTCCCCCGGTGGCGAGCAGCCGAGCGTATTCGGTCTTCTCAGTTACCGCCCGTTTCAAAATCTCCGCCGCCACGTCATCCCCCTTGAGTAGCCGCTCCAGGATGACGCCGAGCTGCCGGGCCAGGTCGGGTCCGCCGCCGGCTTGGACAATCTGCACTCTGCCGCCCGCATCGAGCACGATGACGGTCGGCTGGACTTGGATCTTGAACAGGCTGTCGCCGAAAGGTTCCAGGTCGCGCACGACGGGCATCGCGACCGACCACGAGGAGAGGAGTTTTGCCAGGTCGTCGTTTCCGAGCTGCGTCGGGTCGGTGCTGACCGCGTAAAACGCAACTTTAGCGTCTTTGGAGAGCTCCTGGCGGGCTTGCTCCACCTGGGCGAGAACCGGGGGGCACGAAGGATCGTTGCGGAACCAAGTGAGCACGGCAATCTTTCCCGCCAGGTCTTGGGACCGCAGCTTTTCTCCGTCGAGCTGCGTGAAAAAGAAGTCACCTGTCTGCTGCCCGAAGAGGTCGCTGGGGAGTGGCTGCGGCGGCATGACCAGCGACTTCATTTCCCTTGCACCGGCGGGAATGGGGAGCGCGAATTGCTCGGGCGGGATGGAGGGATTCAACTCCGCGCCGGTTAGCTCGGCAGTGAGCGAGATGTCTTTCACGGCGGGGTCTTGTGCCAACGCCGGCAGGAGTGCGGCTGCCGGGTATTCAAGCCTGCGGAGCAGCGATCTCTTGGCGTCCACCCAGAAGACGAAGATACCGCCGGGGGACGGCACTTCCACGCGCCGGCAGAGTTGGCCCTCCACCGACGAGTCTTCCAGCAACTTGCAGGCGACGTCGCCGCGGAACGCCGAGGCCAGCCCCTGCGACTCCAGCAACAGCTCCAGTTGAATCGGCTGGCGGCGAAGCTGGCTGCTGAGGATGTCATACAGCAGCGCGTCGAATGCCAGATCCTTGAGCTTCAACTCCTTCGGCGCTAGTCGGACCAGAATCTGGCCATCCAGATCGCCGGTGGATTCATCTTCAATCCGGCCTCGCAGCTTCTTTCCATCGCACGCAAGCGTGGCCTGGTACGCTTGGACGAACAGGCGGTTGGGGCGCTCGAAACGGACAGCAGTCTTCCACTTGCTCTCAATGAGCTCGCCACTTTGCCGAAAACGGAGCACGACCTGCCCATCATCGGAATAGGATTTGGCTTCCCGATAGGTCTTGAGGAGCTGCCGCAGCACTTCGCTCGCTTCGGGACTGGACTGGGCGGTGACGGTGGCGATGGCGATGGCGGGCAGTGGCTCGCTGGCGGGAATGTCGCCATCCACTGTTGCCGGCTTTCCGCCGCAGCCGCTGGTGCCGATGATTACCAGTCCAAGGATGGCCAAGAGGCATTTCAAATTGCCAACACGTCCGTGATTCATCGATTGCGTCCTTCCCTCGGGCAAAATCCCATTCTGACAGTCGCCGGCCAAATCTCAAACTGCAATTGTCCGCCATAGCGGGATCCTGGGATGGGCCTACGACGTTGACGACACATGGGCCCCTCGTATGATGCTGAAATGGATCCCGATACTCCCGCCTCCAACGACATCCCCCTTTGGCTTGCCGGCTATCAAGCGTTGACCGCCGCCTGCGGCCTGGCCGACGTTTCCCTCCGCTCCCGCGTGGAGTTGAGCGGCGCGGACCGCGTGCAGTTCCTGCACAGCTTTTGCACGAATGACATCAAGCGACTTGCGGTTGGCGAGGGGTGCGAAGCCTTTCTGACCAACCATCAGGGGAAGACGGTGGGGCATGTCTACATACGGATATTGCCTGACACCATCGTGCTGGATACGGCGCCGGGCCAGGCTGCCAGAATCATCGAGCACTTGAACCGGTTCGTGATCTCCGACTGCGTGGAGTTTCGTGACCTGACGCCGATCACTGGGGAGCTTCTTCTGGCCGGTGCGAGTTCCCACCTGACTTTGACGAGTGTGAGTGTGCCGTCTCTGCCTGCCAACCTCTATGGGCACGGACGGTTTCTAATCGCCGGAATAGACGTTTGCCTTCAGCGTGTTGATTTTGCAGGTGAGCCCTCTTATTTCCTGACCGCCGCGGCGGAAGTCATCGCAGCAGTCCGCGACGCGCTCCTGAATGCAGGTGCGACGTCCTGCGAACCGATCGCCGTAAACGCCGCCCGCATTGAAGCGGGTGTGCCTCTCTTTGGCAGCGATATCACCGAGGAAAATCTGCCCCAGGAAATCGGCCGCAACAAGCTGGCCATCAGCTTTACCAAGGGCTGTTATCTGGGGCAGGAAACTGTCGCCCGGATTGACGCGATGGGACATGTCAACCGATTGCTGGCGGGAGTGATGTTCACATCGTCCGAGGTCCCCGCGGCTGGCACGGAACTCTTCGCGGCAGACAAAGCTGTCGGCAAGGTGACGTCGGCTTGCTGGTCCCCGCGCCTTGACAGCCCGGTCGCCTTGGTGCTGCTCCGTCGGGCTCTGGCGATTCCCGGCACCAGGCTCACTGTCGCGAGCGGGACTGCGGAAGTCGTCGCACTGCCGGTTTCATAATTCCACTCCGCTAGCAGCTAGCCGCAAGCCTCCGTAAACTCGCCGCATCTTCTCGGGTTTTCTCAACCCCGAGAGTCGCTTCTTCCGACATAACCGTTACAACCGGAACACCTTCAGGGCCGGGGCTGCGCCGTGGTTCAAATTCGGTGCCGCTGACGCCCATTCGCCAGTCGTTTCACTCCCCCCCCATGAAAACGAACTGCCTGCTCACTGTTCTTGGAGCTGCGCTCCTCCTCTCCTCGCTCGCCGCACCCCTGCGCGGTGAGAACCCTCAGTTTCGCGAGCGACTCGCCGCCTGGCAAACACCGCCAGTCAACCAGCCGGATGCCAGACATGGCGTCCGTCCCGCTGCTTGGGAGGAGGAGCCTATTCGCTCGCCCTCCGATAAATCCCAGAGCCGTTTCGTGGAAGAATCCGTGGACGAGTGGACGGGTGACTCTCAATTCGCGGACGGGAACGACCCTAGTTGCTGCCCCGATCGTTGTGGCCGCTGCATGGACTGGACTTTGTGCGGCAATCGCTGCGGGCCGCGGCTGTGGTGGCTCCGTAAAGACGGACTGCTCTTCTGGCGGAAGGGGCGCGATCTGCCACCCCTGGTCACGACGAGCGACACGCCCGTACCGCCGTCGGGAACCACCGTGCTCTTCGGCGACCGGACGGAGACGAGCAGCGCGCGCATCGGCGGCCGGTTCGACTTCGGCACCTGGCTGTCGTTTGACGAATGCGTCGGCATCGGCGGCCGGTACTGGTATCTTGATAACGACCAAAGCACGTTCGCCCTCGACTCCGCGGATCTGCCCGGACAAACCATCGAGCGCCCTTTCATCCAGTCGCCCGATACTCCCAACTCGCTCGTCATCGCCGATCCCTTCACGGGCTTCGACGGCAGCATCCGAATTGCCGAGCACTCCGAAGCCTTCGGAGCCGACGCTTACATCCGCATCCGCTGCTACCAAAGCTGCCTGTCGCGGACCGATTTCGTCACCGGCTATCAATTCGCCCGCATTAACGAATCGTTGCGGATCAACTCCAGCACGCAGAATGCCGCGCTGGTGGTTAGTGACAACTACGTCACGAGCAATGAGTTTCAGGGGGGCATTCTCGGGGTGATCCACGACTACGACTTCGGCTGCGTCAACCTGCTGCTCTCGGCTCGGGTCGGCCTCGGTAACATGCGTCAGACCGCCACAGCCACCGGCCAGACCAACGGCCAGGAAGGGGGCCTCCTGGTGGAGAACAACGCCACGCTGGTCCGCAACAAGTTCTGCTCCGCACCGGAATTCGGAGCGACACTCGGCTACCAGTTCTCCCCCTGTATGCAAGTGAGCGCCGGCTACACGTTTCTCTATTGGAGCAACGTGGCCCGCCCCGAGGACTTGATCGACAACGTCCGCGGCGACGGCGCATCCTTCGTCTTCCGCGACTCCAGTTTCTGGATTCAGGGGTTCCACGCGGGTCTGACGCTCACGTTCTAGCGGTGGGACACAACCCTATTCGTCTCTCTCCACCGGCGCAGTCGCCGAATTATTGCGCTGGATCGCCTCCCAAACTTCGCGGCGATGCACCGGGACTTCCGGGGGGCACTTGATCCCCAGCCGCACCTTGTCTCCGGTGATTTCCACCACCTCCACGAAAACATCCCCGTTAATCACCAACCCTTCACCCTTGGCGCGAGACAGGACAAGCATCGTGGACTCCTTGTGCGGGAGGAACGGCCGAGAACCGGCTGGTGGACGCAAGCGGAACTATCATGCAGCCAGAGTGGAATGTCAAGCACCAGGGCCGTCGCCGCTAGCGTCTGTTCCACCAGCCCATTGCCGACATTACCAGGCTGACCACAATTGCCAGGAACATCGGCCCCGTGAGCAGCACGATCATCCCCACCAACTGCATCCCCTGGCTCCCCTCCTCGGCCCGCATCAAGTAGTACGCGGGAGCCGAGGCCAGGCTGAAGACGACCATCAGAACGAGGAGCGTCGTGAGCGAGAACTGGATGGGGCGTCGCTTGGGGGCGGGAGCCTTGCCGCCGGCTGTTGGCGAAGGAGTGTTCGTCTCGGCTGGCCTCCGGAGGTTCACTTGCCACCGCAATGCTTCGTAGCGCCATTCAGCGGCTTGCCGCCATATAGCTTGTGAATCTTCCCGATGAGTAGCGGCTGCGTCAGCTTTTCGCCGATGGGAGCCAGCAGATAACAAGCACTCGGGCCGCAGCCGTCCAGAATCACCTGCCGGCTGTTAGGGACGCTGTAGCCGGACGAGCAGGGCTCGTGTCCATGCACCAGCAATTCCGCTCCGACGAGCCGGGCGAACGCCTCGGCATTGGCGCTGCGGAAGTCTCGCCCCCAGAGCAGGCGAAACACGCCGCTGCCGCTCTTCCAATCCGCGGGAGTCAGCGGCCGCGTAAACACCGCCGTATCGAAGCCGTCCCGGTCGCACTTCTCCGGCAAACTATGGCTGATGAACAGGCCCCCCGCGGTCCGGATGGCCAGCGGGCAACTGGCGATGAACTCCATATAGGCGTCCCGCACCCGCTCCCCTTCGTCGCCGTACATTTCCGTGATGCCCGTGCGGAACAGCAAGTTGAGCATCTTCCGCGATTTGCAGATGGGAAAGTCGCCGAGCTCGGCCAGCTCATGGTTGCTAAGCAGAAAGTGGAACCGCCCGGGAAACTCACACGTCAGCCGGGCCATGTCCTCGAGCATCAGGTGCGACATGCACCCGCCGTCGCCGGGATATTCCGGCCCGCCGTGGCAGACCTCCTGCATCACCAAATGCCGCCGTGGATGGCCCGCCAGGTCCGCAATCCCCAGCAGTTTACGCAGGTTGAGCCGGTTGCCGTGCAAATCGGCCACCACCATCACGTCGTCGCCATGCTCAGGCCGCAGCTCAACAACATTTCCCTTCCTCGCCGCGCAGCCGCGATTGCGCTCCGCCGCCTGGCGGCAAAGGTCAATCATCTGCTCCGCGATCGTAGTGGCGACAGCCATAGACGTTCCTGGTCAGCCTATCACCTCGTTCCGCGCCAGTCCACCATCGAATCCAAACCGCTGGGTTGGGAGGTGTCTTTCCCTCACTTGATATGGTTGGCTCCCGACTCTACAAAAGTGAAGTACGAGCGAATCGAGTTTCTTGCGGCACAGATTCGTCAGCCAGAAAAGTGCGTGATCTCATGGCCAAAGCAGCCGCCGTAACGCCCGCCGCCAGGCTGGAACTGTACGAAAAGCTGGTGGCCACCAATCCGAGCGTGGAGCGGAAAGGCGCCGCCATGCCGTACACGTCCGTGAACGGTCACATGTTCAGCTTCCTGACCAAGACGGGCAATCTTGCGCTGCGGTTGCCGGCAGACGAGCGGGAAGCGTTTCTCAAGAAGTACAAGACGAAGCTCTGCGAGCAGCACGGTTCCGTGCTCAAGGAATACGTCGAAGTCCCGGACACGCTGCTGAGCAGGACACAGGAGTTGCAAAAGTTTTTCGACGTGAGCCACGCTTACGTGAGTTCCCTCAAGCCGAAGGCGACGAAGCAAAAGAAGGCAGCGAAGAAGCGGCCAAAGTAGAGGCTGCACCGATGTTTACGATTTCCGCAAGCGTCACCGGGGCCGGAATGGATAGCGGTATCGTAGGCTGTTTCGACCCGACCGTTGTGATTGCCCGCTTGCGGCGAGCCTTTCCCGACGTGGAGGTCATCCCGCAGGACTTCGCCTGGCGGGATTACGACGCTTTCCTGCAACGCGGCGCGCTTGAAGGGGCAAGCGCGGTGGCGGGGGCGATGCGGATTGCCGAGATAGACGCCCGCCGCCGGGGACCCATCTGGACCTTTCGCTTCCCGCTGCCGGGGCGTCCGCCAATCTGCGGGCGGGCCGAGCGTTACGATGTGAGCATCTGGAGTGACGATCCGGTCCCTGAGCCGCTGCGCTCCCAATTCATCGAGTTCCTGGAGGGGCTGCGATTTGCTCCCTTTGTCAACGTCACGTCGGTCAGGCTGGAAGGGAATGACCAGTACCCTGCCCAAGCCACGCTACACTGCAAGTCTTGTCGGAACAGCGAGGCAGCCATGTACATCAGCATTGGAGACAATGCATCGTTTTGCCGCCCGTCGCAGGAGGAGAATTGGTTGTCTCTCGAAAGCGACGGGTACTACTGGTTCCTTGACCCGCTCTTCAAGACAACACTGCTCCAGGATACCGGCCAATGCATCGATTTATACGGCCATGCCGTTTTTGAGGGGGAGAACCTGCGGACTCTGCGGCGGTTCCTGGCTCAAGCCCGCGCGATTGTCCAGTCTCAGCCGGAAACCTGGGACGTGCATACCGGCACACAGGTGACTCCGGTGTATAAGGAGTTTTATTCGCCGGTGGAGCGGGAACGATTCTTGGAATTGATCGCGGAGTGGGAGCGCATCGTCCGACGGGCACAGCGGAAGAAACGTCGGGTTGTTTGCTTTGGCGATTGAGGGCTTCACGATGTCCGATGACGAAGAAAAACGCGAAATCCAGCGGCGCATGAACTCGACCATCGGCCGCGCGACTGCCTGCCACATGAGCGATACCAAGTGGCGCAAGCTCTTGGGAGCACTGCGGGAATTTGGGGTGGGATCCCTCCGCTGGAAGTTCCTCCGCGACGAGCGAGTGTTCCTGGCCCACGTCCCCGCGGCTGATGCCGTTCTGGAAACTTGCTTGGGGGATGTCCTGCCCTATCCATACGGCCCGTACCGGGAAATTGACTGGCTGGAAGTTCCGGCCGAGGGGATGGCAGGAGTCGCCGAGGCCCTGGCGCTGGTCGGGGAGTTCCCGCTCCAGATGACCGAAACGGGCCTGCGAGTTGTCGGATATGGCTGGGATCCAAGCAATTAGACCTCGCGGCGCAATCCGCACGAGCCGCACAACCCCACTTGGTTTCGCCCGGCATTCCCGGTTCTCGTCACGGTGCCCGCGCTCGGAGGATGACCTAAGTTTCAGGGTGTATGCACGCGCGCTCCCGCCCCAGGGCCGGATATGGATTTCGACCAACGCCAATCGTTTCGCAGCGTGATCCCGGAGGGGCGGGAGCAAGCTGCACTCCTCGTCGGCGACGAGTCGGTGGACGTGCGCATTGTCGACGAATCGGCCGGCGGATTCGCGGTGGCGCTATGCGGGGACGTGGACATCCGGCAGAATCAGGTGCATGCCCTGAAATCGGCAGCCGGGCTGTATGAAACGCGGGTCGCTCGCATCGAGCATTTCTCGGATGGCAGGCTGCTGGGACTGATGCGGCTTCGGGACTTGCCCGTGGGGGGCGAGGAAGCACCCGACTGGGCTTCCTGGGGCGATTATCTATTTTGGCCCTCGCGCTCCTTCAGCGTGGACAGCGGCACGGCGGCAGGCATCGGCGTGACCGCGATCGTGGGGATGCTGCTCGGCTTGCTGGCTCTGTATTGCATCGCACAAGCCTGAAGCGCAAGCGAAGGACAGTGCGACCAGCCAGTTCGGCCCGTCAAGGTGTCAGCGTTTTTCCTTCGCTTGCGCTTCAGGCTTGTGTCCGCAAACTTCCCGCCGGCTTCCCCACTTAACGCCAGTTATGCCGGGTATGCCGTTTTGTTCAATTTTTCCGCCTTTGCCGCCGATGCTCTTTCGTAGGCGGAGTATGCGAAAATCACATTCCGCGGCGGCCTCCCGCAAGGCCCGCCACATTCCCCCGGCCCGCCCCAGGCCGGCTCGACCCACGTCTTTCAAGGAATCACCGGCCATGAAGGCTCGCCTGCTCTGCGCGCTCGCGCTGCTCGTCGTCTGTGCCGCCAGCGGCTGCCATACCGTCAACCTCTGTGATGGAGCTGGCGGCCACGGCAGCCGTCACGGCCTGGGTCGTTATGGCGGCGGCGGGAGCGGCCTGGCCGACAATCGCAACGCCAACTACGGCCACCACCACACCCGCACGTACGACGGCCCGCAAGGCCCAGCTACCGCCCAGGTCGGCTACCCCTACTACACCACCCGCGGCCCGCGCGATTTCCTGACGGCGAACCCGCCCAGCATCGGCAATTAACAAAAGCGTCGCTCGCAAGTCCTCGTTCCCACGCTCCGCGTGGGAACGCCATTTCTTGGCCGCTCCGCGGCAGGACTGCCTTACAATGCGGCGATGCAGTTCCATCGCGAGATTCTGATTGCTTCCACCCTCCTCGGCTCTTGGCTGGGAATGCAGGCAGTCCACGAGCTGGGTCACGTGTGTGGAGCGTGGCTTACGGGCGGAAGAGTCCAGCAAGTCGTGCTGCATCCGCTGACTATCTCGCGGACGGACCTGGCGGAAAACCCGGCACCGCTCGCCGTAGTCTGGGCCGGCCCGCTCGTTGGCGTCCTGATTCCGCTCCCTCTTTGGCTGGCCGCGGCAGCAGCCAAGATGCCGGGGAGCTTCGTACTGCGATTCTTCGCCGGTTTCTGCCTGGTGGCCAATGGCCTCTACATCAGTCTCGGCTCCTTTGGCCGAATCGGCGACTGCGGCGAGATGCTCCGCCACGGCTCGGAGCTCTGGCACCTCTGGCTCTTCGGCCTCGTCACGGTCCCCGGCGGAGTCTGGCTGTGGCACGGCCAGGGAACTGAGTTTGGGTTGGGAAAATCGCCGAGGCCGGTCAGTCCGAAAGTAGCTTACATAGCCTTGACCATCTGCTGCTTCACTCTTGCTGCCGAGTTCATTTTCGGGGGCGAATGATTCTGCAAAATCTTACGGTCTCAAATCTCAAATTTGAAATCCATTCCCTCTCACCCCTTAAACCTCCCCGCCACCAACGAAATATTCTGCCCGCCAAATCCAAAACTGTTGCTGAGGACGTAGTCGCACTTCGCCTGGCGGGCGGCGTTGGGAACGTAGTCCAGGTCGCAATCGGGGTCGGGATTCTCGTAGTTGATGGTCGGCGGCAGCACGTTATCGCGCATCGCCATGAGGCAGACGATGAGCTCGGTCACGCCGGCGGCGGCAATCAAATGCCCCATCATGCTCTTGGTGCTGGAGACGGGGGTTTGATAGGCCCGGTCGCCGAATACGACCTTGCAGGCTAGCGACTCCACGCGGTCGTTCACGGACGTGCTGGTGCCGTGGGCATTTACGTACTGGATGTCCGCCGGATTCAGCCCCGCGTCGGCGATGGCCATCTTCATGCAGCTAATCGCCCCGCGCCCTTCGGGATGGATGTCGGTGATGCGATACGCATCGGCCGTGGTGCCGTAGCCCATGATTTCGGCATGAATCTTGGCCCCACGGCGTTTCGCGTGCTCCAGTTCCTCCAGCACCACCATCGCGCCCCCTTCACCGAGCACAAAGCCGTTTCTCTGACGGTCGAACGGGCGGCTGGCCTTGGTCGGTTCGTCGTTGCTGGTGGACAGCGCCGTCAGCAGATTAAATCCGGTGACGCCGAAGGGATGGATCATGCTATGGGCCCCGCCGGAAAGCATCACGTCGGCATCGCCGCGGCGGATGATTTCGACGGCTTCGCCAATCGCCTGGCTGCTGGCGGCACA
This sequence comes from Pirellulaceae bacterium, assembly GCA_051004015.1. GTDB lineage: Bacteria > Planctomycetota > Planctomycetia > Pirellulales > Pirellulaceae > SXOA01. The sequence continues at coordinate 93,790 of JBPCKT010000029.1, read as the reverse complement.
GGCGGTGAGGCAGTTGGCGTTCGGCCCCTGGGCGTTGAACATTCCAGCCACGTAGCCGGCCGGCATGTTCGGCTCCTGCTCGATCTCCGCCAGTGGGTTGAGGGTTTCCAGACCGGCCTGCGTGAACTTGACCACGTCCAGCCCATCCGGCGTGAGGGCAGCCACCATCATCCGTGAGAAACTGCCAAAGTCCTGGCTTCCTTCCCCACAGCCCAGATAGACGCCAAAACGGGTGGGATTCTTGATCGCATCCAGCACGCCCGATTCCGCCATCGCCTGGATGGCCGCGCCCGCGGCAAACTTCGTGTGCCGTCCGCGATGCTTCCATTTTTCGGCGTCTTCGCCGACCTTGGTGATGTCCCAATTCTTGACCTCGGCCGAAATCTTGGTGGGGAACTTGCTGGCATCAAAGATGGTCGTCAGCGCGACGCCGGACTTCCCTTCCTTGAGCCCGGCCCAGACTTCCTCCACGTTGTGCCCCATCGGGTTCACCGCGCCGACACCCGTCACGACCACGCGCTTTCGCATAAAACCACTGCTTATTGAGGTTCAAAGGAGAAGCTGGAATTATACCACGATCAAGACTCTCGTTCCCACGGTCTGTGTGGGAATGCACGTTCGTGGGCGCTCTGCGTCCCTTTAGTGGCAGATGCCGCGGAGCGGCGAAGACGTGTGTTCCCACGCGGAGCGGGGGAACAAGGAGTTTATCGTCCGCCCAATCTATTCCTTCGCCGTCGGCCGGGGCACGATCTGCATTTGCGTGATGACTTTATCGACGATCCGGTACTCGGCAGCTTCTTCGGCGGACATGAAGCGGTCGCGGTCGGTGTCCTTCTCGATCTTCTCGAGCGGATGGCCGGTGTGCTTGATCAGGATCTCGTTCATCCGCTGCTTGATGCGGCGGAATTCCTTGGCGTGAATCATGATCTCTTCCGCCGTCCCCTGCATTCCCGCCAGCGGCTGGTGGATCATGATGCGGGCGTTGGGGAGGGCGAACCGCTTGCCGGGAGCGCCAGCCGTCAGCAGGACCGCGCCCATCGAAGCGGCCTGACCGATGCAATAAGTCGCCACGTCGCAGGTGACAAACTGCATGGTGTCGTAGATGGCCAGGCCGGCGCTGACGCTGCCGCCGGGGGAGTTCACGTACAGGTGAATATCCGCCTTGGGATCGTCCGACTGCAGGAACAGCAGCTGGGCGACGATCGAATTGGCGACTTCGTCGTTGACCTGCGAACCCAGGAACACAATGCGGTCCTTGAGCAGCCGGCTGTAGATGTCATACACGCGCTCTTCGCGGCCGCTTTTCTCAACAACGTAAGGAATCATCGGCATGGGGATAAAGCTCCGGCTGGATGGTGCGCTTGCTGTGGGCTGCTCGAATTACTTGTCGTCCTTCTCTTCCGGCTCGCCACCGGGAATCTTGGCAACAATATCGTCCACGACGCCGTATTTTTTGGCGTCTTCCGCTCCCATGAAGAAGTCGCGGTCAGTGTCCTTGGCAATCCGCTCCAGCGACTGGCCGGTGTGGTTGGCCAGGATTTGATTCAGCACTTCGCGGTAACGGATGATTTCATTCGCCTGGATTTCAATGTCGCTGATCTGCCCCTGCACGCCGCCGTAGGGCTGGTGCAGCATGACGCGGGCGTTGGGCAGGATGTGCCGTTTTCCCTTGGTGCCGCCGGCCAAAAGCACGGCAGCTCCGCTGGCGGCCTGGCCGACGCAGTAGGTGCCCACCGGGCAACTGAGGATCTGCATCGTGTCGTAAATGGCCAGCGTGGCCGCCACGTCGCCGCCGGGAGAATTCAGGTAGAAGTGGATCTCCTTGCGGCGGTTCTCGCTCTGCAGATAGAGCAGCTTCATCACCACTTCGTTGGCGTTGCCGGTGTGGATCTCCCCTTGGAGAAACACGATCCGGTTTTCCAGCAGCAGATCCCCCAGCGTCAACTGGCGCTGCCGCTGGTAGCTCTGGTAGGACTGCGAATCAAAGACCGGTTGCGGGAACGGCTGGCTCATGAGGCGAGAATCCTGGGAAGAGGAAAGATACCAGCATTATTCAGCCCTCAGGCAATTCCGGCTAGGGCAGTTGGGAGAATGACGAAACTCGAATGGCGAATTCCGAATTGAAAACCCTCCGTTGCCAACCTCATTCGCCATTCGTCATTCGAATTTCGACATTTGACCGGGTCATTCGGATTTCTTGGTCGGCTGCTTCAGCGCCCCGGGCACCTGTTCCTCGTCGCTCCCCGCGTGCTTGGCCTCGGGGATGTTCGCGCCGCCATCGCCGCCGGCGATGGCAAAGGAGACGGCCGACGTGTCGTTTTTGGGGGGCTGGTAGGCGGTATCCTCGAACGTGGCGGTGGACGTGATCAACTCGATGACCTTTCGCTCCACAATCTGATTGCGGAGGGAGTCGATCTGCCCCTTCTTCTCCAGTCGGGCGCGAACCCGGCGGGCGCTTTCGTCCATCTGTTCGGCGATCAGCTCGATTTCCTTGTCGAAGTCTTCCGGCACGGCGTCGATCTTCTCGTCCTCGGCAATCCGCTCCAGGATGAAGTGCTCCTTGAGGGCCCGAGCCGTGTACGAAAGGGCGTTGCGGCGGAGTTCGTTGGCGTGGGTGTTGATGGCGGAGTTGTCGAAGCCGCTGGACTGCAATTCCATGATGGCCCGGTCGAGCTCCCGCTTGGACTGGCGGCGGAGCAGCTCCGGCGGCAGATCCCAGGTGGCGGCGACGGTCAGGAGCCCGGTGATTTGCTCCCGGACTTGCTTCTGCTGCTGGTATTTCAGTTGGCGGTCGAGCTCTTTCCGCACTTCGGCCCGCAATTCCGCCTCGTCCTTGAAGCCGCCGATACGATCCAGGAAGCCGTCATCCAGCTCGGGCAATTTCAGTTGCCGGATTTCCAGGAGCTCAAACTTTGCCGTGAGCTCCTTGCCGCGGAGCGCCTCGTTTTCCGAGTCCTTGGAGACGGTCAGCTTGGACTCGAATGTGTCGCCGACCTTTTTCCCCACGACCAGCTTGTCAAAGCCTTCCAGCTTGGCGTCGATGAAGCTCAAGATCGGGCGGACGGCCAGCATCTCGTTGTGGCGGGAAGTAACGACGCTGTCGCCATCCAGGAAAGTGATATTCACCTTCACGATTGCGCCATCGCCGGAATCCACCGGGCCCTCCAGCTCCACGAAATTGCCATATTTGGCGAGCAGCTTCTTCAAATGGGAGTCGACGTCTTCCTCGGTGTGGTCGTAAATCGGTCGCTTTAGATGCAGCCCCTTCCACTGCGGCATGTCGAACTCCGGCCGCACTTCGATATCAAACTCAAAGACCAGCGGACCGTCGTCGGGAATTTTGACCGCCCCAAAATCGAAATCCGGCTCGCTGATGGCGGAGAATTCGTGTTCTTCGCTGATCTGCGACAGGCTGTCCATCAGCAGCTTGCCTTTGACCTGCTCGTGGACGGAGTTCTTGAACTGCCTTTCCACGAGCTTGCGGGGGGCTCGGCCGGCGCGGAAGCCCGGCAACTCGGCCTTGGGGGCGATCTCGTTGAACTGCTCCGTGATGTACCGCTCCACGTCCTCGCGGCCGATGGTCACGGTCACGTGCCGCTCGCAGGCGGAGGGCTTGGCGATTTTCACATCCAGGCCCAGCTTGGGCTTTTCGGGCTTTTGCTCCTCCGCCGTCGCTTCGGCCGGGGTGTCGCCGTCGGTTTCAGACTGCGGACGATCATCAGTTTCGGTGGTGGGCATGGCAGTGAGAGGTCAAAAGGACTGAAAGGGATCAACTGGGCGCCAGCGCGGGGCAACTCTTGCGCCTCCGCCGGCGTCATGACAGCCTGCACGCCCCATTAAAACAGCAAACCCGAAGATGGGCGAGGTCCCCTCGCCGGACTTCGGGCACGTTGGGCCGACGGTCAGCGGTTATTTAGCAAGGAGCGGGTGATGAGATTCGAACTCACGACAACCACGTTGGCAACGTGGTGCTCTACCAACTGAGCTACACCCGCCTACCGCCGCTTGTCTGGCGGCAGCCTTCTAATATGCCATTTCTTTTGCGGCTGTAAAGCCCGTCCCCGTCACTCTTTTTGACGCAAAGGCGCAAAGGCGCGAAGGAGCAAAGGAAAGCCCCGAAAGGGGGAAAGGATGCCAGATATGGCGGACAATCATCCGCAGCTCAGAAGTTCGTGCGAAAGGCTGAAATCCTCTGCATCTACTTTCTTCACCTTTGCGACTTCGCGCCTTTGCGCCTTGGCGTTAACTACGGGAATCGTGCGATTTTGCTAGCACCCCCTTCTCCCTCTTTTTTCCCTACGACCGGAAAAATCCGCAAGTTCGTTACAGCTTCACACGATAAATACGTCTGGATAGCGCCGGGCATTACCCGCGCGGATTCCCTTGGAACACTTCGCCACTACCACGGGCAAGGCAACCCGCAGCGGCCGGAGCAACTCCGGCAATTTGATCCACCGAGGAATGTCATGTCTCACAGGATGGTCATTGCGACTCTCGGACTCATGCTGGCCGCGGCATCGTTTTCCAGCACGGGTTGCGTGGGGCTGAAGTCGGGCCCGCACATGGGAGCTCTGGGGATCCCCATCCCGGTCAGCCCCTACTTCCAGAAGAAGAAGGAAGACGAATTCTGGAGCCATGAGCGCTACGACCGGGCACCCATCCTGGGACCGCTGGTGCCGGGTGCACCGGCCGAGGCCCTGGACCCTCCCAGCGATGACGAAGTCGTCCGGGCCTGGGAGAAGGCCAACCCGGTCCAAGGGGGCCTCCCCTTCTTGCACGAAATCCAGCGGAACAACGTCCGCATCGTCAAGGAGAAAATCGCCGACTACATCGATCCCCCCCGCGTCGTGCCGCTCATCGGCCCCGTTCAGTTGCACCACGCCCACTACAAGTGCACCATTTACTACACCGAGGTCAAACGGGTCGGCTGGCCGGTGCCGCACACCCTGACGGACGAAGATTCGCAGGAAGTCATCTACATCGACCACAACCACTTCCACATGGTGGGGAATATCGACACGGGTGCGGGAGCGAACTTCTAAAGGTCCGCGAACTAAGGATCGAAACCATCTCCAACGCGTCCAGGGCCTTTCCGGCTCGGGACGCGTTTTCTGTTTCTTGTCATTTTTTTGCGGCCGTGTGGCGGTACATATTTTGGGCAGCGGGATTCATTAGGTTGGCTGCGTTCCAGGGAGCGATGAGGTCGCGGGTGAAGTCCGTGAAAGAGTCGATGTCGCGGTCGGTGAGACTGGAGGCGAGCAACTCTTGCAGTCGGCCATAGCCGGTGGTGGCGGCCTGACGAAAGGCGGAGTCGTTGGCGTTGAGGAAGTAGCGTTCGGGATGGAAGGGGCTGTCGGAGCGGGCCCGTTCGCAGGCGATGGTGCCGGCGAAGTAGAACATGCACATGGCCGTAAAGAGACGGAAGTCGACCATTCCCGCGTAGCAGCCGGCGACGAGGAGATCGATGAGCTGCGTTTCGGTGCGGACAATGCGAGCGTACTCCTGCAACTCGGCGGCGAGCGTTTCTCTCCCCCAATGCTGTTCAAAAATGGCCGCCAGGCGCTCGATGCCGAACAGCGAGTGGGCGATGCCGCTGCTGTGGAGCGGATCGATGAAGCCGGCGGTGTGCGGAAGCATGACCCAGTCCTGGCCGGCACCCTGAGCCATCAGTCGCTGCATGCGGGGGCCGCGGACCAGGCCGCGCGGCGGGTTGACGATTTCGGCACGGGAGAACTGCTCGCGGAGCGTCGGGTACTGCTCCATCCAGCCGTCCCACTCCTGCCGTGGCGTACGCGATTCGTCGAGCGGATGCCGGCCAGCGTCGATGGCGAAGCCCGCGCTCACCACTTCGCTATCGAACCGCAGTTGCCACATCCAGGCCCCGCGAAAGACCTGGTGCAAAGCGGCCCGGTCGCAGTCGAAGGGATGGTCCTGCACCGTGGCGGCCCGCTCCACGAGCATTTCCCGCCAGGGGGTCAGGTATTTGAAATGGGCATAAAGCGGTCGCGAGTTTGTTTTCAGGAGATGCTTGTCATCACCGATGCCAAGCGTGCGGGCCAGAACCTTCCCTTCGCCGCTGGCGTCGATAACGAAGCGGGCTCGGATGTTGATCTCATCCCCTTGCCCGTCGAGTCCGCGATGGCCGGATAGTTCCCAGCCACTTTGGGTATGCTCAATTCGCGTTAGCATCGTATTCTCAAACAGCGGCACTCCCCCAGCGACAGCTTCGCTAGCAAAAAACATGTCGACTTCGCTGCGGAGCCAGTGGGTGTCGGAAGTCGCGTCGTCCGTACTGGCGGCGACGAGCAGCTCATTGGCATGGTCGGGCCGCGGCACAAACGGCTGGTGCGGCTCGTGGGCGAAGTAGCTGAAGCCGCGCTTAAGGCCCCTCATCACGTGCGGATAGGCGGCCATCCAGGTGCCGTACTTGGAAAGCGGCGCGAACCGCGGCAGGTCGTATCTTTTGGCGATGTCTCGCAGTGCCATGTCCGCCAGGGGCGTGCTCGATTCGCCAATGACAAATCGCGGATGCGACTGCCGGTCCACGACGACGCAGGTTCGCCCCAGACGGGTGAGCAGCAGCGACATGAGACTGCCAGCAAAGCCGGAGCCGATGATGGCGACGTCGGGGGAGAGCATGGGGGCAGGAGCCAGGAGTCAGGGGCCAGGGGTCAGGCAGTGGCAGGCAATTTCAGAGAGCAGTTGCTGATTGTGATTCATCTGCGCAAGGCGCGCCTTGCGTTGGGGGCCGCAGTGGGAGCAAGTGTAAAGCTTTTCGAGGTCCCAGAGGTCGACAAAGATGCGGCTGGAATGGGGGGTTTTTAACTCAGGGAGGGCGAGAGAGGCGGCGAAGGAATCTTCGAGCATCGCCAGCGTGGGAGGCGAGAATTGCCCCAGGAGGGCAAATTGCTCCATCAGGCCGTTTCCGCCGCGAGTGGGAATGATGGCGCTGCATCCTGCTCCAGCTTCCACTGCCGTGGCGACGGAACGGGCGGCCCAGCGTACAGCCTCGTCCGCGGGCATGAAGGGCGGCATCAACAGGATAAAGGCGCGAACGTGAATGCCGTGCCGGCGAAGAAAACTGGCGGCATGGCAAAAGTCATCCACGGTCATCTGCTTGTGGAGCCGCGGCAGAACAGTGGGGTGAACGGTTTCCAGCCCCATCGCGATTTCCAGCTCCGTCCCTAATTGGTCGCGAAAGCGGACACACTTTTCGCTGACGAGAGACGGATGATTTTCGACGATGACACGCTCGAAGGACTTCACCCGCTCGATAATGGCGGGAAAATCCTCCTGCGGAATTGCTTGCGGGTCGAAGAAGTTGCCGCTGTTATAGAGCTTGATCGAGGTCGTCGACGGGAGGCGGCTGAGGGCGTAATCGATTTGAGCCGGAATGTCTCCCGGCTGCACGGGGCGATCGGTGGTGTTTTTCCAAAGGTCGCAGTAGACGCAGGAGAAGGGGCATTCCTTGTTGGTCAGGAAGATGGTCGCTACATCTTCCAACTGGCCCACGGCGGAGCGTTCTTGTTCCACGAGGAAGGCGTACGGGCGGCGGGGATCGACGCTGTTCTTGGGCCCGCGTGAGGCCAGCAAATCATGGCGAGAGACCGCGGGCATGGAGTGTTACTCGTGCAAAGCCGCGAACGCTTTGCGGTAATCCGCCTCATCCTGGGGGAAAATCGCCTCGAAACCCCCAGCGCCGGCTGCTCCGTGCTGAAAGCGGCGTTTTTCAAAGACTGGCATCGTCAGGCCGGTGATCGCTTCCACGCCACGGCGGACGACCTCGCCTTTTAGGGCATACAGTTTTTCATTGCTCCAGCCGGTGAGCTCGATGAAGGGTATGGCCTCGGAGACGCCGATGACGCTGGGCAGTGCAAAGGGACTGAAGCCAGAAAAGCCCAGCGAGCGGGCGGGGGCATAAGTGCGGACATGACCGCGGCTTTGGCCGCCGCTGTAGGTGAGGGAGTGTTTCACCGCGAAGACTCCCCAGCCTTCGTGATAGAGCAGGGGGTTATTGAGGACGCTGCGGATGGTCAACTCCGAGTTTTCCTCGATGGGGTAGTCCTTGAGGTTCTCATCGCCACCGTCGCCATCGACCAGGTATTTCCAGTGGGGATAGCGATCGCGGATTCCTCGGCAGAGGGCCAGCCCCATGGCGGCAGACTGCACATCGAGCGGTTTGTAATCTTCGGTGATGCGGATGACCTCGCGGTAATCGACCGCTGCTCGCGGGGCTTCGATGACTTCCAGGAACATTCCCAGGTCGAGCTCTCCCAGGAATCGCTCGGCTTGCGCCGCGTCGGCACCGGTGCCATCAATGGAGAGCGTGAACGCTTTCAACCGAGCGGGGGATTCACCGCGCTTTCGCAGCAGATGATAGAGCACGAGAAACACCGCGCCACTATCGATGCCGCCGGAAAAGAGGACGCCGAGGGGTTCGCTGCTGGGAACCTGGTCGAGCCAGCGATTGCACTCTTCGGCCAGCGCGCCGATATAGGCCCGGCCGATGACCCCCAAGTCCGCCGGCAGCGTGTTCCGCTGCGGCGTGAAGTACCGCGTGCATTGCGGGCTGGGATCCGGGCAGCCCACGAGCGCGATTTCGACGATGTAGTGCGCGGGGACCATCCGCGTGTACGACGGATGGAATTGGCCGCCCAGGCCGAGTGATTCCAAATGGGCTTTGATTTCATCCATCCGCTCGGCCACGACCAGCAGCGGGCCATCTACTTGCTTGGCCAGAAAGTATCTCATCGGCCGACCAATGGAGCGCGCCATCCGCACTAGACTCCCCACCTGCTGAACAATGGCGAACTGGCCGCCAATTCTGCGGACTTGCTCCGCATCGCCGGAGGCAACTGCGGCTTCGGCGGCCTGTTTCGTCGTGCCGAGCAGAACATTGGCGGCCGGGTCGAGGAGGTTGACGAGCTTCTTGACAGGGTATGCGTGCATGGCTCGTTCTTTCCGGAGAAATGTAGCGAAGGCAGGGATTAATTCGCCCGGCGCAACTACGCGGTTTCAAGTTACCGGGTTCAGCAGCCGTACGCAATTCCTTGATGCAGCGTGCTTTAGGAGAAAATGCGATCGGGCAGTTGACAGGCGAAGTGATTGCCGTAGAATCGAAGCCGTTATTGATAACGATTCTCAATATCTTGACAAACGGCTCGGTATTGAGTTTCCGGCCAATTCCCCCACAAGGATTCCGCTATGCTCGCCAAACCCCTTCACTCGCGCCGCCAAGCATTCACCCTCGTCGAACTGCTCGTTGTCATCGCCATCATTGGCATCCTCGTCGCTCTACTTCTTCCGGCTGTGCAGTTTGCCCGCGAATCGGCTCGCCGGGCTTCTTGCCAGAACAATCTCAAGCAACTTGGTGTGGCCCTGAACAACTTTGAAGGCACCCTCCGCAAGTTCCCCTCCAGTTGGAAACCCACCGCACCCGTCGGCACCCGAGTGGATGGCTGGTCCGCGCAGGCACAGTTGCTTCCCTACCTGGAGCAAGGGGGCACCTATGGCTTCATGAATTTCGATATTTCCTACACTCAGCACCCGCTGGTACCCAACATGAGCCCCCCCACGAAAGTCTCGGCACTGCGAGTTCCGGTGCTGATTTGCCCCACCGAAAACAGGACGCGCATTCGCGCCGACGCGGCGGGAGTTGCCGAACACGCGCCGCTCAATTACGGCGCGAACCTGGGGATTTGGTTCGTTTTCGATCCCGTCACGCAAAGGGGAGGTGACGGGGCCTTCACCCCCATGCACCCCACCGCCGGTGGCGACGTGACCGATGGTTTTAGCAACACGATTGCGTTCTCCGAAGTCAAAACCTATACGCCGTACTATCGCAACGCGGCCCTGGCCAATCCCCCGGTTCCGGTGCCGGCCAGCGTTTGCGGCATGGGAGGTCAGTTTAAGACCGATTCGGGACATACCGAATGGGTGGACGGCCGCGCCCATCAGACCAGCTTTACGTCGCTGTTTGGCCCCAACACCGAGGTCGTCTGCAACGTGGGCGGCATTCGGTATGACGTCGATTGGAACAACCAGCAGGAGGGAGCCGGCCCTGCCGTCACCAGCGCCGCGGTGACGTCGCGCAGCTACCACCCCAACGGAGTGCAGTGCGCGATGGTGGACGGATCCGTGCATTTCATCAGCGACACGATCAATCTCCAGGTCTGGCAGGCCCTCTCGACCAGGCAAGGGAACGAGCCAGTTTCGGTCCCGAAGTAGCCCGCTCATTCGAACCTCCCGCGGCGAAGTTTTCCGCCCGAAAGCCGCCGCCTCCCCGCCGCGCACTCCCCTTTGCCGCTACAATACTCGCCAGCGGGTATCGAATAGCTTTCGGGGCCTTCGTCGCCCCGTTTATCGCGGATGGAAAGACTTCCACCCGCCCGGAGCGAATTATGTCGCGGCTGGTGTCGTTTGCCGTTTTGATCGGCATCCTCGTCGTCATCGTGGTGTTGTTTTACCAGGTGATGGCGGTCTTTCTGCTGCCGCTGTTCATGGCGGCGCTTTTGGGAGTTGTCTTTCAGCCGCTGTACCGCTGGGCGCTTGAGAGATTTTGGAAGAATCGCTACGCGGCGGCGGGAGTGACCACGTTTCTGGTGCTGCTGGTGGTGCTTGCGCCGGCGGGGCTGGTCGTGACGATGGCGGCTGTGCAGAGCATATCCGTGGTGGAGCGGGTTCAGGCCACGGACGTTGCCGAAAAAGCCAAGAAACTGCGCCAAGACTTCGACCTGGACATCCCCGACAAGGTCGATCTGCACCAGTTCGAGGCGGTGCTCAAGAACTGGCGGGAACAGCAAAGGCTCGGGGCAATTCCGCAGGTAGCCGCCAAGGAAGTCGATATCCTTGCGGCCCGGCTTGATCGCCTGTCCAAGGCGGCCGCGGAGGTTCCAGAAGCCCAGCCGCCTTCCGAAGAAGCCCTGCGAGCCGCTTTGCAAGCCCTGCGCGCGGCCCCTCCGCAGACGCTCCAGCAGGACGATGCCGTACGGGAAGTGGACCTGGAATTCCGCCAATACCGGCGGGCTTATCTGGGGGGCTCACTCAAGGGCTGGCTGAAGGAACTGGCCAACCCCAGCGACGATGAGCTCCAGGCAGCGATTCTCAGGGCCACCTCTTCCGCGGGCTCGCCGCTGCTTTCGCTGGGGGGCGATACGCTGGCCATCCTGGCGAAGATGCTGATCGGAATCATCATCACCGTGGCCTCGCTGTTCTTCTTCCTGGCCGAAGGGGAAACGATGGTCAACACGGTCGTGCGACTGTCGCCACTCGAGGAGAAATATGTCCGCGAGCTGGTGGAGGAATTTGTTCGCGTCTGTCGCGCGGTCGTCACCGCCACACTCCTCTCCGCGGTGGTGCAAGGGTTGCTCGCGGGCCTCGGCTTCTGGTTTGCCGGTCTGCATGACTCGGTGGCCTTGCTGATGCTACTGACGATGGTCTTTGCGATGGTCCCCTTTACGGGCGCTGCCACGGTCTGGGTTCCCGTCTGCCTCTATCTCTATTTCGTGGAGGGGCATTTGGCGCATGCGATCGGGTTGGCCGTCTACGGCACAGCAGTGGTTTCGGCTGCCGACAACTTCATCAAGCCGATGGTCCTGCACGGGCAATCCAATCTGCACCCACTCTTGGCTCTGCTGAGCGTGTTGGGCGGAATTCAAGCTCTGGGTCCCATCGGCATCGTCGTCGGTCCCATGGTGGTGGTGTTCCTGCAGACGACCCTGAAAATCCTGCAGCGCGAGCTTCTCTCCATCGACCGCGTGGCCGCGGCGGCGGGAGTGCCGCTGGGGCCTGCCGCAACGACGCCCCCGAACGCCGTTCCCCCGACCGCCGTGCCGCCGACCGCGCCACCGACTGTTGACGAAGAATTGTGAGGCACCGGGAAGACTTGCTTCTCCCTCTCCCAAACGTAGTGTTTCCCGTTCTCTGCACCCATCTCGCAGCCGGGGGACTCCGTGAGCATCGCCCTTTCGCCCGCAGCACTCGCACAATCGGCAGGACCGCTTTCGGCGGAGCATCACCAGCAGATCGCCTCGGCCCATGCGCGGGGGGCAAAGATTCGTTCGGCCGCCCGCGTGGCCGCTTTCAACGGCTGGGTGACGGGGGCGTTCGCGCTGCTATCGCTTCCCTTTGCTCCCTTTAGCGTCGCCGGGTTTCTGGTAGCCGTGGGATTGTGCGTCGTCACCTACAACGAGTTCCGCGGCAAGAGGCTGCTGCTGGCGTTTGACCCCAAGGCCGCCACGCTTCTCGGCTGGAACCAGGTTGGCTTCCTGGGCCTGATTATCGTTTACAGCCTCTGGATGATTGTGGAGGGTTTGACCGGCCCGGGACCGCTGTCGAAAGAATTGGAGCAGTACCCCGAATTGCAGCAAGCGCTGGGCTCCCAAGAAGAATTCCAGCGCTTCTATCAACTCATCATCGTCGCCATCTATGGCACCGTGATCGCCCTGAGCGCGGTGTTCCAGGGCCTCAACGCTCTCTACTACTTCACGCGCTCCCGCCACATCCTCGCCTACCTGCGGGAAACGCCCGGCTGGATTGTGGAAATGCAGCGGGCAACGCCCAAGTAGGATTACTTCTTCTCGATCTTCGCTTCCGCCTTTTTGGCTTCCTTTGCCTGCACATCGACCGCCGCCACGCCCACGACCTTGGCCGCTTTCTCCGAAACGATGTTGGCAATCAGGCCGTTGGGCTCGCAGCCGGCGGCGATGGAGATGATCTTGCCACCCTTCTCAATTAGGAAGTTGGTGGGCATGGTTTTGGTTTCAAAAACCTTCCAGGCCTCTCCCTTGGAATCGACGGCGTAGAGCATGTCCAGCTTCTTCTCGGCCGCGTACTTGGCCACCTTGTCATCCGGTTCGCGGAACACGAGCAGGCTGGTGAGACCCTGGGCCTTGTAGGCTTCGTTGATCTTCTGGAAGTAGGCCAGTTCCTTGTCGCACCCCGAGCAGCCGCAGGTGAGCCGGACGAGGACCGGCCCCTTGGCGGTCAGGTCGGCCAAGTTCACTTCCTTGCCCGAGGCATCCTTGATCTTGAACGCCGGGGCCTGTTTGCCAACAGCCACCGTCTTCGGGGCCTCCTTCGCGGGAGCGGCTTCGGCTTTCTTGGGGGCGGCTTCTTCGGCCTGGCAAATGCTGAATGAGGCGGCAGCGAACAGAGCGGCGAGGAAAAGGCGTTTCATGGCGGGGTCCATAGGGGGTGGGCGATGGTTAGTCTTCAGGCAGGAGGTGTAGCATGGCATATCCGAGGTGCTGTCGTCAAGTTTTTGTTAATTTGGATTCTCACCGGCCGAGCAGCCCTCTGGAAACAATCGTGTTTGCTGGCACCAATATCGGCAGTTCTTTTCGCTATTGATAGCGTTGAGGCGAGCGACTTCTGCCTCGGCGGCCTCGCGACTTCTGACAACCTCTTTGACTGTGACACATTCCTCCGGTAGCGCCGTTGCGTCGTGAAATGCATCGTAGCGCAGGACGGCGTAAACCTCATCACGCTCTTTGTGTTTGTGGCTCATTCCTCGATTCTACCTACTCGCACACCAAAATGCCCCGCCATGCTCATAGGACTGCGGCGGAAGATCAGCGTCTGGACACCGCCCCGATGGAAGGCTTCGACGCTGCCGCGGTGAAGAAGGAATTCGCCATCCCCGACGAAGCCGAAGTCGTGGCCCTCCTCGCCATCGGCAAGGCCAAGCCGCCGGACAAACCCTACGCCGGCAGATTCGAGTTGAAGCGGATTGTGTACGCGGAGAAATATGGTGAGACGTGGAAAGGCTAGAAGAGTGATGCCTTGCATTCTTATTTTTCTACCCCCATCTTTCTACCCTCCGCTTCTGAAGACTGGGTAGAAAGATGGCGGTACTCTTGGAGAATCGCTAACAGAGATTGGGTGGTTAGGCCAAAATCCCCTTCACCACCTCTCCCTCCACATCCGTCAGCCGGAAATCCCGCCCGGCGTAGCGGTACGTCAGCTTCTCGTGATTGAGGCCAAGGAGGTGGAGGATGGTGGCGTGCAGGTCGTGGATGTGGACTTTGTTTTCGGCGGCGTAGTAGCCGTAGTCGTCGGTGGTGCCGTAGCGGAGGCCACCTTTCACGCCGCCGCCGGCCAGCCACATGGTGAACCCTTCGGGGTTGTGGTCGCGGCCGTTCTTCCCTTCCATCACCGGCGTGCGGCCGAATTCGCCCCCCCACCAGATCAGCGTGTCGTCCAGCATGCCGCGGTTCTTCAGGTCGGTCAGCAGGCCGGCGATGGGGAGATCGACTTCCAGGGCGTTTTTCTCGTGGCCGTTTTTCAGGTCGGCGTGCTGGTCCCACTGCACGTTGCTGTCGCTGTGCGTCACCTGGATAAACCGGACCCCCGCTTCGGCGAAGCGGCGGGCCATCAGGCACATCCGGCCGAAGTTGGCGTTGATGGGATTGTCGAGGCCGTAGAGCCTGAGCGTGGATGGTGATTCTCCCGACAAGTCTTCGACCTTTGGCACTTCAGACTGCATTCGGAAAGCCAGCTCGAAGGAGTTGATGCGGGCCTCCAGTGACGGCTCGGGGCCGGAACTGGCGATATGCTCCCGGTTCATCGCGGCCAGCCGGTCGAGCTGCAAGCGCTGCATCTCCCGCGAAAGCTGGGCGTTGCTGATGTATTTGACGCGGGCCTTGTCGGATGGGACGCTGGCGTTGCCGAGCGGAGTCCCCTGGTAGACGGCGGGGAGGAACGCGCTGCTCCAGTTGTTGATGCCGCCGTGGGCCAGCGTGGGGCAGATGGTGACGAACGCCGGCAGGTTGGCGTTCTCCGTCCCCAGGCCGTAGCTCACCCACGAGCCGATGCTGGGGCGGATGAAGTTGTCGCTGCCGGTGTGCACCTTGAGGACCGCCCCGCCGTGAGCCGGGTTGGTGCCGTGCAGGCTATGAATGAGGCAGAGATCATCGACGTGCCGGGCCACGTGCGGAAACAGCGAGCTGACCGGAATGCCGCTCTGGCCATACTGCTTGAACTCCCACGGCGACTTCAGCAAATTGCTCGTCGCCGCGAACTGCACCCGCGGCTTGGCAAACGGCAGCGGCTTCCCATCATCCCGCGTCAGCAGCGGCTTGGGATCGAAGGTGTCGAGGTGCGAGGGGCCACCTTTCATGAAGAGGAAGATGATCCGCTTGGCGCGGGCGGGGAAATGAGGTGGGCGGGGGGCGAGAGGATTGGCGGATGTTCCCGTGATTTCGGCCGAGGACTCTTCCGCGAATAATGACGCCAGCGCAAGCGAACCGAAACCGACGGCAGTGCGCCTGAGGAGGGTGCGACGAGAGAGAGGCTGGTCAAACATGGTCAGTCGTCAGTTTAATTGCGTCCGAAGCGAATCGTCAAATTCTAGATTGGGAAGCGGCTGCGTACATCTGAGGCTGCTGCTTACCCACTACGAGCCGGTAATGAAAGCGGCGACAAACGATGAGAGGGCCAAGCAGGAAGCATATGAAACTGGCGCAAAGGAGAATTTCCATGAGCCTGGCGTCGGAACGGGGCCAACCCCCCTCGACGTAAAGGAAGAGTACCAGGCCGACAATGCTCAACCAAACCACAGCCAAGGAAGTACCGATGACGAGGCCGCGGCTGTAAAGAATCAGCCACGTGGAGAATGGAAGGGTAAACAAACAAATGCCTGCGGTGAACGCGACTGCTATGCCGATGCACTGCCACCAAACTGGTTCATCCAAGGGGGAAAGATAGGCACCCAGTCGGATTAGAGCAAGGGTCAGGGCCGCAACGAACGTGGCTGAAAGCATGCCGGCAATCGAAAGCTGTGGCGCATTGTCAACAGCCTTGTCCGATTTTGGAGATTCAATTCGCCAGCGGAAGAACGATCTTAAGATCCAAAGTGGAACACAGCCCACACAGAATAGCGCCGGAAGTACAAGAATCGCGGCCTGAGTTTCCGGATCGTTCATCGGATAGCCTGGAAACCCCACATCGTCCAGTGAAAATCCAAGCAACCAGGCCAGGATGCTGCCGAAACCGAGCAGTACCGCAACCGACTGGCGTCGCCAGATTCGCCCTGGACCCAAAACGGCATAGATAGCGAGCAAGCCACTTTGTGCAAGGATTGCCCCAACGTTCAGGGGGAGCCAGTAGTATTTGATGACTGACGAATAGCGGTGGATGCGGGACGAGGCAAACGAGAGATCAATTACAACAAAGCAGATAATGATGCCAATGAGCGTTGCCCAAAAGACCCAGCGCCGTGACAAATCGGGAGGCGGGACGAGATTCGACAAATCGCAAGGGTAGGGAGAGCCAGGCATCGAGTTGTCTACTTCACGTACATAAACTCATTCGCCGCTATCACCGTGTGGCACATCACTCCCCATGCCTTCTGCCTTCGCGCCTTCTCATCGGGCACGGAAGCCGCCAACGACTTGTCCACCGCTTTCAGAAACTCCACATTCCCCGCCACTTCCGCCGCCGATGCCTCTCTTCCATACGCAATCACCGCCAGCTTCCGCAGCCGATCTTCGTCGCTGCCGGGGCCCTCGAGGAGTTGCTCGGCCAAGGCGGCGGCGGATTGCATGACGAGGTCGCTGTTGAGCATCAGCAGGGCTTGCGTGGGGACGGTGGTGGTGGCCCGGTCGCCGCTGGGGATGGCGGCATCGGGGTAGTCGAGCAGGGAGAAGACGTCGTAGACATTGTTCCGGACCACCGGCAGATAGAGCGAGCGGCGGCGGCTGGTATAGTCGGTCAGGTCCTTGGAAGTGTGGTCGAAGAAGTAGCCCCGGTTCTTGATTTTGAGGAGCGAGCCTCCCATCGTGGAGTCTACCTGGCCGCTGACGGCGAGGAGCGAATCGCGGACTTCCTCCGCTTCCAGCCGGCGGACCCTCATGCGGCCATAGTAGTCATCTCGCTCCGCGAGATGACTATCCTCACGCGGAGCGTGAGGACTACTTTGGGGAGAACTATCCTGCTGCCAGGTGCTGGAATTCAGCATTAGCCGGTGCATTTTCTTGACCGACCAGCCGCTGTCGGCGAAGCGGAGCGAAAGCCAGTCGAGCATTTCTGGATGTGTCGGCTTCTCTCCGAGCAGGCCGAAATTGTCCATCGTCTTGACGATCCCCTGCCCGAAGTGCCACCGCCAAATGCGGTTCACCATCACGCGGCTGGTGAGCGGGTTCTTGGCATCAACCATCCAACTCGCCAACTCGCGGCGGCCGCTCTCTTTCGCGGTGAACTGCGGAGTCGCTGGGCCGCGGACGACGGGTGGCACATGCCGCAACGAGACCTCTCCCAGCTTCAGCGGATTCCCCCGAATATGAATGGCGACGTCGAGGACCTTGTCTTCGGTCACTCCCATCGCGGTCGGCGGGTCCATGTCGCCAGGCATTTTGGGGCTACTCGCCGGCAGCGGGTTTTCATGCCACTTAGCCACCTTTTTGTAGTTCTCCATCGCCTTAGTGCTCTTAAAAATCCCCGCCAGTCCGTAATAGTCCGCCGTCTGAATCGGGTCGAACTTGTGGTCGTGGCAACGGGCACAGCCGAGCGTCAGCCCCAGCAGGGCCCGGCCGACGCAGTCGATCTGCTCATCGACGATGTCCATCTGCATCTTGGCTTCATCGACTTCCGCGAGGACCTTCGGACCAATCGCCAGAAAGCCCGTCGCCACCAGATTCCGCTGCCGCTCGTCGTCGTTGGCAAACGGCAACAAGTCACCGGCAAGCTGCTCGGTGAGGAAGCGGTCATACTGCCGGTCCTCGTTGAACGCCGTCACGACATAGTCGCGATATCGCCAGGCGTTGCCGTGAGCGACGTTCTCATCCAGCCCGTTGGAATCCGCGTAGCGGGCCACATCCAGCCAGTGCCGTCCCCACCGCTCGCCGTAGGCGGGGGAAGCGAGCAAGCGGTCGATGAGACGGGCGGTGGCATCGGGACTTTCGTCCGTTAGGAAAGCGGCGATGTCTTCTGGCGAAGGAGGCAAACCGACAAGGTCGAAGTTTAGGCGGCGAATGAGCGTTCGCTTATCCGCCGGAGGCGAAAGACCGAGGCCACTCGCTTGCAGCTTCGCGAGGATGAAGTTGTCGATGGGAGTTGATGCCGTGAGCTCGCTCTTGATCGCGGGAACCGACGGATCGTTTGCTGGCTGGAACGCCCAATGATTGGGATCCCGCGTGCGGCCAGCAGCGACGGCAGTCTCCGGATACGGCGCCCCCATCTCCACCCATTTCACCAGGTCCGCAATCTGTCGCTCCGTCAATTTCCCTTCCTTGGGCATTTTCAGATCCTCATCGGCGTGCCGCACGGCCTTGATGAGCAAGCTCTCCTCCGGCTTGCCCGGAACGATGCCCGGCCCGATATCGCCCCCCTTCAGAATCGCCTCTCGCGAGTCCAGACGCAGGTTGCTCCACTGCTTCTTCTCGCTGTGGCATTTGTGGCAATGTTCGACAAGCACCGGCCGCACGGCGGTTTCGAAGAACCGCAATTCCTCTACCGTGGGCTTCGCCGGCTCGGCGGCGAGTATCGTCAATAGCAAGAGTCCGGCAAATCCCATCACAACTCCTAGAGTTCATGAGCCAACTCCTAGTCTTTCCGCAAACCGCTGCCGATGCAACTCCGTAGAAGCGATTTGGGCAAAGTCCTGGTGCTAGAATGTCTCTATGCCTTTCATCCACACTACTCCCGAAAGCGAAGCCACTGGCCCGCTCGCCGAGGTCATGGCCAGTTGGCGGAAAGCGAACCCGGATCGGGACAAGTTCCCCGGCATTTTGCAGTGCTTCGCCCACCGGCCTGATTTTTTGCGGCAGGTGATGGCATTCAGCTACGGAGTTCACTTCAGCGACGGGCATCTGAATCGCCGGACCAAGGAGATGATTGCGACTTACGTCTCGGGGCTTAACCGCTGTCCGTACTGAGTGGGCTCACACGCCTATTTCCTGCAGTTGCAGGGAGCCGATGCCGAAATCACTGCCGCCCTTAGCCGAGGGGACTTGGCCGCCGCGCCAGTGTCGAGCGCGGAGCGGGCGCTGCTCACGTTCGTGGAATTGGTGACGCGGCATGCTTACAAGAACTCGCCCGAAGATGTACAACGGGTGCGTGACGCCGGCTGGACCGAGCCGCAGATTGCGGAGGGGGTTTATATCACGGCCCTGTTCGCCTTCTTCAATCGCGTGGCCGATGCCTTCGGCCTGGAAGACCCCGGCTACGGAAACATGCAGCCGACGGCCGGAATGCCGAAATGAACCCGCCCCCATCGCCGCGAAATCTCACCGGAAAAGACCGCCTCTATCTGACCGTCGGCATCTGCTTTGGCCTGGGTTACGCGCCAATACTGCAAGGACAGTTACTTATGCTCGGGGGTCACTCCCAGCACCAGGTCAAAATTCGCGGCCAATTCGCCGATTTTGGAATTCTTGAGGGGGACGAAATCGGCCGTGATTGCGTCCCGCAGCTTCTGGTCCCGAACGCTGCGGTAAATACCATCCTTCTCGTTGCCGGGGTCATCCTTCACGTAGCACTGCGTGGTGAGCAGCTCCTTGTCCCCCTTCTTGA
Organism: Pirellulaceae bacterium; assembly: GCA_051004015.1. Taxonomy (GTDB): domain Bacteria; phylum Planctomycetota; class Planctomycetia; order Pirellulales; family Pirellulaceae; genus SXOA01. The sequence continues at coordinate 74,281 of JBPCKT010000029.1, read as the reverse complement.
TCATGAAGTGGATGTGCGGCGTGCGACCGGGGTAGGCGACCGGCTTGATGGTGCGGAAGTAGTATTCGCCGCCGGCGCCGGTGAGGAAGCGGCCAAAACCCTGGAAGTTGCCGTCCCGCTTTTTGCCGTTGTCGCTGCGGGAATGGAGATAAGCCCCGTTGTTGTCGCACTGCCAGATTTCCACCACCGCGTTGCGGAGGGGCTCGCCGTTGGCACTTAGGATTTTGCCCGTGAGATGTGTGATCGTTCCGACCGCCGGCGTGAGCTTGTCGTTAATGACGATCAGGTCGTTGTCGGTATCGAGCGGCAGCTTATCGGGATAGAACGGCCCTTCCGTCTGAGCGGGCGTGCGGGTGAGCTCCTCCGCGAATGCGCCCGGCTGCCAGTAATCGGGAAGCCAGAGAGCGGCTGCGCCGCAGGCGGTGCCGGCGAGGAAATGGCGGCGGGTGAAGGGGAAGGCGTTCATGCGGAGACTCCTGGGCGCGGCTGGTGATAGTCCCTTGAACAATGGCTGCCGCTCATTGTATCGCATGGAAAGTTCGTAGTAACCCGCTATAGCGAGTTAGAACCGATATCCGGCTGAAGCCGGTTACTACGAACATCACTCGCTCCCGCCCCTTCCCTTGCGAAACTGCTCGAACTGCTCGCGGTAGGCCGGCGGAGCGGAAGAGCGGCTGCCGCTGTCGCGGAGGTCGCGCTGGTTGTCGCTGACGCCGGGGGCGCTCCGCTTGCGGTTCTTGGCGGGCCTGAGGCCGAGGCTGCGGAGCGATTCGTCCAGCTCCTTCTGGGCCTTGGGGTCTTGCTTGGCGGCTCTTTCCATCGCGTCCCAGCGGCGAACGAACTCCGCTAGTTCTTCCTTGGTCCAGCCGAGCTCTTTGAGCAGCTCGGGATCGGGCTGCTGCTTTTGGTCGCGGAGGTGCTCGAGGGCCATTTCGGTCGCTTTGCGGGCGTATTCGAGATTCGCCTTGTCGGCCTCGGTGGCCACGGGCGAAGGTGGCGGGCCGTCCTCGGTGCCTGGCTGGCCGCCGCCGCCATCAGCTGTGCCGCGGCCGGTTTTGTCCCCCTTGGCCTCGCGGCTGCCGGCTTTTTCGCCTGGCTTTTGTGCTTCCGCGGGATCCCCCTCGGCCTTCTCGCCCGGTTTGCCCCCCGGCTCTTTGCCCTCTTCGCCAGGCTGAGATTCGCTGCCGGACTTGGACTTTTTTCCCTTGGCCCCCTCTGTGCCGCCGGATTTCTTATCCTCGCCAGGGATGTCCCCCGTCTCGCTCCCCTTTCCTTTTTCCTGAGCGCCCCCTTGGCCGTTATCGCCCACACTATTGGAGCCTGGGTTCTTGTTGCCGGCTTTATTGGCCGACTGGCCGTCGCCCGACTTGCCGCCTCCCTTCTTATCTCCAGATTCATTCCCTTGCGAATCCGACTCCTTGCCTTGGCCCGGCGGACTCGCCTCGCCGCTCTTGGCCGCGGAGCCCTCCGGCTGCTGCGTTTTCTCCTTGCCTTCGCCACCCGCCTGAGTGTCGGCGTTGCCCGTTTTCTCCTTCGTCCCTTCCCCCGCGCCCGATTCGCCGGGCCTGCCGTTGCCGGCATCTTTCTTCTCTCCTGCGCCGACCTTTTCCTTGGGAGTCTGCTTGTCATTCGCTGCGCCCATGGGCTTGCTGCCTGGGGAACCGGCATCGGGCTCCTTGCCCTTGGCACCCTTCGCGCCGCTCTCCTGAGTTTTCTCGCCGGCCTTGGTCGGCTCGCCCGACTTGCCTTCCGAGCCGACTTTCTCTCCAGGCTTCTCGCCCGTTTTCTCGCCAGACTTTTCGCCGGCGCTCATCGGGTTCTGCCCGACCTTATCGCCCGACTTTGCCGCCGTCTTGTTTCCCGTCTTTTCTCCGGTGCCTTCACCGCTCGATTTCTCGCCGGACTTATCGGCGTTTTTCGTGCCGCCCTTGTCCCCCGTTTTCGGCTCGCTGCTCTTGGAGGACGCCCCTTCGCCCGGCTTGGGCTCTTCCGAACCTCCCTCACTGGGATTTTCGCTAGGATTCTGATTCGGGTTCTGATTGCCTGACTTCTCCGCCTGCTTCTCGCGGTTCTTCAGAATCTTCTCAATCGCATCGCCGGCATGTTGCGTCTTGCTCGGCTGGCCGGAGGTGCTTCCCCCTTCGCCCGACTCGCTTCCTTCGCCTCCTTCACTCCCCTCGCCGCCATTCTGCTGCGGGGGACCGTTTGATTTCTGACCGGTTGTCCCTTGGCCGGATTCAGCGCCGCTGCTGGGTTGGGACTTCGCGTCGGCACCTTCGGAGCCTTTGCCGCCACTGCCGCCCGGTTCTTCTTTGCCCCCCTTCTGCTCGCTAGTGCCGCCGGAAGAGCCGTCGTTTTTCTTCTCGCTCTTGCCGCCGCTGGAGCTTTCGCCACCCTTGTCCCCCTTCTTGGGCTCGCTTGATTTGTCCCCCTGCTTTTTCTCGCTTCCCTTGTCCCCCGATTTTTCGTCTGGGTTCTCCTCCGGCCGTTCGCCGGGCATGGGCTTCTCGCCCTGCGACTCATCCGGCATCGGTTTCTCACCCGGCATCGGCTTTTCGCCGGGCTTGGGCATTGGCTTTTCGCCTTGCTTCGGGCTCTCGCCCGGTTTCGGATTTTCCTGGGGCCTCTCGCCAGGATTTTCCGGGGGAGTTTCTTCTGGTTTTTCGCCCGGTTTCTCTTCCGGCTTCTCGCCCGGCCTTTTCTCCGCTGGCGGTTTCGCCTCGAGCGGCGCTGTCACGCGCACGACGTACTGTGCGGTGCTCGCTTCGTTGGGCTCGGCCGCGCCCGTTTCCGGCGAAGTCCGATTATCGGACGCGCTGGCGACGTACATCATCTCGTCGCCGGCGACAAGCTTGTGCTCGCTCGGGCGGAAGACATATTTGGCCACGGCTTGTGGCGAAGCAGCGGCATCTTTCAGTAACTCTTCGTCCAGTACGGTCTTCCCCCGCGACGTACCGTGCAGATGCAACTTGCTGAGGGCATAGTCCGGGTCAATCGCGCGAACCTCGATGGGCAGCGAGCCGTTCTCCGGCACTTCAACCATCTTCTTGAGCGGCGCGAGAATCTGCACCTCGGGCGCCAGATCCCGCACCACTTCCAGCGCATGCACCACCGGCTGTTCGCTGCGGGCTCCCTCCGCATTCGTGAACCGGACCTGGTAGCTGCCGTGCCAGGGAGTGTTGCGGTCGGATTTGAGCAGCATCGTGAGCGTGACGCGAGCTTTCTGCCCCTCGAATTGCATCGGCACGCTCTTCAGCGGCCTATTGCCGGCTGCCGCGTCCGAGCCGCCCGCTGCCGGGTCGAACTCCAGCATCGCCTCGCGGATGGGCTGATTGGAGGAAGCGTGGATGGTAACTCTGGTTCCTTCCAGCGCCCGGACGTCCCCCTGCATCAGCGTTTGCGGAGCCTTGTTCGTATAGGCCGGGAATTGATACTCCACTTTTTCCACGACTATCGTCGGAGCATCGACCACGCTCAGGCGATAATCACTCGTCACCCCGTCCCCCGCGACCACGCGATAAGTGACGTCCTGTTGCAGGCCCGGCTTCGTGGCGTCGGGTATGGATTTCTCGATCAGCGGCGGCAGCTCGCACGAGAATCGCAGGCCTCCCGCCCCCGGCTTCATCGGCACTTCGCGGTCCACCGTCTGGCCGTCGGCGGTGGAATAGAGCAGCTTCACCGGTTGCCCTTCCCGCACACCTTCCACCGTCGCGGAGATCGTTTGCGAACGGCCGCGATAAACGGTCAAGTCGCCGGGCTGCACATCGCTGATTTGCACGCGCGAGGGGCGGTCGATGGTGGCCCAGGGAGCCATAACGCGGGCGAACGTCTGAAACGGGTCCTTCGGCGAAAGAATCTTGTACGCGGCACAGACCGCCAGCACCCCCAGCAGCACATAGCCGACGCGAATGACCGGGGCCCGGTCCACGGCCGATTCCACCGCCACGTCGGCGATGTCTTCCGCGGCCCGCCGCTCCAGCGCCTCGAACACGACCTCCCGCACGCCGCTCCGGTCACTGCGCAGCATCAGAAAATTGATGAGGCTGTTCTTCAGCGACGGCCGGCTCTCTTCGATGGCGCGGGCGGCATACGTCTCGTTGATCCGGCGGATGAAGAGCGGAGCTATCTGTGTCACGCTGTAATAGACGACGCCACCGACGAGCAACAGGAACGCAATCGTCCGCCCCCACACTCCCAGCGGCAGCACCCACCAGTGATCAACCAGCGCCACCACCAGCATGAAACCCAGCACGCCGACGACCAGAATGGCAAACCGCGACAGCAAGTCCACTAGCCGCACATGGAACTTCGTCCGCCCAAGTTGGCGCTCGATCACCTGCAACATCGGACGGGCCTGCGGCGCAGCCTGAAGGGTTGGCAACGGAGCAGGTGGATGGGCGGTTCCAGTAGCCATCGGTGCAATACCTCTCTCTGTGGATGCGCGTTTCGGCAGCCCCTGGCGCACAGCGACTTCTTAAGTATAGACGAAGCCGAGAGGGAATCGATTAAAGACGGAGACGCAGGTGGTGAAAACGCTACCTTTCGGTTTTACGTAACTCGTTTGCCAGAAATAGTATGCGTAATTATCTGTACAGGCATTTTCACCACCCCCCTCCTCGGTCGAGGGAAATTTCCGATTTTTTTGCCTGTCGATAGGCCTCCAGCCTGCCCTCCATTGATTCTGTGCTTATCGTCCGATAGGAACGACAAGTCCGGCCGGGAATTCTCCTGCTTGTTCTTGCTGGCGGAAACTTCCCAGACGTCCTGCGCGGCATACCTCGCCAGCCAGATCATCGGCAGGAGGAATGGCAGGAAGCAGACGGCATACAAGACATTCATTTCCTCGTTGCTTCTGATCACGTATCGCGTCAGCGAGAGAGCGGTGGCCAGTCCGAAGGTGATAATGAACATCCCCTGCAAGTCGATTCGCGACAGCTGGCGGACACTGCCTGGCCGGGCAAATGCCAATCGCGCGGCGGCGAGGAAAATCGCCGCCACCACCGGCGCTACTCCCAGGACGATCGTGATAATGATGATTTCCAAGCGATCGCTCCAGGAGCGAAAGATAGTGGCACTCGCAGAGAGATTCGTGGTCCAACCTCGTCTTATTCCCACCGGGCTCTAATACCGCTTCTGGATATTGAAGTAGGCGTTAAACCTTTCCATGATTGCTGCGAATCGCTTACGAACACTCGCTCGGAATAACCTTCTGAACTCGCTAGTGGCCGCTTCCCCGGCGACGTTTGCTTCCGCATTGGCCGGCTTGCCGTCGAAGAGATCGCTGGGCAGGTCCTCCGGCAGCTTTCGCTGGACCGGAGCGAAACCGCGGTATGCCCCGTACAGTACGAGCGCGATTACCGCGAGCGGAATGCCGTAAAGGAGCGCGATCGAGACAAGTGAGACAACAAGTGACGCGAGTTCCATCATCCAGTATTCGGTTTGACGACGGGAATCTTCCCACCCCCTTAAACCCCTTGAGGGACACATTTTGGATGCAGCCCGCTCACCTCAAGCGAGGAGTGGGTGTTTACTAGCAGTGCTGAGTGCTGAGTACTGAGTACTTCGACTGTTTTAGATTTGGTGTTTACGAATGATCAAGGGTGCCAGACACTTACGCTGCTTCCAGTGGAAGAGGCGAGCAAATCAAACAGTCGAACTAGGCAGAAAATCCAAAGGGAAGCCCCACAGTTTCCCGCGCGCTCTTGACCAGCCCCGCCCACAAGTCGAGAATTGAGTATTCTAGCCGGGACGAACCGCCGACGCTCAGGGAGAAGCCATTCCGGGGGAGAGGCTCTTCTCCACGGCCTGCCTGCTTATCTAATCCCCTCCCTGCTCATGGCATCGCTTGTTTTGGATGTGACGACCGCCGAGGACCCGCGCGACGTGGTCCACCGGGCGGTGCAGGCGCTGGTGGAAGGGAAGCTGGTCGTTTTTCCCACCGAGACTGTCTACGTGGTTGCTGCCCATGCGTTTGATGAGCGGGCCGTGGAGCGACTGACGCACCTTTGCCGTAAGCCGGGATCCGGTCCGCTGACGCTGGCACTCAAAAGCACGGATGAGGCTCTGGATTATGCCCCGCAAATCCCCCGCGTCGGCCTGCGGCTGGCCCGCCGCTGCTGGCCGGGGCCGGTGACGTTGCAGCTCGACGACGCCCAAAGCGACAGTCTCGTCCAGCGACTGCCGGCAAGAGTAAGAGAGCTGGTTGCGCCAGATGGCATCATTCGTCTGCGTGTTCCGGCCCATGACATCATCGCTTCCGCGCTGCGGCTCTTGGCGGGGCCTCTGGTCATTGCGGGGGCGCACTGTCCAGGAGAGACGGATTCGGTCACAGCCCAAGAAGCCATCCAGCAGATTGGCCAACAGGTGGACGTGGTGATTGACGCCGGCCGCTGCCGGCTGGCACAGCCTTCGACCATCGCCTACGTGGATAATGAGGGATTTGAGATTCCGCGGGTTGGGGCAGTCTCGGAAACGAACCTTAAGCGGCTGGCCAGTTGGATTGCGGTCGTGGTCTGCACGGGCAACACCTGCCGCAGCCCCATGGCCGAGGCCCTGCTGCGAAAACGGATTGCCGAAAAGCTCGGCTGCACGGCGGAAGAGTTGGAGGAGCGTGGGGTCATGGTGATGTCCGCCGGCATCGCGGCCAGCCCCGGCGTCCGGCCAGCCGCCGAAGCCGTCGGCGCCATGAAACAGCGGGGCCTCGATCTTTCCCTGCACGAAAGCCAGCCCCTCACCGACCGGCTGGTGCGATTCGCCGACATCATTCTGACGATGACTCGCAGCCACCGAGACGCCATCATTTCCAACTTTCCCGACGCCGCCGCCCGGACCCACATCATTTCCAAGAACCGGGGCGACGTATCCGACCCCATCGGCGGCCCCGCCGAGCTCTACCACCGCTGCGCCGACCAGATCGACGAGTATCTGGAAGGCTGGATGGACGAGCTGGATTTTGAGGAGGAGAAGTAGGGGGCTTGTCCTACTTTGCCTTCCCTGAGCGATTCCGGGCCGGCGAGAGTCCGTCGGGATCGTTGAAAACTTGACTTGAGAATGTGCGGCATTTGGGAGAGCCGGTTTCCCTCTCGCTAAAGACAAAGGCCGCTCCCCTTAGGGCCAAGGCGCTGGCCCATGCGGCAGCAAAGGAAGAATTCGTTCTGCTAAAGTGATTTCATGTCAGTGCTCTCCTGTTCTAAGGAATCCCTACGCCGCGAAACGCCTAATCTTGGAAGTCCTGCGTGGGAACTGGAAGCCCGACGGCACAAGTCTCGTCCCAGAATGGAGAAAGCCCTTCGACCTGTTGGCGGAAGGGCTTCTTACGAAAGATAGTCGGGGTGACAGGATTTGAACCTGCGACCTCTTGGTCCCGAACCAAGCGCTCTAGCCAGGCTGAGCCACACCCCGATTGGTTTGCAAGCTTGTATCTTAGAGGGTTTGGGAAACGGGTCAACGGCACTCGGAATTAAGCCGGATGGGGGCGGTGTTGATGGTGGTGCTAGGTGGAAGACCGAAAGCAACGCCGAAGGTTCAGGGGTTGATCGAGGGTCACTGGGAAAGTGTCGTGGGGCGAAGGACGCGAGAGCCGGTGTCCGCTTTGGCAGCAGGCCAACTGCGGCGGAGGGCAAACCATGCGGCGGCGGCGGCGAGAAGTGGGGCGGCAATCAGGCCGGCCGGGAGCAAGATGAGGCAGACGGCGGCCAATGTCGCCAGTGCGAATGCCGGCGAGGAAACAAACGACTCTCGTAGCTGGGTCGTCTTCGTGACAAAGGCGGCGGCCAGGCCCAGCGTGAGCACGATTAGGGCGAGTCCCAGCCGGTGGGCGAAGTCGGAAGAAGAAGGAGTTACCGAAAGCGGTAGGGGAACAGCATCGCCGGCCAGGGATGCTTGTGATTGTAGTCGGCCATCAGGTAGCAACTCCGCGCCGCTGTTCACTCCAGGTGGAGTGGCGACATTCGGGACGTCGGAATAGCGGCTTAGAGTTGCGGCGAATTCGGCCTCTAAAGCACGGCGCTGCGTTTCCGGCCGGTCCATGGGCGAGGGGAGTAGGTCCTCCCCCTCTGGAGCAGCCACGAGCGCTGCGGCCTTGTTAACACGGGCAAATTCGAGCCGCCACAGGGAAAGCCAGGCCGCGAGCTGCGCGGGGGGCAGGCCGGAGACACTGGTGTCGCCGGCGTCACGAACCAGCCGAATTACGGCGGCCATTTGCGAAAGTGCGGCGCTACGCGGGTCCACGGCATCCCTCGCGGAATCTCTCTGGCTCGGAGTCGGTTGCTGGTCTGTTTTGTCAGAGAGCAGCGACCAGGTTGTTTTGTCGGTGGCAATCCCCAACCAGACCGGCGGAATTGCTTGCGGGTCACCGTTTGCGCTGTCGTTCCGATGATGTTCGTAAATCACTGTAACCTGCTGCGGCAGTTGCTCGTGCCCCAGACGGACCTTCCATGTCCCCTCGGGCAGGTTGCGGATTTCCGCGGGCGAATCATTTACCAGCACCTGCACCAATTGGCTGCCAGCGGGCAGTTGCAACTCCGCCTCGTCGCGTCCGCCGGGAAGCAGGTAGTAGTTGGCCTTGGCCCAGTAGCTTCCCACGAGAAGGGGACGCACCATCAAATCCGCGAAGACGATGCGGGTACTTCCGCGAGAATCTTTCGAGTGCAAGAGCGTGGCCGCAAAGCGAGGAGCGACGACCCGAAAGACTTCATGACCCGGCGCCGCAAGCTGCGCATCTTGAGACTCCAGCGCGGCCATTGCCTGCAAGCCGCTGGTTTGCCACTGCAGGTTTTCGTCCGCCACGCGGCTTGGCAAAAGCAAGAAGGAATCTGATCGCACCGCATCGAGCGGCAACAGGACGGGTGCGTGCGGCGTCTCCCCGGTCTGCAACTTCAAGGGGCCGCGGAGGGAGAAGCTGAGTTTGCCCAAGTGCCCCGCCAAGGGGCGGATGACCAGGTGCCGCTGCGTCTGGCCTGGGAGCAGCACTACCTGATGGTCCATCGCGGGGATGAGCTCGAATGGGCCCGACCATTCTGCCGGAACTTCAAAACGAGCAGCATCCAGCGATCCGCTCTCCAGAGTGACTTCGCATTTCACTACCGCGGACCATAAGCGGGCGGTCGTTCGCTCCATTTTCGTCACTAACCGGTAGGTAGCTGCGGGGTTGTTGGCTTTCCTTACGACGGCGAATTCCCGCACCACCGGCTGAGGGGAAGGGCTCGATTTGTAGCTCGCCAGGAGATGGCCCAGCCGAGCATCCCAGGGCGGACCTTCAGGAGCGGCGGAGGGCGGAATGCCGGTCGCGGTCTTGATGAGAGCGAGGGTGGCCGGCGTACGATAGATGCGGATAGTCGCACCATCGCTCGCCGCGGAACGCAGGCTCGGCAACCGCACGAGGTCCGCATTACCGGAGAGGGCTTTCATTGGGAGGGTGCCCTCGATCAGTAGTTGCTGGGTGTTGGCGGGGGACTGTCCACGATGAATGGTGAGGGAACCCTGCTGCGCTACCGGCCAGCGGAGCGAGACGACAGCTTCCTGCTCCAGCAGGACGGCTTGCTTCACGCGAAAGCCAGGGGGCAGTTCAATCGCCTCCTGAAACCTGTGCGGGGGAATGCCGGCCAAGTCCGCGCGGTACACGATTTCGGCATCGCGGCGGCCGATGCTGATGTCGATGCTCTCCCGGGCGCGGACCATTGCTTCGTGCGGCCGGATGAGGAAGGCTTGCGGCTGTCCACTCGCGTCAAAGGCGAGGTCGGGAGGCCCGGCAGCGACCCCAAAACTGTCAACAAATTCGACCGGCGGAATGGAGGCAATGACCGTTTCTGGATCCGGGCTGACGTCGGATTCCTTGCCGACTGAAATTGCCTGCCACTGTTTGGTCTTTCGGTCGGTCAGCACTTCCAACCGCGGCAGAACCAACTTGCCGATGCCGGATGCATCGAGCAGCAAGAATTTGCCTCGCAGCTCCACAGCCTCGACAGCCGGCTCGGCGAGCGTCCAATGGATGGTGTTGAATTCACCTTCCTCGACCCAGACGCGGGAAACTCGCGTTTCGTTCTCCAGCGGCAGCAGGCGGAGACGCGAGTCTGCCAGCAGCTTGACCTCGTTGATCTTTCCAGTCACGGGGCGGACACGAACAAGTACATCGGCCGTTACCGAGCCCGGTCGGAGCTTCCACCACACCAGTTGTTCCGCTTCCGTCGCATTGTCCGCGGGTCGACGCTGATCTTTCCGGCTCACGTTGAATGACGCCGTCGGACCGAGCTCAATGAGCAGGTCGTCGCTATCGAGTGCTTTCGCCACAGCTCCCAGCGCGCCGGGCATGAGCCAATCGGCGGGCCGAAGGGGCGACTTGATTCGGAGCGCTGACCGCGGAGTCTTGGGGATGCTGAAATCCCATTTTGCTGTGCCATTCTCTGGTTTCGCGGCCGCGGAAAACGCGAGCGCGAGCTGGTACTGTCCGGGGCGCTCAATTTCCAGTCGGAGCGCGGTCCCCGTGTCGTTCCAGTCGAGCGAAAATGGTTCCCCTTCCAACGTGGCTCGCCCTTCCAACAGATGGACTTCGCCTCGCCGGAGCGGCAGAGAAACTTTGGCCTGCGCCACAAGAGTTTCCAGTTCCAAACGCATCACGACACTCGCCGCAGCGCCCTCTTCGGACACCTGCATTTCATAGGTTGCCGACCGTAGCAGCCAGGGCGGAAGCTGTTCACGCATGGGGGCCTGGTACAGGAGCGCGTAGAAATCGAGCGAGACGTAGACGTAATCCCCCAGTGGCTTCTGGTCGGCGTCGACAGGAATGACGACGCGATGAAGCTGAGCAACCGCGGCTTTGTGGCTGGGCTCGTCGGGTGCGGCGGTTGCTGGAGCCTGATCGCTGGCAGTCATCACCACAAAGAGAATGGAGGCCGTCAGACCTTTCGCGATCCTTGTCCGGGTGCTCGGCAGAGACGGCCGCGTGACCACAGGGCGAGATTCGGCGAAAGGACGGGCGAGGCCGAACAATCCCCCCACGAGAGCCCCCCAAAAGACACCGGCAGCGAGTGGCGACCAGGCCGCCGGCAGCAGCAACGCAGCACCGGAGAACAGAACGGCGAAAATGAGAACGGCCATCAAACGCCGTGGAATCAGCCAAATCACGACGCTCGCGGCGGCGATCGCCAGGGCGATGCCCAAGGTGCGCACCAGACCAGGCGAGTAGATCACCACGACTAGCGGCTTGGTTTCGGACCAAGGGGACTCAAATTCCGCGTTATCTCCCGCGCTCAAGAGCGAAAATACTTCCCACAGGCGAGACTTCCAGATTTCATACCAGTGATTGGCGTTCGTGACGTTTGCTGTCGTTCCACCGGCCACTTGCTGAATACCCGGCGGCAGCGTCACTAACCAGTGGCGGTCAAGAACCCGCAGGGGCGTGGTGACCAGCGGTGCCGACCAGTAATGCTCGAGAAAGCCGGATGTTTCCGGGGCTCGCGTGGCGACCGTCAGGGATACGACGGGATGGCGACGCTGCTCCGGCAGGGGAATAAAGTGTTGCTGCGCCTTGGTATCGAGGACAGGAATCGCCGCCCCTTCTCCATCAATCGAAAGCTGCACCGGGCGAACTCCCGCCGGCAAAGAGAAGGGAAAACGGTCGAGGCCGTGGTTTTCCAGCCGCCAGGTAATTTCGTGGATTGCCGCGCCGTCCAGTGAGAAACGGCTCTTCAGCGTGCATTTGTTCGCCCAGGCAACAGGCAGAGCGTCCTCCTTGGTCGGTGTCCTGAGACCGACTGTCGCTTGACGCCCCGGCTCATAGCGGAACAAACCGCGGATAGGCGAATAGGATCCTGCCGGCGCCAGTGGCGCGGGAACCGGCTTGGCCCCTTCGGTTTCTATTTGCAGGGACACTCCCTGCCCGGCCTCGATTCGCACCAGCCCATCCTGGGCAGCCGCTTCAGGAAATGAAAATAGCGGCAGCACTTCTCCCTGAGAGAACGACGTCTCCCAGGTCGATTCCAGAGTGAGTGGCTCCGTGGTAACGCGGCTCAGGATGAGTTCCCAGACGGACACTTTTTGCCCTTCCGGCGTGGGCGGAGATTGCGCGGGGAGGAGTGTCTGCGAGGCGATGCTCAGGTCCCCCGCACCAACCAGCTTCCATTTCATGGCCGCGGGCACCGGCCCGGAAGATCGGACAATCAGTCGCGTGAGGCTGGATGACGTGGGGGTGATGCGAGCGACCGCGTGGTGCTCGATTTTTCCCCGCTGCGCGTGCGCCGAGGACTCTATGCCGACGGTGAAGCGCGGGTCGCTGGGGACCAGGGAAACCCGCGAGCCTTCACCCTGACGATGGAGGCGGAACAGAAGGCCGGTGGCGGATGAATCGAGCAGGCTTAGCTCCTCTGGGGCAGCAGACTCGGGATCAATTCGCAGCAAGTCCAAATCGCCGGACAACTGAAACTCGCGGGAGCTATCCGTAGCCCGCAGCGCCACTACAAGCTGCTCATCGCGCTCATCTTGAAAATCCACCAGCCGGAGCGCGGGCGCGGTGATGCTTTCCCCGACCGCCGGCAACGGACGGTGAGCCCGAATCACCAGCCGCGTTTTGTCCTGGGGGGTCAGCGGCCGAGCCAGGCGCACCCGCAGGGCGAATTTGCGGCCATCGATGGGAATGAACTGTCGCTCTTCCAGCAAGTCGGGCGGCGAGGTGTCCACGGAGTCCACGGTCCACTCCTCGTGGATGATTCCTTCCGCGATAAAACGCTGGCCGGTGTTGACCGAAAGGTCAATATTGAGCACGGCGGAAAGTTGCGTCGTCTCATGCCGGACGACGAGTCCCCCCAGTACATCAAGCTGTGGATTCTCGCGGGAGGATTGCACGGCAACCTGGCCGAGCGGCGACAGGTACTGGAATTGATACGTCCGTTGCGGCTGTGCGATGGAGCCGGGGCTGATGGAGGTCTGGCGGGCGTCCGTGAACTGGATGCTGCTGACGTGCAAAGACGGGGGTACGACCAGGCTGGCGGTCCCCTCTTGCCAGGAGCCGCCGAGCAGCCGCAGCCGCGGCAGACGCCAGGGACGGTCCAGTGCCAACGGCGAAACGACGCTGACTGTCAGTCCGTTTCCGGTGCCTGTTAGCGATTCTGGCAGATCAACTTGTAGTGCCGTCTGCTGGGGTGTGATGGCGGCAACTTCTCGCCAGGAAAGGGGGGCTGCACCTTGACGGATGCCGATGATTTTTGCATCCGCGTCTACTTCCAACTTGATTGCTTTCAAAGCCGCTTGATGAACGTCCAGTTGCAGACCGAATTCGCTACTCACATCCACCGGCGAAAGAATATGAGTCGCCGATTCCCGCACGAGCATGATGCCGCCGGTCTTGGCTGCCCTTTCCGCACTCTTCACCCGCAACTGCACCTGAGTAAGCCCACCCAGCTCAACCAGCCAGTTGGTGCTGAGGGCGCCGACACTCGTCGGCAAGAGCCGGTTTTCCACGGCGCCTGGTTCCAGACGAGCGACAATGCCTGCAGTGGTTTCCAGGATTAGACCGGCGGGAAGCTGCAGGACCAGGCGGGTGATGGCGGCCTTGGGCAGGTGCAGATTGAAGGACGTCTCCTGTGCCTCGGACACGGCTCCCCGAAGGGTCCAGGGGACTGTTAATTGCCCGCTCTTTTCGACCAGCAGAGCGGTTGTGCCCGCGGGCGTGGTTCCCATTCTGGCCGGGCGCGGAGGCTGCTCGTTCCAGAGCGGTTTGCCAATGGCCAGCGTGCTCTCCCATGTCAGCAGCACCGGTTCGCGCGCCGCACTTACCACGTCCAACCGCGCGTTGCCGTCGATAAATTGGTCCCCTGCCAGTCGCGCAGCGTAGACCGCCCGCTCGACCCTCACCTGCGCGGCGAGAGAGTTTGGCTGACGCGCGGTCCAGGCGGCAATCCGCCGCTCAAACTCCTCGCGCTTGAGCGGAATCATCCCGCGGGCCTGCGAATTTAGCTCGTCAACAGGAACGTAGATCCGGCGGTATCGCAGAGTCTCTGGCTGACTTGGCGGATCGGCCGCAAGTGCGGACATTGTGACAAATAATGCAACAACGACGAACAAGGAATTCAGGCCGAAATTTGTGGCTCCGCGGGCGCTCATATCTGGGCCTCCCCCGCGCCCATCAGCGGCGCGGTTGCCGTGGAAGCCGGTGCTGGAGCCTCGGCACGCGGGGCGGCTGCGGTTGTGGAAGGGCGGTCTCGGTGGGATGGGAGTTCACGCACTATCTCGGAGGTCGCCCAACCGGACTGGCCGGAAATTCCCCATTGCCAAAGCACGGTGACTCCCACCACGGTAAGTGCCAGCGCCGCACCCTGAGCCAACAAGAGTCCAGCCACCGGCCAAATCAGCGCGGCCGTGCCTAGGCCCACCGCAATCGACAGGGCCGTCGCCGGGTGCCGCAAAAAGCGGAGATGGAGCAGCAATAGTCCCAGCCCCAGCACTAGAGCGCCCGCGATAGCCAATATCGCGCGCCGCGAAGCGCCGAAGAGCTGGATGCTCTCAACACTTCCGAAGCTGCTGAACAAATATTGATTTGTTTGCAAGGGAATGGGCTCCTGACGGCTGGCCCCCACCCACGCCTCCAATTCCTCCTGGCTCTTGGTGCCCCGGCGGTCCCAGAACCAGGTCCGCCAGGAATATTGCATCTCGGGACTGAAGCCCGCCGGGTCGGCCATTAGATGCCGGTCGGCCGGCAGGCACAGTTGCCAGTAGACCGCGCGAATGTGGGATACGCCTTGCAGCCGCGGAGCTGGCATGCGGGTTTGCAGACTGTCTCCCCTTGGCAACTCGCCCGGCACGGCGAACCAGGCCTCCAGCACGCGATCACGCGGTGTGCTACCGCTTAGCAGCGGAACATGCACCGTATTTCTCTCGCTCCGCGCGCCGGCCAGTTTCTGCCCGTCCAATGCCAATTCCACGCCATCCATATCCGTGCCGGCAGGAAGGATGAGCGTCAACTCTCGGGCCGAGGTCTGCAGCTTCCACGCGGCCCGGTCCTGTCGCCCCTGATCGCTAAACACGCTCTGCAACCAGAGCCGGCTTACGGCGACGGTGCTGCCGGAGCTGGGGTTGGCTGGGGTCAGTTTCCACCGCGCGGCCGGTAGCAACCTGGCGGATGAGAGCTGCAGCTCCCTAAGCGAGCTAACGCCGGTGACGGGCTGAAAACTGGCGGAGCTTGCAGCCGCCAGCTCTACTTCCAGCGAATCACTCCAGGTCGCCGCGAGCGTTTGGCCACTGGTGGATTGCACCTCATCTTCTACTGGAATGACCAAGGGCACCGTCAGCTCCGCCGGCTTGTCGGCATTCAGCGCCGGCAGCGGCAAGGAATACTGAACCAGCAGCTTGACGTTGCCGCGCTGCTCTTGCGGAACCGTCACCTGGTAACGGGCCAGGCTGGGACCGCTGGCGGAAGCCGTGGCCGGCGCCGGTGCGAGCAAGAGCGACTGGTTGGCCAGTAGAACTTTGATTTCTCCGCGCGCCGCCAAGGTCTCCGGCACCAGCAGCGTGAAGGTCCGCTGCGGCTCATAGAAGATGCGATAGACGAGCTGCTGCTCGACGGCTACGCCTTGCGGGCCGAACCGCAAATGGGCCGCGGCATCCACCATCACTTGCCGCGTCCGTACCTGGAAATCGGCGCTGAAATGCGAGCTGCCCGCGTATCCCAAATCTCGATACACCAGCGGAGGCTGCTGCCTGTCGGGAAGCTTGATGCTTTGCGGCAGATCATCGGAGGTCAGACCGCTCACTTCACGAGTACGGGGCACGATTTCCACGTTGTCCGAGGCCAACACGATAACGCTCGCTGGGTCGAGCAAATCCGCAACCGGCCGCGGCAAATCAAACGCGATCCAGCTGCTGCCTGGAGTAGTTTCCTTGTGTAGTTCCAGCTTGAGTTCCAGTTCGCCCGTCGGCCCCGCCTTGAGCGGCAGCGACAACGGATTCTGGGCAACATCCAACAGTTCCTGCTCAACCAGCGCCTCGGGCCCGGCCCGGTCGAGCTGCCAATCGCCCAGCGCAATCGCTAGGCGGGGGGGCCGCGCCCCGCGCACGCGGCACTTGAGCGTCGCCTCCAGTCGCAACAACTGCGGCTCCACGAAAATCAAGTAGGTCGGCTCGATCACGAGGCGGGTCGGCCGCGCGGCCACTTTCAGTTGCAAAGGGCAGGGCTGACGGAAATATTCAAACCTGGCCACGCTTTTCAGCGCCGCCGCCGCCGCATCGGCGGGAACATCCACTCGCCTGGTACTGGCGTCTTCGGTCCACTCCAGCGACCAATCGCCGTCGATGGCGAAATCGATCACTCCCCGCTGCCGCACAGCGCCGAGCACCTCAAACCGCGCTGGCTGCAGCGCTCCCCCGGCCGGTTCAGCGCCAGGTGCGAGCGACGCCAGCAGGCGGATTTCGGTGATGCCGCTGCTGGGACGGTCGAGCTTCACTTCCACTTCCTGCGCCTTCTGCACACCGGCGGCGGACACGGGCGTGACCGAGTAGCCTGTGGGATTGGTCGGAACCCATTCCATTCCGGCGGGCAAGCGGACGCGGAACACCTCCACCGGGCTACCGAAGCTGCGGACCTTCAGGCGGGCATCACTGCCGATGCGGTTGCGTCCCTCGATGCGAACGACAATTTCGCCGCTCGCATCCAGGAGCTGCCTTGCTTCGGCGCTCATTCCCTGGGCGGGCTGCCAGGTAAGTTGCAAATCGCCGCCGGGACCAATCACTTCCACCTCACTCTTGCCGCCGCTGCTTGATTTGGCGGAGACAATCCCCTCGTTCCCCGCCTTAAGGGAACCTTCCGCCTTTTCCAACGACACTACGAGTTTGAGGGACGACTCCGTTGCTCGCGGCAGCAAGATCTCCAGCCGTGATTGGGTGCCAGTCTCATGCACCGGGCATACGATCGTCAACTTGACGACGTGCGGTTTGGCGTCCACCCCTTTGAGCCAGCACTGATAGCCCTCTGCCGCATCGAACGTGGTGAACTGCTCGCCGGGACCCGTGTATTTCGGATCATCGCGGAGAACTCCTTTGTTCATCTTCAATGGCACGCGGACCCAACCTTCGTCGCGGATGCGGACGGTGGCCGTCACTTCCAGCGTCGCCAACTGGTTCTGGACAATCCCGCTAATCGAGAGACCATCCAACACGTACGGCGGCGGCTGGGCGGGTGCCAGTCCCTGCTTCAGTTTCAGGAGCTTCTCGAACTCCTCAAACGTCATCCCCAACACGGGAACCAGATTCCCCTTGCTATCCCGCAACAGGAACGTATCCAAATCACTCGCCCCTGACGTCATGGGCCCCGCCGGAATCTTCGTCCCAGCCGCGGGCGAGCCGGGCGTTTCCTTCTTCGGCGGCTCGTCCGTTTGAGCAGACGCCAGCGTCGGACCGACCGCCAATACCGCCATCACCCCAATCAACCTCAATTGACACAAGCCTGAAGCGGCAACGAAGGGCAGCGCGGCCAAAAGGTTCGGACGATAAATCCCCCGCGGCATCACGGCAAAGACATCCTTTGAAACGAGCGAAGCGCGGGAGAAGGCCTGAGAATTGGTGATGAGACGAGAAGTGGCAGGCCCCTTTATTTTAACCAATCGGAAGGGGTCCACAAAACGAAAATACACCCGAATGAGGGGATTGCCATGGAAGTGTCGGCACGGGCTGCCGATAGAATGCCCCTTGACGAATGCGGCTTCGAAGCCGTGCGGCGAATGAAGCGGGATGATCGGACCCAGTGCTTACTTCGCCAACACGGCCTTCACCGGCGCGTCCTCGCCCTTCTCGGGCAGCTTTTCCAGGATGTCGAGCAGGACGCGGTCGGTGTCGAGACCTTCGGCCTGGGCTTCGAAGTTAAGGATGACGCGGTGCCGCATGGCCGGGAGGAAAGTGCGGCGGACGTCCTCAAAGCTGACGTTGTAACGACCTTCCAAAAGAGCCCGGACCTTGGCGGCGAGGGCCATGGTTTGTGCTCCACGGGGACTGGCTCCCCAGCGGAGATACTGGTTGGTGATGGGGAGTGCGTAAGGGCCATTGGGATGCGTGGCCAGCGTGAGACGGACGATGTAGTCCTGCACGTGTGTGGCCAGGATCACTTCGCGGATGAGCTTTTGCCACTTGCGGATTTCGCTGCCGTCCATTACCTTTTCCGGTTTGATGACCAACCCCTTGGTGGTCCGGTCTACAACCGTGGCGAGTTCCTCGCGCGAACTGTAGCCGACGACCAGCTTGAACAAGAAGCGGTCGAGCTGGGCTTCCGGCAGCGGGTAGGTACCTTCCTGCTCGATGGGGTTCTGAGTGGCCATCACGAAGAACGGCTTTTCCAACTCGTAGCGGACGCCAGCGATGGTGACGGTCCCTTCCTGCATCGTCTCTAGCAAGGCGGACTGGGTCTTGGGAGTGGCCCGGTTGATTTCGTCCGCGAGGCAAATCTGCGTGAAGATGGGGCCTTTCTGAAACTCGAATACGCGGCGGCCGGCCTCGTTCTCGTTGATCATGTTCGTGCCCAGAATGTCGCTGGGCATCAAGTCCGGCGTGAACTGCACGCGGTTGAACTTGAGGTCGAGTGCTTCCGCCAGGGTACGGACCAGCAGCGTCTTGCCCAGGCCGGGCACCCCCTCCAGCAGGCAATGGCCGCCGATGAACATGCTGGTGAGAACGCCATGCACGATGTCGTCGTGCCCCACGATGACGCGGCCGATTTGCTCCTTGACCGAAGTGTAGCGACTGCGAAATTCCTCCGCCTGCTGCTGCATCGACTCGCCGATACTCATGGGGGAATGGCTTTCTGAATGACGAAGCTCGAATGACGAATCACGAAGGGAATATCTTACACCAGCGAACTTGCCGTAGGCATATGTACCAGCGGCAAAGTGAAACTTTCGTCTTTCCCAAGAGCGGGCCGGCCACCAAGCCGATAATTTGTCGCCGGGAGTCCAGCGATTTCCCTAGTTTCCTGGGAATGTCAGAAAAATGGCGGCACCGATGGGGCCGCTAATCGTCCCGCGGCTTCTTTTTCAGTTGCCCGGGGATGTCCTTGGTCGGGTCGTACCGCCGCGGCACGGAAGCCGGCCGGCGCGTCAGTCCCGCGCTCTCCAGGAGCGAGCGCCCCATGACCTGCGCGAAATCCTCCTCGTCCGGCGGCGGGCCCATGGCCCCCAATTCCGCGGGTACATAGTGGACTTCATATTTGTGCTTGGCGACGGCCAGCGTGCAGCCGGGGTCCAGACGCTTGCGCATCACTTTCACCCCGTCCACTTTGATGCCATTGCGGCTGTTGAGATCCTGGGCAAACCAGTAGCCCCCCTCCAGGCTAAGCTGGCAGTGATTGCCGGACACATTGGCGAAGCGGAGCACGATATCACACGACTCGCGGCGCCCAATAAGCAGGCTGTTTTTCATCAGCGGAATCATGTCTCCGCCGCCGACAGGAATCAGTTCTCCGAACATGTACTGCGTCCCTTGTGGGGGCCGCCGGCGCGACTTACCATGCAAACAGGTGGTCGCGGTTGCCCCTTCCCCTCGGTTCCTTGCCGCCTTCACAACCTCATTAGGTAGTCTAAGCGAGGAGGTACGTGTCGTCAACAAAATCCATCTCGAGCCTCCCGCCACCACTGCCCCCCCACCACTAACCCGACGCGCCAGCGAAGGAATGGTTCGTGTGGCCGCCGCTGAGTATGAATCCGCTTGGCGCTCCGCCGGCCTTCGCTACCACGCCTACAACTTCTTCCTCCGCCAAAAATTCGGCGAGCGCGTCCAGAAGGTTAGCCTCGACGCTGGCTTTACCTGCCCCAACGTGGACGGCACCGTGGCCATCGGCGGCTGCGCCTTTTGCGACAATCGCAGCTTCAGCCCCAGCCGACGCACTCCGCGAGTAAGCATCCGCGATCAGTTGGATGACGGCATTCGCCGCCTGAAAACCCGCTACACGGCCGAGAAGTTCCTGGCCTATTTCCAGCCGGCGACCAACACGTATGCCCCGGTCGAAAAGCTTCGTCCCCTCTACGAATCCGCGCTGGCTCACCCGCAAGTCGTCGGTCTCGCCATCGGCACCCGCCCCGACTGCGTTCCCAATGGCGTGCTCGACCTGTTGCAAGACATCGCCAGCCGCAACTACCTCAGCGTCGAATACGGTGTGCAGACCATCCACGACCGCTCGCTCGACTGGATGAACCGCGGCCATCATTACCACGCCATGCTGGATGCCATGCACCGCAGCCGCAGTCGGGGCTTTGAGATCTGTGCCCACATCATCCTGGGATTGCCGGGTGAGACCCATGCCGACATGCTGGCCACCGCCCGCGAGATGGCCCGCTTGCGGGTCGACGCCATCAAAATCCACAACCTCTATGCCGTCCGCAATACGCCCCTTGCGGACCAGGTCGAGCGGGGCGAAGTCACCCTGATGGAGCGCGACGATTACATCCGCACATTGGTCGACGTGCTGGAAATCCTGCCGCCGGAAATGATTGTGGAGCGCATCAGTGGCGACGCCCCGCCCGACTACTTCCTCGGCCCCTCCTGGTGCCTCGACAAGCCCGCCCTCCTCCTGGCCCTCCGCCACGAGCTGGAGCGCCGCGACACGTGGCAGGGCAAAAAAAGCGGCCCGCCCCAAAATAGCCCGCTCACTCCGTGAGCGGAGCCCCCGTCTGATAAGTGCTCGATCCACCGCATCACCCCCTGAAACGACTGGTCTGATTCACCAATTCGCAGCTCTCCGTTGCGCTCTCGGACGCAAACCGCCCCGCCCTCGCAAATCCTTGCCGCTCTTGCCCTTGCATCTTGCCCATGAATCACTTTTTGATTCATAAGTGCCTCATTTTTGCCCATTTGTGATTCACCAAAACATTCGTATCTACCTAGGACTTGGTAAGGGTTTGCAACGCCTTCGCCAGTTCGAATGCCGCGGTCTCCAATCTCAGATTTCAAATCACTTTCCTTCGTCCCGCCAATCTTCGCGTATCGCCGGGCCCCCTCCCCTATTATACAAAAGACCACTTTCCGCCTAAGTGTCCAGCGAGAATTGGCCTGTTTGTGGTGGACCCCGAAAACTGGACCAGGGTGGCTGAACTAGGACGATGGTTGGTTCAGAACGCAGAAAAGGGACAGGCCCAATACTGTTCGGCACAAGAGTTGGTTGGGGCGAGGCAGTGAGTAAGTATGGGCGGTGACGGGCAGCGACTGGTTCGGCGGCAAACCTGACAAGTTAGGCGACCCGGCCCATCAGCGCGGAAAGACAAAGGGAAAGACAAAGTGGACATTCTAGAATGGCATCAAATTAAGCCCAAGTCATTGCCGCAACGTCGTTAAGCGTTGCTGTGCTAGCGATGCAATCGACAAATGCTGTCGGACAAAACGCGGCAGTTTTGCAAAGCCAAATCCCTGACAGCGTGCTATCGCAGCACTGCTTCAGGACTGCGCCTAAAGGAGTTGCGCTTAACTTGATGCCATTCCAGAATGTCCCCTTTTCAGGCCCCCACCGTTTCTCCCCCCTTTTCCTCCCCTTCAGACTGTCCCCATTTTCCGTCCCTACTCACGAAAACACACTTGGCCAAAGCATGCATAATAACAGATAAATCGCTGGCAGCACGACAATACAACCAATTATCCTCTGTTTCGTCGTTCCAAATAATGCTGCGACGACTGGAAGTACTAGGGTGCATAATAACGCCAGAATTGCGGCAAGACCGACAAATCGATAACTCGCGATTCCCAAAAAGATAACTACCTTCCCATTTCTAAAAAACGCGTCAGTGTTTAGCAGCAATATCACCGCCGCCCAGAAAACAAGCCAAGCCCCGCCAGTCAGTCCCAAGACCAACCACACGCGCTCAGGAGTGATGAGTTTCCTGAGGTTAAGTTTGAGAAATACTTGAGAGCGTCCGCCGGGTTGGGCTACATTTGGGCTTTCATAGGGATTGATCATTGCATGGATATGTTAGGATGTCCACATTCCCACTTACCTTGTAACCTTTTGCAGGAACCGCACGGACAGGAAGCCAAGGACCACTGTATTGTCGTCGATAGTTACATGATCGACGCCAAGATAGCTTCTATCGATGTCATCGTCACCGCCGCTTCTATCGCCCGCCAGCGGCATTAAAAGTGTCCAGTTCCTTTGATACTGGTTGCAATGAAACAGCGACATTGGCGGACGACGAGTTTCCGCCGTTGGCACTGGGCCGCCATCATCAATGGCGTCTATATACGCAGTAAATGGAATGCTGAACGGCTTTATGATGTCTGCAATGCCACTTCCGGCAATGGTGTTTTGTTCTAACCGCCACGCTAAGACGAATGTAGACCCGCCACCGTGGCTGTATCCCATAATGTCAACCTTGTCAACTCCACGAGTGTTGATCGCGCTGACCACTTCATCATGAGCATCGCCGAGGCCGTTGTACGAAACATCGTCGTCGTCATACATGTGAACATCAAATCCAGCTTGGTATTTCTCAATGGCGAAGTCGAACATTCCCTGGTTTCCCGGTACTAGGACTGGGTCAGCCGGAACTTGGCCTTCCCCGCCTAGCACGATCACCACTGATTCGAACGGTTTGAATACGAGGTCATCAAAAAATGCTCGTGTGCCGTGAAAATTGTCCCAAGTGCTAAACCGAAAGGTTGCGGGTGCTGCCGAATCGCTGGCCCATTCGACGTAAACCGTGTTACTGCCTAAAGGCATCACCACCGCCGCGAGAGTGCCCGTATTTAGGATTGCCTCTCCCCGATCTTTGCTGTTCCAAACGGCAATGTTGGCGTTCGTCCGCTCCACCGTCGCCGACACGCCTGTCCATGGAGTTGACAGGCCGGTTTCGAGATCAACGCGAATTAGATCGTTTTCGCCCATAACCCAGCCATTTCCCTGGCTAAAATCACGAACGCCGTCGCCGTCGTCATCGTCGCCATTTCTTCGAATCCCGAGACCTGGCGACTCTTCTTCCGAAGCGGGCACGGCAAACAGCGCAAATGGAACCGTATAGGGTCGAAAACCGGTCGCATCGGTTACTACCACGGAGAATTTCACGATGTCGCGGGCAACAATGACCCCTGCCGCGTTCTTGAGCTGCATTTCTAGCTTCGGCTGTCCAAAGTCATATCCTTCGACGTAGAGGATACCGGGCACCGCGTTCGCGACGAATGTTAGCGGGGTCGTTTGCTTGTCGAGCGTACGCCAGACCTTGATTTGCGGGCCACTGGGGACAAGAGTTACCGTATACGTTGCTTCCGTGCCTGGAACCAGCCCGTTGACTTGTAGCAAGATCGGCGCTAGCTCGTTGTCGTCAACGGGGTTTCCTTGACCGTCGACCAAAGGAGCGTCGGCGCGGTCTTCTAAATTGTTGCCGTTGTCGTCATCGATATTCTTGTAGAGTATCTTACCAGGAATATTGGTGATGTTGTCTCGATCCGTTTCATCGTGATCCTCCACGTCGGATTGTTCGACTACTTTCGTATTATCCGAGTCGGTGTCAAGGTCTACTCCCGGCACTACCGCAGTGAAGGCTACGTTGTCTTCTTCAACCAGTTCCCCGCTGGGCGTCCGCAGGCGCAGACGCAGGCCTATCGAACCGAGGCTCACGGCTTCCAAATAGAACCTCTTAGGAAGCTCGTCGGCATTTCTATCGCCCGGGATATTCAAATTGGCCCCGCCCACTGTCCAGGTCGCGGCATAGCCGTCCGAAAGAGTGTTGTGAACGATGAGCGGAGTGCCCGACTTGTCCGGCGTCAGCCAGATTCGCGGATTCTGGACATAC
This sequence comes from Pirellulaceae bacterium, assembly GCA_051004015.1. GTDB lineage: Bacteria > Planctomycetota > Planctomycetia > Pirellulales > Pirellulaceae > SXOA01. The sequence continues at coordinate 50,540 of JBPCKT010000029.1, read as the reverse complement.
TGCCCTTCGCTATACGGCAAGACGCCCAGCGTGAGAGTCCAGTCTTTATAGTTCAAAATTTCTGGACGAATGGCCTCTTCCCAGATGACATCGAACGGCTCCAAGTCATCTTCGCCGGAAATCGGACCCGCTTCGTCCATGTCGGGTATTTGATTTCCGTTGTCGTCGTCCCCATTGGGGAAGATGTACCGACCGGGTCCCGGAGTTGGCGGATCGGAAAGGAACTCTCCTGGAGTCACTGGTTCAAAGGGCTCGTCGACTGCGGAAATCGTGCCGTCGTTGTTGGCGTCGTTGTCCAGGTCGAAGAGATAAAGAGGGAAGCTTTTGTAATAGCTCACCGCGCCCGTGTCATCGTCGGTGATGGTCATCGTGATCGTGTACGACAGGCCGTCGGGAGGATAGCGGTGCATCATGCTGAAGGTGTCACCGACTTCGAGGCCGGAACCTGTGACAAGGGGGGAACCATCGCCCCAGTTGATTTCCAAAGTCCCGCAGTCCGTCAGGCCCACGTCCTGGTAGGTGCCGGAGGCGACCCAGACGGGACCGCCGATGGGCATGTAGTTGTAAACGTCGAAGACCGATTCGGGCGCGACGTTGTGGATGACGATGGAGGTGCTGCCCGTGACCGAAAGATTGCCGCCGCCGCCGGGCATCATGGGGGTGGCGGTGCCGGTGAGGGTGATGGCCTGCACGTCCTGCGGCGTGCCGTTGCCCGGATCGGGGCCGTCGTCCACGTAGCGGTAGGCCACGGAGAACGTGCCGTTGGGATTGGTCGTGACGCTGAAAGTGTTGGTCCCGTCTCCGGGCGTCACTCCCCAGTTGATCATGCCATTGACCTGGTAGTACCCGCCCGCGTTGATCGTCCCCGTCATCGTGAAGGCTTCCCCTTCGTCCACGTCGCTGGGGAGCGAGAGCGAAACGGTGAGCGAACCGCCCGAGCCGCCGCCGCCGCCGGACTGCACGTTGTCAATCGTCACCGCCATCGAACTGGCGGCTGGATTGATGGTCGCGCCACTGGCGCTCAGAAGCTCCACCGTGAACGTCTCGTCCAAATCGGCGTAGAAGTCGTTGTAGATCTGAACGGAGATATTGGCGAAGGAGGCTCCCGGCGGGATCGTGCCGCTGCCGTTGAGGATTTCCCCATAGTCCGTCCCCCCGATCGCCGTCCCCGAAACCGTGCGGAATGTGAACGGCGTCGGCTGCATCTGGGGCTGCGAGATCGTGACTTGAAGCGTAGCGACGCCCCCTTCCGCGACATGCAGGCCGCTGGGGCCGAGACTAATTGTCGCCAAGAGGGCCCGATCTTCCAACTGTTCCACGAGCGGCCTCCGAAAGCGCCGAAGGGGCTTGTTAAATGGCGGGAAGGGGGGGGCTTGGTTAAGACCAAGCTGGGCGAGCGTCCGCCGCCACAGGGAGAGCTTTTTCATCGAACGGCATCCTCTGCAAACAGAGAGCAGAACCATCCCGCAATCTTCCGGGAGAATTCCCGAAGGCGCGGCTTATCCTACTGCCACGGTTTGCAAAGTCAAGCAAGCCAGGAAGAATCCTAGCGCCAAGCAAAATATATTCTTTTGTTCTAGTGAACAAAAGACACGTATCGCGCATCTAGTCTCTGGACCCTGTTGCGCGCGGACGGTGGTCGCGGGTGCGTAGCGACTGCGAATTGCTCACGCCAGCCTGAAGCGCGCGAAGGACGGCTCGGAATCGCCGAGTAATAAATACTTTCCTTCGCTGGCGCTTCAGGCTTGTGTCCAAGCGGCTTATCGCCTGCGGCGGCAAATTGGATGGAGCCGATTCGCAAGGTATGGAGCAGCAAAGACTTGGGGAGGGTAACAGACTGGGGAATGAATAGAAAAAGAGGTTATCAGTTGGCGGCCCGGAGCGAGTTATCCAGCGCAATTCGTTCGTCGGAAAGTGATTGGAGTCAATGACTTACGCACGACAACTTGCAGACTTATGAATAAAAAACGTCGCTTTTTTTGCCCGTGTGAATAGGGCTGCGTCCGAATCACGCGAGCTAAACCTCATGCCGGCTGGGACTTGCGGTAATGCCACTTATTCACGATCCGCTGAAAACGGATCGCAAAAACATGAATAATCCTGTTCCGCCCGACGGGCCAAGGATGCTGAGGCGATCGGCACGCGATGGGGTCCCCCATCTTCGCCGGCACACTTCGTGTGCCGGAATGTCCGCTCACGGAGTGAGCGGACTACTTCTTGACCTTCTTGGCGGTGCCGTTGCCGGCTCCGTTGGGGCTCGGCTTGGCGGGACGCGAGTCCTTTTCGCCGCCGGACTTCCCCTCCGCTGCCGGGGCTGGCGCCGGCTTATGTTTGACGATCCATTTCCGCTCCACGATGCTCCAGAGGCTGGAGACGATGAAGTAGATGCAGAGGCCGGCGGGGACTTTGAAGAACATGACTCCCATGAAGATGGTCATGTACGACATCATCTTCTGCTGCATGGCGGTTTGCTCGTCGGTGGCGGGTGGCGTGAAGAGCTTTTGCTGCACGATGAAGAGGAGGCAGGTGACGACCGGCAGGACATTGAAGAAGGGACCGAGCCAGGCCGATTCGTCGGCCAGGAACCCAATCATCCAGTCCTTCCAGTAAAACAGCTTGTCGGGACCGGCCAGGTTGCTGGCCCAGAAAAAGCCGGGGAAGAGGTCGGCGTCCCGCAGGGCGATGTCCACGGAGAGGCAGCGGTACAGGCCCACGAAAATCGGCAGTTGCAAAAACACCGGCAAGCAGCCGCCGAAGGGATTGAATTTGTGCTTGGCGTAGAGTTCCCGCAGGGCGGTGCTCTGCTTCTCCATGTCGTCCTTGTACTTTTCCTTGAGCTTGGCCATCTCCGGCGCGAGCTCCTGCATCTTGGCCGCGCTCTTGGCCTGCTTGAGGCTGAGCGGGATCATGCAGGAGCGGACGAGGACGGTGAGCAAGATGATCGAGATGCCGTAATTGTGCGTGAGCGCGAAAAAGAAGTGCAGAATCAACTGCAACAGCCACGCCGGATAGGAAGCATAGGGCCAGCCGCGCTCAATGAGTTTTTCAAGTTTGTATTGCTCCAAAAGGTCCTGGTCCTTGGGACCCAGAAAGACCTGGAACTTTGTGCTCAGCGACTTGCCCGGCTCCAGCACCTTGGCCGGCGAGACCAGGACGCAGGTGGTGTTCAGCGTCTTGATGTACTTGGTGTTAATCCGCGTGATGTCCTGTGCCGGTTTGGCGAAGGCCCGCGCGAAGGTGACCGGCGTTTCCCCGTCGGCCCGCGGCATCAGCGCGACCGCGAAGAACTGGGTATCGCCCGCGACGTTGTCGAGCGACTGGTTGTCATCCCCCACGAACAGGGACTGCTCCGCGGGATCCCCATTATCGAGTGCGGCTTTGGCGTCGCTGTAGATTCTGGGGGCGGCGAGCAGATGATGCTGGCCGTCGTGGATTTGCCAGGCGATATCCCGAGCCCCGGCAGCCGCCCACATATCACGATGCAGCTTGTTGGAATACCACCATCCTTCCAGCGGCAGGCCGGTAGCGCCCGTGAATCGATAGGCGAGCTCCTTAGCGTCCTGACCGACGTTTTGAATCTCGATCTCCAAGTCGAGATGATAGTTCTTGCCACCCGGCGTCTCCGATTTGGCAACTTTGTAGCGCTTGATGAGCTTGAGCGAGCCGGTTTGGCCGATGCTCTTGAGGTCGGCTGCATCCAAGGTCAGGCTGAACTCGGCGGTGTCTGCGGTTTGCTTGTCGAGGTTCCAATTGCGGCTGATGGTGGAAGGGAGGCCGCGGATTTCTTCGTCCCCCGTCTCAATCCGCTTAGTGCCCAGCGATTCGAGCGTGAGCAGGAAAGAGAGGGGATCGTGCTCGACGCCGTCCTCGTGCTCATGGGCTTCGGGCCGAATGACTTGCACCGGGCGGCGCGTGAGGGCGGCTGTGAAGGTCAGAGGCGTGCTCTTGCCATCAATCTTCCGCGTGACCTTGATTTCGAGGGTATCGCCCGGATGCGTCTCTTTGGTGAGATAGGTCTCCACCGCTGCCGCATTCGCGACTGGGCCGCCGCCAAGGGAGGTGATAATGTCTCCTGTCGCCAGGCCGCCTGCCCCCTTGCCGGAGGATTCCTTGGCCAGTGCCGCCGGGGTTCCCGGTCCGACCACGCTGATGCGAATGCCCTCCTTGGTGTCCACCAGGCCCAGGTGCGCCAGATAGCCGCTGGCATCGTCGATATCGCGATAAGCTTCGCTGGCAAGCTCGGCCCGCTCAACCGCCGCCCCCTTGGTATTCAAAGTAATCCCGAGCGCGTAACCGCTGGCCGCGTCCACGGAGCCGAGGAACACAAGCTTATGGGGCGCGCCGGCCGCGGGCTTGAGGACGGCCGGTTTTTCGCCGCCGGCGTCGATGGCCGGCTTCTCACCCTTGGGCTGCTTCTCTTCGCCCGGTGCGGGTCCTCCGGCCTTGGCCTTGGCTTCCTTCTCCTTCTTGTCCTTGTCCGCATCCTTTTGGGCGACCGCTTTTTCGTCCCCCTTCTTGGCCGCGGGCTGCGCCGGCATGAACAGCATCCGGAGCCCCATGTGCGTGCCCAGGATGAGCACCACGGCGACCATGAAATAGATATAGCGACGATCCAAGGGAGGGGTGCCTTTTGCGAAAACTTCTTACGGGCTCGAACGAATCCCAAGGAAGCTATTCGCCCCTTAGCGTCCCTCCTTGAGCCGCTCCGCCAGGAAGGGGTCCAGTTCAGGGATGGACAAGATTTTCTCCATTGTCCGCTCCAGCGGATAGGGGACGCGGCGGAATTCCACAAACTCTTCCGTCAGCACGACATAGCACGAGCGGGGGTCCATGTCCCGCGGCTGCCCGACGGAGCCGACGTTAATCATGGCCTTCCCCTGGGGCAGGACGTACTTGCCGCCGATTTCATCGGGGCTGAAGAACCGCGAATCCTCCGTAAAGACGCCGGGAACATGGGTATGACCTTGAAAGCAATAGCGGTCGATGAGGGCGAAGATGCGCTCCAGCTTGCGGGCGTTGTAAACGTCCTCGGGGAAGACGTATTCATTGAGCGGATTGCGGACCGAGCCATGCACGAAAGTAAACGGGCCGACGCTGAACGTCCGGGGCAGCTCGCTGAGGAATTCCCACCGCTTGCGCGTCTTGTCCGCGTCGCCGTTGGGCATTTCGAGCTGGTCGCGGGTCCAGAAGATGGCCCTCTCGGCCCCGCTGCTGAAACCTTCGGGATCGTAGAGGGCTCCCTGGTCGTGATTGCCGAGCACGCAGCGGTCGAACTGCATCACCCGGTCCACGCATTCGCGGGGATTGGGCCCATAACCGACCACGTCCCCCAGGCAAAAGATTTCGTCCACGCCCTGCGCAACCACATCCGCCAGCACTGCTTCGAGCGCTTCCAGGTTGCCGTGAATGTCGCTGAGGATGGCGCGTTTCAAAGTTGTCCTGCGTTGGTACTATCTTCCCGAGAGCAGCCTGTCCCCCAGCATATCCGCCAGCTCCGGCGTGGCGTGTATTTTCTGGCGGGTTTGTTCGACCGGATACTCCAGCCGTTTGAAATAAACCACGCCGTCATCAATCCAGGCGTAGCAAGCCCGCGGATCGCCGTCCCGCGGCTGGCCAACCGAGCCGACGTTGATCATCACCTTTTGATCGCTCAGCGGATATTTGTAGCCGCATTCTTCGGGCGTGATGAAGCGGTAGTCGTCGGTGAAAATTCCCGGCAGATGGGTGTGCCCCTGGAAGCAATATTTTTGAATGCGGCCGAAAAGAGCGTCCATCTTCCGCTGGTTGTAGATGTCCTCGGGGAAGACATATTCGTTGGTCGGCTCGCGCGGCGAACCATGCACGAAGAGAAAGTCCCCTTCATTGAACGTTCTGGGCAAGGCACCCACGAAGTCCCAGCGGCCGTTTCGCTTCGCGGGGCCGCCGGGGCCGCGGTCCAATTGGTCGCGGGTCCAGTAGACCGCCTGCAGAGCCACGGGATTAAATCCGTCAGGGTCGATGATGGCCGCCTGGTCGTGGTTCCCCTGAATGGTCACCTTGCACTTGTTCATCACCTCGTCGAGGCATTCGCAAGGATTGGGGCCATAGCCGATAATATCGCCGAGGCAGAAGATTTCCTTGAGCCCCTGCTTCTGCAAGTCCGCCATGACGACTCGGAGCGCCTCGAGATTGGCGTGAATGTCGCTAATCAGGGCACGCTTCACGCCACAACGCCTTTCTGGGCTACCATGAGAGCAAAGGCGTGCGACTTGGTAGTGGTCGAGCCGCCGGAACGAAGAGCATCCGCCAAACACTCAAATCTAGAACTGGCCTGTAGTTTGGTCAAGTCGAACCCGGATATCAAGGCCCGTAATCCCGGCGATTTTGGCCGGTGGGAGGAAGGAATGCTCAAGTGCTGATTCTGGCCTTCGATTGCTCGTCCCCCTCGGGCTCCGTGGCGGTGCTGGAAGGTCCGCAGGTGCTGGCACGGGAAGCGCTCGACCCAGCTCAGCGGTCCGCAAAGATGCTTGCGCCGGCAATTGAGCGGTCGTTAAAGACAGCAGGAAGGGAGCCGCGGGAAGTGCAGTTGATTGCAACGACGGTCGGTCCGGGGTCGTTTACCGGGCTACGGGTGGGAGTGACGATGGCAAAAACGCTGGCGTACGCCTTGAAGTGCGATTTGGTGGGGCTGAACACACTCGACGTGCTGGCGGCACAAGTTGCTAGGGCCGAGTTACGGGGCGAGACGGGAATCATCCACGCCGTTTTGGATGCCCAGCGGAAGGAACTGTTTGCGGGGCGCTATCAATTGCGTAAGGACGCTGCAGAACCGTCACGCCGACTCGACGACGGACAAACTATTCTTACTGCCGACTCCTGGCTAGAATCCCTGCAATCCGGCGACGTCGTCACCGGCAGTGGGCTGGTACGCTGGAAGGACCAACTGCCGCCGGGCGTTATCGTCGCTCCCACCGAGTGCTTTGAACCCGACGCCGTGACAATCGGCCAACTCGCGCTGCGCGAGCATGAAGCCGGCCGCCGGGATGACCTGTGGAGCTTTTCGCCGCTCTACATTCGTCCCAGCTACGCGGATGAAAAGAAACAACCAACCTGATTTCTCCTTCTCTCCGTCTCTCCTTTTCTCCTTCTCTCCATCTTCCGCCCATGCTCACCCCATACCTCGGCCGCTTGTCCGCTGGCGAAAACCTGACGATGGAAGAAATGTCCGCGGTCATGTCGGAAGTCATGGCCGGCCGCTGCCAGGAGAATGAGATTGCCCTGCTCCTCACCGCGCTCCGGGCAAAAGGCGAGACGGCGGATGAAATCGCTGGCGCGGCTCAGGTCATGCGGCGGCACATGACGCCAATTCGTTCGACTCGCCAGGGGATTGTCGATACCTGCGGCACCGGCGGCGTCGGCTCCAACATTTTCAACGTCAGCACCGCGGCGGCCATTGTGACGGCAGCGGCTGGGGTGCCGGTGGCGAAGCATGGAAACCGGAGCGCCACCAGCAAGAGCGGCTCGGCGGATGTACTGCAGGCGCTGGGCGTAAATATCGCGGCCTCGGTGGAGACGGTAGAGCGCTGCCTGGAAGAGTTGGGCATTTGCTTCTGCTTCGCCCCTTCGCTTCATCCGGCCATGAAGCACGTCGCCGCCGTCCGCAAACAACTCGGCACAGCGACGATTTTCAATCTCCTCGGCCCGCTCTGCAATCCGGCCGGTGCTCATTACCAGGTTCTCGGAGTGGGCAAACCGGAGCTACGGGACTTGATGGCTGCCGTCCTGCTGCGGCTGGGAACGAAGCGAGCCGTAGTGGTGGGCGGAGTGGACGGGATGGGGGAGGTGACCATCACCGGGCCGACGGAAGTCCGCGAAGTGACGACTTCGGGCATCCGGAGCTTCACCTGGCAGCCGGCGGACTTCGGCCTCTCGGTCGCGGGAAAGGAATCACTGGTTGTTGACGGCCCTCAGGCCAGCGCTGCCATCATTCGGGATGTCCTCTCCGGCAAACAAGGCCCGCCGCGCGACATCGTGCTCATCAATGCCGCCGCTGCACTGTGGGTGACCGGGTTCGATGCTTCACCGCAAGCTTGCGCCGAGCGAGCGGCGGAAGCGGTTGATTCGCAAGCCGCAAGAACACTACTCGAACGACTGATCCAAGAAACAACCCCGGCTTGAGCAACAGGCCGAAGCCTCCTGCCCAAGCCGTAGGGGTGTGCCGGTCAGGCGGAGACCGGCGACACTGCAATGGATCTTAAATCCCGATGAGTACGTTCCTCACCAAGCCTGTTAGTTCTACTCCGAGGTCATCTGGAAGCCGTGATAGGCCTCATTGCCGTGCTCACCCTTATCCAGGCCCTCAAGCTCTTCGTCCGCGGAGACGCGAATGCCGACGGTGAACTTGAGGACGAACCAGGCCACCGCGGCAACTGCGGCCACATAGGCTGCCACTGCCAAGACGCCGATGATTTGTACCTTGAGTTGATCAATGCCACCGCCGTAGAACAAACCGGGCTTGGGGCCGGTGGCGGACGTCCATTTCGGATCGGTGAAGAGCCCGACGCAGAGCGTGCCGAAAACGCCGTTGAGCAGGTGGACCGAGGTGGCCCCCACTGGGTCGTCCGCCTTGATGCGGTCGAAGAACAAGACTCCAAAGACAACCAAGACGCCCGCAATGACGCCGATGAGGGCGGCGGCGGGGACACTTACCCAGGCACAGGGAGCCGTAATGGCAACGAGCCCTGCCAAACACCCGTTAAGCGTCATTCCAAGGTCTGGCTTGCCGAGCATGATCCAGGCAACGGCCGTGGCACTAAGCGTTGCTGCGGCTCCGGCGGTGTTGGTCGTTAAAGCGATATGGGCAATTGCGGTCGGATCGGCCGCCATCGTGCTGCCGGGGTTGAATCCAAACCAGCCGAGCCAGAGGATCAAGCAGCCGATGGTGGCGGCGGTCATGTTATGGCCAGGAATAGCGTTGACCTTGCCATCCGGCCCGTACTTGCCTTTACGCGAACCGAGGATGTAGACGCCCACCAGGGCCGACCAGCCGCCGACCGAATGCACGACCGTGGAACCAGCAAAGTCGAAGAAACCCATGTCCGCCAGCCAGCCGCCGCCCCAAATCCAGTGTCCGACAATAGGATAGATTCCAATCGCCATGATAAAGCTGAAGAGAATAAACGAGAGATACTTGATCCGTTCGGCAACCGCGCCGGAGACGATCGTTGCCGCGGTTCCCGCGAACACGAGCTGGAAGAAGAACTTGGCTTCGAGAGGAACGGCAGTCCAGTTGATGGATGCGTAGACTCCCGTGTACGCGTCTCCCGTCGCCGGGCTATTGTCCGTGCCCGTCAGGCAAAACAACCCTTCCCCCATTCCCACAAACTCGCTTCCACCGCCGAACATCAATCCCCAGCCGAGAACCCAAAAGCCGATGGATGTCACGGCAAAGACGATGAAGTTCTTGGAGAGGATATTGACGCAGTTTTTGGCCCGGCACATGCCGGATTCCACCGTGGCGAAGCCGAGGTTCATGAAGAACACCAACATGCCGGTGACCATGACCCAAATCGTGTCCATCGCAACTTTGGAGTCAGCCTTGGTCTTAGCGGCCTCCTCCTTGATGGCGGCGATCTCCTCTTCCGGTGTGAGCGTTTTCTCCGGTTTGGCCTCCGCAGGCTTTTCGTCTGCTGGGGTTGTAACTCCGGGGCTTTCGGGTGCCTTTTCTTGGGCCGAGGTTGTGTTTGCCCCGGTCAAGGCGCCGGCCAAGACCGTCGCGAGAATCAATGGAACGAAAACCCAACTCCACTCAAATTTAGACATGCGCCGCCTCCGCTTCATCTAAGTACTGCGACTCCTTCGCCAATGCCACCGTGGCATCGCGCACCGGATTCGTGGTTGCCCCTTTAGCATTCCGCGGGCCACAGGCGCTCAAGCTCTCAAGTCGCGTGGGACAAAGAACTTAGAAGATTCAGGCGAGAATCGCCATGTCCACGACTGCTTGAGTATCGGGCGATGGGTGCCCAATTCACATGCAACTTTCGTCGGGGTCAGACTTCTCCGGCAGTTCGTCAGATGACTTTTTCGGAGCTTGGCCGGGAGGCGGCAAAAGCAATTCCATGGCCAGGGTGGTGCCGAATAGCTCGTCGCGCATTCTCTGGCGCTGGCGGTCAATCTGCTCCTCGGTGGCCCCTAAATGCCGCAGCATGAACTCGGTCATGGTGAGCGCGATTTCTCCTTCGCTGGAGAAGACGACATCGGCTCCGGCGTGCTGCAAGGCTGGAATTTCCTTGAGGTAGCCGGCCCGGGCGAACACATGCACGGCCGGATTGACGTCGCGGGCCAGGCGAATTGCCTCAGCGCTGCCGTGCATGCCGGCGGAAGTGATGACAAAAGCGACCGCGCCCTTCACGCCGGCGGCTTCGATGGTCTCCCGATGCGTGGAATCGCCATAAATGGCCCGAATGCCGTCATCACGCAGCCGGTGGACGGTGTCAAGGTTCAATTCGATCACCGTCGGCTCGATGTCGTTCTCCTGCAGCATCCGGACGAGCGAACGACCCACCGGGCCGTATCCCACAATAATCGCCCGATTGGAGGGAGCCTCGGCAGATTGCTCATCGTGCGCTGGATAGGCCAGTCCGGGCTTATGGAGCCATGCCGACAGGCGCCTGTAACGCTTCATCCGGGCTTCGAGAATATCGACCAGCCGGTACAGCAGCGGGTTCAAGCTGATGGAAACGAGGGCAGCCGCCACAATCGCGTTGTTGGCGTCTTCCGAAAGGATGTCCAGCGTGCTGGCCTGTGACGCCAGGATGAACGAGAATTCGCCGATTTGCGCCACGGCAATTGCGAGCGACAAGGCAACGCGCAGCGGATAGCGGAGGGCGACCACGATGGCAAATGCGGTCAATGGGCTGCCCACCAGGATGATGGCCAGCGTGGCCACGAACAGCCAAGGCGATTTCAAAAGCAAAATGGGATCAAATAACATGCCGACGGAGACAAAGAACAGCACGGCAAAGGCGTCCCGCATGGGAAGCGCCTCTGAGGCCGCGCGGGAGCTGAACTCGGATTGACCGACGACCATTCCCGCCAGGAAGGCTCCCAGGGCAGGCGAAACTCCAAACAGGAGCGTAGCTCCCACGGCAATCCCCAGTGCGATTACCAGCACACTGAGGGTAAAGAGCTCACGCGACCTGGTGTTGGCCGCCTGGGCCAGAAACCAGGGAATGATGCGTCCGCCGACGAAGAACACGAACGCCACCAGCAGCACGATCTTGGCGAGCGACCAAGCCAGGGCGACGGCAATCCCGGAGGCGGTTGCTTCCTGGCCTTGAAAAATGACGGGGAGCATTACCAGGACGAGAACCGCGAACAGATCCTCCACCACCAGCCAGCCGACAGCGATGCGGCCGATGGGAGTGTGCAGATCATTATTGTCGGTCAGCACCCGCAACATGACGACCGTGCTGGCGACGGAGATGGCGAGTCCGAACACGACCCCCGTTTGCCAGGTCCACCCGAAGGCCAGTCCCAGCAAGCAACCCAGGATCGTGGCCACGAAACTTTGCCCGAGTGCTCCCGGGATCGCCACCCAGCGCACCGCCAGGAGATCCTTGACATGGAAATGGAGTCCAACGCCAAACATCAGCAGGATCACGCCGATCTCCGCCATTTGGCCCGCCAGATGCTTGTCGGCTTCAAAGCCGGGCGTGGCGGGACCGACCACAATGCCGGCGAGCAGGTAGCCCACGATGGGGGAGAGCGACAGCCGGTGGGTGATGTAACCCAAAACCAGGGCAGCAGCGAGGCCCGCGGTCAAGGTCAGAATGAGGTTGTAATCATGCATGAGGCCGCGGAGTCAATGCGCGCAGCGCGGTTAAGTTTTTATCGGGCATGACCATTCTTCGCGGCCAGGGTTCGCCCGACCAGGGATTATTCTGAGTGAAGCGATTACTTCAGCGTCGTGATCCACAGGAACGGCTGGTCGGCTTCATCCAGGCGCATCTCGGCTTTGCATTTCACCTGGGTCAGGAGCTTGTCGAGGATGCGGGCGTAGCTGAGGTTGGCCTTGGGGAGGCCGATCTTCGCCTTCAGGTCCACGCGCTGACGGGCCAGAGAATTCTGGTCGATGAGGAAGGGAACCTTCACGCGCTTTTGAATGGCAGCCATCGATTCTTCGAGCGGCGTGTCGGCGATTTCCACGTTCAAGGTTTTGAACAAGTCCGGCAGCAGCAATCCTTTCCCTTTGTCGGTGGACCAGCCGACCGGCCATGATTTTTCCACGCTGCGGCTGTCCGTGATCTTGAGTTGGATGGAGTCTCCCTTCCCTTTGACCGGCACGAAGACCAGGCCCGACGGGCGGAGCACCGCGGCCAGGGCGGTGCCGCTGGAGACGCCGAGGAGCTGGTCGGGAAACGGCTCGGCGGAGCGGAGGGAGGTATCCGAGCCGGACTCAAACGTCACCGTAAGCGAGAGCTTTTCCGCGAGCTTATCGACGATGTCCTTGGGCTTGCCTCCCGCCGTGGAAAAATCGACCGGCCCGGAGAGCCCTTGATGCACAGCCGCCAATTGCTTGGGGAGCAGGCCGAATGCGCCGGGTGTGACGGTGAGCCCTTCTTCGCCCCCTTGCTTGAGCTTATCCAGCCAGCGGCCCAGGGCTGCGCGATCGGCGAGCTTGAATTTGGCTCCTTTGAGAATCAGGTTTCCCCCAGGAGTCAGTAGCCCTTTCACTTTGTAGACCGGCGATTTCTCGCTCCCTTCGGTGGCAATCTCGGGGTCGTCGTCTTCCGTCCCTGCGCGAATTCGCACTCCCTCCAAATTCAGCTTCTGCAACATGGCAACCCAGTCGCGGGTCTGCTCGAACGGAAAAGAGCCAACCGTGACGAGTTCCAGATCGACGCGGCCTTCGGCAGCGGCGCCTACAGGCACGACAATTAGGGCAATGAAGGCAATTGGTAAGCAAGTAAGAATCCGATTCATGGCAACCAAACCTCTCTCCAATTGCGGAGATTTCTAATGAGCCTTGTCCCGCCTAATTATAGCCCGGTTTTCCCTGCCGAACCGGCGGGCTAGGCTGGTGGGATGGAACTTTCCGCCACTACGTTCGGCTATTGCACCAACGTCCACGCCAATGCGAGCCTGGAGAAAACGCGGGCAAATCTCCAACAACATGCGCTCGGAGTGAAGCGGCGGATCAGCCCGAACGAGCCGATGGGAATCGGCCTGTGGCTCTCCGCGAATGCTGCCCAGGAGCTCGTTTCGAGCGGGCAAGTCGCAAATTTCGCGGCTTGGCTCCGAGAGATTGGCCTGGTCCCCTTCACGATGAACGGCTTTCCCTACGGGGACTTCCATGAGTCGGTGGTGAAGCACAAGGTCTATCAGCCGACGTGGTATGAGCCGGCCCGGTTGGCGTACACGCTGCAACTGGCGGAGATACTGGACCAGCTTTTGCCGCCGGGAGTGGAAGGGAGCATTTCCACGCTGCCGATAGCCTGGCCGGCGAAACTGGGCGAGCCGCTCGCTGGCGGCCTGCTGCAATTGGCAGCCGAGAAGGTGCAGCAGGCAGCGAAGGGACTGGCGGATCTGGAAGCTCGCACCGGCCGCTTGATTTACATTAGCATCGAGCCGGAGCCGGGCTGCGTGCTTGATACCGCCGATGACATCGTGGCTTTCTTTCAGGACTACCTGTTTTCCAGCGAGGACGAGCAACGCATCCGCCGGCACTTGCGGGTCTGCCACGACATTTGTCATTCCGCGGTGATGTTCGAAGACCAGGCAGGAGCGTTGCGAACATACCAGGCCGCCGGCATCGAGGTCGGCAAGGTGCAGGTATCCTCGGCGGTCGGAGTGGACTTCGACTCTTTGCCGTCGGGCGAGCGGCAGGCCGCGCTGGAGTTGCTACGGTCCAAGTTCGTCGAGCCACGGTACTTGCATCAGACCAGCGTGCGCGATGCGGGCGAGACAACGCTTTACGAAGACTTGCCGCTCGCCATCGCCCAAGCAAAACCCTCCGGCCAATGGCGGACCCATTTTCACGTACCCATTTACTGGGAAGGGAGCGGTCCCTTTCAGACTTTCCGGGACCAAATTCGGCCTTGCATCCAGGCCGTGCTTGCTCACAGCAACTGCCGGCATTTTGAAGTCGAAACCTACGCCTGGGGAGTGCTGCCGCCGGAGTTGCAGCACGCGGAATTGTCGGTAGGCATCGCGCAAGAAATGGAGTGGTTCAGGAACGTTGGCCTCCACGCGGACGAGCAGACAGGCCGCAAGTCAATCTGACAGACTTGCCTCCGAGCTGGTCGCCAGCTTGCGAGCTGCCATTACTTGTTGGCGAGTATAGCGGATGGGCATCGGCCCTCCTCCATTGGTTCCAAACAGCGTCATTCGGGGGTTCGTGTTGCCGGCGTAATCGAAAGCCCATTGCACCAGGTGCTCGCCGGGGGGAAGTTGAATGCCGACGCTGTTGCTGGAACGTCCGCTGTTTCCGCCCACGGCATTCACTTGATTGCCGCGAATCGAAATGATCTGTCCCGGCCCGCTCGCCTGACCCGATTGAAAGACCGAAACATCGGCTGCGACGGAGCAGGAAACAAATCCTTCCAGAATGACTCGCAGACCGGCGGACTTCGACTTTTCCAGAATGTCATTCAGGGGCGCATAGTTCATCTGTCGGCCGGGCTGGAAAGTGATGAGCACGCCCGCGTCCTTGCCGTTCACGAGAACTCTGCCAACCATCCCGGTAGAGAACTCGGGGAAATCGCTCGCCCGAACGCGTTTCGCACCCTTCCTTTCCGGAGCGGCTGCCACGGCAGTGGCCAACTCGTCGCGGCGTTTTTCGGCCTTGATTTTCTCCAGACCTGTGCCCGAAGTTGCCAAGAAGGTGTAACCGTCGAGCGCCTGCCTTTGCACGTCGACCTTGTAGTCCGCGGGGACCGTCGCAACCGCGTCGAACCAAGCGTCCGCTTCTTCGAGGGACGAGGCAGCCCCCTTGGCGAGATTCTGCTCCCGAGCTTTGGCGGCGGTCGCCAGTTCCTTGTTGCTTCCTTTCGCGAGCAGCGGCAGACCTTTCAGCGCGTCGCCACGGGTAAAGTGATGGTACAGGCCCAAGATGAGGTTCGAGCCGGGTTCATTCGGCGCAGTCTTCAAAGTTTGCTCCGCCTTTTTGATCAACTCCAGCTTCTTTTGGATGTGGGCGTACGCTTCAAAAAACTCCTTGGCTTCCGCCTTGGCTTCCGGCGGAGCCGCTTTTACCGCCATCGACCGCGCGATGGCGACCAGCGCTTGCAAAGCTTCAAACTTGTCGGCATCCAGGGCTTCGTATCCCAATTCACAGGTAGCCGAGAGGACATCGCCCCGCTGCGCCGGAGTCAAACCCTCCGCCGCGAGGCTTTCATAGAGCTTGACCTTGAGCGTCAGTAAATCGACCTCGAACTGCTCCCCTAACATTTCCACGGCCTTCGTCGCCAAGGGGGCATCCCGGCCTTCGACGGCCAGGCGGCGGACCTCCAGCAGCAGGGCGTACCGCGTTGGGGACTCCGTGGTGGCCTTCACCAGATCAAAAATCTTCTGCGCCAACTCCTGTTTCAGAGGAGGAGACTTGGCGGACTTCAAGTCGTCGCCGAAGACTGATATGACTTCCGCTCGTGCCTTGGTTAGCGCGGCGGCGTCCGGAACGGCGGACTTTTTGGCGGCGACGGGAGGCTCAACACCGGGAAGCTCGCCGAAGGGCGAGGGCTCCTTGGGCTTGAACGGGACGGGTTTCAAAGTCAATGGCGGGGAGTTCGTTGCTGGGCCTGCAGCGGGATTGTGCTGCGCAATCAGCCGCGCTGGGATCAAATGCACGGATAAATCCCGCGATGACACGACCGCGGCGCGATTCTCCAGTTGAATCCACTTCGCCTTGCTGAGCGCCGGCTCACGGAACGTAGCCGCCGCGCCTGCTTTGGCGGGAATCGGAACGACGCGAAAGTCCTTCGCCGAATTCCACGTTCCCACCAGCCGCTGCTCGGCGTCGACAAGTTTCAGATCCACAATCCACTCAAACGCATCGCATGCCCCATCACCGCCGCAGTCGACGGAAAAATCCACCGTGTCACCCGCCTCCACTTTCAGGTCTGGAGGCTGGGTTTCCGCCGCGGAAAAGAAGGCCCGCCATTCCCCCGCCGGACCGGTCCGGCTGCTGACGATGCGGGCGCGGACGCCGTCGCCGTTGCGTATCGTGGCAAAGTGCCGCAGGTGGCCGGTGATGGCGAGCCCGCCATCCCGCGGAGCCACCCATCGTCGCACCGCGGCATGGTCCGCATCGTTTCCCGCGTGCCCACCGATGGCGTCCAGAGCAACCCATCCCAATTCCTCGGATGGTCGCGTCACGCCCCCTTGCCACTGCTCGTGCGTTCCATATCTCAGCGGCTGGAAGTTGACGATCCGGTTCGTTTCGCCGTCCAATTTCCCGACGCCGTACAGCCAGGGATAGGCGGTCTTTGAACCTGATATCTGCGTCGGTTGCATCAGCCGGCATTCAAGAGCGGCGAAGGTGGCTTCATCCGGCTTCATTGCCAGAGGCGAAGGGGGAGTAAATGGCTGCGAGTAACGAGCGCCGTCACTCACCCGCAAGCCGCAGACTTCGGCTTTGAAGTTTGCACCGGGAAACTGCATCTCGGAGCCCAGCACCAGATTGCGCTGGCTGCTCGTCAGGTCTTTCACGGCGGGGAATTCCAGCGGCCGGCCATCAATAAAAATCCGGCCCGGATGCGCCGGTTCGCAGACGAGAGCAATGTGATGCCATTCGCTGGGAGCCGGCAGCGCAACGGGATAGCGAATGTACTCGCCGGTGGCTCTCCAAAACTCCACATACAATTGGTCCTTGGGCTGGTCCCCCTGGGTCAGCCGCTTGGCAAACAGCCCCCAGCCCTTGGGCACCGCCCCTTCACCGCCCAAACGGGTCCCCAGGATTTGCACCGGCTGGTCCCCTTGCAGATGAAGCCGCAGCCATAACTCAGCCGTCAGAGGCGCGGCCAGCGTACTGCGGCTGGCGGTGTCAGGAAGCTCAGCGAAAGCAGTGGTGCCGATTTGCAAGGCCAGCAGCCGCTCGACATGGCTGGGGTCTTTCCACCAGCCTTGAGTGGCAGTGCCTGGCGGTGACGTGGTGATGTTTGTGCGCGGCGTTTTCGTCTTGGGAGGCTTGACCACTTCCGGGGCTGGCTTTGGATTTGTTTCAGCAGGTGTGACTTCCGGCGAAGGCTTCGTGACGCCCTTCTCAGGAGTCACCGGCGTTACAGGCGTTACATTCTTGGCCGGCTGGGAGGCGATCTTCTTTTCGCCAGGACCAAGCAAGCCGCTGGCGTAAGTGACTATGACGGCGAGAACGACGAGGCCAAGGCCGCCGCCGATAACGATCACGGGCAGCTTCCAGGAAATCGAAGAAATGGCCGCGGTATTGAGCCCGGAAAGCTCTTTCTTAGGAGCCGGTGAAACGTCCAAGTTAACTGCCGGAGGCATTGCCACCGGCATGGGACGGGGCGCTGCCGGCCGCGCAACATTCGAACCAGCCGCAGGCAATGGCAGAACCGCACTGGGTTTGGGCAGCGGCCTGGCCGGTGTCACTTTCACCTGGGTCGCGGCTTGCTTGGTGGCTTCCTTGGCCTTCAGGTCCAAGTCATAGGCCAGCTTCTTTTGCGGATCGAGCAGACAACCTCCGGCCGCGGAGATTTCGTTCAGCAGCTTCTGCGAAAGGGCCGAACGCTTGCCGACCTGCAGCGTCCGCAGAAACTGCATCTTCTGATCGACCGCATTGGAAATGACGTCCGTGTTGCCTTCAAACTGCCGCAGCCCAATCAGCCGATAGTGGTCAGCCGGCTGCTCGGCGGGAGGGATTCCCAGCCAGGTGTAATAGGGGTCAAATTCGTCAGCCACGCTCTGCTCCATTTCCGCGGATCACCTCCGCCATCCGCGCCGCGCATAATCCGTGCGTCCTGCTTGCTCCTCAGACCGCTATTTCGGGGAGTAAATATGAGTATAGAAGTCGATACGCCTAGCGTCAAACGCTCGCGTTCGATGCCGAAAGGCATAGACGACTGGGAGCCGCGGAAAGTTGCAGTTTTCGTGCCCCCAACGAGTGGTAAGAGAGGGCAAGCCAGGCGCTTTTGGCGCGGAAGGGCCACCGGAAGAAATGGAGAGGCTGTAATCCCCAATTCTTCCCGCGCCACGGCCTGTGCTCTCGCCAGCTATCTGGCGTCTCTGCCGTTGGGTGAGAGATCGATTTCCGTGTGGAAGCGGACCTTGCGGGCGGCGTATTCCTGGGCGCGAGGACAGTGGGGTAGGACGAATTGCCCTTCTCCTCCCCGTTCGAAGTAAAGATCAAGCCTAGGGCGAGTGGTCCCGTCGAAGTCGCAGACCCACTGCACCAGGTGGTCGCCGGCTGCCAGTGGAAAACTCGCATTGTCGGTGGACTCCGCCGATCCGCCGGCGATGCTGGCCTGCTTGCCGTCGACCAGCACCACCTGGGGCGGCCCTGAGTCTCTGGTGGAATGGAAAAGCCGCAGAGTGCAGGGAGTTGGCGACGTGATCGTGCCGACCAGGACGAGGCGGATTTGCCGGACCTTGGCCTGGGCAAGGACATCTCGCAACTTGTCGGTTGCCATTTCGCCGCGGGGAAGATGCGTGATGAGAATGCCGGAGTCCTTGCCATCCACCAGCACGCGGCCGATCATGCCGGGCGATTTCTCCGGAACGTCGGCAGGACGCAATCGTTTGGCCGGCTGATCCGCGCCGGCGGGTAATGCCGCGACGAGCTCCTGGCGGCGTTTTTCGGCCTTGATTTTGCCCAGGCCGTTTCCCGAGGCAGCGAACAGCGTGTAGCCTTCGAGCGCCTTTCGCTGCACATCCAGCTTGTAGTCACCGGCGACGGTGGCGATGGCGTCGAACCAGGCGTCGGCTTCTTCGATGGAAGTAGCCTGTCCTTTTACCATATTCCCCTCGCGGGCTTGGGCGGCAGCCGCCAGCTTCGCATCGCTCCCCCTGGCGAGCATGGCGATCCCTTCCTTCTCCATGCCGCGGATGAAAAACGTATGCAAGCCGACTACAAGATTGGCGGCAGCGTTTTCCGGCGACATCGCTAACGTCTGCTCGGCTTTGCGGAGCGCTTCGATTCGCTTTTGCCTTTGGGCCGCCAGGTCGATGAACTCCTTGGCTTCGGCCTTCCCCTCGGGCGTGGCGTTCTTTGCCGCCAGCGAACGGGCCAGCGTGACCAATGCCGTCACCGCTTCCAGGTTATCGGCCGCGAGCGCCTCGTGTCCTGCTTCGCAGACCGCTTCTAGCGCTTCACTTCTCTGAGCCGGAGTCGGGTTGCCGGCAGCCAGTCCTTGCAGCAGCAATACCTTCTCGGCCTGGGGATCGATCTTGAAATCAGCCCCCAAGCCATCCAGCACCAGCAAGGCCAGCGCCACGTCCTTCGCCTCGAGCGCCAGGCGACGAGCTTCCCAGTAGAGGGCATATTGCTGGGCTGGGTCCGTCGTCGTAGCCGCCGCTTCCAGCATCGTCTTGGCCAGCTTTTGCTTCGCCGGGGGAGCCATCTTCCCCTTCAACTCCGCGCCGAACACCGCGGCCACTTTCTGCTGCGCAGCCGCCAGAGCCGCGGTATCGGGAACAGTTGCCTTGAGTGCAGGCGCAGGAGAAGTTGTGCTGGGAATCGAGGCGACGGGCACCGACTTCCCCGTTGCTTTAGCAAGCTCGACAGCCGCCAGTTGCTTGACTTCCGCAGGCGTGAGGACCTGGTCGTAAATCTTCAGCTCGTCCAGCTCGCCGTGGAGGGAGTCACTCGGGTTGCTTTGGTCCTGGTTATGTCCAAACGCCCAATACTTCACATTCCGCCGGGACTCGTAATCGCCGAGCTTGCCATCCGCCACCGGGTTTCCATCCCGGAAAATCGCCGCTTGCTTCGTCTCCTGGTTGATGGCGACCGCGTAGTGATGCCACGTGGCGACCTGAGGGCGGTCGGGGTCAAACACCATCCCCAGCGCCCCCACTCCCGCCCGCTTCTCGTAATTGAGCTCGACCCAGGGATGCGCGATGCGGGGGTTGATTCCCTGCTCCCCCAGCACCTTCAGCCAGAAGGCAATCGTAAGCTGCGGAAAATCGACGTAGCGCTGCGTGGCGGCAAACTGCTCCTGCTGGTAAAAGCGGAGGGCGTTGCCGATCCGCCCGGGGACGAAACGGGGCTGCGCCGGACCCCAACGGTCAAGACGGAGCGGGCTCTTCCCTCGCGAGTCCCCTTTGCCGCTGTCGGCAACCGTGTCGCCGGACTTTTCATCAAAGGTCCAGGAATGCACGGGCGTTGGGAGGGGTGGACCTGCTACCACTGCGGGAACCGAAGGTCGCGTGACTCCCGCGCTCGCCAGCAGCCGCTCGTCAATTTTTAGCTCGTTCTCTGGCGTGGGCTGCCAATCCGAAACGTCGATGACGCGCTGGTCCGCGATCGGAGTGCCGAGGAACTGCTGGATGTCCTGCCAGGTGTTGAAGAATGCGACTTCCTCGCCGGTCTCCTTGTGCTTCAGCGAAATGCTGCATTCCCGCATGTGCGGCTGGCCATGCGAATGGACCTCCAGCGTAACGTCGTGAACTCCTTGGGAGATTCTGACTTCCCCCTTGTCTTCGCCGATATCTTTGATGGTCAATTCGTCAATGAGCACCTTCGCCGCGCGATCAGTGCCCAAGAGGTAAACCCCCTCCGCGGGGATCGCGATCTTCGCGGTGCCGGCATAGGAAATCTCGTCAAACGAGATTTTGCCCTGCACCCTTTGCTGAATCTCCTCGGTCCACAAGTTCTTATTGGGGACGTGCAGATTTACCACGGGATACATCTTGCGTCGATCCAGCCAGTACATGTACGTCCCCAGGAAGGAACGAAATGTTGCCGTACTGTCTTGACTGGGTGGCTTCCAATCGGAACGAGCAGGCTCATCGGTCTTGGAGGGGACAGTTTCCTTGGGAGGAGTTGTCGGCTCCGCGGGACGAAACTCCTCGGGCAGCTCGACCGGCGGATTCGCCTCTGGAGTCTTTTCGATCTCGCCCGGCTTGAGCGTGGGTATGGTCGCGGTGCTCGGCGTCGTCGCGGGAACTGAAGTGGGCGAAGTGGCCGCAGGGGGTTTGGCGGGAAGCGTGTTGCCGGCAATCTTCTTGTCGCCGCGCGTGAGCATCCAGCCGGCTATCGCCATCAAAGCCACCAGCACCAGAGCGCCGCCGCCAGCCGCCGCCAGTACGATTGGTGACTTGAGATCAATTGCCGGTGCAACTTTGGCGGCAGAGCTCGCTGGAGCGGTGGCATACGACGGCTTCGCCGGTCCTGCTGGCACCTGGGCGAAAATATCGTTTGGGGACAGCGGCTCGATCACCGGATTTGCAGCCGGCTTGGGAATCGGCGTCAGACTGACCGCTTTCGGAAGCGGGCGAGCCTTGGCAAAAGCGGCTTTGGCAGCTTGGGCCTGGGCGGCATCTTTCGCTCGCAGTTCCTGATCGTATTTGGCCTTCCGCTGGGGATCGAGAAGGCAACCCCCCGCCGCGGAGACTTCGTTCAGAAGCATCTGCGACTGGGCGGAACGCTTGCCCACCTGCATCGACCGCAGGAATTGCATCTTCTGGTCGGTCGCATTGGCGATGACGTCCGCGTTATCCTCGAACTGCCGCAATCCAACCAGTCGATAGTGGTCCGGGGGCTGCTCCTCGGGACGAATGCCGAGCCAGGTGTAGTAGGGATCAAAGGCGTCGGCCACTACTCCCTCCATTTCCGCGGGACGTTCACAGGGACTCGACTATTCTGTCAAATTGTACCAGCTTCCGGCGCACTTGCGTCCAATTCGAGTCTTTTGCGACAGCGGCGATTGTATCGGGCTAGCAAAAGCCAACCGTTGCCAACTCTCGCCGCGTTGACGCTCCCTGGAGGCTGTGTTAGTTTTGCGGGCTTGCTGTTTTTCTGCCGAATTCGCGTCCTCCTCCCTGCCCTTCCAGGATTCTCATGGCTCACGAAGTAACCCTCATCAATGGCGACGGCACCGGACCCGAACTGGCTGCCGCGGCCCGGATGTGCCTTGATGCGACCGGCGTGAAGATTAACTGGGACATCCAGGAAGCCGGCGTGGACATTATGGCCAAGAATGGCGGCAATCCACTGCCGGATAGCGTGCTGGCGAGCGTCCGCAAGACCAAGTGCGCCCTGAAGGCCCCCATTACCACTCCGGTGGGCACTGGCTTTCGAAGCATCAACGTCCACTTGCGGCAGGAACTCGGGCTCTTCGCCTGCATTCGCCCCTGCAAGCAGTATCCCGGCGTACGGAGCTATTTTGACAAGCTCGGCGTGGACATCGTCATCGTCCGCGAGAACACCGAAGACCTCTATGCGGGCGTCGAATTCGAAATGGGAAAGCCAGCGACCGCCGAGCTCGTCGACTTCATCAACAAGCTCTCGACCGACAAGAAAATCAAGACCAAGGCCAGCGAGACCGGCGTTTCGATTAAGCCCATCAGCGTCAGCGGCACGGAGCGGATTGTCCGCTGTGCGTTCGACTATGCCCGCAAGCACAAGCGGAAGAAGGTGACCGCCGTCCACAAGGCAAACATCATGAAGTACAGCGACGGCCTGTACCTCCACACCGCGCAGCGCGTCGCCAAAGAGTACGCAGACATCCAGTTCGAGGATCGCATCGTCGACAACATGTGCATGCAGCTCGTGCAGAAGCCGGAGTTGTATGACGTGCTGGTGCTGCCGAACCTTTACGGCGACATCATCAGCGACCTCGGCGCGGGCATCGTCGGCGGCCTCGGCGTCGCCCCCGGCGAAAACGTCGGCCCCGGCGGCGCGGTCTTCGAAGCGACCCACGGCAGCGCCCCAAAGTACAAGGGGCTCAATAAGGTCAACCCCACCGCCCTCATCCTCTCCGGCATGCTCATGCTCCGGCACCTCGGCGAAATCGACGCTGCCGCCCGCCTGGAAAACGCCGTCGCCGCCGTCATCCTGGAAGGCAAACACGTCACCTACGACCTCAAACCCGACCGCAACGACCCCACCGCCGTCGGCACGCGGGAAATGGCCCAGGCGATTTGCGAGAAGCTAAAGAAATAGCTTTGCCCCCTCTCCCTCTGGGAGAGGGCCGGGGTGAGGGTCTTGGTCTGAGTGCTTTGATTCATCGATTCATGATCACTTCTTTCGTGATTCATCGCGCTCTAAATCCTTTCTCCATCGCAAGTTCCCGTGATTCAGACCCTGAATCATGGCTGGAACCTGATTCACGGTCTTGCCACTGAGCCGCGCTGCTTCACTCCAATCCCATCTGGTGAATTAGCACCCCCCCAATTCATCACCCCCTTCCCCATTGCAAACAGGGGTCCGTGATGAATTGGCCCTCCTCTAATTCATCAACCGTGGCAAAATCTCCCCCCGAAAGCACCGGTCTGCGTCTTCCCCACTAACCCGAAACGCCAGCGAGGGAGGACTCGTAACCCGCCGCGTCAGCAAGGGATCTTAGCCCCAAGCCCATTCTTCCCAACAACCGGGATGTCAAAGAGCACGCCGTCCGTGGCCCTCGCGCGGCTCCGCCACTGATACTGGAACTATTGTACACAATGCATTGGCACAGGCAAGGCCTTCCCGCAAGATTTTTCGGGAATTGTCGAAATCCCCCGTATTTCCAGATTTGCAGCACCGCCGCGGATTGAACGCGGCTGAAACACGGACAGGCGATCGATTTGGTGCGGCTCGCCGCATGGCGTATGATGGGAGTGTCAAGGTCGATCCTGCTTCTAACGCATGAGGACATCGCCATGAGCGTTTCTGTACCCAGTGAATACGTTCCCTTTGTGAATGAGCTCGTGGCGTCAGGATCGTACCCATCGCAGGATGCGGTCATGCGGGAGGCACTGCAACTCTTGCGAGAAAAGCGGCTGCAATTCGAGGAATTGAAAGCTGAAATTGCGATTGGCATCGAGCAGGCCAATCGAGGCGAGGTTGTTCCGTTTGATGCGGACAAGATCATCGCCAATGCCCGCAAACGATTCGCCGAAGCAGGGTAGCTTCGCATGAATGTCAGTACTCTATCGCGGGCGGCAGAGTTTGACTTGGAAGAGATCTGGCTCTATCTACGCAGGCACGCCAGCGAAGCGATTGCGGACGGGCAGGTCAAGCAGATCCAACGTCGCGCAGAAATGCTGGCATCTTCTCCCTTGATGGGTCAGGCCTGTGACGAACTCTCGGTCGGCCTACGTTGCTTTCCCTCCGGAAAGTACATCATTTACTATCGGCCGATGGCAACGGGCATCGAGATCATTCGTGTCCTTCACGGCAGCCGCAATATCGAGCGGTCGATGTTTTGGTAGCCAACGTGAGTTTGCATTCTACTGCGACGACGGAAACGAGGTATCTTCCTGAATAGCATCTGAAGGTACCGGTACGTCGCGAAAAAAGTGGGCTTTGGCGAAATCAAATGCCAACTCATCCGACTCGAAAACGAGCCCTTGTGATTTCAAGTATTCGGCGATCGCAAAGGCCAAAACGTCATCACAAATTGCCAACTCACCCGTCCCTTTGGGAGACCATCCGCGGATAATGTCCGCGTGACGAGTTTTCAAGACGAAGAACCAAGGAATGCCATTTTCGTCGTAGATAAACGAACGGATCCTCTCGAGCGGTACCTTTTTTGACTTCTTGATCAGTTGCTTGCGATCACGGCCCTCACGCATATTGCACCTCAATTACCTCTCCCCCACGCAATACAAAAACGCCTCCCCCCGGATATACATCCGGTTCCCATCCACAATCGGCGGCGAATAGCTGAGTGTCTCCTGAGCCGGCAGTGGCAGGTTGCGGTCTAAAACGGTGCCGATTTTATTGACGGCGAGGAGCTTGTATTCCGTGCCTGGCTGGATGACGGCGGAGGTCCCTTGGTTGTCGAGGATGACGATGGAGTCGCCGACGAGCGTGGGGCTGGCGGCGACGGGGACGCTGTTGTAGTGCATGAGCCCTTCCAGCGGCAGCAGTTGGCGATAGAGCATCTTGCCGGTCTTCACGTCGCCCACGAACAGGTTGTGGTAGATGTCCACCTGGTAGCTCAGCCCCTGCCAGATCAGGGGCGAGCCGGCGGTCCAGCGGTCGATCCACTTCCCCCCTTCGCCGCGGCTGATGCTGTCGTCCATTTGAATGGTTCCCGCTTGCTTCG
Organism: Pirellulaceae bacterium; assembly: GCA_051004015.1. Classification (GTDB taxonomy): domain Bacteria; phylum Planctomycetota; class Planctomycetia; order Pirellulales; family Pirellulaceae; genus SXOA01. The sequence continues at coordinate 25,356 of JBPCKT010000029.1, read as the reverse complement.
GCTGCCACTTGTTGGCGGCGGCAGCGGTGAAGTCGAGCAGGCTGACGTGGTTCACGCCGAAGCGAGGCAGATAGACAGTCTCTCCAAAAATCACTGGCGGCGACCAGCCTTCGTCGCCGGTCCCCTGCCCTCTCGGGCGAAAGAGCAGCTCGCCGTCCTTCGGCCGAATCACATCTCCTCGCTGCGTGACGACCACTTGCTCACCACTAAGCTTCGCCGCCATCAGCGCCGCCACATTCTGCCGCACCTTCGGCTGCTCCCAAAGCTGCTGGCCGGTTTGGGCGTCAAAGCCGTAGAGCCGGTTAAGGAACGTCACCAGCACCCCATCCGCTAGTGCCGGAGATGAGCCGTAGGTGAGGTCGCCGGGATAGATGCGAGTCATCCACTCCTTCTTGCCATCGAGGTCAAAACATGCGGCGATACCCGTCCCAATCCAGACGTAGACCTTCTCGCCATCACTCACCGGCGTTGGCATCGTAAAGCCGACGATGCCGAAGTGGGCCTCGAAATGGCCGTCGTACTTGGGGCTGAAGGGGCGGGATCGATTTCCACCAGCTTGTCCTGAATCTCCTGCCGCAATTTGATTCGAGCCAGCTTGTCTTCTGCCTGCGTCACAAAAAGGGGGTCGGGAGGAGTTTTCGCGGCGAAAACCCCTCCCGACCCCGTGGCTTTCAGTTTGGCGACCAGCGGATCCACTTCAGCCGCCAACTTCGGCTGAGCGGCGTTCTCTTCCGGCGTGAGAGCGGTGTAGTAATTGATTGCCTGCGTCCAGAGTTTTTTGCCGCTCACCTTGTCCAGGCAAACCAATTCGTCCGGCTCCGCCATCACGAAGATGCGATCCTTCACGATGATGGGCGTGGATGTGCTCCGCCCCGACAGCGGCGTCATCCAGAGAATGTTCTTCGTCTCGTAAGTGACATCCGGCGGGTCGCTCATCCGCAGGCAGAGCTGCATGTCCATCCATTCTTCCTTGTTCGACGTGCTGACTTTGATGAGCAGCGAGTTCCAACCGGGCTTCAGCTCGATCTCGATTTTTGGCGACGTTGAAGTGCTGTGCCGCAGCTCATGCGTGCTAATCGCCGTGTAAAAACCAAGCATCGTCCGCCGTTCCGGCTGGCGATAGACTTCGCTGCCGTTTACCCAAACCTTGGCCCCATAGCCGTGATCCATCACCATCCGGGCCTTGCCACCCCGAGGCGAATGAACATACGTGTGAGCGTAAGCAACCTGATTGCGGGCATAGCCGAGCGCCTTGGCGAGATTCAGCCACGGCATCTCCGCAGCGCCGAAGACCATGATGTCGTCCGGCGGCACGGTGAGCGATTGCCATTCTTTGCCGGCGAGCTTGTCACCTGGCGCTGGCTGCACCTTGGTTTCCCCTTCGATTAAATCCTGGTCGAAATCGGTGACGGAATCCTTCACCGGAAACGGACCGAGCACCAGCCAATTCCTGAGCAGCCCTTTCTGCACGACCTCCGAAACATCAGGGGGCTCACGCCCCCCGCTCGCCTTGGGCAGCGTGGCCGAATTCCGCAATCCTTCCATCGCTCCATGCGGCACCCTTCCCCATTCCTTAGGAATTCGGGCTTCCGGCCACAACCCCGTCCCATTCCCCCGCCAGCCGTTGGCCGGCTCCGCGGCGATGACGTTGAATGCCAGTGCATTGAGGAGCGCAAGGACTAAAACCACTGAATTAAGTTGAGGATACTTCATTGAAATTCGCGGCAGTGAGGCTGCTTGTCGTGTGAGCACGGCTGATTGTACCGCCTCCGCGCGAGAGTTTCCGAGGTCTAAGCTATGTCGATGACCGTTCTCATCCTGGGCTCCGTCAACACCGACCTGGTGATCCGCTCCCCGCGCCTGCCACGTCCCGGCGAAACCGTGCTCGGTGGCGAATTCTACCAGGCAGCCGGCGGGAAAGGGGCGAACCAGGCGGCGGCGGCTGCGCGGGCGCTAGGAAGCCATGGGCAGGTCGCCTTCATTGGCGCGGTTGGTAGCGACGCATTCGGCGAAGAGTCTCGGCGGGCGCTGCTGGCGGAAGGGATCGACTGTTCGCACCTCAAAGAGGTCGCCGCCGTTCCATCCGGCATTGCGCTCATCCTGGTCGATGAACGCGGAGAGAACTTGATTAGCGTGGCGAGCGGCGCGAATGCCCATCTGCTGCCGGGCGACATCGATGCGCTACCGGCGAGCCTCTTTCTGGGGAGCAAGGTCTTTCTTTCCTGCCTCGAATCGCCGCTGGCAACGGTCGAGCGCGGGCTGAGGCGGGCGAAAGAGCATGGGCTCTTCACGCTGCTGAATCCCGCACCGGTTGACGACTCCGCCGCGATCAGAGCGATTCTTCCGTTCGTTGATCTCCTCACCCCCAACGAGCACGAACTGGCGGCTCTGGCGGAAATGCCCATCGATTCCGCGGAAACGGCAGCAGCCGCGGCGACAAAATTGCGGTCGCAAATGCAATCGCCGGGCATTCAAATCATCGTCACTCTCGGCGCTGCGGGAGCGCTCGTCATTGATGATACGGGCACTCCCCACCACATCCCCGCCTTCCGCGTCACCCCCATCGACACCACCGCCGCTGGCGACTGCTTCAGCGGCTCGCTTGCTGCCGCCTTGGCCGAAGGCCAGCCGCTCCTCGCCGCCGCCCGCTTCGCCTCCGCCGCAGCCGCTCTTTCCGTCACCCGCCGTGGTGCGCAACTCTCACTGCCGAGGAGAGAGGAAATTGAGCGGTTGCTCGGATCGTAAGCACCGCCATGGCCGGTAAAGGGTTAGAATGCCCTCACCCCTTCCCCTTTCGTAAAGCTCAGTGAGGCCCGACATGGACGCACGTTTGACCCGAATTGTGGCGATGCTTCTCATCATCGCCGGGGGCCTGCTGGCCGGCTGCGGTACACGCGGAGCAAAGAACTGGGACGAACATACGCAGGGGCTTCCCTTCGTGGTCGGCTACGACAAGGGCATGAACGCGGCTGCGGCCGAGAACAAGCCGGTCATGATGTTCGTCACGACGACCTGGTGCGGCTGGTGCAAGAAGCTAGCGGAGGAGAACTTCCACGACGCGGAGGTGAAGGAGCTGCTCTCCAACTTCGTGTGCGTCATCGTGGACGGTGACGTCGAGACAGCCGCGGCTCAGAAATTGGGCGCGAGCGGCTATCCCCATATCGTCTTCCTCTCCGCCAAGGGAGAAAAACTTGGGGAGAATTCGGGATATGCACCGGTCGCTGAATTCAAATCCGTGGTGCAAAAGGCACTCGATAAATCTCGCGACAAAGGTTGAATGAAATTCGGGGAGGAGGACTCGAACCTCCATCTCCTGGGTCAAAGCCAGGCAGCCTACCGTTAGCACGATCCCCGAGGGAAATGACGAAATTCGAATTCCAAATGGCGAATGAAAGAGACAGGGACGAGTTAGCCGCCGCGCATTCGTCATTCGCCGTTCGAATTTCGACATTGACTACTAGTAGGGCCGGAGGGATTCGAACCCCCACCTTTCCGCTTAAAAGGCGGATACGCTGCCGTTACGCCACAGCCCCGAGGGGAATCGGCTTTCAGCTTTCAACTTTCCGCTTTTCTTCCAGTGGGTCGGGAGGCGCTCGAATCCTCGTCTCCTGGTCTTCAGCCAGGCGCTAAGCCGTCTCAGCTACCGACCCAGATGTCCTGAACAATGCCGATTGGAGATTTAGAATTTGAGATTTGAAACACACGGATGAAACCAAACGAAAAAGGCCCGCGGTCAGTGACAGCGGGCCTTTGGATGCTGAAGGGCATGCAAATATTGACCGGCTGTCACAAGCGCAGGGGAAATTGCTGCTGCGCAAATTGCGCGGCGGCAAAGAAGCGGCGTTTGGCGCGGGTCAGCCGGGGCATGGGAGTTTCAACGGTAATTGAAATGGAGAAAAACCAGGTGTCTTCTGTCCGATAGGTAACAGACACGCTGTTGGTCAGTCCGGTTCGCGCCCAGGGGGCGGTATGCTGGCAGATGCTACTCCCCGCCGGATTATTCCCACAAAGCCGCCGAAGTCGGTCGATTTAAGTTGGAATTCCTCATTTTTCCGAACTTGACTCCGCGGGCAGGACGAAACTAAAGTTGAAGTAGGAACACAAACGGAATTCTCAGTCGCCTTCGGCTGACAGACCCCTGCGAGGCAACCCGGTTTGCCCTCATGCCGCGCCTTGCAGTCGGCCTCTCCGCCCGGCGGTGACGGACGATTTTCAGGAGCGGCACCATGATCAGCTCGGACAATGTCAACCTCACCCGTTTCTTCACGGGACTGTGCGAAAATGTCTTCGAAGCTCGCCTGGGCATCGCGGACCCGCCCCTGGTGGATTACGTCAGCGACCTCATGGTCCGCTTTGTCCGCTTCGACACTCTCAGCCGCGTCCGCAGCCCCAGCGGACTGCCGATGCACGAAGTGGTCGACATGCTGACCGAAGCCGAGAGCCGCGTCGGCATCGCCCGGCGAGAAGTGCATCGGCACATCGGCGACGTGACTCTATTCTGGACCGGCGTCTATCCCGAGGCCCTGCCGGCCCTGAAAAAGACCTCGCACAAGGATTTCTTCGTCAATTATTGCGAGCAAGGGAAGCGAGCCTACTACATCGCTAGCACCATCCAGACCGACCGCCAGGAAGACGCCGCGAGCGAAGTTCTGCAGCGGCTGAGCCACGAGTTCGAAATGTGCGCCTACGGCCTGGGCGAAGTCCGCCGCGAATGGGAGCGAAGAGAGTAGGCCGTCTCTCCGAGACGTGCCAGGTGTGGTCAATTTCCCGGCGAAACGGCCGCGTTCCCCCCGCGTACATCGAACATGAACGTCCCGGAGGGACGTCCTACTTTGTGACCTTGACCCCAACCCGCTGCCGTAATACCTTCGCAGCCTCTACCCGCTATCATCCGCTGGCTAACCGCAAGGAAGCAGTTGCCCATGAGCTCCGCCGCTAATTCCGCATCCCCCTCCCCTTCCCTGACTTCCGTACCGCTGCTCGATGTCAATCGCGGCAACGCTCCGCTGCGGAACGAAATCGTGGCGGCGCTCGCCAAGGTGGTCGACTCCGGCAAGTTTCTGTTCGGCCCGGATGTCCAGCAGCTCGAAAAATCGATGGCCCAGTGGTGCGGAACGCAGCATGCCGTCGCCTGTGCCTCGGGCAGCGATGCGATTCTGCTGGCCCTGATGGCTCTCGACATTGGCGAAGGGGACGAGGTCATCTGCCCCAGCTTCACGTTCTTCGCCACCGCCAGCGCTGTCTGGCGGCTCAACGCCCGGCCGGTTTTCGTGGACATCGAACCGCGCACGTTCAACATTGATCCAGCCAAGATTGAAGAAGCCATCACGCCAGCGACGAAGGCCATCATTCCGGTCCATCTCTTCGGCCAGTGCGCCGACATGGACGCCATCGGCGACATCGCCCAGCGGCACAGCCTGTGGGTGATAGAAGACGCCGCCCAGGCCATCGGCGCCAAGCACCGCGGCCGGCCGGCGGGCTCGATGGGGCACATCAACTGCCTGAGCTTCTACCCGACCAAAAACCTCGGCGGCATGGGGGACGGCGGCATGTTGACCACCAATGACGCGCCGCTGGCCGAGCGGCTGCGGCTGTTCGCGGCCCACGGCATGAGCCCCCGCTATTATCACAAGGTCATCGGCATCAACAGCCGGCTCGATACCCTGCAAGCCGCCGTGCTGAACGTCAAGCTGACGCGGCTGGCCCAGTGGACGGAGCAGCGGCAAGCCCACGCCGCTCGCTACGAACAACTATTGAAGTCGGGGCTCGGCTCCCAACTCACCCTGCCGCAAACGGACGACGCCTGCCACCACGTCTGGAACCAATACACCATCCGCATCCCCGGCCACCGCCGCGACGCCGTGAAGGCCCAGCTCGCCCAAGCCGGCATCGGCAGCGAAGTCTACTACCCCGTCCCCCTCCACCAGCAAGAATGCTTCCGCTCCCTGGGCTACGGCCCCGGCACCCTCCCCGAAACCGAACGCGCCGCCGCCGAAGTCCTCAGCCTGCCGGTTTTCCCCGAGATGACGGCGGCGGAGCAGGATCTGGTCGTCGGGCGGCTTTGCGAGGCAAACACGGCTATTCACCGGAAGGCGGCATAAGCGCTGAAGGAGTGGCGCTAGAACATCTCGGCCATCTCCCGCGCATGATAGCTGCTGCGGACGAAGGGGCCGCTGGCGACTTGTTTGAAGCCCATCGATTTGGCGGAGCGGCCGAGGAAGGCAAACTCATCGGGGGGGATGTAGCGGACGACCGGCAGATAGTGGTCCGCCATCGTGGCGCTGGGCATCAGGTACTGGCCGAGCGTCAGGAGGTCGCAGCCCGCGAAAAGCAGGTCAGCGAGGACATCGAATACCTCTTCGTGAGTCTCGCCCAGGCCGAGCATCAGGCCGCTTTTGGTCTTGATGGCCGGGTTCAACTCCTTGACCCGGCGGAGCAGGCCGAGCGTCCAGCGGTAATCGCTCTTGGGTCCGCGGACCTTGCGGTACAGTCGCGGCACGGTTTCGGTGTTGTGGTTGAAGACTTCGGGAGCTGATTCGACGACACGGTCCAACGCTGCTGGGTTATGGATAAAGTCCGGCGTGAGAACTTCGACGCTCGCGCTGGTTCGCTCCCGAACCGCCAGGACCGACTGATAAAAGTGCTCCGCTCCGCCATCGGGCAGGTCGTCGCGCGTGACCGACGTGATGACAACGTGCCTGAGTCCCAGGCGAAAGGCCGCCTCCGCCACTCGCTGCGGTTCATCGGCGGAAAGCTCATCCGGCCTTCCCCGCGAAACCGCGCAGAAGCCGCAAGGCCTAGTGCAGACGTTGCCGAGAATCATGAAGGTGGCGGTCTTTTGCGAATAGCACTCCATCCGGTTGGGGCACTTGGCGTTCTCGCAAACCGTCTCGAGCTTCAATTCCTCCAGCAGGCCAGCGGTGAAGTGATTGACGTTCCCCTTGGGGACCTCTCGTTTGAGCCACTTGGGAAGACGGCGATCCGGAGAAGGCGGGGCGAGGAGGGGGAGTTCGACAGGCATGAAGGCATTTTAGCAGATGGAGTGAGCCGCGCAATGCCTGCCTGGTCATTGGTCATTCGCTCTGCCTCTGGCATACTACGCTCATGGCCAAATCGGACAAGAAAGCGGAAAAGAAGAAGGAGCTGCCGGTCAAGCTGGTGGCGGACAATCGCAAGGCCCGCTTCAACTACGAAATCCTGGATTCGCTGGAATGCGGCATTGTTTTGCTCGGGAGCGAGGTGAAATCGCTGCGTGACGGCAAGCTGTCGCTGGAGGAATCGTACGCCCGCGTGAAAGATGGGGCGGTCTGGCTGGTGGGGGCCGACATCGCGGAATACCCGCAGGCCTCGGTCTGGAACCACGCTCCCAAGCGGCCCCGCAAACTGCTGATGAAGAGCACGGAGGTCCGCAAGTTTGCCGCCTTGGCCCACGAAAAAGGTCTGACGCTGGTGCCGCTGAAGGTCTACTTCACGCAGCGAGGAGTCGCCAAAGTGCTGCTAGGTCTGTGCCGCGGGAAGAAAATGCATGACAAGCGGGAGACAATGAAGCAGGCAGACGCGAAGCGGGATATTGCTCGGGCGATGAGGCAGAGAGGGTAGAGGGCAATAGGCAGTAGGCAGAAACGAGACGTTTTGTGAACTTGCCGTAGATGGACTTCGTACACGTATCAGCATATCTGACCTCTACCCTCTGACCTCTATCCTCCCCCATGCTCGAGCTCCGCGAAGTCAAGAAGTCCTACCGCGAGCCCGATGGCGGGCTGCTGCCGATTCTTGATATTCCGCACTTCGCCGTGAAGGAGGGGGAGCAGATGGTGCTGGTCGGTCGCAGCGGCTGCGGCAAGACGACGCTGCTGCATACCATCGCGGGGATCAGCAAAGCGGATGCGGGGAAGATCCTGATTGATAACGTCGATATCGCGGGCATGTCCGAAGCGGGCGTCGACCGGGTGCGGGCGGAGAAGCTGGGCTACGTTTTTCAAACTTTCAACCTGCTCCCCGGGTTCTCGGCACTCGAAAACGTGATGCTGGGCATGACCTTCGCCCGCGGTCGCAAAGACCGCCAGCGGGCCGAGCACCTCATCGCGCGCGTGGGACTCGCTCATCGCAAAACGCACAAGCCAGCCGCCCTCTCCGTCGGCGAGCAGCAGCGGGTGGCGGTGGCGCGAGCCCTCGCCAACAAACCGAGCATCCTCCTCGCCGACGAGCCGACCGCGAACATCGACCCCCGCAACCAGCAAAACATCATCGACCTGATCCGCGAAACCTGCCGCGAAGAAGGAGTCTCCCTGGTGCTTGTGACCCACTCGAGCGAAGTCGCCGGGCAGTTTGAGCGGGTGGACAAGTTGGAGGAGATTAACAAAATCAAATGACGAAATTCGAATGGCGAATGACGAATGGTTTCGCCATTCGGAATTCGACATTTAGTCCAAAGCGTATTATCTCGAGAGGGCCGTGCCCCCATGTATCTCCTCGACCTCCTCCAAATCGCCTTCCGTAGCATCCGCCAGCGCGGCGTCGCGTCGCTGCTGACGATGTTCTCCATGTCGCTGGGGGTGACGCTGGTGGTGGCGGTGCTCTCCATCCACGGCGTGGTGGACCGGAGTTTTCGCAACAACGCCAGCCTGGGATACAACCTGATCATCGGCGGCAAAGGGGGCGGGCGGGAGCAGCTCACGCTGAGCACTGTCTACTACCTATCTCAGCCGCTATATCCGGTTTCGGGCAATTACTACCTGGAATTCATGTCCCGCGCGGAGCGCGACAAGCAAATGGTGCATTCGTTCGCTTACCGCAGCCACGAAGCCAGCACGATCGTCAATGACATGCGGCAATTGACTTCGCTGGGGGGGCCGCTTGACCTGATCGCGGACGACTTGCTTGATCCCGTCGCGGAAAAACAGGATGCCGTTCGCGCGGATTTGGGTCGGCCGGGAATGTATTCGCACCTGACCGAGTTTGCGATTCCGATTTGCCTCGGCGATTACTACGACCGCTTCCGGGTTGTCGCCACGAACACCGAGCTGTTCGACACTCTGGTCTACGACATCGAGAACCAGAAGAAGTTCGAATTCGCCCAGGGACGAAACTTTCACGAGTTTGACCCCAATCACACCTACTTCGAGGCGGTCGTCGGCTCTGCGGTCGCCCGCGAGTTGAAGATCGAGTTGGGACACAAGTTCTCCCCCAGCCACGGTTACCAGGGAGGCGGGGCACACGCCAGCACGTTCACGGTAGTCGGCATCCTCAAGCCTTCCGGCACGCCGAATGACCGGGCCGTGTTCATCAACATGGAAGGCTTCTATTTGATGGAAGGACACTCGGAGCCAGTCGACGTGGATGAGCGGGCGAAGGCGGAGAAGGCGGAAATGGACGCCATCACCAGCCTGCGAGACCCGAAAGCCCAAAAGAAGGCTTGGCAAGAATACGTCGCCCGTCAGCTTGCCCGCGAAACCGCCCCCCAGCAGGAACCGCTCGCGGTGGAGCAGCGGAAGATCACCGCCTTGCTGCTGAAGACGCCGCTGAAAGCCGCATTGGACATGGATAAGGCCATCAACAAGGGGAAAGAGGCCCAGGCGGTGATGCCAATCGCCGTGATCACGGGAATGTTCGATTTCATCATCGACCCGATCCAAATCATGTTACTAACGCTGACGACGTTGATCTGCATCGTCAGCGGCGTGAGCATCCTGGTGAGTATCTATAACTCCATGAGCGAGCGCCGCCAGGAGATCGCCATCATGCGGGCGCTGGGTGCCGGACGCAGTACGGTGATGACTATCATCCTGCTGGAATCCACGCTCCTCTCCCTGGGAGGCGGTCTGGCGGGCTGGGTGTTTGGGCATTTGCTCTGCTTGATTGCTAGCCCAAAAATCGAAGAACAAACCGGCGTCAACGTTGGTCTTAATCTCTGGGGAGATCCTTTCTACGAGCCGCTGCGATGGTTCGGGATGGAAGGCGGCATCGCCGAGCGATTGGTCATCCCCATGGAATGGACACTCATCCCCGGCCTGGTCCTGCTGGCCATTGTGGTTGGCCTCTGGCCGGGCGTGGCAGCCTATCGAACGGATGTGGCGAAGTCGCTGGGAAAGTGAGGGAGACTCAGGCCGCGATTCGCGACGGCTTTGCCGCGAGCTTCCGCTGGACGGCTTCAAATACCATGTCCACGGAGAGGTCACGCATGCACTTCTGATGTTTGAGCGGACAAACTCGCTGGCCACAGGGAGCGCACGGCAAGTTCAGACGCAACTCCACGCCGCCGGGCTGATAGTTATTGGACCAGGCGGGATCGATGGGACCGAAGAGCGAGATGGTGGGCACGCCCAGCGCTGCCGCCAGGTGCCGCGGGCCGCTATCGGTCGAAACCATGAGCTGCATCCGTCGAATGACGGCTTTGCTGGGGCCGATGCCGCGAAGCGGCGGCGGCAAATGGGCCAGATTGGTGACGTGGCGATGCCTGGCGAGCCGTACAATCTCATCGGCCGCGGCAAATTCCGCCGGCCCGCAGTTGACGACCACGTGCATGTTCAAATCCGTGGCGGCACGGCGAGCCAGTGCTGCGCCATGCTCCACCGGCCAATGCTTGGCGCCCCCATAAGCGCCGCCCGTGTTCAGCATCATGGCCGGCTGGCCGGCAGGAATGCGCAGCACCTGGCAAATCGCCTCGCCGGCCGCTTCTTCCTGGGGAGTTGTATGCAACTCAAGCCGCCGCGATTCCAGCGGACAGCCGAGCAGGTAAGCCAGGCCCAGGTAGCTATCGACCGCCGGGACAGGGAGCAGCGCGGCGCCGTTCTTAGGCATCGGCAGAGCGTCAGTCAGGAGCCAGTTTCCTCCCCGTCTCTCGTAGCCTACGATCCGCTTGGCGCCGCTGGCACGCGCCACCAGCGCCGCGGTGAAGGAGTGCCGCAGCAAAACGAACGAGTCGAATCGCTGATTCCGCAACTGCAAGGCGGTGCCAATATTTCCCGGGATCGCTCGCCATCCTCGATGTTCCCAAGAGATCAGGCCGTCAAGCCAGGTCGTTCCCCCCAGCACTGCCGCGGCGTAAGGACGGACCAGGCCAATCATCTCGGCGTCCGCAAAGTGTTTGCGGAGCGCTCGCAGGGCCGGCGTGGCCATCGCCAGGTCGCCGATCCAATTCGGGAGCATGATGCCAAGTCGCATACGAAACGAGCGGGGCTAAAAGGTCATTGGTGAACCGACTCGAACAAAATAGTAAGGCGTCTACCTTATGCAGCGCGACGCGACTGGGTGGGGGCCTCGGGTGACTCTTCGCGTGGCTGAGGCAACGCGTGGCTGAGCTCCCACAACCGGGCTTGTTTGACGAACGTCACGAAGAACGCTTGCAGCATGCAGACCTGAAGTCCCACCAGGCCATCCAAAAAGCCGAGCCTCAGCACGTACAACCAGAAAAACCTCATAAAGGGAGTCATCAGCATCCCCAGCGTCGTCACACGCTTTCCAGCATCCCAGCGGTCAAGGGCCGACAGCCGGGTGTACTTGACTTGCTTTTCAAAATACTGGTCGAGCGTCCAATACGTGTAATGGAGCAGCGTCTGGGAAAGGACGGCGTCTCGCCCGGGACGAACATTGATCTCTTCGTGGACACGACAGTCGCGATAGCGGCAGACATCCCTCCGCACCAGGCGGAAGAGTTTGCTGGTATCGCAACCGGAGTGCTTGATTTCGTGCCCCAGGAAGAAGTTGCGTCGCCGAATCCAGTAGCCGTCAATGTCATCGCCCACGGCTGCCAGTTTTTCGCGGATCTCGGCTGCCAATTCCGGCGTGACCCTCTCGTCGGCATCAACGATCAGCACCCATTCGTGTTGCGCTTGCGGAATCGCCCAATTCTTGAAATCGCTATAGCTGATGAACTCCCGCTCGATGACTCGGCAGCCGCCGATGTTGGCGACGATCTCCAGCGTCCGGTCGGTGGAACCGGAGTCTGCGACGAGCACCTCATCGGCCACGAGGCGAGCGGACTCCACGCAGGCGCGGATGTTGTCCTGCTCATTCTTGCAGGGAATCAGAACGGTCAGCCGGGCGGACATGGCGATCCTCTGGAAAAGTTAGGGGGGGAATAGTCAAAGCGGCTCAATTCCGCAAGAGCTATTGCGAAAACATCGCTCAGAATGCCGGCCAATTCCGCCCTTGCTCGTCCGCGAACCTTGCGATACTCTCCCGCCCTCTTCTCTACCTCAGTTTTCACTGGCGACAGCTCCACGCAGCCCCGCAGGGCCGCGCGTTTGCAACATGGCACGCTTTGCAAGCTGGAAAGACCTGATCCTCCCCATCGCGCTGATTGCCAGCATCCTGGTAATCCTGGTGCCGATGCCGGCGTACCTGATGGACGTTCTGCTAGCGGGGAACATCACGATCTCCGTCATCGTGCTGCTCACAACCATCTATGTCCGCACGCCACTGGAATTCAACATCTTCCCGTCGCTGCTGCTGGCAACCACGCTCGCTCGCCTGGTGCTCAACGTGGCATCCACTCGCCTCATTTTGACGCACGGCGGCAAGGACGGCCTGTATGCCGCCGGCGGCGTGATCAAAAGCTTCGGCGAGTTCGTGGCCGGCGATCAGGTGGTCGTTGGCATCATCATCTTCGTCATCATTATCGTGATCCAGTTCGTCGTCATCACAAAAGGCGCGACTCGCATCAGCGAAGTCGCCGCCCGCTTTGCCTTGGACGGCATGCCGGGCCGGCAGATGGCAATTGACGCCGACCTCAATGCCGGCATCATCGACGAGAAAGAAGCCCAGCGCCGCCGTGAAGAAATCACCCAGCAGGCCGACTTCTATGGAGCAATGGATGGTGCCAGCAAATTCGTCCGCGGCGACGCCATCGCGGGCATCATCATCACGATCATCAATATCATCGGCGGCTTCGTGATCGGCGTGTTCCAGCAAGGTATGGACTTCGTCACCGCGGCAGAGGTCTTCACCAAGCTGACGATTGGTGACGGCCTGGTCAGCCAGGTTCCGGCATTCCTCATCTCGCTCGCTGCCGGTCTTATAACCACCCGCAGCACGCAGAAGTCCAATCTGCCGGTCCAATTCCTGACCCAGCTCTTCAGCAATCCGCGGGCGCTTGTGGTGGCGGCAGGTTTCCTTGGCATCCTCGTCTTCACCAGCCTGCCGACGACTCCGCTGCTGATGATCGGCGCGAGCTGCTGCGGCCTGGCCTTGATGCTTACGCGCAATAAGAAGGCCGAGGACGTGCGCGTTGCCGACAAGGCCAAAGCGGATGCCGAGCCGAAGAAGGCCGAGGAGCGGATCGAGGACTTCCTGGCCATCGACCCGATGGAAATTGAAATTGGCGCCTCGCTTGTCCGCCTCGCCAGTCCCAAATATGGCGGCGACTTGCTGCCGCGGATCACCGGCGTTCGGCAGTCGATTGCGGCGGAGATTGGGATCATCCTGCCGAAGGTCCGGATTCGCGACAACATCCGCCTCGCTGAAAATGAATACCGCATCAAGATCGCCAACAGCGCCGTGGCTATCGGCGAAGTCCTTCCCGGAAAGCTCATGGCCATTGACAGCGGCATGACGACCGGCAAGATCGGCGGCATTGAAACCAAGGACCCCGCCTTCCAACAGCCGGCGGTTTGGATTGAGCAAGGAATGCAGGATCGGGCTGCGATGCTCGGCTACACCCCGGTCGAGCCGACCGCGGTGCTCGCCACGCACTTGCAAGAGATCGTCCGCCGCCATGCCGATGAACTGCTCACCCGCGACGCGACGAAGCACCTCATCGACGAGCTCAAGAAGACCAGCCCGGCAGTTGTCGACGAGCTGATCCCCGGCCTGATGAAAATTGCCGACGTGCAGCAGGTCTTGCAACTGCTGCTCCGCGAAGAAGTCCCGATCCGGCAGCTCAGCCAGATCTTGGAGACGCTGGGGGACTACGCCGGCAAGACCAAGGACCCGATCATCCTCAGCGAATACGTCCGCCATCGCCTGGCTCGCACCATCTGCTCTCGCTATCGCGATGCCGAAAGCCGCATCTACGTCCTGACGCTCGACCCGGCTGTGGAAGACAGAATTGCCTCCGGCATCGATCACACCGAGCGGGGGCTGTTCATCCGAACCGCTCCGGCAACTGTCGAGCGAATGTGCGAGATGCTGGGCACTGAATTGAACAAGCTCACCCGCCAGGGCCGCAAGCCGATTGTCCTGGTCAGCCCGCAGATTCGGGCCGGATTGAAGCAAATGACCGCCGGCAACTTGCCCCGCCTGACGGTGCTGAGCTTTAACGAGATCACCAGAGACACGCGCGTGGAGATTGTTGGAATCGTCGCCGACAAAGCCTGACTCACTTTCCCTTAACGAAGAATCAGGGGGCTGACGCCCCCCGCTCGCCAAAACATGGACCTGCGAACTTACCGAGCTCGATCCCTCCAAGAGGCCTTGCGGCTGGTGCGCGAAGACCTCGGGCCGGATGCTTCCGTGCTGCACACGCGGGACGTGGCTGGCGGCATCTCGCGTTGGCTGGGAGGCGTCAAGCAGATTGAGGTTACCGCTTCGGTGGAAGTGCAAGTCCCAAGTCGGCTGGAGTCTCTGGCGCGATCGATCACGACGGACGAAACGCATACTGCGGACGCTCATGACTACCGCAGCAAGTTTCGGGAAGACCTCTTTCAGCCGCATCGGCAGAGCGCGGGGCTGGACGACCTTTGCCGCAGAGCGCCGGAGCAAGCCCAAGTTAGCCAGGCAACTCGGCTGAGGAAACTCGAGCAAGAGATCTGTGTCAGCGGTCCAATTCGGGTCGGCGGAGGCAGGCCGAAAGTCGTGGCGTTTGTGGGACCGACCGGAGTCGGCAAGACGACCTCGATTGCCAAACTGGCCGCTCAATACGCTTTCCAGCAGAAGTGCAGCGTCGGCCTCATCACGGTGGACACCTTCCGCATCGCCGCCGTCGAGCAGCTGCGGACCTATGCCGAAATCATGGACCTGCCGCTCGAGGTCGCCTCCTCGCCGCGCGAAGTGGGGGAGGCGATGGCTCGCCTTGGCGACTTGGATCTGATCTTGATGGACACAGCCGGCCGCAGCCCGCGGGACGAAGCCCGCATGGCCGGGCTGCGCCTGCTGCTGGCCGAAGCGGGCGTCGACGAGGTGGTCCTCGTCCTCAGCGCCACCGCCGGCCTCGAAAGCTGCCAGGGTGCTGCCGCATCCTTCAGCCGTATCGGCGCCGCGTCGCTGCTTCTGACGAAGATTGACGAAGCAGTCTCCTTGAACAATCTGATTCCAGTTTTTTGCAATCCTCATTTGCCCCTCTGCTATGTAACCGACGGACAGAATGTGCCGGATGACATCCGCACCGCCATTCCACGCCACCTGGCCGAGCGGATTCTGGGCGAGGCCTGCGACCTGCGCCCAACGCAGGCGGGAGGTGCGCGATGAGCCACGATCAAGCTTCGCGACTCCGCAGCCTGGCGCTGCGGACGCTGCGGCCAGCTCCGGCGTCGCACTCCGTTTCGGCTCGGACAATTGTCGTCTCCTCCGGCGAGCGGCGGCTCGGCGGCACGACACTGGCCGTGCATCTGTCGACCTCTCTGGCCCGTCAAGGGCAACGCGTGGTGCTTGTCGATGCCGACCTGGAAACAGCCGGAGCATCCCTCCTCTGCCGCGTCCATCTTGCTCCCGGCCTGACGGACGTGCTGACCGAGCGGCGGAACATTCACGAAGTGCTGCAGCGCGGTCCGGCGGGAATTCAAATTCTCGCGGGCTCGCAAACGGCGACCGAACGAACGCTGCTGACCGACAAGTCGGCCGAGCGATTGATGCGGCAACTCGCCGGCCTGTCGCGGCATACGGACGTGGTAGTGCTCGATGTTCCCTGCCAGGAAGCGGAGCCGCGCGGCGAAAGTCTGCTGCATAGCCCGCTCCTCTCCTTTTGGCAACGTGCGGACGACCTGGTCCTGGTCACCAGTGGCGACGACTCCGCTGTCATGAACACTTATGCCTTGCTCAAGTCCTGCTGGTCCCGCACCGTGGTCCTCCCCCGGCTGCACGTCGTGGTCAATCACGCTCGGGACCAGGCCATAGCAATCGATGTACACGAGCGGCTCGACCGCTCCTCCCGACGCTTCCTCAAGCTGCCGTTGACCTTGGCAGGTTCCCTGCCGACGAGTCCAACGGCCGCCAGCACCACTGGCGTTTCCGACGATGCCTTTGACTCCGCCTTGGAGCAGATTGCCCAGCGACTGCTGAGCAGCTCCGTGAGCAACGAGATTCGCACCGTTGCCTAAACCAACACCCACATTCATTTTCCCCATGAGTTTCTCCTCTCTCCCACACGCAATCCGGCAAACCGGAAAGATCGGCTCAACTTCCCCAAGGGGAAGCGCCGATAAACGACAGGCGCGGAAGCGCGTTGTGGCGTTAATTTGCATAGGCTGCGAAAAGTTTGACGGCAGTCTGAGGATGACATGGGGCGAACATACGCGGGTGTCCTGGGGCTACTTGCATTCGGGCTCATACTGGCCCGCGGACTCCTCCAGGGGTCCGATGCGGAAGCTTGCCTGGCAGCCGCCTGCGGAGGGCTCTTCGGCTTTGCGGCCGTGGGGCTCGTCGCGGGGATCTTGGCCGACCGCTTCACGGGTGAAGCAGTGAAGGCCAGGTTCGAAGCCGCTCTGAAATCCATGGACGCGGACAAAACCAAAACTAAAAAACAAGCACCTGCAACCTGACGACCACGCGGATGACAGTGAATTAGGACGGCCTCCCCAGGCCGTCCGGGACGGGCTGGGAAGCCCATCCTGCAAAAGCGGCCAGTACACGGAGTGTGCTGGCAACAAAAACGGACATACCAGCGCCCCAGTGCGACTGGGACGAAGCTCTCGCTACCCCGAAGCTCGTTCCACCACACAGGCGATACATCACGGAGGATGGAATGGTAACGGCTCTCACGGCTCCTGCCCCTGTTTATGCGCAGCCCGCTGACAAAAACACTGCGCCAGCGCAGCTCGAGATCGATGAAGTCTGGCGGCGCTACAAAGCCGACCCCGAGAATCAAGACCACCGCAACCGGCTCGTCGAAAATTACTTGCCGCTCGTTAAGTACAACGGCGAGCGGATTTGGGCCCGCCTTCCGGAGGGCGTGGAGCTCGACGACCTGGTCTCGGCCGGCATCTTCGGCTTGATGGACGCCATCGACGCCTTCGACATGAGCCGCGGCGTCAAGTTCGAGACCTACTGCGTGCCGCGCATCCGCGGGGCCATGCTCGACGAGCTCCGCACCATGGACTGGGTGCCCCGCCTCGTCCGCAGCAAGGCCAGCAAGCTCAACGAAGCGACCAAAATCATGGAAGCCCGCCTCGGCCGCCACCCCACGGCCGTCGAGCTCGCGAGCCACATGGAAATCCCCGTCCCCGAGCTGGAAAAAATGCAGATGGAGGCGAGTGCGGTCAACCTCATCAGCCTCAACAAGAAGTGGTACGAGACCGACAGCTACAAGGACGTCCGCGAGATCGACATCCTGGAGGACAAGAAGGGGGAAGACCCCACCCGCCGCATCCAGAAGAACGACCTGATGCGGCTCGTCACCAAGGGGCTCAACCGCAACGAGCGGCTGATCATCATCCTCTACTACTACGAAGAGCTGACCATGAAGGAGATCGGGGCCACCCTCGACCTCTCCGAAAGCCGCGTCAGCCAGATGCACAGCAGCATCGTCGCCCGCCTGCAATCGCAGCTCGCCAAGCGGCGTCCGGAATTCGGGTTCTAAGTCACGTAGGATGGGATTCCAATCCCGTCCGTCGCTACACTTGGGTGGCACGCCCACGGCTCTGCGTGGGCGTGTTCGTTTGCGGGCACGCCAAAACCTGGTGAATCAGACACCCCC
The DNA here is from genome assembly GCA_051004015.1 of Pirellulaceae bacterium. GTDB lineage: Bacteria > Planctomycetota > Planctomycetia > Pirellulales > Pirellulaceae > SXOA01. The sequence continues at coordinate 7,508 of JBPCKT010000029.1, read as the reverse complement.
CCCGTCCGTGGCATTTTTGATTCATGATTCACGCCCTCTTTCCTCAAACCACTTATGTCAACGGCCGACGGCGCAACTCTTGTCGACCCGCGGTCTTCCGTTGATTCATCTCGCCGTAACTCTGTGAATCAAGTCCCCAAAAACTCCGTTTTTGATTCACAAAAACTTATCGATACTTATCGATAAGGGGAGCGCGAAAAAACGGTGGGGTAGGCTTCCAGCCTGCCCAAAAAGCACTCTCTCCGGCGACGCGGGTTCCCTCTCGTTTGGCCTGTGTCTCCCAACCGTGCCAAAGCGTCTGACCCAGGTTTCCCTAGGCAGACTGTCGCCCAACCGCTTTGCGGCAATTTCATTGCTTAACGACCCGATTGCCAAAGACCTTACCCTCCCTGGCCGATACGCAGCTCTGTCGCCGTTTAGTTATTATACACCTGTTCATTGCCAATAGCGGTTCGTGGAGCGATTTTTTTGAACTTTTTTCCCAATTCCCTTTCTTGAACGGGAGCGGCAGCGGTAGGGCGCAGGAGCCGCCAAGGTCCAGGCTTGACCATCTCCTTTCCCCCGTGGAATTGATTGGGACGGCACTGGCGGCAGGGGCGTTCACCCCGAACGGGTCACCCAACACAGCCCTGGGCCCGCGAGTTCGCGAGCGCACCCTGGGACAAGGGATCAAGAGTCCGTTCGGACCATGTCCGCGACTACCGCCTCCCAAACTTCTGCACCCGCTTTCCATTCACTTCCGCCACGTACAAAGTGCCGCGGGAGTCGAGCGCCATGAGGTGGGGGAGTTGCAGGGTGTCGGGGGTGCCCCAACAGGCGGTGATGCGGCCGTCTTTGAGGTCGAGGTGAAAGATTTTGTGGATGTCTCCTTCGCTGGCGAGCAGCTCGTCTCCGACGATGACGAGGCCGAAGGGGTTGCCAAAGCCGTCCCAGTCGGCGAGGTGTTTTCCCTGGGTGTCGAAGAGCTGAATGCGCTTGTTGCCGCGGTCGCCGACGTAGAGGCAGTCCTTCGCATCGATGGCCAGCGAATGGGCGGTGGCGAACTGGCCGCTCTTCTGTCCCTTGCTCCCCCATTGCATGAGGAATTCTCCGTCCGCCGTGAGCTTCACAATTCGGCTGTTGCCGCTGTCGGCGACGTAGAGGTTGCCGAGCGAGTCGAAGACCAGGTCGTCCGGAGCGCGAAACGCGGATACGTCGCTGCCGGGCTTTCCTTCGGTGCCCAGCGTCGCCAGCAGCTTTCCTTCGCGGTCAAACTTCCGCAGCACGTGATTGCCGTTGTCCGTCGTCCAAATGTGCCTCTCTTGATCCACCCGCAAGCCGTGCGGCACTTTGAACAGGCCCTCACCCCAAGCCCGGATGAATTTTCCCTCGTTGTCAAACATCAGCAGCGGCTCTTTGCCCCGCTGCAACACGTAGACATTGTCCTCTTTATCTACCGCCACCGCCGACACCGCTCCCACTTCAATCTCCGCGGGAAACTTGACGAAGCCGCGAGAGACGAAGGGTTCGGCAGCGACGGCCGCAGAGCAGGATAGAGCTGCGATGGTGATGGCCAGAAAGGTCGTGCGCACATTGCACTCCGCGTCCAAAAGGCGACTTGAGACATGATATTGCCACCCCGCAGTCTATGCTTACCTTCAGCGGCCGGGAACTCGCCTCGCAGGGCTGTCCTCAACCCCTCCGGCAGAAACGGAATCGCCTCCCAGTTCGTCTACACTTTATGGCGAGTTGCCCCAGACCGAGGTGCGAGCTGTCGCCGGCGTTCTATATACTGAGGGCTCAATCGAAAGGAGCTGCCGATGACCCGAATTGCATTCTCCAGCGTGCTGATTACGTTCCTAGCTTCTGCCGTCACAGCCGCGGAGCCGTCGGCGGAAACTCTGCGCGGCTACCTGACAAAATCGGACGTTTGCCTCAGCGGGACATTCACGCTGGTGATTGGGGTATCGACCGAGCAGGGAGTGATCCACTATCACTGCGAGTTGGAGGTTGGCCAGGTCATCGCCGGCCAGTGCTCCGAGAAGAAAATCAGCGTCGGCTTTGTGCGGCTGGAGTTGAAACCGGGGGACACGCTGCCGTTTCTCAAGGAAGGGGGCAAGTGCCTCCTGTTTTTGAAGCGGATCACTGGGCAGGACACCAAATTCACTCTCGCGGACTCAAAATGGGGGATTCAGGAACACTCCGACCAGCTGGCGCGGGCTATCGGAACAATCCAGGAAAGTCGCAGGAATGAGCCGCTGGCGAAGGATGAACCAAAGGCAAAAGCTATCAGCCCGCCGGAACCTGCTCCCGTTTTCGATTTGACCGGCAAATGGCTGCTGACGATGCCCAGGGGTATTGAATACGAGGCACGTTTGGAGCGGCTGGAGAACGGGACGAAATACCGCCTTGTCGCTGGAGCCGCCAACCTGCGGGGGACGTATGAGCTCCGCGATGGCCGGTTGTCGATGATCCAGCCCGAGAATGAGCGGATGACGGGCCTGGTGTGGGAAATCAAAAACAAGAACGTGGTGGTGCTGTCAGAGCATCCGGAGGAGTCGCAATTCGGCTCCGACTACCGGAACTCCACCCTCAGCCGATCCGTATTGAAGTTGGACCGCACGCCATGACACGAATCCATCCATTGAAAACTGCGCTCTTGCTGACGGTGTGCGTGATTGGACTCGCCTCGCCAGGCAATTCGCGAGTCTGTGCGGAAGAAAGGGACAAACCCCCTGGACTGCTCTTTCGAGAGAGCTTCGACGACTCGCGGCTCCTGAAACGCGAATGGTACGACGGCGAGAAGTTCGTGATCGCCAAGAAGGACGCTAAGTCCGACGCCAAAGAGGATGACGGCTGCCTGGAATTTCACTGGCCGGCGAAAGGGACGAAGCCCGATAACTCCGACGGTGTGCGCCGCCTCTTTGAGCCGACGGAGACGATTTATCTCCGCTGCCATCTGCGGCTCTCCAAGGGCTGGGGCTGGACGGGGCGGAATTATCATCCGCATCTGATTCAGTTCATGACGACGGAGAACGGGAAATGGCACGGCCCCGCCGCCAGCCATTTGACGGTTTATATCGAGCCGGTGAACGGCAAACTCCGCCTGGCGGCGCAGGACATTCAGAACAAGGACCGGCCGCACGGCCTGACCCAGGGGCCGCTGAAGGGAGGCTACAACGGGGAGTTGTACGACAGCAAGGAGGTGCTCTTCAAAGATGACCAGTGGCACTGCGTGGAGGCTTTGTTCCAACTCAACAGCCTGGATGCGAAAACCGACAAGCCGAAAGCGGACGGCATCGTGCGGGGCTGGTTCGATGGGAAACAAGTGATTGACCGAACCGATGTGGTGCTCCGCTCCACGGATTTCCCCAAGATGAAGTTCAACCAACTGCTCGTCTTGCCCTATTTCGGTCCCGGCCTGCTGCCGCATGAGCAAACGCTGTGGCTGGACGAGCTGGCGGTGGGGACGCAGCGATTGGAAGCAGATTCGGCGGCGGAGAAGCCATGATTCGGGTTATCGCCATCTGCCTCTTCCGCCGCGACGAGGAGATTCTGGTTACCGAGGGGTTCGATACGGCGAACAACCAGCGATACGCCCGGCCGCTTGGCGGCGGTGTTGAGCTGGGTGAAACTTCCGAGCAGACCATTGTGCGAGAGATTCGCGAGGAACTCGGTGCCGAGGTGCGAGAGCTGAAGCTGCTGGGAGTGCTGGAGAATCTGTTTGAGCTGGAAGGCCGGCAGCAGCACGAAGTGGTGTTTGTCTACGACGGCCAGTTCGCTGATCGGTCGCTCTATGAATTGGTCGAGATCCCGCTGCTCGATGGCGGCTGGAAGACCGGAGGCATCTGGAGGCCGCTCGATTGGTTCAATGAGCTTTGCCCGCTGGTGCCGGTGGGCATTGAGCAGCTGGTGGGGCATGTCACCGGCCCGGCTTGATGATCGATGCTATACTGAAATTCCGAACGTCCAAGCCCTTGCCGCCTGTTCTAGTTGCAGAACTTTGACATCATTCTGCCGTGCTCACATTACCGACTATGACGCCACAACCACTCACTTTCGCGTTCTTGTTGCTCATCGTCTGCCTCGGATGTAGCTCGAATAAGTCCGTACAAACAACTCCAATAAATGACAATCAAACGGGAGGTTCCGACAGTGTCGTGCGGCCACAAGTAGAGACTACTGGTCCTGCCGAGATCATCCGTGCCGCCATTGAGGCTCATGGGGGTGAATCGAACTTTGCGAAGACCTACATCGGCAAGACGGTAATGACAGTTGATGGTGCCTTTCAACAGGGTGTGTCGGGGCAATTCACAAAGACCGACATATTTCATTTGCCCAGCAAGATGAAACGTCTACTCAAGGGAAAATCCCAAGGTGAACAATTCGAAATGAAATTCGTCGTTAGTGACGGCAAGTCATGGGCACAAGTGAATGGCGGCGAGCCGATCACAAGTACCGAGGTCAATCAAGATCTACACACATATCCCTCCGACAGTCTTGCCATCCTTGTGGCACTCTTGGGGCCAGATTTTGAGCTGTCGGTCCTTCCCTCGGACGACTTGAAGGGGCACCCTGTTCATCGGGTTCGCTTGGAAAATTCGGGCAATTGGGTCGGTGACAACTTTTTCGACAAAGAGACTCATTTGCTCGTCGCTTCGAAGAAGGAATTGTTCGACTCCAGTATTCAAAAGACTCGGTCGATCGAAACGTATTACTCCGCGTACAAAAAGGTCGATGGATTGAATCTGCCAATGGCAATCGACATGATCATGGATGGTGAAGTTATGTCGAAGATCAAGGTGACGGAGGTCACCTTCATGGATCACATTGACGAGGGCGAATTTGCAGCGCTCGTCGTGGAAAGGTGAACCAACACGGTTCGGCGTGGGTTTCCGACCGCGCCCAACATTGGAGACGCGCCCCCAACTTTGTCACCCCACGGGCTTCTTGGTCCGCTTCCGCGCCCGGGCTTTGTTGAGGCTCTGATGCTCGCCGCGGAGGATGCCGCAGACGATGAGGTCTTCGTACTGGCCCCATTTGCAGCGGTGGCGGCGGAGGATGCCTTCTTGCGTCATCCCCAGCTTGGAAATGACGCGGCCGGAGGCCGGATTGCGGGCAAAATAGTTGGCAAAAACCCGCTCCAGCTCCAGGGTCTCGAAGGCGTAGCCGAGGACGGCGGCGGCGGCTTCGGTGCAGATGCCTTGATTCCACCAGGCTTTGCCGATCCAGTAGCCGAGCTCGCCGTGATGATCGACGAGATTCAGCAAAAGACCGATGGAGCCAATGAGCGGGCCGTCCTTGAGCGTGATGCCGAACGATACTCCCTCTCCTTTCTCATACCGCGGCTGGAGCGAGGCAATCCAAGTTTCTGCCAGGCCGTCAGGATACGGATGCGGGATGAGCCGCGTGGTGTCGGCCACTTCGCGGTCGCCGGCGAGCTGCTGGATAGTCGCTGCGTCCGCGAGCATCAAGGGGCGCAACAGAAGTCGTTCGGTCGACAGGGTTGGTTGCGCCTGGCGAAGTGCGAGTGGAAGGGCAATGTCGGTCATGACGGAGACAGGAGGTTTTTAAACAGAAGGAAACGAAGGAAACGAAGAGGGAGGAGGAAGAGATTTCAATCCATTGGACTTCAAATATCGCCTGCCTCCCACCCCTTCGTTACCTTTGTTTCCTTCTGTTCAAACCTCTGTCGTATTTCTTTCTTTGTCATTCGATTTCGACAATTTCCAATTCCAGTTGGTTCAGGACCTGTGCGACCGAGGCCATCGCGGCGAGGGACTCGGAGCCTTTCAAATTCGAGTCCCCCAGCTTGATGTGGTCGCAGCCGATGCCGCCGCGGCCGAGAGTGGCGTCCATGGGGACCCAGCGGTCGTTAATCCAGACCTCGGTCCACATATGGTAGGCAAAGCCGCCGAGATGCTCGGAGTAAATGAGGCCGAAGGCGACGCGGGCGGGAATTTTGCGGGCCCGGCAGAGGGCGGCGAGGAGGACGGAGTGCTCCGTGCAATCTCCGGCTTTGGTGCGGACGACTTCCGCCGCGGTGGCCAGGGCGCTGCCGAAATTCTTGTCGGTAATGGAGTCGTCGACGAATTTTTCCAAGGCGCAGGCGACTTTCCAGGAGTCCTTTTCCTCGGCCGCGACGGAATTGGCCAGGCGAATGATTTCGGGGTCGTCGCTCTGGATGTAGCTGGTGGGGAGCAGGGCGTCCGCCGCGGGCTTCGGGATGGCTTCTGGGAGCATTTTGGGAGCATCGGGGCGGATCGCGGTGATAATGAGCCGGGCGGAGTGCTTGTCGATTGCTTCCAGTTGTTGGCTCAAGTCGTTGGAACAAGATTTGGCGGGATTGCCTTCCTTCAGGCGGACCAGATAAACGGTGCGGTGGGCGGAGGCGAGGTCGGCAGCTAATTCCGAGGACGTCCCTCGCTTGCGCTTCGGGTTAGTGGAATCCTTTGGCTTCACGATGGTGCTGCGGAGCAAGTCCACTTCCCCGATGGTTGCCAGGTTCGTAGCAATGGACTTTGTGGTGCGATAGGTTTCGAGCCCAAACGGCTGGCGGGTCTTGAGAATTTCTCCTTTGTCGGAAATCCACAGTTCCGAGTCCAGGGTTTGCTCTCCCAGGGCAATCGAGGCTCGTACCTTGAGCAGCTTCTGCTCGCCGGTGAGAAGTTTGGTCACTTCAAAATCCTCTGCCGTAAGCTGCGTGACGGCCGGGGAGTTGATCGGCGCGGTGAGGGCGACAATCGTCCGCTTCTCTTTGGGCTGGAGCGGCTGCTTGCGGAGCGATTCATCCACCGCCACGTAGCCGCCATATTCCGGCAGCCAGTCGAATGACTGCCGCTGCGTTTTGCCGAGGGTGTGCGTTTTCGTGCGGAGCTTGTTTCCCTCCACCTGGCCACTGCCGAGAGTCTTGGAGCCCCCTCCCTCCATCTGACTCTCAAACCGCACCAACTTGCCGTCGGCCGTTTGCCAGCAGGTGAACGCCATCGTCTGATCGGAGGACTGGCCGTCGCGTTTGAGATGAAGCTCCCCCGTCTGCTGACTGCGGATCAGTGTGGTGTCTCCCTCGTGGACCTTAGCGATTTCGGTTTTGGTGAAGCCGACCTTAACCCCTTGAAGGTAAGTCTCCTCCCAGATTTCCTGGATTACCTCCGCGGGAGTTTCGGCAGGCGTCTTTTCGATAGCTTCCTTGGCCACCGCTTTTTCCGCGACCAATTTCGCGTCCGGCTGCGTAGCATAATCCGTAGCGGCCGGTGGCGAGCAGCCGCAGAGCAGGCCAACGGCCGTTAACAGGAGTGCTGGACCCAGCAGAGAATTGAAGAACGCATGCATGGCCGCAGTATAACAAAGTTGCTCGCAGGGGCAGTTGGCAATTGGTGGCGCAATGGGGCGCAAGGCGAGGGGGTCGGGAGTGTTTGGCGAAGGAGTCTAGGGGGAATGGGAAGCGGTTGTCGCCAAAGGCTCCCTGCCCCGACGCACGACTGGATGCAAACTTTCGCCCCCACGCCTGCGAGGAACGTGAGGCGGTG
>JBPCKT010000028.1:0-90355 GCA_051004015.1 Pirellulaceae bacterium | reverse complement strand
CGGCGGGAAGCTGGACCTGGCCCTGCCGCTCTATGAGGAGACCCTGACGCGCAAGAAGGCCAAGCTGGGGGCCGACCACCCCGACACGCTCATCGCCATGAACTGCCTGGCGGGGGGCTACCAGACCGGCGGGAAGCTGGACCTGGCCCTGCCGCTCTATGAGGAAACCCTGAGGCTTCGGAGGGCTAAGCTGGGGGCCGACCACCCCCAAACCCTCAACAGCATGGGCAACTTGGCGCTTTGCTACCAAGACGCCGGGAAGCTGGACCTGGCCCTGCCGCTCTATGAGGAGACCCTCAAGCTCAAGAAGGCCAAGCTGGGGGCCGACCACCCCAACACGCTCATCGCCATGAACTGCCTGGCGGGGGGCTACCAGGCCGGCGGGAAGCTGGACCTGGCCCTGCCGCTCTATGAGGAGACCCTGACGCGCAAGAAGGCCAAGCTGGGGGCCGACCACCCCGACACGCTCAGGACCATGAACAACTTGGCGCGTTGCTACCAAGACGCCGGGAAGCTGGACCTGGCCCTGCCGCTCTACGAGGAGACCCTCAAGCTCAAGAAGGCCAAGCTGGGGGCCGACCACCCCGACACGCTCATCACCATGAACAGCCTGGCGGGGGGCTACCGGGCCGGCGGGAAGCTGGACCTGGCCCTGCCGCTCTTTCAAGAGGCGGCAGTGGGCGTCGAAAAGCGGCGATTCCAGGACGACGGTGCCGGGGGCATCATCCTCAACACGGCCGGCGCGTATGAAGCGGCGAAGCAATTCCACCAAGCCGAAGTCTGGCGGCGGAAGGGGCTGGCGGCGGTCAAGGATCGCTCCGGCGCCGATTCTTCCGCCTACGCTGACGTGCTAGTCGGCCTCGGCTTAAACCTGCTCCAGCAAGAGAAGTGGACCGACGCCGAAGCCGTGCTGCGCGAAGGCCTCGCCATCCGCGAGAAACGGCAACCCGATGCTTGGAACACTTTCAACACCAAGGCAATGCTCGGCGGCGCGCTGCTGGGTCAGAAGAAGTACGCCGATGCCGAGCCGCTGCTGCTGAAGGGCTACGAGGGGATGAAGCAGCGCGAGAAGATGATCCCGCCGCAGGGCACCGTGCGCCTGCCCGAAGCCATCGACCGATTGATCGAGCTGTACACGATGACGAACAGGCCCGAGGAGGCGAAGACGTTGCAAGCCGAGCGGGCGAAATACGCGTCGGAGAAGAAGTAAAATGGAGAATTCAACTTTGGCCCGCGAATCTGAGGAGCCAGTGACATTCAAGCGGAGTCCGTAAGCGGGCCGACTTCGTGCGGTAGCAAAAAGCGGCCGGGGAGGTTCCGCCGGCAAGCAAGACCCTCCCCAGCCTTGTACCATCCCGGCGCTCGGTCTGCGCGCCGGGGCGATGGCCCTTTCATTGTATCGCAGACCAACTCTCGAAAGGAGAAATATCATGTTGTTCTCTTCCTGGCTGCGAAACTGGAAACGCCCCTCGCCCGCGGCGCGTCGGCGCACACAACCGTCCCCTCGCCAACGGTTCAGCTTCCGCCCGCGGGTGGAAACACTCGAAAATCGCTGGCTGCTTAGCACGCTGGCCGTCACCAATACCAGCGACAGCGGCCCCGGCTCGCTGCGGGACACGATCGCCGCCGCCGAGAGCGGCGACACGATCGTCTTCTCCCTCGCCCAGCCCCAGCCTGCCGTGCCCACGATCACGCTCACCAGCGGCCAACTGACCCTCACCGAGGACCTGACGATCCAGGGCCCGGGCACCGACCAACTGACCATCAGCGGCAACTATGACTCGCGGATTTTCGAAGTGGCCCCGGGCGCTACCGTCATTCTCAGCGGCCTGACGATCACCAAGGGCTTCGGCGTTACCTACGGCGGCGGCATCCTCAATAGCGGGACGCTGACAGTCACGAGCAGCATGGTTGCCGGAAACGGCGCTTCCTATGGCGGCGGCGTCTACAACGCCGGCGGGACGCTCAACGTCGGCAACAGCGCCCTCGACGGCAACTATGCCGACGGCCTCTTCGGCGGCGGCATCTACAACGCCGGCGGGACTGTCGCCGTCAGCAACAGCACCCTGCGGAACAACCAGTCCCTATACGGCGGTGGGATCTACAACAACGGCGGGATGATGACGTTCACCAGCAGCACCATCTCCGACAACTGGGCCCACTTCGACTACTTCATGCGCGGCAGTTACGGCGGCGGCATCTTCAACACCAACGGCGCCGTCATCCTCAGCAACAGCATCATCTCTGGCAACGCCGCCGCCGTGGCCGGCGGGATCTACAACACTACCAGCGGCACGGTGACGGTCGTAAACTCCAGCAGCATCACCGCCAACAACGGCGGCCCCTACGACTGGGTCGCTGCAGAAGACGTCAACAACCTCGGTGTGGTGTACCTGGACGACACCAGCACAATCGGCGTCCTCTCCGGCAATCCGGCCATTCCGCTCGAATCGAACGCACCGCAGTTACAGATCCGCGACGTGACCATCGCGGAGGGGAACACGGGCACTACTTCCGCCACCTTCACCGTCACCCTGTCCGCCGCCAGCACCGAGACGATCACCGTTGCCTACGCGACCACGAGCGGCACCGCAACCGCCGGCAGCGACTACCAGTCGGCGTCCGGCACACTGACGATTAGCGCCGGCCAGACGACTGGGACGATTACCGTGCTGGTGACGAGCGACCGGCTCGGCGAGGCGAACGAAACCTTCTTCGTCAACTTGAGCAGTCCGACCAACGCGACCATCGCCGACGGCCAGGGTGTAGGCACCATCGTGGACGACGAGCCGCGCATTAGCATCAGCGACGTGACCAAGTCCGAGGGCAAGAAGGGCCGAACCACCCTGTTCACCTTCACCGTGACGCTCTCGGCCGCCTACGATCAGCCGGTGACGATGTCATACAGCACGGTGAACGGCACCGCCACGACGGGCGACGGCGACTACATCGCCAAGACCGGCACACTGACCTTCGCCCCCGGCGAGACGACGAAGACGATCACGATCGAAGTCAAGGGCGACAGCAAGAGGGAGGCCGACGAGACGTTCTACCTGGACCTGTTCGGCAACAGCGTCAATTCGCTGTTCACCAAGAACCGCGGCACCGGCACGATTCTCAACGACGGCTGACCCGCCAGCCTCGTCGCGGCACGGCTGCGCCGATGTGCAGCCGGCCGCGAAGGCGATTTTTTAACTCCCGTCTGAATGCAACCGGACTGGACTCGCGTCCAGTCCGCAACGAGGCAACTTATGCGCGCCCATCCATACTTGCGGCCCAACAAAACAATGACGGGCAGAGATCCCCGTCAGAGAGCGCCCCCCGGAGACGGATCCCACAAACGTGACCCATCTGAAAGCATTCTTATTCACTCACTTACTCACTTAACCTGGGAGAATCTCTATGAAAGTCGCTAACCGAACATCCGCCCTAATCATGGGCGCGGCACTGCTGCTGACCATCGGCGTCGACTGCGTCCGCGCAGCCAAGCCGACGACGATCCCTACTTGGTTCAACGGCGAGATCGTGTACGTGATCCCCGCCGTCAGCGAAAACGTCCTGGGAGTTACCAACCACGCAATCGCCAGCAGGGTTGCCAACCCGCTCTACGTCTTCGGCACCCAGAACCATGTCCTCGGGGTCGCCATCCCGGGCGTAGCCGGATACAACCCCTACTGGGATGTCGTCGTGGTCAGCGTCCTGAACGGCCGCGATGTGTCCACAGATCCATTCACTTCCGAGGATGAGATCCTGGAGGCTTATCTCAACGGCGAGGTTGATCTGAACGACACAGGTTTCATCCTGCTCTGCCAGGTGGTTTCCCGCTAGTCGTCGCCATTTCGAAGGGATCATGGCCGGACCAGCCGCTCGGGCGATCCGGCCATGATCTTGTTCAAGGTCGTGGCGCTGCCGCGCCCGGCAATCGCAATGGATAATTTCGCGCCCGCCCCGGTGGCTGACGCCTCCAGTTCTTCGATGTGCGGATCACCTTCGAAGTCAAAGGTGACAGCAAGAGAGGGGCCAATGAGACGTTCTACCTGGACTTGTTCGGGGCCAGCAGCAACGCCTTGTTCCTAGACGCGCTCGGCCTCGGCACGATCTTGAACGACGACTAAACGAAGGAAAAGCGGCCGGTGAGGCCCTGACCGTCAATCCCGGCGCGCCGGACTCACCGGCTGGGACGCCGACGGGACCGTCCAGAATTTCCAAAACAGTTTTGGAAAGGTGCCAAAAATGCAACTAGACATTGGTATAATAGGACCAGCCCGGTGGAGCCGGCAGACCCTCACCCCGGCCCTCTCCCAAGGGGAGAGGGGGGCTGCGGTGCCGGCCGGGCGGCGCTCTTTCTCAATCTGGTTGTGGAAAGTGGATGGAGACTCCCAGGTCGCGCGATGCCCTAGTGCGCCATTTGAACAACGATCGAGAAGGCGCGTTGGGTCGTAAGGGAAGAAGAAATGCCACGAAGGGCGTGGGAGATTGCGTAAGTCTGTTTGAAAAACAGCTTATCACATTGCTGATACATCCCCCGAAATGACGGGGTTTGGGTGGTATCAAGAAAACCGCTGATACCGGCCAGTCGCCGAGCGACTGATCGGCGGAAGTGCCGGCGGAATAAGAAGTTGCGAGCAGGGCGATGATACAGAATGTATCAAAAATCGCTCGCGAAAACCGGTATCAAAGGCCCCTTATCAGCCGCTTATCGCGCCAGGGAGGTGGGAGCGGTTGCCGGCGCATGTAGGGGTGCCAAGATCCTCACCCCGGCCCTCTCCCAAGAGGAGAGGGAGGTTCTGAAATCGAATGAATCAAGAAACTGGCCTGATTCATGCCACGGATGTCGCAAGTTGTTGACAATAAATGCTTTGCGGATGTGATTCCGCTGAAACGAGCGAACATGAATCATGAATCAGAGCGGTTCCTTGGAGGGGTGCCTGGCAACGCGCCCACACCACTCTTCCGGCGGGGTGTGTGTTGAATATGTCCTGATGAGTATTTGTGCAAGTAGTGACGTGTCAATGAGTTGCGGCCGGCGACGACGGGAATAATTCACCATTTGCCCTCCAAGCGGTCCCTGCCAATGAGTGGCGTCAAATCCCAGGCAGGCCTAAAATGCAGGAGCCGCTCTGCGGGCGAATAATCAAAATTTGAAGAACTCCGTTTTACTCAAGCGATGCAAGGCAAAAGACATGAGACCACGCTGGAATCTGACGGCTCCGCTCGTCGTCGCGCTGGTCGCGACGTGCGGCTGGGTGGCGGGAGCCGACTTGCTCACGATGGAGCAGGCGGAAAAACTATCCAAAGCAACCGGCCGGCCGATCCTGGCCATGGCTGGTTCCAAGACCTGAGGTCCTTGCCTGGCGCTGCTCGAACGGCTTAGCACCGATCGATCCATCGCGCCGCTGGTGGCACAGTTCGTGCCCCTCAAGGTTGACACGGAAGGTGGCGAATGGGCGGCCTGGTCGAGCAAGTATCGACATGAGGGGAGGGGGATTCCGATCCTGTACGTGGTGCGGGCCAATGGGGAGGTTGCCTACGCGAAAAGCGGGGCCAAGCAGGGGGACGAATTGCCCCTCTTTCTGGCCGAGCACCTGACGACCGCCGGCGCCATTTTCTCGGAGGCGCAACTTATGCAGATCAAGACAGCCGTGGACGATTCGAGCAAGGCGCTGACCGCGGGGGACTCCTGGACTGCGGTCAAGCGGATGGAAAGCCTGAAAAAGATTGGCCAGCTCGGCAAGTTCGGCAGCTTCGCTTCGGTGGCGCTGGAAGCGGACTCTCTGTACACGAAGCTGGTGGAAGAGGGGACGGCGGCGCTCAAGACCGCGCGGGAGCAACTCGCCGGGGAGGACAAGTTTGCCGGTGTGCTGGGGATCGTCTCGGCCAACCGCATTTACGGCAAGCTCCCCGAGCTACGCAAGGATATGGTTTCGGCGGAACGAGACCTGGCCAAGAACGCCGATCTCAAGGAAGAGTTGAAGCAGGCCGAGGCGCTCGACCGAGCCAACGCTCTGCTGAGCCAGAACAGCACCAAGAAACAAGCCAAGCCGGCCTTGGAATTGATCGTCACCCGTTTTCCGAATACGCCGGCTGCCGAACGAGCCCAAGCCAAGCTGACGGAGCTGTTCGGCGCGGCTCCCACGACTCCGGCGAAGGGTGCTCCGGCGGCCTCCGGACTGCGGACTTGGAGCGACACGACGGGAAAGTTCCGAATTGAAGCGGAGCTGGTGAACCTGGAAGACGGCAGCGTGAACCTGAAGAAAAAGAGTGGCGAGGTGGTGAGCGTGCCGTTGGCGAAGTTGAGCAAAGCCGACCAGGAGTTTGTCGCCAAAGCGGAGAGCCCGCCGAGCGATAAGTGAGGGCGAAAGTAGGTCGTAACTCCGTCGCGAGCCACCTGCTGTCTTTTGGGCATACACAGCGAGAGTGACACCGGGCGAGCAGAGTGGCTGGCAGCGCCGAACCAAGACGCCGCACCTGCCTGCGGCTGCAGATCTTCTTCTTGAAGCCGCCAAGTTGGCAGCGTAGCATCGATGCGACGTCAGAAGTCCACTATTCCGAAGTGGTCGCCATGAAAACCGACATCATGCGAGGCGAAGTTCAGCGGCTAGTGCGGCAGGCACCGTTTCGCCCATTGGTCCTCAGTCTGGAAAACGGTGACCGGGTCACGATTGAGCATCCGGAAAATATCGCCTTCAACCCCGGCGAAAATGGACACAAAGGGTCCACCGAGTTCTACGTCATCACGGATAAGCTCCGGCTGTTCAGCACCTTCGATGATGTCACCAGCGCGGCCGTACTGGTTGAAGAGGGTTTGTCGTGACAGTCCAGCGGTCCCGGCGTAGAATGTAGTCAGGTCGCAGCCCCAGAAGGAGACTCGCCATGACCGTCCGACAACCGCGCTACACCAAAGAAGAACATGCTCGCCTAGGCGCGGAAGTATATGAGCGAATCCGTTCTCAAGTGGAATCCGCCAACCAGGGCCGAATCGTAGCCATCGACGTGGAAACCGGTGAATTCGAGGTTGCCGATCAGACGCTGGAGGCTGCGGAGCGCCTGTTGGCGCGGTGTCCCGATGCGCAGATCTGGTTCGTGCGGATTGGCCATCAGGGCGTCCATCGTTTTGGCCTCGGCAGGCGGTTGGGGACCTGATGATTCAAGGGAGTATCAACGCCGATATTGAGGCTGTGATTCGGTTGCCGGTCGTCGGGTCGCAGCACCAACAGCGCACCGTGGACGGGGTGATCGACACTGGATTCAGCGGCGATCTGACCCTGCCGGCCGCCTTGATTGCTGCTCTCGGGTTAACATGGCTCGGTCGCGAGCAGGGAATCCTCGCGGACGGAAGCACAGATCTGTTCGACGTGTATTCAGCCACAGTGGTCTGGGATGGGCAGCCGCGCTCCATCGAAGTACAGGCAGCCAACGCGCAGCCTCTGGTCGGCATGAACCTGCTGCATCGACATTCGCTTCGCATGGACATTGTAAACGGCGGCCCGGTTGAGATCCTCGCGCTGCCGTGACCCTGACGCTAGCGCCTCATTTCCGACAAATCTCACCTCCCTCAGCGAACCGCCCCTGCTGCTATCGGGTCTTGGCTGGTGTCAACCGATGGTCCTTAATTACGGTGAAGAATCGCGGAAATACGGTTGTCTCGCGCCTAAACTTCGTAAACAATAGATGCGTTGGCGTCTGAGCACGCCGCAATTCAGATTTCCCTAGCCCCGAGTTCCTAACCCCCAGCCCCGTCCTTCCCATGTCACGCGTCCTGGAGCGTCCCACCCTGGTGCTGAACCGCAACTGGCAGCCAGTGCATGTCAGCTCCGTGGCTCGCGCGCTCATTCTGGTTTGGAATGGGGCGGCCAAGGTGGTGGATCCGCACGACTTTGCCCAGTACGACTGGGCCGATTGGTCGAAGCTGCGGCCCAGCACGGATGAGCTGTTCGTGCAGGCGGTGACGATGCAACTGCGGGTGCCCGAGGTGATTTCGCTCACCACGTTTGACCGAGTGCCGCGGGGCGAGGTCGCCTTCAGCCGCCGGAACCTCTGCAAGCGGGACGGTTACACCTGCCAGTACTGCCGGCAGAAGATGACCGGCGACGAGCTGACCATCGACCACGTCACCCCCCGCTCGCGCGGCGGCCAGAGCACGTGGGAGAACTGCGTGCTGGCCTGCGTGGAGTGCAACAAGCGGAAGGCGGACCGGACCCCCGAGCAGGCCCACATGCGGCTGCTCCACAAGCCCATCCGCCCAAAGTGGAAGCCGCTCTACGCCACGAGCCATTTGCCGATCGCGAGCTGGACGAAGTTCATCAGCGAGGCTTACTGGAGCGTGGAGCTCGAGCCGTAGCAGGAGCGGTAACTGCCACGTAAGATTGTCCTCCAATTGCGGCCCGGCTGACTCTTTGTTAGCCGGGCCGTTTTGCTTTCTTGAGGGGAGTCGTCTTGTCGTCAGCCTTAACCTCAACAGCCACCGCCGGCACAGCAACCTTGCGGCGTACAAATCGGCGACGCACGAGCAGGGCAGTGACGGGAATCACGACAAGCAGACAGACGACCGGAAGAGCGATTGCGAAGATGGTCGTGACCACGGAGAGAATGAGCTCCAGCGTGGAAACGACGAAGTTGCCCAGGCCCGCGGTAGTGACGGTGGAAGTGCCGCGAAGTGTGACCGTGCTGAGCTGAATGATGCCGGCGACCGCTCCCCCCGCGATCAAGGCCAGGGACCAGCGGAAAAGCGGGGACATTTCACTCGCCATCGGCGTGGGGACCAGCGTCGCCGCCAGCGTGATGGTGCCGGCCACGACCGCAGCGGGACTGGCGACGGTATCGAGCAGGTTGTCGAGCCAGGGTACGTAGTAAGCAACAATTTCCAGCGATGTCGCCGCAAGGAAGCAGACGAAGGCTGGCGGCGTTCCTATCCATTCAAACCCGCTGGAAAGTTCCAGATGCCCCGCCATCGATGCCACGCTCATCCCGAGCATCGGCACGAAGACCCGAAAGCCGCAGGCGGCTGCCAGGCCGATGCCGAGACAGAGGGAGAGGGCGAATTCCATGAGGGAGAAGGAAAGTCGGGGAGTGGGAGTGACTACGCTGTGATGTTATTCGCTGGGAAGTGGGGTTTCTTGCGGCAGGATAGAGGTTGCCCCGTTGACGCGGAAGTGTGAAGATGACGCATTGAGGCTTCCATGCTTTCCCGCGGCAAACTCGTGCAGGACTGGCGACAACGACTGGCTGCCGCCGAAGCCGAAGGCGCGGAGCAGCACCGCCTGAGGTGGGTATACCGGATGCGGGTGCGGCTCTACCGGTTCTTGCTCGCCTGCTATCCGCAAGGAGACTGGCGGGCGGACGAGCCGTCGGTTTCCTCGGACGAAACGCTGACCGACGTTCTCCACGGCGATACGACCACCATTCTGGACTGCCCGCTCGACGGCAAGCCGGCCAAGACGTCCGGCAAAATGCAGGCCGTCCTCAAATCGGTCAGTGCCGCCCAGGACTATCCGGCGAAGTCCGGCCCACTGCTGGGCGGTATCGCGGCGGATGAGTGGGTTGTCGCCGTTTCGGTGCGGGATAAGCTGAAAATGGCGGGTTGCCAGGAGCTGCTGCGGCAATATGGCATTGTCTCGAAGTGGACGCTGATTGGCGAAATCAAGGTTCGGCTGTTCGATCTGGAGCGAGCTTCGCAGACTGTTCGAAAGCATCGGGAGGCTTTGAAGATCAAGGACACGCACGCCCTTCCCTGGTCGCATCCGCCCTTTTTTCCTCCGACAATTCCCGTCACAAGCTGGCCGATTCGCCTGGCCATCTTGATCCTTTTCTTAGCGCCCATCTACGCACTCTTCGGCGTGCTGCTAATCCAATGTGTGCTAGTGACCATCAAACAGCCAATCATGAAGGATTGGCAGATTGTGATAGGGCTGGCTATCTGTTACATCGCCACGGCGGGGCTGGGCATCGCGATGTTCTTGCTTCGGGACGAACGCCGGAGGCGAAACGAACGACAGGAGGCCCGGCAAATGGCGGATGAGGATCGAAAGATGCCTGGTTCTACGGGGTCGCTCCAAGAAACGGATTCATGACCGCGACGCCATCGTAGACTTGTCCATGATTGAGGTCTTCGGTGTAAAGCGTCCCGCACCCCAGACGTCTGGCCGCTGCGATGATCTGGGCGTCGAAGTAAGAAATCTGATACTGTCTCGCCAGCCGTATCGCGTCTTTCACAATCGAAGTCTCGATAGCGACGAGCGGGAACGCCAACCAGAGGTCAATCCATTGCTCCGCGTCCGTCAGCGTCAACCGAATTGGCCGGCGAGCAGACGTGCTGGCGTTAATGAATTCGGCAGCGACTTGAGCAGACCATGCCCAATTGGCCGTTGAAAGTAACCTTCGGGCGACCGCGGATTTTGCTGCCTCAGACGGCTCCGTGCTGATTGCATAAATCAGAATGTTCGTGTCGATGAACGAATCAGGTGCGGCCATTCCGCTGCTCTCGATCGTCAGGAGTACCGACAGCGAACTGCCAGTTCGGGCTGGCGAAACGCTCGGTCATCGCTGCTCTTGCTTGCCGAACGTCATTGTTGTCCGCCCACTCGCGCAAGAACTCGGACACGATCTCGCCGACCGAAGTATCGAGCGCGGCCGCCTTCTGTTCGGCTCGCGATAGAGTTGTTTCGTCGATGTTCATGGTGATGGTCGTCATGACACAATTCTACCATGAAGAAGCGTGTTTGTTACACAGAGATTTGAGGCAGCGGAAAGTCTATGCGCCTTAGACCAGCCCCACCTTCCCCGCGAACATCGTCTGCGCCCGATCCGGCCCGACCGAGACGACTTCCACCGGCTTGCCAACAAGTTCCGAGACTCGATCAAGATAACGGCGGGCGTTGGCGGGCATGGCGGCCAGTTCGCGGATGCCGGTGACATCGGTTTGCCAGCCGGGGAGCGTTTCGTAGATGGGCTGAACGCGGCGGAGGTCGTCGACGTGGCTGGGGAATCGGGTGGTCCGCTGGCCGTCGAGCTCATAGGCGGTGCAGATTTGCACCTCCGGCAGATGGCTGAGGACGTCCATCATCATCATGGCGATGCAATCGACGCCGGAGAGCCGCACGGTATAGCGGACGGCGACGGCGTCGAACCAGCCACAGCGGCGGGGGCGGCCGGTGGTGGTGCCGTACTCACGGCCAATCTGGCGGATTTTCTCGCCGGTGGGGTTGTCCTGCTCCGTGGGGAACGGCCCACCGCCGACCCGCGTGCTATAAGCCTTGCAGACTCCCAGCACCTTCTGAATCCACTTCCCCGGCACGCCGCTGCCGCCGGAGACGCCGACCCCGGAACTGTTGCTGCTCGTCACATAAGGAAAGGTGCCGTGGTCGATATCCAGGAGCGAGCCCTGGGCTCCCTCAAACAGCATCCTCTTGCCCGCTTCCGCGGCATCGAGCAGGTACGCCGTGGTATCGCCGACGAACGGCCGAAGTTGCTCCGCATAGCCGCTGTATTCTTGAAAGATGGCCGCTGAATGGAGCGCGACGTGGTCCGCACCGCTCAGGCCAGTCAGCAGGCGGTTCTTGGCCTGCACAATATGCTCGATGCGGCTGCGGAAATCCGGCCGCAGCATGTCCCCCAGGCGAATCGCGTGGG
Source organism: Pirellulaceae bacterium (assembly GCA_051004015.1). Lineage (GTDB taxonomy): Bacteria > Planctomycetota > Planctomycetia > Pirellulales > Pirellulaceae > SXOA01. Next base: position 78,727 of record JBPCKT010000028.1, on the reverse strand, counting down.
CGCGGCCGACCTTGTCCCGGTAGCACGGCCCGATTCCGCGGAGCGTGGTGCCGATGCTCTCGCCGGCCGGGGCGACGTTGAGGAGCTTGTCTTCCTCAATGTGCCAGGGAAAGACGACATGGGCCCGGTCCGAGAGCATCATGTTCGAACCAACCGCCACTCCCTGCGAAGTGAGCGACTCAATCTCCTTGAGGATGGTCGGCGGGTTGATGACGACGCCAGGTGTGACGACGTTCATCACGCTCGGCGTCAGAATGCCGCTGGGGACATGATGCAGCTTATACGTCTTATCCCCCACGACGACCGTATGGCCGGCGTTGGCCCCACCCTGGTAGCGAATGACAATCTCGAACCGCGAGGTCAGCAGGTCCACCAGCTTTCCCTTCGCTTCATCTCCCCATTGGAGGCCAATCACGCACGTACCGGGCACGGGAACACCTTAGGGCAAACGGTCAGAACGGGGTCAGAATCAGGCAAACTCCCCATCGTAGGCAGGGGGACTCGGAGTGGTCAATGAGACAGACAGCAGCGTGTCTATTGCATTGCCGAGCGGTTGCAGAGTCGACCTCGCGGCCGCCATTTCTTGAAACGGCAGCCCTCCCAGCGACCACCCCTGTTTGTAATGCCCCTTTCCCTTGGGGTAAGATAGGACTTGGCCCGCCCCCACTCCTCCCGCCAGGATTTGCCTGCCGCATGAAGCCCCCGCCTCGAGCCGCCGCGATGGAAGGAAACACGGTGCTGGGAGGGACCGTTTTGGAAGCCAGCGTGCTCCCCCGCGGGCCGGCACACGCCCGCCATGCCGATGCAACGGCGGAGGGACAGCATGCCCTGGTGCAGAATGCCCAGCGGGGGGACAAAAAGGCGTTTGCGGCCCTGGTCGAGGTCTATCAGCACACGGTCTATGGCTTTTTGCGGGCTCGCCTGCTGGAGCCGGCCGACGCGGAGGACTTGTGCCAGGAGGTCTTTCTCCGCTGCTACCTGGGGCGGGAAAAGCTGGCCCGGGCCAACGCGGTGGGTTCGTGGTTGGTGGGAATTGCCCGCAACGTCCTCCGCGAGCACATCAAAAAACAGCAGCGTCGCAAAGAGGTCGCCTGGACGGAACTCTGCCTGGAACTGGACGCTCTCGTCGGCCACCACCACGGGGAAGCGGACGACGCCCTGCATCATCTGCCCAAATGCCTGGAGTCCCTCGGCCAATCCGCCCGTGAGGCGATTGACCTGCGCTACAGCACCGCCCTGAAATGGGCCGAAATCGGCACCCGGCTCAAGCGGAGCGAAGGGGCGGTCAAGCTGCTCGTCCACCGGGCCCGCCAGGCGCTCAAACATTGTCTGGACCGAAAGCTCAGGCCGACCCCATGACCGACCAGGAACTGCTCGCCCTCGTGCAGGCCAAAACTCCCGATGAGCTCTCGCTCGAGGAAATCGACCTCCTCCGGACGCGGCTGGCGGAATCCTCGGAATTGCGAGAGGCCCTCTTCGGCCAGATGCAGATGGAGGCGTACCTGGCAGAGGCTTTGGGGCGGGTCCAGTTCACGCCGCAGGAAATCATCGCCCGCGCTCACGCTACTCAGGGCAATTTTCAACTCACGGTGCCGCTGGTCTGCGTGGTGCTGGCGGTGCCGCTGTTTTTGCTCTTGGGGGCCGCGCTATGGAATGCCGTGGCGCCCAAGAAAACAGAGGTGGTGGCGGGGCCGAAAGTAGTGGAAAAGAAGGAGGAGGAGAGGAAGGACGAGGGGACGTCAGGTAATGCCACGAAGAACGAGAAGGACACGAATCCGGGAACAGCAAAACTGCCTCCAGCGGTTCCTGGCACTAAGACGGAGAAACCCCAAGGGACAGACACACCTTCCGCGCCTATGGCGATTGCGCCGCCGGCCTCGCCCGTCATCAAGGAACCTTGGCAGGAGGTCATGGCGGCTCAGGGGGATATGCCCGGATTTCAGGACGTTGCCTTTCAAGACTTCGACACCGCCAAGTCCCTCCCCCGCCGGGCTGACTTGCAGAAGTGGTTCGAGCCGGTGCCCGGCCAGAATTACCGAATTGTGGAAGCGGATACGCAGCGCGGGCGCAGCGGCGTGCTCGAAGGGACGGCGCGTTTGCGAGCGCCCTGGACAACGGACTCCGCTTTTAAGTTCGCGATCGAGAACTACAAGGGGCTGGTGATTCACTTCTATCACGGCGAAAGCGGCGTCACGCTGGCCTACTACCAGGATGCCGGGGACAAGTGGGTCGCCTGGCAAACGACGCGCAAAGCGGGCGCGCTCCGGCCGGAGACATTGGCGCTCACCGCCACCGACGATGACCGGGCTCGCCGCAGCGAAGTCCGTTTTGGCGGGCCGATGGAAATCCGCTGGCGAAACGGCGAGCTCATCTTCAGCCGCGGCGACATTGTGCTGCTCACCGCGCCGCTGGCGGGAATTCCCAGCGATGTCTATTTCGAAGGCCGAGCGACATTTCTGGGAATTGCCGTCAAGCGGACCCGCGACGACCCTGCGCCCTTGCCATCCTCTCCTGTCGCTTATCAAACGAATAAGCCCGCGGAGCTGGCCTGGCAGCTCAGTAAGCCGGACATCGCGAAGCTGGAAAAAATGCCCAGTGGGAGCCTGCGTCTCTCGGCTGACAAGGCCAAGGAGAAGGTGCAGTGCTTCGTGCCGCTGCCGTTCGCCGGCCTGGGGGAAGTGATTCTAGAGCTGGAAGACATCACACCCGGAGCCGGCGTATACTTGGGCAAGGAAGGTGGAACGGTACAGGAGGTCATTCGCTTCCAGAAGAACACCCGCAACGGGCAACTTGGGGTCAAGGCCACGTACCCTGACGACGTTGCCGAATCCGACCTGGGAACGCTGGCCGACCGCCATTCGCCGCTCGTCGGTTCGCACTGCTTCGTCAAAATGGTGTTCGGTTGCGGGAATTTCCGCTGGTGGGTCAGCAGCGACGGCCAGCACTGGGCCCAGCCGGAAATGGCGCTCGATAACTCTCCGGGGAATCGCGCTTTCATCGGCTTGCAGGTGGTGGCGAACCGGCCCGATACGCACCTGACTCTCAAGCGGATAGAATTCCGAGAGCTGGCCGGATTGTCGGCGCTGGCCGCCAAGGACGTGCGGGACCAAGCACCGGCCATCACGATCACGCCCACGCTCGGCTTCTGGCTAGCGGAAGTTGCTCGCCGGCAACCCGCCGGTGTCGATGCCGCCGAGTGGCGAAGGGCCTCCGCCATCCGCAGCCTGGCAGGCTCGCCACCGCGCGAACTGGCCTATGCCCTGCTGGAGGTGCTGCTGGATGATGCTGCAGCGCGCAAGTTGCCGCTCGAAGCGCAGCTCGCCGCGCTCGACGATGCGGCTTTGCTGGTCTGGGACTTCCGGGACGGCCAGGCGATGAAGGTTTCGCTGGGGCGGCGCTATCTGGAATTGGGCCAGCGAAAGTATGAAGAAGAAGGGCTGCCGCCCTGGACCAGCGTTCGTCGCCATGCCATGAGCGTCCCGGTCGTCACGTACTTACAGCAACCCGCTAATCCCGAGGTGAATCTCCGCTGGGAGCTCATTCAGGCAGTCAGCAATCGCAAGCCGGACGAATCTCTGCGGCTAATGAGGCAGATTCGGTTTTTCCAGCAGCAGCAGTTCGCGCCGCTGGTTGATTGGGCCGAAGCGAGTACACGCCGCGATTTGCCCGGCCGCGCCGCCGGAGATTTCGCCACCCGCCTCAAGGACAGTTGGCGGCACCCGCTCGTCGAGGAATTGAGCAAGGAAACCTACAACTCGCTGACCGAGCTGCAAGCGGTTCTGGAAAGCGAAGCCTGGCAGGATGCCGCGCGGATGGTGACGTCGCTCGATCCCGAAGCGGCTCCGGGCGTGGCTCCCTACCATAAGGACAAGGACTTGCTTGTTTCCTTGCCGGTGGCGGTGCGGCTGACGCTCGCCGACTATCCGCAGCTAAAACAGGCGCTCGGCCTGCAGTTCGGAACACTCGCCAAACTGCGGATTGGTCAAGCGATGGCCGGCGGAGATGCCTCCGCGCTGGAACTCGCCACAGTGCAGTTCGCGGGCACCGAAGCCGCGGCCGAGGCCCATCGCTGGCTGGGGGACCGGGCTCTCTCCAGCGGCTGGTTCGAGCGCGCCATCGCGGAATATCGCCGCTCCACGCAAATACAACCCGCCTTCGCCGACGCCATATCCCCGCGGCTTAGGCTCGCGGCAGCCATGCTGGGGCAAGATGACCAGCAGCCGGTGACGAAGGCCGTCTCCTTTGGCGAAGTGAAGATGACCAAGGAGCAATTCGAGGCTCTCGTTGCCGAAATGCGCTCTCGCGGCAACAGCAGCTTGTCGTCCATCATTGCGATAGCGCCGCCGCCATTTCCCAATCCCACGAATTTCCAGGTCAACCTGAAAGCCAAGCTCGACGGCCCCCTCGGAGCTAACCCACAGGAAGAAGTCGGCCGGCGGACGAATCAGTTCCGCGTTCCTTGGGTTGACCGGCAGATCGCCACCGTGCTCGAAGGGGACTTGCTGTACGTCTCCAACCGCTTCCAGGTCGCGTCCTATAATCTGGCAAACGGCCAGCGCATCTGGCAATCGGCAACTCCCCCCGGAGCCATGGCCAAGGCCCAAGACTGGGCGATGATCGCCATGAAGCCGCTGGTGACGCAGAGCCACGTTTACGCCCGGCTGCTCTACGGTCCCAGCCCGCTGCTGGTCTGCCTGGAAAAAGCGACGGGCAAAATCGTCTGGACCGGCCCGCAGCAGGACCGAGAATTTCTCATCTCCGATCCGGTCCTGGTTCAGGGCCAATTGGCGGCGATGAGCATTTCACTGCTCGATCAACAGGAAGGGCAGCTCAAGTGGAATGTCTTTGACGCGCAGACCGGCGAGCTAACAAGTCAGAAGGACCTCCTCCGCCTCCGCAGCACCTGGGGTTCCCGCGGCTGCTGCGAAATCACGCCGCTGGAAGATGCCGTGTTCGCCACGCTCGGCGGCGTCACCTTCTCCTGCGATGCCGCCGGCAATCTCAAATGGGTCCGCCGCCAGGTGGTCCTGCCCGCGGATGAAGAACCTCGCTGGATTTTGCAGCTTTACCAGCGCCCGCTGCTCGATCAATCCCGGCTCTACGTTTCCCAGCCGGGGGTGCGGGCCGTCGATTGCCTGGACGTTCATTCCGGCTCTCGCCAGTGGACGAGCGTCATCCCGGATCTGGTCGGTATCGTCGGCATTGCCGAGGACAAGCTGCTGGTCCGCACCGAGACCGATATCCGCGCGCTCGACAAATCCACCGGCCGGCTTCTTTGGCGGCACGACCTGGCCGATCTGCACAGCTTTGTTCTGTGCACGGACAAGACGCTGCTGGTCGCGCAGCGCGAGCCGGTGCCCATGCAGAACAACCAGATTCAGACGCGGCTCTCCTGGCTCGACGCTGCCACCGGCAATGTCGGCGCCACGACGGTCCTGCCCAACCTCAACGACGCCGATCCGCGCCTCGGTCCGCTAGTTCAGTACAAGGACCGCATTTGGACCTTTTTCGGCAAAGGCCAGCACGAACCCGCCCGCGACCTCGTCGAGTTGGTTCCGGCGGGTGAAGCCGAAAAGCTGCTCGCGTTGCCCTCGACCCTCGACCACCTCTGGTCGAGAACCGTCCCCGCCAATCAGCAAGCTGCCGCTCGCAAATTCTTCCCCGACTGGCAGCTCGTCGCCAGCAGTGCTGGCGACCGGACCGGCCTGATGCCGGAAGCTCACGGGGAAAAGGACGTCCTAGGACTTCGAGCAACCGCGCAGTCCCCCGTCGTCTTCGCCCGACAGATGAGCCTCCCGGCAGGCGGCAAGCCTCGCCTGAGGATTCGTGTGGGAAACGACCCCGGCCAGAACTGGAAGCTCACAGCTACCTTTGGCGACAAGCCATTGCACGCGGTCGACATCACCGATGCCACCCACCCGGACCGTTACAAGCAACTGGAAATCGACCTGTCTCCGGTCGCCGGCCAGAGTGGAAACCTGGTGGTTCAGGCCCAATTTGTCAGCACCGGCGACGCCACGGCCCTCTTTTGGAAGGCCCTGGAAATCCTGTTCTAGCGGCTACTGGATTGGGCATTTAGTGGCTTTTGGGACGCAACTCTCAAATCAATTGCATCCCCCACACGTTCTGGCTAGTATGGACTTTCTTCCGTTATTCGCTTGACACATCAGTCGAGGGGCCAGCCCGTTCGTAAGCACCAGAGAGCGAAATCAGCCGCAATCGGCTGATGCCTCGTCGTTGCTTGCCTGGGTTTCTCCTTCGCCGCTTGCACTTTTCCTCGGCCGCTGAAGGAATCGCTGAACCATGCCCACACGCAGCACCTGGCTTCGGAACAGGGTCTCCCGGAAGTTTCAAAAACAGGCGGCCCGCGCGCGGTGGCGCAAGCTGCAGCACGAGACGTTGGAGGTCCGCCTGGCGCCCGCCGGTTCCATCAGCGGCATCGTCTTCAACGACATTGACGGCGATACGCAATATGAACCGGGACTGGGCGAGACGACGATCATCGGCCGCACCATACTTCTCGATACGAATGGCAACAATGTCTTCGACGTCGGGGAACGCACGGAGTTGAGCGACGGCACAGGCAGTTACCTTTTCTCGGGCGTGCCCAACGGCATTCATCGCGTTCGCCTCATACCCGAGCCCGGCAGCGAGCAGTCGCTACCCGAGCTAAGGTTAACAACGCACGCCTTTTCGCCGCTTCCCACGATCATTACTCCGCAGGCCAATCTGCAAACGACCGTCGACCATGTCTTCGATCCGACGCGCGGGCTGCATTACATTTCCACGAACGACGGACAGATTCTACGCCTCGACGTTAGGACCATGGAGTTCCTGCCCCCCTTCGACGTGGGCATTCAGCTCGGTGGAATCGATATCACTGCCGATGGCTCCGCGATCTATGTCGCCGAACAAGAGCCGGGAACCACCCAGTCGATCATTCGCAAGGTCGATCCTGAATCCGGCGCCGTAACCAACCTGACGTTTGATCGAGTCGGATCGGAGGCGGGAGCCTATGATCTGGCAATCCTGAATAACGGCAAGGCGATCTTCACTACGAATTACCGTGGGACCGGCTTTACCCCCGTGCGCGAGATCAACCTCACCACGGACACCATTGCGGTTCGTGCGGATTCTTTGGGCCTGGGGCCGGGAGGTACCGTGCCCGGCAGCACGCGCATCGGGCGGACCGGCAATCGCCTTCACGGCATTTTCCGGCTCGACACGCAGATCGATCCATATTTTGAATATCACGCGTCCAGCGACACTTTTTCGCTTCCGCTGACGTATCCCAATGACAATGCTGTTAGCGGGGTGGCGTATGATCCGCTCCGGTTTGATCCGAACTGGTCCGACGTGAGCTACACGCTAACCAGCTCGCAGCTCCCCTCGCCCGCCGACAACACCTTCAACCGCATCTACCAGCGGATTCACGAAGATACATTTCTGGTGAACCGTCAATCCGCCAATGCGAGCCAGCCCTTTGGCGGAAGCGGGCAGCAAACCGCCGGTTTCATCGTGCCTTTCGGTATCACCGCGGCCACCGTGAGCTGGTTCGACCGTCTGCAGAGTTTTGACACAACCGTTGATCCCAACGATCAGAACTTTCGCGTCCGGCTCTTGAATCAGTTCGGTAACCCGGTTCGCGACATCTATTCAGCAAATGTCGTGCAATTGGGGCCGAATTACCGTTCCTTTGATCTTACTTCGGCCCTGCAATCGCTGGCGGGACAACAGATTTTCCTGTCCTTTCAAGTCACGGCCTTCAATGCCGCTTATGACGTGAATCTTGAGGATATCCTCCTCCACGTCTCGATCAGCAATACCACCGGCTTCATTCAGCCAATCTTCGAGACTCTGGCCAATGGCATTTTCTACCAGACCGCGATGAGCCCCGATGGGGACGAGCTCTTCCTGTCGACCACGACCGGCTTGCATGTCTATACGCCCACCCCGACCAACTGGATTTTGACTGTCAACGACAACGCCAATACCGACTACGATTTCGGCTCGCGACCGGTGAACAACTACGCCCCACAGGCCGCGGACGATTTCTATGACACGAACGGAACCCAGTTCCTGACCGTCAATGCAGCCAACGGGATCCTCAAGAACGACCGGGAGGCGAACCTCAATCAGTCGATCACGATCCAGCTGATTACCAACGTCCAGCACGGCTCTCTCACGCTCAATCCCAACGGCAGCTTTACCTACACGGGAAATCCCGTCGGGGGTGCTAATCCCTTTGTCGACACCGACAGCTTCAGTTATCAGCTCAGCGACGGGATCACCACCTCGAATGTCGCCACCGTCCTGATCACGAAAAATCCCAACACCGGCTCTTCGCTCAGCGGCCTGGAGTTCAATGACTTCGACGCGGACGGCATCTTCGAGCCCGGCCTGGGCGAAACCGTGGCCGCGGACGTCAAGGTATTCCTCGATCTGAACGACAATGGCGTGCTGGACCCCGCCAGCGAGCCGCAAACTCTTTCCGCGGCGGACGGCACCTGGTCGTTCACCGGACTCACGGCGCGGGACTATCGCGTCCGCCAGATTCTTCCCAACGGCGCCCGCTCCACCTGGCCCATCGCCTCCAGCGCCAGCACGCTGATCGTGCAAGCGGGCGTGACCGACATCTCCTTCGATACTTCGCGGCAAATCCTATACATCGCCGCGGGCAATGACACGATTCGCCGCTACAGCCTGGTGGCCCGCGCGTTTCTGTCACCCATCGTCGTCGGCGGGGCGGCGATTGGCCTCGACATCACGCCGGACAATAGTACGCTCTATGTCGCGGACTCGCTGGAAGTGGCGAACAAGGCGTTCGTTCGCAAGGTCAACCTGGCCAACGGCACCGTCACCACGCTTCAGTTCGACACTCCCGGCACCGAGACGGGCTGCTTTGACATCTCCATCGGCGCCAACGGCAAGGCCCTGATCACCACCACCTCCAGTGACGCTTCCCCCGTCCCGCTCCGGGAGTTGGACCTGGCGACGGGAACCATCACCATCCGCGCCGATGCTCCCACCGCCGCCGGTGGCGGATTGGTCGGCAGCGGCACGCGGATTTTCCGCGGCACCGACCGCAGCCGATTGCTGCTCACGGAAGGGACGAACGCGACGGGCCCTCTGTTCACCTACATCTCGGCCACCGGGCTGTTCGTGGACGGCCCCAGCACTGCCGCCGTCACGAATACCCGCCACTCCGCTGTCAGTCGCGACGGCCAGCTCATTGTCTCGGACATTTTCGGCCCATCGTTGATGGACGAGAATTTCCAGGTCCAGGAGATTTTCGAGCGGTTCGACGGCGGACTAGGCTTCGACGGCACGCGCGACGTTTTTTATGCCGTGGATTCGTTCACCGACGAGCTGGTGGCCTACAATGTTCAGAACTTCCAGGAACTCCTACGTGTCAGCATTGGCGAGAACGTCGGCGGCCTGTTCTATGGCCAGATTGGTGTGATTCCTGACGGGCAGAACCTGTTCCTCACCACGGTCAGCGGCGTGCGGGCTTTTGATATCGGCACTTCGCAGGGGTATCTCGTGACCCTTGCCAACAACGCCTCCGTGGACGGCCTCCTCTTCGGAAATGTTACGGTGCCGCTCTCGATTCATGTCGCCGTCCCCGGCGGCGTGATGGCTGAAAATCAGGGCGCGGGCCCGCTCACGGGCACTGTTTCCCGCACAGGCGGGGACTTGACGATTCCCTTGGTGGTCACCCTCACCAGCAGCGACACGACGGAAGCCAGCATGGCCGCAACCGTCACCATTCTGGCAGGGCAAACTTCCGTCAACTTCCCCATCAACGCGGTGGACGACAACCTGCTCGACGGCACCCAGCAGGTCAGCATCACCGCCTCGGCCGCTCCCTATGGTAGCGATTCGGACAGCATTGTTGTGACCGACCATGAGCTGATCATTGTCTCGCTCGCGTCCCATTCGCTGCCAGAAGTCGGCGGCCAGACCGTGGCCACGATCTCCCGTTCCAACACCGATAATTCCTTGGCGCTGCTGGTCACGCTCACCAGTTCGGATACCACGGAAGCGACTATCCAACCCTCCGTGACAATTCCGGCGGGTCAGGCGAGCACCACGGTAACGCTCAATGCCGTCGACGACCTCCTATTCGACGGCACCCGCCAGGCGGTGATCACCGGCTCCGCGGCCGCCTATTTCAGCCTGAGCGACATCGTCAACATCGTCAGCAATGCCGATCCCTATCGGAACCTGCTCATCAGCACCAATGCCTCGCCCGACAATCCGCGGCTCTACGAATATTCCCCTTCGGGAACGCGCGTGAATGACACTTCCATTCAGCCTGTCGCCGGGGGCGATTATCCCACGCGCGATTTGGTGGTGGATGCGTCGGGCAAAGTCCACATTTTTGCCGGCACCGCCGAACCCAGTCTGACCACGATTGACGCTCTGGGCGGCCCTCGAATCGATACCACCGAAAGCGGTTGGAGCACGGCTGCCGCTGGGGGGACCGGCGGCGTGGCCCGCTTTGGTCAGTACGTCTTTGTCACCGACATGGCGACCGGCAGCGGCGCGGATTTGCAAAACGGCCTGATCCGTTTCGACACCACGACGGGCCCCTTCACCCCCGTCCGCTTTGGCGGCTCGCTGGACTACACGGATGTCGCCGTCGGCGGTGACGGCCTGCTGTACGGCCTGGCCGCCGGACAACTGGAGGTTTACAACCCGGAGACGCGCGCCTTCATTCGCACGGTCACGCTGCCCGGCCTGAACACGCCCGTGGGCATCGCCGTCAACAGCACGGGCGAAATCCTGGCCGTGGCCGGCAACAACACGATCTATCGCTACGATTCCAGCGGCGTACTGATCCGCAGCGTCGTGACCACCGGCGCCAGCTTGAGCGATATTGATCTCTCTGCCGAAGGAGGGCTGATTGCCTCGGGGCTGACCGGCGACGTCGTCGTGCTGGATGAAGCCCTGATGGACGCCCCGGTCAAGTTCTCGGTCAGCTCGACTCCAGCCTTCGTCAGCTTCGGCAGCCTGCGCTCGGCAGCCGGGCTGACGCTCTTCGTCTCGCCGACCACGTTTGTGGAAAGCGCCGGGGCCAATGCGGCCATCGCGATCGTTTCCCGTCCCAGCGAGGGAAGCACCGCCGCGGCCCTCACGGTCAATCTCAGCAGCAATGACACCTCGGAAGCCAGCGTGCCGGCAACGGTCATTATTCCCGCCGGCAAAGTTTCGGTGACGTTTGCGATTGCCGCCGTGGATGACGCCGTGGGTGATGGTCCGCAGAACGCGACCATCACGGCCGCAGCCAGCGGCCAGGCCAGTGCCAACACCATCCTCACCGTGACCGATGACGAGTTCAATTATTTCACGCTTTCCTTCGCCCCCACCTCCATGTCCGAGCTCGGCGGGACGCTGACCGGCACCGTCACCCGCACGGTGCTGGATAACAGCGCGCCCGTAACGGTCAATCTCGCTTCCGATGACACCACGGAAGCCACGGTTCCCCCCACGGTGCTCATCCCGGACGGGCAGAACACGGCCAATTTCACCGTCACCGCGGTCGATGATGTCCTCCGCGACGGCACTCAGACCGTCAATATCACTGCCTCAGCCGCAGGTATCGCCTCTGGCAGCGGCCCGGTCAGCGTCACCGACAACGAAGTGGATACGATCAGCATCAACATTGTGGCGGGCAGCATCAGCGAAAACGGCGGCTCCAGTTCCGGTACGGTGTCCCGAGTCTTCCTGAATAACAGTTCGGCGCTCATCGTCACACTCACCAGCGATGACACGACGGAAGCCACCGTCCCCGGCACCGTGACCATTCCTGCCGGCCAGACCAGCGTTAACTTCACCGTCACCGGCGTCAACGATTCTCTCCGTGACGGCACTCAGAACGTCAACATCACCGCGGCCGCACCCGGAGTCGCCTCGGTCTCCGATGGTCTGGATGTCACCGATGACGAAGTGGATTTTCTGTCGCTCAGCTTCTTCCCCACTTCCATGAGCGAGAATGGGGGAACGCTGACCGGCACGGTCACGCGGAATGCGCTCAACAACCTGTTGCCGGTCGTGGTCACGCTGAATTCGGGCGACGCCACCGAAGCGAGCGTTCCTTCCCCCGTCACGATCCCCGCCAACGAAAACAGCGTCATCTTCACCGTCACGGCCGTGGACGACGCGCTGCAGGACGGCACGCAGACCGTCACCATCTCCGCGAGCGCCGGCGGTTTTGCCGCCGGCAATGGGCAGATCAGCGTGACGGATGACGAAGCCGATACGATTTCCATTTCGATTGTCCCCGGCTCGATTTCCGAGAATGGGGGCACGGCCACGGGCACCGTCACCCGCGCCTTCCTGAACAATTCCGCGGCCCTGGTCGTGAATCTTTCGAGCAGCGATACCGGCGAGGCCTCCGTGCCCCTCAGCGTCACCATCCTGGCCAATCAAAACAGCAGGACGTTCACAGTCACCGGCGTCAACGACGCGCTGCGCGACGGCACGCAGACTGCCGTCATTACCGCCTCCGCCGCAGGCGTGGCCTCCACGAATGCAAACGTCTCCGTCACCGATGACGAAATCGATACGATCGCGATTTCCCTCTCCACCGACCTGATGAGCGAAAACGGCGGATCCATCACCGGAACCGTGACCCGTATCGACCTCGATAACTCGGCGGCCTTGGTCGTTTCGCTCTCCAGCAGCGACACTGGCGAAGCGACGGTCCCCACGACCGTCACTATCCCGGCCAGCCAGAACAGCGTCACGTTCGCCATTACCGCCGTGGATGACGCCTTGGCCGATCGTGCCCAGACCGTCACCATCACCGCCTCGGCAGCCGGCCATGCTTCCGTCAACAAGAACTTGATTGTCTCCGACGACGAAACGCCCTTCCAAAACCCGCGCCATCCCCTGGATGTCACTGCGGACGGCTTTATCGTGGCCGGCGACGTACTGGCGGTGATCAATATCCTCAACGAGATTGGGACCGGGGCCGTCGGCGTGATCATGCCGCAGTACTCCGGGCCCCCGATCTTCCCCGATACCAGCGGCGACAATTTTATCAGCGCTCTGGATGCCCTGCTTGTCATCAACTACATCAACGATCCCCCGCCTCCCGGCGGCGAAGGCGAGTTCGATGATTTCTCGGCGTTCGCTCCCGCGGCCGTTCCGTCCGCGAGCGCCTCCGCCAGTCAGGTCCCCGCCCCCGACGCTTCCGCTGCCGCCCTGCAAGCGCTGCTTGCGGACGACTCATTCTGGCGACAGTCGAAACCCCGCACCCCAAGCCCCTTCGAGGCTGATTCCGATTGGAATCAAGTCGTGGCGGTCCTGGCGCGAGAGAATGTCCGGCGGCGCGGTGAATAGATGCCCGTTTGGCAGCTTGCGACCGCTCCTAAGTGCCTTTTGTTAAAAGACTTGAACGCGGTGGAATGCTGCTCTCAATTTCGTTGCAGCCCTTCCAGTCCGTAGTTATTATGCACTATCTCCCGATATGGTCTGAGGTCCGCGGACTCGCCCCATTGATATATTCCCACCTCGACTGCTTGCTTGAAACTTCTTCAGCCGGATGTTGCCATGACCCGACCTAACGCCTGGTTCCGCTCGCGCCGCCGCGATCGCTTTTCGGCTCGAGCTCTCCAGAATTCTCGCTCCCGCAACCGCCGGCTCCTGCTGGAACAACTGGAGGACCGGTCGCTGCTCGCCGCGATTGCACCACCCAACGGGATCGTCAGTTGGTGGACCGGGGACGGCACGACTATCGATCTGACGGGCCCCAATAACGGTTCTCTGTTCAACGGTGCCGGGTACGCTGCCGGCCAGGTTCTTACCGGCTTCAATTTCGACGGCAACAACGACAATCTGCAGGCCCCAACGGTCGGACTTCCGACCGGAATCGCCGACCGCACCATCGAGCTTTGGGCCCGCATCGATCAGCGAGTCGCTGGTGAGGAGACTCTTTTCGGCTCCTACGGGACTCCTGGAACGACCACCGCGGCCTACTCGCTGGGGACAGACTCTGGCGGCCGGCTGTTTGTCTCGACCTGGGGTCCGGCCATCGCCGGTGGGATCTTGCAAGACGGCGACTGGCATCACGTTGCCGCGACGAATGCGGGTACCTCATTCAAGCTCTATCTGGATGGTGCCCAGGTCGCGGCGGGAACCTTGCCAGTCGCTACCCCCTCAGGTTCGACCTTTTGGATGGGACGGCAAACGATCGGAAGTCTCGGGGTTAACCGACGGCTGGATGGAATGGTCGACGAGGTGTCCGTCTATCAGCGGGCTCTCAGCAGCGCGGAGATTAATGGCATCTTCCTCGCCGGCATCGATGGAAAAATCAAGAATCCGGACTATTTCACGGCAAATTTCCCCGCCGTCACGGAGGGTAATGCTGGCAATCCCGCCCTCGTTTTCACGATCCGGCGATCGGGCAGCCTGAGCGGGTCGGCGACCGTCAACTGGACCACGTCCGATGGCACGGCCACCGCGGGGGTCGACTATGCCGCTAACTCAGGCTCACTAGTCTTTCTAAACGGCGAGTCTCAAAAGACGGTCGTGGTAACGGCTACCGGCGACCTCCTTCCGGAGGCCAACGAAACCTTCAATCTCGTCCTTTCGACGCCGACGCCCGGCTATGGCGTCCGCGACGGCCTAGGAACTATCAACAACGATGACGGCATCCCTCCCGTCGGCGAAATCTCCGGAATTGTCTTCGCCGATTCCAACTCCAACGGCCAGTGGGACTCACTACTGGGAGAAGTCGGTGCGGCTAATCAGTTCGTATATTTGGACACGGACAGCAACGGCGCGTTCGATACCGGCGAGCCCAATACGCTCACCTCGGGGATTGGAACGTACACTTTCCCAGCAGTGGCGAACGGCTCGTACAATGTGCGACTGGTGCTCGATGCCGTGACGGACCAGACGGTCCCCACGATCAGTGCCGGTCCCAACCTCTTCGCCACCCTGCCGAATATTGTCGATCACGTTTTCGACGGCACGACCGGCATCGACTACGCCGTGACCTCGGCCGGCAATGTCGAGCGCTATGACACCCGCATCGGCAAGCTCCTCGCGCCGTTTCCGGTCGGCGTCAGTCCGGGCGGGCTCGATATCACTCCCGACGGCCGCTATCTCTACGTGGCCGAGCAGCAGCCAGGGACAACGCAGTCGTTTGTCCGCAAGGTGGATACGCAGACGGGAGCGGTCACGAATCTGGCGTTTGACCGCATCGGGGGCGAGTCCGGCTCGTATGACGTCACGATCCTCAACAACGGCAAGGCGTTCTTCACCACGCTCCAGGCCGGCGGCGTGCGCGGCAATTTGCGCGAAATCACACTGGCCACCGATGCCATCTCCATCCGCGGCGGACTGGTCGGTGCTCCCGATCTCGCACCCTTCACCCGCCTCAATCGCAACAGCGACCGCAGCGCGGTGGTCTTCACCGAGCCCGACGCCACCGGAAACGTCTTCTTTTACAAGACTGCCACCGATTCGTTCACCGCCCGCCTGACCTTGAACACGGGCCTCTTTCTCGCCCCTGCCGCCATCAGCCGGGACGGTAACCGGGCCGCGGTGGCCACGAGTGCCGGCGTGCGGATCATCAACACCAACACTGCCATTCCCACCGTAGTACGGACCCTGGCTTCCCAGCTCGGCGGGCTGGTCTTCGACCCCTTCCGGAATCGGCTGTATGTCGGCAACGACGCCACCGACAATCTGGTCGCCTTTGACTACGACGCGGCCGACGTCTTCACCTCGCAATTCAACATTCCCATCGGCCAGAACATCACCGGCTCGCTGCGATACTTCCAACTGGATATTGCCGCGAATGGAAAAACTCTGACGCTGGGAACGGCCACCGGCATGCGTTCTTATCCCCTCTATGCCCAGACTTCGCGGTTCGTGAACGTCAGCGGCGGCCCCCTGATCGTCCCCGATTTTGGCGTCCACACGTTCCCCAATATCGTGGCCGTGGGAACGCCCGACTATTACGTGATGAGCAGGACGGCCACGACGCTCACCGTCGCCCTCCCCGCCAACGGCGTGATCCCCAACGACCGCGACCCCAATCTGACGCAAACCCTCACCGCCCGTTTGGTACGGCAAGCCACCAAGGGCTTTGTCTCCCTCAATCCCGACGGCAGCTTCGTTTATACTACCTCGCCGGTGATGGACGTGAAGGATACGTTCGAATACGTGATCAACGACGGCTGGGAGGATTCTGCCCCCATCACCGCCACGATCGCCCGCGTTTCCAACAAAGGCTCCTCCATCAGCGGACGGGAGTTCTTGGACGGCAATGATAACGGCGTCTACGATCCTGGCTTAGGCGAGACTCCCATTGCAGGGGCACGTGTTTTCCTCGACCTCAACAACAACGGCTACTGGGATCCGCCGACGGACCCCTTCCTCTTTACCTCGGCGGACGGCACCTATAGCTTCAACGGAATTGCCGCCGGAACCTACCATGTTCGCTCGGAAGTGCCTGCGGGGAACCGTCCCACCTCGCCGATTGCCCCCGTCAACTTTGGCACGCTGCTGCCGCTCACCGGAGTGAAGGACGTTGTCTTTGATTTCTCCGATGCTCGGCTCATGTACGTCTTGATGTCCTCGGGCAGCATTCTGCGCCATAGCCTGGCCACGAATGAGTACCTGGCTCCCATCCAACTGCCCGGTACGCCGGCGGCGATCGCCACTTTAGGTAGCCTGCTATTGGTGATTGATAGCCAGGAAGTCGCGAATAAGAGCTTTGTGTATGTCGTGAATTCGGCGAACGGCTCCGTCTCGACGCTCGAGTTCGATACGCCCGGCACGGAAACAGGTCCGGTGGATGTTGCCATCGCCAGCGGAAATAAGTTCTTTGTCACAACGGGTAACAGTGCGGCGGGCAGCAACCCGCTCCATCAGTTCGTCCAGAATCCCGACCTCACGTTCACCCATAGCTTGCTGGCGGTGCCCGTGGGGAGCGGTGCGGGCGGAACTATCGCGGCCAATACCCGCATGACCGGCCGCGGCCAAATTCTCTTTCAAGAAGGAAACGCAGCCGGCAGTATTTTCCGCTACGACGGCGCGACCGACACATTCATCGACGGCCCGGACACGCGGGCCGCTGTCGCCGGAACACAAACCGCCGCCGGCGGCGCGTTTGGCGGCCAGCCGGTCTTCGCCAGCAATCAGTTCGGGCCCTCGACCTTTGACAACTCCTATGACGCCAGCCAGATTTTCTTGAATACTTTTAACGCCGGTTTGGCGTTCAGCCCGAATTTGCCGCTGCTTTATGCCGCGGATGGCGGTCCCGCCGACGTATTGATTGGCTACTTCGGGCCAAGCGGCAAGGAAATCTTCCGCGTGAGTGTCGGAGAGGATCTGGCGACCGCTCCGCTGAAGCAAGCCACGATCTCCCCCGACGGCCGGACGCTGGTGCTAGGCACGCCCAGCGGTCTGCGAATTTTCGATATCGGCCTGCCGGGCAACAACGACGTGGTGCTGGCCGAGGATACCTCCATCAGCGGAATCGATTTTGGTCAGGAGACGATTCCCACGACGCTCGACATCGACATCCCCGGCGGCGTGATGGCGGAGAATCAGGGGACCAATGCCCTGACCGGCGTTTTGACGCGCACCGGCCCCGATCTGTCCCTGGACATGTTCGTCAATCTCTTCGCCAGCGATCCCTCTCGAGTCGGCGTGCCAATCACGGTCTTGATTCCAGCGGGTCAGGCGTCCGTCACTTTCTCCATCGACGCGATCGACAATTCGGTCGTCGACGCCACCCGCAACGTCACGATCACGGCCACGAGCACCGGCGCGATTCCCCTCAGTGATTCCGATTTCATCATCGTGAATGATCACGAAACCCTCACCGTATCCATCATCACCCCTACCTTCGCGGAAGTGGGCGGCAGCTCGACGGCGACGGTGACTCGCTCCAACACCAACATTGGCTCGCCGCTCGTCGTCACGCTCACCAGCTCCGACACCAGCGAAGCGACGGTCCCCGCCACGGTCACCATTCTCGCCAACCAGACGTCGGCTTCGTTCACCATCACCGCCGTCGATGACGCGATCTTCGACGGCACCCGCTCCGCGGTTATTTCCGGCACCGCGGCCGGCTATCTCAGCGTGAACGGCACGGTCTTCGTCGTCAGCGACCAGGATTCTTACCGCAACATCCTGGTCACGACCGTTCCTTCCCTGCACAACTCGCGGCTGCGAGTGTATTCCCCCGCGGGAGTCCAGGTAAGCGATATCCCGGTCCCTGTCGGCACTGGCGGTGACGAGCCCGTGCGGGAC
This sequence comes from Pirellulaceae bacterium, assembly GCA_051004015.1. Lineage (GTDB taxonomy): Bacteria > Planctomycetota > Planctomycetia > Pirellulales > Pirellulaceae > SXOA01. The sequence goes on along the minus strand of JBPCKT010000028.1, from coordinate 60,448 downwards.
CTGGTCGTGGATGCGGCCGGCAATGTCAAATTCTATAACGGCACGAATGACGTTATCCTGTCCACGTTGGATCCCCGCCGCGGCACGTTCACCAGCAACACCACCGCCGGCTGGAGCACCGCCAATGTTTCCTCCTTTGGCGGCATCGCGTCGCTTGGCAATTTCATCTTTGCCACGGACATGGCGACCGGCACGGGAGCCGATTTGCAGCAAGGGCTGATCCGCTTCGACATCACGAACAATAGCTTCGCTCGCTTTGAGACGACGAAGGACTTCATCGACGTCGCTGCCGGGCAGGACGGCCTGATCTATGCCTTTGAATTCACGCCCGTTTCGCTCCCGGCGGTTCCCGCGCCCCCCTACAACGTGCGGGTCTACAACCCGGCAACCCTGGCCTTCATCCGACAGGTCGCCCTCGCCAGCCCCGAGCTGCCGCTGGCCATCGCCGTCAATCCCCAAGGACTTATCTACGCGGTCGTCGGCGACAATCTGATTTACGAGTTCGCCGCCAACGGCTCCCTCCTCCGCACGCTTTCGACCGGCGGGGATAATCTCAACGACCTCGACATCTCTCCCGCGGGTCAATTGATTGCCGCGGGCGCGACCGGATCGGTGGTGGTGATGAACGACCCCGGCCACGACCTGCCCACTTCCTTCACCGTCGGCAACACGCAGGCCTTTGTCGCCTTTGGCAACTTGAACAGCGCCGTCGGACTAACGCTCTCCGTCGCTCCCACGACGTTTTCGGAGGCGGCAGGAGTCGCCGCCAGCGCCGCCACGGTCACGCGGCCCAGCCTGGCCGATCTTAGCGTCTCGCTCACCGTCAGCCTCGCGACTAGCGACACCACGGAAGCCACGGTCCAGCAGATTGTGACGATTCCCGCCGGGCAAGTCACGGCCTCTTTCAATATCCAGGCCATCGACGATGCCATTGGCGACTTTTCGCAAACTGTCACCCTGACGGCAGTCGCCCCCGGCCAGGTCGGGGCTGCCGAAACTCTGACCGTGCTGGATGACGAGATCAACTATTTCACGGTTTCCATCTCCCCTTCCTCCATGCCGGAAAACGGCGGCGCGGCCATCGGCACGGTGACGCGGTTCGTGCTCGATAACAGCCTCCCGTTGGTCGTGAACCTGGCCAGCAACGACGCCACGGAAGCCACGGTCCCCGCCACGGCGACGATCCTGGCTGGTCAGAACAGCGTCACGTTCCCGATCACCGCGGTCGACGACGCCATCCGCGATGCCACGCAGAACCCGGTCATCACCGCTTCCGCTACCGGCATGAGCAATGGCGCCGCTTCCATCGCGGTGACCGATGACGAAATCGACAATATCACGCTGGCCATCGTCCCCGGATCGATCTCGGAGAACGGCGGCACGGCCACGGGCACCATCACTCGATTTGTGGGAAGCAACGCGGCAGCGCTCGTGGTCAATCTTTCCAGCAACGACACCACGGAAGCAACCGTTCCCGCCAGCGTCACGATTCTCGCCGGGCAGAACAGCGCCAACTTCACTGTCACGGGAGTCAACGACGCCCTCCGCGATTTCAACCAGGCCGTCATCGTGACCGCGTCGGCAGCAAGTGTCGCCAACACCACTGCCGGTGTGACGGTCACGGATGACGAGCTCGACGGCCTGGCATTCACCTTCGTGGACAACTTCATGATGGAAAACGGTGGCACCATCTCCGCCACGGTGACCCGCACGGTTTTTGACAATTCCCTTTCGCAGGTGGTCAACCTCTCCAGCAGCGACCTGACCGAAGCAACCGTCCCTGCCACGGTGACGATTCTGGCGAACCAGAACTCCGTGACGTTCGTTATCGACGCGGTCGATGATGCCGTCGCCATTGGGGATGGCCCGCAGACGGTCACGATCACCGGCACTGCCGCCGGCTTCGCCACGGCCAACGGGAACATCCTGGTGGGGGACAACGAGCGGCCCTTTCAAAACCAGCGGAACCCCTTGGATGTGGACGCGAGCGGGGGCGTGTTTGCCCTCGACGCTCTCAAGATCATCAACATCCTCAACGAGATTGGCACCGGCGATGCCGCCACCATTATGGCCTCGTATAGCGGTCCCCCAATTTTTCCCGATACCAACGGCGATAACTTCATCACCGCCAACGACGTGCTGCTGATCATCAACTTCCTGAACACCCCGCCGCCTCCCGCTCCAGAAGGAGAACCCGATACATTCTTCTTCTCTCCGGCGGCTTTGGTGTCTTCGCCCTCGAACACCACGGTTTCGCTGCCGCGTACCACTTCCCAGCCGCAGCCCAGCGTTAGCGGGGCGAATGCCGCCGCGGTGCTGGCGATTGTAAGCGAGAACGACAATTACACCTCGCTTGAGGACGCCCCTCGCGGCAAGCAACGCCGTGGCGACTGGGACGAACTCGTGGGAGATCTGGCCACTGACCTCGTCAACCGGCGGCGGGATTAGACGCCTAAAAACGGCACCGGCACCATGAAGGCGTGCTGGACCATCAGGCTGAAGGGGCCGAACCAGGCCGTGTATTGGCTGGCCCAGAGGATGATCAGGTAGCCCAGCACCACGGGAATCGCCGCGAAGCGGGCCGCCAAGCCAATGAGGATGAACCGCGGCTGTTTGTGATGCAGCGCGCGGCCCATCGCCCAGCCGAGCAGCAGGCGGGCGGGGTAAATGAACGCGACGAAGAACAGGTTGATGAGGTAGGTCACTTCCCGCTGCGTGGCCTCGATGGTCAGGAGGTACAGCGGAATCGCGGATAGCAGCGTGATCGCCAGCGCGAACCACCAAGCAATGGGCGCTTGAGAGAACTGCCGGCGGATCTCTCCCAAGTTAAAGATTTCCACGAAGCGGTTTTGCACCGCCATGTGCGTCTGGGCGAAGGGAAGATAGATCACCACGATCCCCAAGAGCAGCGCCCCCAGCCAGCCGGACACGAACGCCAAGCCGCCATTGGGGAGCGTTGAACCCCCCATCATCAAAAGCGCGGGGATGGCAATCCAGGCCAGCGCGCCGATAAAGCCCCGGACTCCCAGCCAGAAATATTGCGGCAATCGCAAGCTGGCGACGAAGTCCCATACGGAATCGCGGGTGCGGCGGTAGATTTTTCCGCGGACGAGACCCGCCCACAAAATGGCCGGCGGGAACCAGGCCGAAAGGGGCCGCTCGATATACAGGTCCGCTGCCAGGCGCGGCGAGATCGCTTCCACCAGGGGCCGCACGATCGGACCGATGATGGTTCCAAACAAAAGCTTCGCCCCGAGCTGAAACGGCGCCAGGAAGGGCCAGAAGAAGTGCCGCAACTTGCCGCCGCTGTACCAGGCGAGCACGATGTGACCCAGCATCAGCGCGGTGCATATCAGTTGCCCCACCCGCCACGCCCGAGCGCTCGCGCTGCCTGGGTCCACCAGGTGCGCATCCTGGGCCAGCGTCGAGAGGTATCGCAGCGGCAATAGCATCATCCAGGTGCCAAAGACCATGCTGCCGATCCGGGCGAACTTGGGCATATCGATGAACCCATGCCGCAACTTGCCGCTCCTGGCGACCCGCGCGCTCGCTTCCAGCAGGTATCCCAGGCTGACAAACTGCACCAGCGGAACCGCCGACAGTACTGCCAGGCAGCCGACGACGCTGGCCAGCCCGAACAGCCATTCCAGCGTCTTGCACAGCAGCCACCACAGGTAGACTGGCCAGCTCTGGGGCACCCGTTCGGCAACCACCGGCTCGATGGCCTGCGCAGCGACGATCTTGGGCGGCGGCAGGGCCGCCTCGGCGGCGGGTTGGTGCGGGGGGGGCAGGAAAAGGATGCCAGCATCCTGTTCCAGGTGTTTCCGCCGCACCGGAGGCACGGCCTCGCTCACCACTTCGGCCGGCATGGCTGCGGGAGTCAGATCCTCCCGGCTATCCGTCGTGGGTGAGCTGCTCATGGCGACTGGAAAAGAGTTGCAAAAACCGGCCGTGCCAGCCGGCAAACTCGCGAACGAGCCTGGATTTTACCCGAAACTGCCAGGGATGCCCCAAGGTATTTCCTTCTAGCGTTGGCGAACGGTTATGGTGGATAATACCGGATGGACGAGGTCGGCGTTTCAAGGAATTCGCCGCGGAGGCGAAAAGCTTTAGTTCGTAGTAACCCCAGCAGTCAACCATGTGGGCACGTAATCTTCTCTTTGCCGCTCTGTGCCTGGCCGCGCTGGGGATGATTGCCAGCTCGCTCCTGGATCGCAATCGGATCGATACCCCCAGCACCTTCTCCGGCGGCCAGGCCAAGCTGGTATCGACGTCCGTTCCAGCGGATTTGAAACCTGCGAGTGAAGAATGGCCGCAAACCACCGCCCGCATCAACGCCGAGTTCGAACAGCACTGGCAGTCCAAAGGACTTGCCCATGCCGAACGGGCCAACGAGCTGGCCATCGTCCGCCGCTTGTCGCTGGCACTCACCGGCACCATTCCCTCAGTCGAGGAAATCCGCGCCCTGGAGCAGGTGAATCCGGAAGACCGCGCCCTGTGGTGGGTCGCCCATCTGCTGGAGGACCGCCGCTACGCCGACTACGTCGCCGAGCGACTGGCCCGTGCCTACGTGGGGACCGAGGATGGCCCGTTCATCCTGTTTCGCCGCCGCCGCTTCGTCACCTGGCTGGCCGACCACCTGCACCGCAATAATCGCTACGACAAGATCGTCACCGAGCTCCTCTCGGACACCGGCCTCTGGAACGCTTCCCCTGCCGTCAACTTCGTCACCGTCACCGCCAAGCAGGACGAAGACAACCGGCCGGATGAAATCCGGCTGGCCGGCCGCACGACGCGGGCCTTTTTGGGAATGCGGATCGACTGCCTGCAATGCCACGACGAAAAACAAGCGAAGATTACCATCATGGAGGACGGCCAGCCTCGCGAGGGGACGCAGCAGGACTTTCACCACCTGGCCGCGTTCTTTGGCGAGACGCAAATGCAGCTTACCGGCGTACGGGACAATTCGAAACTGAAATACACGTACAAATACCTGCACGCGGACGAAGAAGAAGTCGTCACACCGCAAGTTCCCTTCGGCCGTGAGATCTTCGATGGCCACGGAACGCGACGGCAGCAACTGGCCCGCTGGGTGACGAATCCCAAAAACAAGCCCTTCGCCCGCGCGACCGTCAACCGCATCTGGGCACTGATGTTCGGCAAGCCGCTGGTCAACCCGGTGGACGATATTCCGCTGCAAGGGCCGTTCCCGCCGGCAATGGAAACGCTTTCGGACGATTTCATCGTCCACGGTTATGACCTGGGGCGGCTGATTCGGATCATCGCCGCCAGCGAAGTCTATCAACTGGAAAGCGGAGCCGACTTTGAGATTACGCCGGCTCACGAGGAGCAGTGGGCGGTCTACCCCGTCACCCGCCTGCGGCCGGAGCAGGTCGCGGGCTCCGTCATCCAGTCCTCCTCCCTTCCCACCATCAACGCCCAGGCACACCTCTTCAGCCAGCTTTCCAAGTTCTTTCAGTCGGCTGAGTTCGTGCAGCGGTACGGCGACCTGGGAGAGGACGAATTCATCGACCGCGGCGGCACCATCCCGCAGCGCCTGCTGATGATGAACGGCGAGCTCGTCAAGGAGCGGAGCGGCGAGAACCCCCTGCAAAACGCCTCGTCGCGGATTGCCGCGGTCACGAGCGACAACGAAAAAGCCGTGGAGACCGCCTACCTCGCCACGCTAACCCGCCGCCCATCGAAAGAAGAGCTGGCCCAATTCATCACCCGCCTCAACGAACGCTTCCCGGAGCAAGACCCCAGCAGCAGGGCCCAGAAGATGGAAGACCTCTTCTGGGTGCTACTCAATAGTACGGAGTTTTCCTGGAACCACTGAGGTAATGACGAAATTCGAATGACGAATGACGAATGCCGTGGCTGACCCCTGTCCCCTGTCCCCTGTCCCCATGAACGCCTTCCCCTCCTGCGGCAGTTTCTCCCACCTCAATCGCCGGACCCTCCTGCAAGCGGCGGGCATGTCCGGTCTCTGTTGGCTCACGCCCCTGGCGGAGCGGCTGGCCCGGGCGGCGGAGAAATCGCCCAAGGGTGCGCCCGCCCACTCGGTGATCGTTCTCTGGATGCAAGGCGGGCCGAGCCAGCACGAGACCTTTGATCCCCATCCCGATCCCGCCAGCTCCGTGGCCGGCGGCACCAAGCGGATCAAGACTGCCGCCAAGGGCATTTACCTCGCCGAAGGGCTGCCGCTGGTTGCCGAGCAGATGGAGCACATCTCGCTGGTCCGCTCCCTTGTCAGCAAGGAAGGAGACCACGAGCGGGCCACTTATAACGTCAAGACGGGTTTTCGGCCCGATCCGACGCTCGTACACCCTTCCATCGGCGCGGTCCTGGCCCACAAAACCGAGGCGGTAGATAAGGCGACGGTCGAAATCCCCCGGCACGTCACGATTCTCCCCAACCAGTGGGCCGCCCGCGGTGGATATCTGGGCGATCAATACGACGCCTTCCAGACCTACGACCCCAGCGGACCCATCCCCGACGTCACCAAGCGGGTCAGCCAGGAGCGTTTTGACCGCCGGCTCTCCGACCTGGACGTCGTGGAAAGACAGTTCGCCAGAAACCGGCTCAAAAAGCTCGACGAAGTCAAGACGCTGCACGTCGACTCGATCAAGCGGGCCCAAAAGATGATGTCGTCGGACCAGCTCAAGGCGTTCGACGTCAGCCAGGCGTCGGCGTCCCTGCGCCAGGAATTCGGCGACGCCCCCTTTGGCCGAGCCTGCCTGGCCGCCATCCGCCTCATCGAAGTCGGCGTTCGCTGCGTCGAGGTCACGCTCGACGGCTGGGACACGCACGCCAACAACCACAACGCCGTCGCCGCCCAGAACAAGATTCTCGACCCCGCGTTCGCCACGCTCATTAAGGAACTGAAGAACCGCGGCCTGCTGGAAAAAACGCTCGTCCTTTGCGGCGGCGAATTCGGCCGCACCCCAGCCGTCACTCCCGGCACCGGCGGGCGCGAGCACTGGCCCCACGGCTTCTCCATCGCCCTGGCCGGCGGCGGCATCCGCGGCGGCCTGGCCATTGGCTCGAATAATCCAAGCCCGAATCTCGACCTCAAAAACCTGGTCGAGAACGTCGAGGATCCCCGCAACATCGAAGACATTCACGCCACCGTCTTCACCGCCCTGGGCATCGACTTCGAGGAAGAACTGCTCACCCCCATCGGCCGCCCGATGGCGATCAGCAAGGGGAAGGTGATCAAGGAGTTGCTGGCATAGGGTGGGTCCCAAACTGGTGCGGGCTTAAGAAACGGATTTCCAGGGATTTCCGGGCGCCAAAAATGTTGCGTTTCTTGCTGACGCGCGGTATCCTCGTCTCTTTGAGGTGGCCGAAGGGTGACATTTTCGTCTATTCTCATCCCTGGGTTGAAGTCTCTTCTCTTCCATTCTTCCATGTCTCTGGGCAGTCCCGGCTTTAACAGGCCAGAACTTGGCAGTAACTGATAAAGGACTTATCATGCGCTCTTTTTTCCACGGGATGTTTCCCCGCTTCCAGCACGGCGCCCGCGGGTTGCGGCGTGCTGCTCAGCTCGGCACGCGCCTCCGGCGGCTGGAATTGCTCGAGCCGAGAAACCTGCTGGCGGCGGACCTGGCCCCCACGCAGCTCATCGTGCAGTTCAAGGAGGGTGTCTCCGAGGCCGCGGAAAGCGCCTTCCTGGGCGGGCTTATTTCCTCCCAACTTGTGGAGCACATTCACGCCGCGGCCGGCAGGCTCGATGTCCTGCAGTTACCGGCCGGCGCCTCGGCCGACGACCTCCTGCAGCAGTTGCGCGATAATCCCGCCGTGGCCTACGCCGAGCCCGACTATCTTGTTCAGCCGTCTTCTTATGTCTCCAACGATACTTACTACACCAGCGGCTCGCTGTGGGGCATGTACGGCGACGACGCGACCAGCCCGACCAATGCCTTCGGTAGCCAGGCGGACGAGGCTTGGGCCGCGGGAAACGTCGGTAGCACGTCGGTGGTGGTCGGCATCATTGACGAAGGAATCGACTATAACCATCCCGACCTGGCCGCTAACATCTGGACCAATCCCGTAGATGTTGCCGACGGCGTCGACAACGATGGCAACGGCTACATCGACGACATCCACGGCTGGGACTTCGCCAACAACAACAACACCATCTTCGATGGCACGACGACGAACGGAGTGGACCATCACGGCACGCACGTCGCCGGCACGATCGGCGGCGTCGGCGGAAACGGCCAGGGGGTCGCCGGAGTGAACTGGAACGTGAAGATGATTTCGGCCAAGTTCCTGGGCCCCAACGGCGGCTATATCTCGGACGCCATCGAGGCCCTGGATTACTTGACCACGCTCAAGACCACGTACGGCGTCAACATTGTCGCCAGCAATAACTCCTGGGGCGGAGGCGGATATTCCCAGGCCATGCAGGACGCCATCACCCGCGCGGCCAATGCCGGCATCTTGTTTGTCGCGGCTGCTGGGAACGGAGGCGCGGATGGCGTCGGCGATAACAACGATACGACGGCGAGCTATCCTTCCAACTACAGCACGCTCGCCTCGGCCGGTTATGAGAGCGTCATTGCCGTGGCCGCGATCAACAGCAGCGGCAGCCTGGCTTCGTTTTCCAATTTCGGGGCGAGCACCGTAGACCTCGGCGCACCCGGCGTCGGAATTGTCTCGACCTTGCCGTTTAACACCTACGGCAACTACAGCGGCACCTCAATGGCGACGCCCCATGTCACCGGCGCTACAGCCCTCTACGCGGCCGCGAACCCCGGGGCATCCGCAGCGGACATTCGGGCGGCTATCGTCGCTTCGGCCCAAAGCACACCGACCGCTTCGCTGGCCGGCAAGACCGTCACAGGCGGCCGCCTCAATATCAGCGCCCAGCCTGCGCTGCGGATCAGCGATGTCTCAAAGAGCGAAGGGAATTCGGGAACCAACTCCTTCACCTTCACTGTCACCCTCCCCCTCTCCTCGGCGAGCCCCCTCCTGCCGGTCACCGTGAACTATGCCACCGCTGACAATACAGCCACCACAGTCGGCAGCGACTACACCGCTGCAGCGGGAACGCTCCTATTTGATCCGGGCGTGACGAGCCGGACGATTACCGTGAATGTTTCGGGTGATACGATTGTGGAAAGCAACGAAACCTTTTTCGTTAATCTTGCAGATGCAGTCGGCGCCCCCATCGCTGATGCCCAGGGGGTAGGAACCATCGTCAACGACGATTTCGCAACACCCTCAATCTCGATCAACAGCGTCGCCAATTACGAAGGGAATCGCGGCTTCACAAAAATGGTCTTTACGGTGAGTCTCTCGGCTGCCAGCAACCAGACGGTCAGCGTTGCCTTTTCGACCGCCAGCGGCACTGCAATTTCGGGCAGCGATTTCAAAGCGGCCAGTGGCGTGCTGTCGTTTAGTCCCGGAGTGACTAGCCGGACCATCACCGTGAGCGTGTATGGAGACAAAACCTCGGAGCCGGACGAACTGTTCTATCTGGACCTGACTTCGCCCACCAATGCTTCCTTGGCTACCTCGCGAGGGACAGGCACGATTCGCAACGACGATGGAGGTGCCTCTGGCGGCTCCGCGGGTGCCAGAAGCCTGAGCCCCAAGAATGTCGATGGCCTCATGGCCGCCGTGGGCAGCGGGTTGTTCGACCCGCCCAGTGGTTCATCCAGAAAATCGCGGTAAGCAGGCACCGCACATCGGCTATTCCGCCTCCGCCGCTCGGCATAGGTTAAACTCCGGGTACTCTTCACTCCGGAGCCTTGCCATGCGCCACGCAGCAGCGGCCTTCATCCTCTTCGCGTCTTTCCTGGCGCACGCAGCATCCATATTTGCGGATGAGGCACTCGTCAAAACTCTCCAGGAGCTCGATACCCGCGTCTCCCCAGGCAAGGACGAGCAAAAGCTGCTGACGGAAATGCTTGGCAAGGATATCCGCAGTTTCCGCACATTCTACCAGGAGCGCGAGACGGAAGCTTGGGCGAAGGTCAAAACGAAAGAGGACTGGGAGAAGTTCCGCGATCAACGGCTCGAGTTCCTAAAACCGACTGGGCAGAGTGAAGGGCCGATGCCTCCGGACAACTTGAACGTCAAAATCACTCGCACGTTCCAAGGTGATGGTTACCTGATCGAAAACCTGGTTTTCGAAAGCCGCCCCGGACTCCTGGTGACGGCGAATCTCTATCGGCCCGCCAAGCCGCGGGACGCCATGCCCGGAATCCTGATTTGCCATAGCCATCACGCGCCAAAGACGCAGGGCGAGTTGCAAGACATGGGCATCTCTTGGGCCAGGCAGGGCTGCCTGGTGCTCGTGATGGATCAACTGGGGCACGGCGAGCGGCGGCAGCATGCCTTCCGCACGGCGTCGGATTACCCCGGCGAATTCCGTCCCAGCCGGCAGGACTATTACTTCCGCTACAACTCCGGCATGCAGCTTCACTTGATTGGCGAAAGCCTCATCGGCTGGATGGCGAATGACCTTTCCCGCGGCGTCGATCTGCTGCTGCGGCAGGATGAAGTGGATGAAGAGCGGATCATTCTGCTGGGAGCGGTGGCCGGCGGCGGTGACCCGGCAGCGGTGGCGGCGGCGCTCGACCAGCGGATCACCGCGGTGGTCCCCTTCAACTTCGGCGGCCCGCAGCCGGAGACGACGTATCCGCTCCCGCCCAATGCCGAGCAGGCCTTCAACTACTTCGGCAGCGGCAGCTGGGAATCAACCCGCAACATCAGCCGCAGCATCTCCGGCGGCTGTGCTCCCTGGGTCATCGTCGGCGCGGCGGCACCCCGGCGGCTGGTTTATGCCCATGAGTTTGCTTGGGACCAGGAGCATGATCCCGCTTGGAAACGGCTCAAGACCATCTACGGCTTCTACGAGGCGGAAGGCAACATCGCCTCCACGCACGGCGAAGGAAGCGTCCGCGGCAGTGGGGCGGGCAACACGCACTGCACTAACATCGGCCCCATCCACCGAGTCGCCATCGACGACGCCTTTCAGAAGTGGTTCAAAATCGAGAGGCCCTCGCACGACGACCAGCCGCATCGCAGAGCGGAAGAGCTGGCATGCCTGACTGCCGACATGAAGCCCACGCCCTTGCATGAGCTGGCCGCCAAGATTGGCAGACAGCGGGCCACGAATAGGCGCGAGCAGCTTGCCCAGCCAACTGTGAACAAAAACGCGGACGCGGTGCGCGACGACTGGACGGCCCTGTTGGGCGAGGTCCAGCCGCGGATCGTACCCAGGGTGCAGAAATCGCTGCCTATCGAGAAGCATGGAAGTATCACCATCGAGCGGCTGGCGCTGGAGGTCGATCCGGGCATTCTGGTTCCGCTCGTCCTGCTGCGGCCGGCCGCGGACAAGCCTCCCGTCGTCATCGCCGTCAGCCAGCACGGGAAAAGTGTCTTTCTCAAGGAGCGCGCGGCAGCGATCGCCGAACTGCTGGAAAACGGCATCGCCGTCTGTCTGCCAGATTTACGCGGCACCGGGGAGACTAGCCCCGATGACGGCCGCGGCAGGAACAGTGCGCTGACGAGTTACTCCTCTTCGCTCCTGATGCTCGGCGGGACGCTCGTCGGCTCGCGGGTGCGAGACACTCGCTCGGTCCTGCGCTATCTCCGCGGCCGCCAGGATTTCGACAACGAGCGGATGGCCCTGTGGGGAGATTCATTCGCGCCGGTCAACCCCGCTGATAAGGATCTCGCCGCTCCGCTCGACGCCGCCAATCTCCCGCCCTCGTCCGAGCCGCTGGGCGGACTCGTCGTCCTGTTTGCAGCGTTTTTTGACAGCGAGAAGGAAATCCGTGCCGTCTATGCTCGGGGTTCCCTCGTCAGCTTTCAGTCACTGCTCGAAAGCCCTTATGTCTACGTGCCTCACGACGTCATCATTCCGGGCGCAATTCCGATCGGCGATCTGCCGGTCGTGATGGAGGTCCTATCGTCTCGCAAGATCCACGTCAGTCGCCAGGTGGACGGTCGGAACCGGCTGGTCAAGCCGGAGGAAGGCGACGAGCCGTCACCGGCCGCGTGGCTGAAGGAGGCGCTGCGCTAAAGGGGGTCGGGAGGAGTTTTCGCGGCGAAAACCCCTCCCGACCCCGTCCTCGTCGACTTACTTAACGACTGCCAACTCATGCGCGAGCTTTTCCACATTCCCCGCTTCGTCTTCGGCATGAGCGGAAACCTTCGCGCCGGCCTCCAGCTCAATTTCCCAAGTCGCAAAGTTCGCGGACGTCTCCTTCGCCCGGCTGCCGCTGACGAGGACTTGCTTCACGGTCCCGTTGTCGCTGCAGGTGCCGGAAATAAGCACCTTACCGCCGCGTTTGGCAAAGCTAGTAATGACGGTCGCCGGCGGCAGATCGTCCACCGGCGTGACCGGAGTCGGGAACTCGACGCTCGTCGTCTCCGCTGCCCGAGACTCATCTCCGGTGAGCTGGTTCTCCTCGCGGAAGTCATTGGGATGGGCTTTGAATTCCGGCGAGCGAGTGCTGACAACCATCGCCGTCTTGCCGGGTCCAAACCAGTCGTGCATGTAAATCGACACTCCCTTTTCGGTCTTCGGCTGGGGGCGGGGGCCGCCGCCGAGGTTGACCAGGGCCTTCTGGCGGCTGTTGTCGGTCCAGTTGACGAGCTTGACGTTGCGGAAGTGCGAGACGGCGCTCCCCGTCATGTTGTCGTCCGAAATCTGAATCAGCGGCATCCCTCCGCTGCGAATATCGTCGAACGTCAGCCCGTCCACGGCCAGCACTCCGTGCTGCGCGGAATCGTCGTCGTGCCCCCGGTTGAATGGTTCGGTGTTCGTCTGCCGGATGGTCAGGTTGCGGTAAAGGTGATTGTCGAAGTTGGGATGATAGACTCCGTAGTGCGAGCGAATCTTCATGTTCTCCACGAGCAGCGAGGGGACTTGCGGCCGAAAGCCGTAATGCACGTCCCAGATGTTGGTGTTGCGAACGATGAACGGGTGCCGCGAGTCCGGACCGACGCGATTCACCCCCTCGCCGAGATTCAGGCCGTACAAGCCGCGGCTGGAGTGGATCTCATTGTCGTCGAAGCGGACGAATGGCAGCGTGCGGATGTCGGTGACCTTCGTTGTGCCGTCGGGCTGCATGATGGGGAGGTCGAGCTTAAGGGCGCTCGAATTCGTGGCCTCGAACCGGAAGCCGTAGGCGTCGCAAGCGGCAGCCACGTTCCGCGTGAAGGTGTTCAGGCTGTTGGCCCACCAGAAGCCGGCTCCGTCATTTTCGTCAAACCCCAGCACCTGCTTCGGCAGCCGCTTGCCGGCGATGGCTTCAATCGCCAGGTTGCGGTCGAGTACATTGTAGACTTCGGTCCCGTCTTCCAGAAAATACCCGTGGCCGACGCTGCGAAAGCCGACGCAGTCGCGGACGACAAGGTAGTTGGTGCCATGAATCGTCAGCCAGCGGTTGTGGCTGTCCCAGATGGAGGCCCCCACCACGGAGCTGCCCCGCATCGTCGTGGCGCAGAGATGGAAGTGCAGGCTGTAGCGGCCGAGTGTGTCTTTCTTGCCGAGGTGCCGGAACTCCGCATAGCTGATGCTTCCTGCCGAGCCCCGGTGATACATGGTGTGCCCGCGGACGCCGTCGGGACTGGCCGATTCGACGATCACGTTACGACTGAGGTTGGCGACTTCTCCTCGGAAAATCCCTTCGCCCGAATGGTCGTGTGCCAGCGGCTCATTCAGCGTGAGCTTTGTGCCATCGATGGCCGCAATCGTCCGCTCCTCGCTGAAAAATTCCTTGCGGTACTCTGTCTGCGTCGCCGTGACAATGACTTTGTCTCCCGCCTTCCAGCCGCGGACCTCTTCGGCCAGCGTCACGTCCTTTGAGCCTTTGGCCGCATTGGCGCCGAGTTTGACCCATGTCCGGCTCAGCGGCGTACCGTGAAAATCCATTCTGCCGCCGCAGCAGACAATGGCGGGGCACGATTCCTTCTGCATTCCCTCGACATAGACCAGCCGAATCAGCGCCTTGTGCCCCGCCGCCACCGGCTGCTCCGGAGTGCCGACCAGGAGCGTCGCCCGCGGCACGTTGGGGTCGGCCTCTTCGATGTGAGCGTCGCAGTCAAAGCCCTCTTCGTTCGTGCTGTCTGTCGCTTCAATCTTGATCAGCCCCACATTGAGCTGCGTCGATTTGTCGGTCGCAAAGCTCAGTCTGCCGGCAATATGCAGGGAGCGAATGACCAGATCATCCGCCGCCTGCACGTCATAACTCACCGTATGCTCCGGCCGAATCTGCACCTTCACCCCCGACCCCGGCACCTTGCCCCCTTCCCAGGTTTCGCCACTGGACCACAGCCCGGACCTGGCGGTGCGGACCACGGCCGGCTGATCCGCGGCGAGGGCGTAGGATGTGACGATGAGCCCAACAATGCCAATCAGGAGGGGGATGCGGTTCATGGGCGGGAGGGAGTTGTTTGGTCGGGTGGGAAAGGAGGCGGGGTTCCGTCATCGTAGCGAAGGAGGGGGCGGCAATCAATTGTTCCGGACGGTCGTCCGAAAGCACAGGGGCAAGGCATATCTTGCCCAAGAGTTCCTCCGAGCGGCGCCAGCGACCGAGAAGCAAAGAAACACTGCATTGCTCTGGGAAATCCATTTACTTCCCAAAAGCGACGTGTATACTCGGAGGCTCTTGCCACGCTAGCTAGGGTAGGCGGGGAAGCGCTTCGCAGCCCGCGCTTCGCACCGAACCGGTTCACACTTCCGCTGCATGGAGATTGTTTCGTATGAAAGGTTCATTTGACGACGGTCCCACTGAAGCTTCATCCACCGGAGGGCGTCTCTTTTGGGCCAGCTTCTTAACGCTCATTGCGGCTGGCATTGGCTTCTCGGTGCGCGGAGCAATTCTCCACGATTGGAGCGCCCAGTTCGGTTTCACGCAGGGAGAGCTCGGCGGCATCACGGGGGGCGGGCTGGTCGGGTTCGGCCTGACCATTATCTTCTTTAGCTTCTTCGCGGACCTCGTCGGCTACGGCCGGTTGATGGCGATTGCCTTTTTGCTGCATGTCGCTTCGGTCGTGGTCACGCTGGCCGCGGCCCCGGTCTACGCCAGCTTGGGAAAGGACGCCACGTACCAGTGCCTGTACTGGGGTATGTTCCTGTTTTCGCTGGCCAATGGCACGTGCGAAGCGGTCATCAATCCGCTCACCGCCACGCTGTATCCCAAGAACAAGACGCACTGGCTCAACATCCTGCACGCCGGCTGGCCGGGCGGGTTGATCCTGGGGGCCCTCCTTGGCCTGGCGTTCCAGGCCATGAAAGTCCGTTGGGAAATCCAGATCGCCAGCTACCTGGTTCCGACTCTGGCCTACGGCGGCTTGATGCTCGGCCAGCGGTTCCCGCATTCCGAAGCCAAAGCAGCGGGCGTTTCGATGGTGACGATGCTCAAGGAAATCGGCCTGCTCGGGGCGGGTGTCATCGTCGCTTTGCTCGGCTTGTGGCTGAACGATCTGTTGCCGGCTTTCGGCATTCCGGGATTCATTGGCCCCGTCATCGCCATTGGGCTCTTGGTCGTGTTTGGCATGTTCACCCAGTTCGCCGTCGGCCACTGGATGCTCGCCATGCTGCTCGTCATTCACGGTCTTGTCGGTTACGTCGAGCTCGGCACGGATAGCTGGATTACGAACATCACCGGCACCATCCTGGAGAATCAGCAGTACGGTCTGCTCCTCTTCATTTGGACCTCCGGCCTGATGTTCGCCTTGCGGTTTTTCGCCGGTCCCATCGTGCATCATATTTCACCGCTCGGTTTGCTCCTCGCCAGCGCGGTCTTGGGTGCGATAGGCCTCACCCTGCTTGGCAGGTCGGATGGCGCCTTCATGATCATCATCGCCGCCACGATCTACGGTCTTGGCAAGACGTTTCTCTGGCCGACCATGCTGGGCGTGGTTTCGGAACGTTTTCCCAAGGGTGGCGCCATGACGCTCGGCGCGGTTGGCGGAATGGGGATGCTCTCGGCAGGAATCCTGGGTGGACCGGGAATCGGTTACAAGCAGGACTATTTCGCCTCCACTTCGCTCAAAGAGTCGTCGCCTCAGGCCTACAGCCGGTATCAGGCGTCCAGCGAACGGGCCTTCCTTTTCTTCCCGGCCGTTAGGGGCCTGGATGGGGCCAAAGTCGCCAATCTTCTGCCCGATGGTGGCAAGCCGGGCGATCCGTTGAAAAACGACATCGCCGCGCTGGAGAAATCAGGCCGCAAGCTGGAGGACGTGAAAGAGCTGGTGGCCCTCAAGGAATGGTGGGAGAAAGAGGGCGAGCCCAACATCGAGAAAGACCGAGCGCCCGTCAAAGCCGCCCGCCTCACCGGCAGCAAGATGGCTTTGCAATGGACGGCCCTCGTCCCCGCGCTCATGGCCATTGGCTATTTGATCCTGGTCGTTTACTTCCGCAGCCAGGGTGGTTACACCGCCCAGGTTCTTACTGGGCATGAGGCCGAGGATGAGAAGTTTTCGGGGGGAGTGGAAGGGCCGGTGGAATAGCTGACTTCAACGGAAATCACGAAGGGTTTCGGGGGCGGCCAGGCAACAGCTTGACCGCCCTTTTTTCGGCAGGAAGTGAATCGGTCCTCCTTCAACTCTTCCTCTGCGTCCTTTGCGCCTCTGCGTGATGCTCCCTTCCGGTCCACTGCCGTTCACCTGGGATGGGCATCACGCAGAGGCGCGGAGATCGCAAAGGGGAAGAACCACACATGCATTGGAGGGTGCTTGGTTGTGGCGAGTTCCCGCACGGCGTATCATTCGGAACGAACCGGAAACGCCCCCAGGAGCTAGGTTTCCATGCGCTCGACCTTCCTTGCCATCGGCCTGATGGTTTCCCTCGTTCCTCTTGCCTTCGCCCAGCAGCCGCTGGTGTTTAAGGATGCGGGGGATGAGGCGGGGTTGTTTCCGCATGTGGCGAAGATTGCCGGGCATGGCGTGGCCTGGGGGGACGCCGATGGGGACGGGTGGGTGGATTTGTACGTGGGGGCTTTTGGCGGGGCGCCGTACGGGAGCAAGCCGAACCAGTTTTTCCGGAACGTAAAGGGGAAGTTTGAGCTTGACCCGCAGGAGCAGTTGCGGGTGCTGGGGCGGGCCAACGGCGGAGTGTTCGCGGACCTGGATAACGATGGCGATTTGGATCTTTACGTCACCAATCATGCCATCGACGGCGGGACCAAAGATCCGCATTATGCCGAGCCGAATCATCTGTTCCGCAACGAGGGAGGGGGCAAGTTCACGGATGTTTCCAAGGATTCGAGTTGCTGTCCCGCCGGCATCGCCGCTCGTAGCGCATGCGTGACGGATTACGACGGCGATGGCCTCTTGGACCTCGTCGTCGGCGAATGCTTTTTCCAGGGGGGCCAAAGCCGCTCGCGGCTGTATCGGAATCTGGGAGGATTCAAGTTTGAGAACGTCAGCCAATCCGCGGGACTGCCGGTGCAGCTCACGGGCTTTGGCGTGGCGGCGGGGGATGTGAATGGGGACGGCTGGCCGGATTTGTACTTTGGCGGACGCCATCATGGGACACGGCTGTTTCTCAATGACGGCAAGGGGCATTTCACCGAGTTGCCGAAGGACCGCGGCGATTTCGCCTGGAAATATAACGACACTCCCGACGACACCGTCTGCGGCTGCACTTTTGGGGACGTGAACCGCGACGGCCTGGCGGACATCCTCATCGGCTCCCACTGCGACCGCCCTTGGTTCACCGGCGGCATTCCCGTGCGGCTGTTTCTCAACCGGGGTGTCACGGGTGGCGTGCCGAGATTTGAAGACGTGACGGAAAAAGTCGGCCTCGTCGCGCTGCCGATGAAGAGCCCGCATGTCGAGATCCAGGATTTTGACAACGACGGCTGGCCGGATATCTACACCAGCATCGTGAAATTCGCCGCAAACGGTCAGCCGCACCCGGTCATCTTCCGCGGTCTGGGGAATAAAGACGGTCTGCCGCAGTTTGCGACCACCGCGCTCTCCGTCAACAACTTCCCGACCGAGGCAGACAAGAAAGACGGCAACGTCGGCCCGTTCTTCGACCGGATGCAGACGGAGCACAAAATCGTCTACACCGCCCCGGGCCCCAGCGGCGACTACAACCGCGATGGCAAGCTGGACTTGTTCCTCGCTAATTGGTGGGTCGAAAGCCGCTCACTGCTCCTTAAGAACGAGACGCAAGGGGGGCACTGGCTCGACATCGCGGTTGAAGGGCCGAAGGGGACGAACCGGCAGGGGATCGGCGCGATTGTTCGCATCTACCCGGCCGGCAAACTCGGCGACGCGGCGTCACTGTTGGGACAAAAGGAAATCGCCGTCGGTTATGGTTACGCTTCGGGGCAGGAAGCGATTGCCCATTTTGGGCTGGGTGCGCTCAAGAATTGCGATGTCGAAGTCATCCTGCCGCATGGCAAGGGGAAGATTGAGAAAAAGGACATCGCGGGGGATCAACGGTTCGTGGTGAAACAGTAATGGATTGAACAGAAGGGAATAAAGGGAACGAAGGAAGAGAGTGACAGAAAAATGGAAGACAGAAAAATGAAGGAGATTCTTATGAAGGCTAGATTCTTGGCGTTGTTGTCGATGGCGCTTGTGGTTGGATTACCTGAGTGGTCTGCCGCTCAAGATGCAGCTCCCCGCAAGTGGATTTCCGCCACTGCCTATGCCGTTCCCAAGGAGACCGCGCCCGATGGGGAAGGCTACTTCTCCATCATTCCCGGCATCGACGGGCGGCTGTATATCGGCACGCACGCGAACGCGGTGAATGCGTGGCTGGTGGAGTTCGATCCAAAGACCAAGGCGATGAAGGCGGTGGTGGATGCCCATAAGGCAATTGGCAAGGACATTAAGGGATTTGGAGCGCAATCCAAGATCCACACCCGCAACAACGTCGGCGCCAGTGGCAAGATTTACTTCGGCACCAAACAGGGCTATCCCACCGCCACGGAGAAGCGCGAGGATTATCCCGGCGGCTATCCGATGGTCTACGACCCCAAGACCGGCGAGACCAAGGTCTATCCCATTCCCGTGCCGCACCACGGCATCAACAGCATCACGCCCGACGAGAGCCGCGGCGTGGCGTATATCTCCACGTGCAGCGACCATCGGCCGGGGCCGGGGGAGAGTGCCATCTTCCTGATTCTCGACCTCAAGACCGGCAACTACCGGCAACTGATGGACACCGAGCATTTCTACGGCTTCATCGTGGTCGATTATCTCGGCCGGGCGTACCATCCGATCCACGGCGGCGACATCGCCCGCTACGACCCCCGCACCGACAAGCTGGAGCGGCTCAAGCAGTCGATCGACGGCAAGCCCCCCACCCCCGAGTCGCGGCTAGCCCTCACCACGAATCCCGACCCTATCAACTGGGACATCACTCCCGACGGCAAAACGCTCTACTCCCAGCCGATGCAAGGCAACGCCCTCTATTCCTACGACCTGACGCAGGAGGGAGACACACTGGCGGGACGGACTCTCGGCACGTTGATTTCAGGCGCGAAATCCGTCGACTGCCGGGCGATGTGCGTTGGCAAGAGCGGCACCTGCTGGGTCGCCATCACCGAGGCCGCGGAAGGGATCAACCTCCTGCACCTGTGCAGCTACAAAGCCGGCGAGAAGGAGCCGACCGACCACGGCTGCGTGGAAGTAGCCAATCCCGATTACACGCCCATGACGGATGCCACCGGCAAGAATCTGCCGTTCCACGGCGGCCTGATCAAGCTCAAGGACGGCCACACCACTTCGCGGCACGTCATTTTGGGAGTTACGGAAGGACACGATGGCAACGTCTATGCCCTGATGTTGATCCCCTACACGGTGCTGCAAGTGCCGGTGCCGAGGAAGTAGGGCCGGGCTATGAGTACAAGGGCCAGGTCGCCGGATTCTCGGTCCTGGCGAAACTGCGGCGGATCTTCCACCAGGCGTGGAGGCAAAACGATGAAATGAAAGTACTCGCAACGAAACTCCCGACGGGCCGAAGTGGGCGATCTTTCAAACCAGGGTTGCGATCACCCTTTCTGCTGTCGTCGCACATGCTCGGCGAGGGCGGCTTTAGCATAAAGCGGCAACGCCACGGCATTTCTGGCGGCAAGTGACTTGAGCTTGGTGTGGTCAGATACTTCATCTTCACCAAGCCAAACGATTTCCAACCGCCGATGATCCTGGAGCGCGATATGGGTGTAATCCTCCGGCACGGCCCAGTAGCAGGTACGACAAATCTCCGGCTGTCGCCCTTCTCGCCAATTATCGCAGTGTTCGCAAGACCACGATTTTGACCGTTGGCACGAGCCGCAAAGAAGCATGTATTCTTCGAGAGGTCGTTCCGTGTCACCAGTGTCGCCGGCGATTTGGTACGGTACACGATGATCAATTTGGAGGTATCGCGGCTCGTAAGGTGTAGAGCACAGTGCGCACTTTGAGCCGTACTTATTGATCAGAATCTCTTTGAACCCTTTTGCGAACGCTTTGCGCCCCTGGAAGCGATCGCCGCGGATGAGAGATGAATCGCCAAATGAATAGACAGCCATCTGCCGGCCAGTCTTACGCTTGCCAGACGTCTTTGCCAACGGCACGCCGGCGTCTCTGACGTCGCGAGCCGCACTCGCCGCATCGGTCAATCCGTAAATCGTTTCCAACTGCTCGGTCGAAACACTGCCATGCTTCAGGATATGCTCGACAAGAACTTTTCCTCGCTTGGTCGTTACCTTCGCAACGGCGGCCAATAGTTCAGCGGAATAGTTTACTTTCGCCATACCGATCACTCAAAAGAGCAGCAGTTCTTGAGAGGGGCATGCAGGCTCGGCCAATAATCGCGGTAGGCGCTCGATGCGATCTAACAAGCATTCCGAAACGTAGAGAGACTCATACGTCACCCCGTTACGACCAAGCAGGGTTTCCTGAGTTGATCTGCCAGCTTTCACTTCGAACATTCGTAACTTCAAAGAATCTGGAAGCCGTTGGCCATAGATTTTGTCGCCCACACGTCCGTCGTACGAGATGATGAGCGACAGTTTTCTCTTCGCGAGACCGTGCAATCCATCGCAGAATTCGGAGAAGCTCATCCCCTTCACGTATCGACTGTCGCGCTCGCCGCTCGTGCCTTGGTACGGCGGATCGAGGTAAATCACATCGGAAGTGTCCGCCTCCCGTAGCGTGTCGAGATAGTTCGCGTTGAAGACTTGGGACTTGCCCGCGAGAATCTTTGCGGCTCGCACAATATTGTCCCGCATAGTGTCGGGTCGGGTACCGCGCCGCCGGTGGTCGGCGGTGTTGTTGAACTCGCCGTTTCTGTTGTACCGAATCGCCGCTTTAACGCACCTGGCGAGAAGGTAGAGAAAGGTGGCTGGTTGCGGGTCTTGGTTAAAAGCCTTTCGCACCTCATTGAAATGCGCTTTGCCCAGAGTCGGTTGCTCATGCCACAGCCGTTCATATTCGTCTGCCAAATCATGTGGCGCCTTGATGATTGCATCCCACAAACCCGCAATGGGCTTATGGAGATCGCCGATTACAAAACTATCTGCTGACTCGCTTGCAGCAGCGTAAAGGCTAACGGCCGCGGAACCAGCAAACGGCTCGTAAATGGTGCGGATACCTTTAGGAATGCAGCCGCAAACGGTCGGAGCAAGCCATCGCTTGCTCCCTTGATAGGGAATCGGGTGAGGCACATTGCTTGCAGTTCGCATCGTAATGGGCGTCAGTTTAACCGATAGCCAATGGCCGGAGAAGTCCTCGCGGTTTTGGCAGGTGAAAACTCGCGATTCCCCGAACCGAATCGATCCTACCGTTTCAATCTTAGCTCTGCCGCTATCGCTTCTTGTTGGTAGGTGAGTTCAGTGCCACAGCCTCTCGAACGAGAGCCCGGAGCGCGGCCTGATTGATCTTCTTGTCCACCAAGCAACGCCGCTGCGACAAGCGGCCTCGCAAAAATCTTTCCCCAGGGGGCTTGATCTGGGACAGTCTATATGATACAATTGTACATAAACCGGATGGGGCTGCGCGCGTGGGAAGCAGCGTGCCCGCCGGCGCCGCGTCGTCGGGAACCTGACAACTTCCGCCGGTCGCGGAGATTGAGGCCCCTTGGGGATGGAAGGCCCCGCAGCCACAAGGCGAAAGAACAGCTTATAACAGACTCACCAACTCATGAATCAAAAGTGTCAAAAATTGGCAGCATGAATCAAAGTTACAGCGACGTGAATCACCGTAAGCGGTGAAGAGGCGAGGGGTTCCGGAGAAGCCAATCGACGTAACTTTTGGTGAACGAAAGGGCGTGAATCTGAATAAAAACAGTACTATCGGGGGAGGAGTAAGGGCTTATGAGACTGCGGCGACACAAGCCGGAAGCCGGTACAATCGGAGCCTGTAAATCCTCCGCCACCAGACCAACATCCATCCGAAAACCAGGAATATCCATGTCTAAGATTCTGCGTCTGCCCAAGCGGTCCAAGGTCAAGCCAGGGGACACCTGGGATTTGTCCAGTCTGTGCGCCAGCGACGAGGCCTGGGAGAAAGAGTTTGCCCGGCTGGACAAGCTGATTCCGGGGTTTGAGAAGTTCAAGGGAAAGCTGGGGGAGGGGGCGAAGACGCTGGCGGCCTGCCTGAAGTATGACAACGACTTCGAGCGGCTGGGGGAGAAGGTGGGGGGGTATGTCCATTTGAAGGCGACGGAGGACCAGGCCGAGAGTAAGTATCAGGGAATGGTCGGGCGGTTCCAGAATCTGGCGACGCGAGCCAGTCAGGCGGCCAGCTTCATCCGGCCGGAGATTCTGGCCCTGCCCAAGGAGACGCTGGACAAATACCTGTCCGCCAAGGAGCTGGCCCCTTACAAGCTGGCCCTGGAGCGGATCGTCCGCTACCGGCCGTTTACGCTGAGCGGCCGTGAAGAAGAAATCCTGGCGATGCAGGGAGAGATGGCCGGGGCGGCGGGCCGGGCGTTCAGGCAACTGCTCGATGCGGACATGAAGTTCGGCACGGTGAAGAACGAGAAGAAGGAGGAGGTGGAGCTTTCCAACTCCACTTTCAGCAAGCTCTTGGTGTCGCCGGAGCGGAGCGTCCGCAAGGATGCATTCCACAAGTACTACGCCCAGTTCCAGGGGCACGAGAACACGCTGTGCGCCACGCTGACCGGTTCGATTCACAAAGACGTGTACTACGCCAAGGTGCGGGGGTTCAAGAGTGCGGTGGAGTCGGCGCTGTTTCCGGACAATGTGCCGCAGTCGGTGTACGACAACTTGATTGCGTCCGTGCGAAAGAACCTGCCGGCGGTGCATCGCTATTACGACGTCCGTCGCCGCAAGATGAAGCTGCGGGACATTCACCATTACGACACCTACGTGCCGATCCTCAGCGACCTGGAGGTGAAGCGAAAATGGAAAGAGGCGGTGAAGCTGGTGATGGAGTCGCTGCAGCCGCTCGGCCCGCAGTATTGCGGCGCGCTGGAGGAAGGACTGCTCGGCCGCTGGTGCGACCGCTATCCGAACCAGGGGAAGAGCAGCGGAGCTTTTTCCAGCGGCAGTTTTGACGGGATTCCGTACATCCTGATGAACTACAACGAGGAGGTCTTTAACGACGTCTTCACGCTGGCCCATGAAGCCGGCCACTCCATGCATACCTGGCATTCGGCCAGGCACCAGCCGTTTCAGTATTATGACTACGTGATATTCGTCGCCGAGGTCGCCAGCACCTTCAACGAGGAGCTGCTGAGCCATCATCTGCTGGAGCAGGCCCAGGACA
The DNA here is from genome assembly GCA_051004015.1 of Pirellulaceae bacterium. Lineage (GTDB taxonomy): Bacteria > Planctomycetota > Planctomycetia > Pirellulales > Pirellulaceae > SXOA01. The sequence continues at coordinate 36,745 of JBPCKT010000028.1, read as the reverse complement.
AACGGCAGCGGGCGTACCTCATCAACCGCGAGCTGGACGACATCCGCGCCACCATCATCCGGCAGACGATGTTCGCCGAGTTCGAGAAAATTACGCACGGCATGGCCGAAGAAGGTGAGCCGCTGACGGTGGACTCGTACAAGAAAGTCTATCGCGAGCTGTTGGAAGCGTATTTCGGGCCGGAGTTCGCCATCGACGACGAGCTGGCCCTGGAGTGCTTTCGCATCCCACACTTCTACCGAGCCTTTTACGTCTACAAGTACGCGACCGGCCTCTCCGCCGCCATCGCCCTCAGCCAGAAAGTGCTGCACGGCGGCAAACAGGAGCTCGAGGCCTATCTCAGCTTCCTCAGCGGCGGCTGCAGCAAAGACCCGCTGGATTTGTTACGCGATGCCGGCGTGAATATGGAAAGCAGCGAGCCGGTGGACACGGCGCTGGCGCGATTCGCGGAGCTCGTGGAGGAGCTGGACGAGCTGTTATGAACGCGACCTCTCTATCCCCGCTTCTGCCGCATCCAGCGGCTGTATTCCTCCAGGACTTTGCGTTCCTTGGCGGTCAGGCTGGATTCCCCTTGCTGGCCGACCTTGGCGAGCAGGCGGTCGGCTTCTTCCTCCAGGTCCTCGTAGTCCCGCTCGGGGTCATGCACGCGGACTTGCGGGCGGGGGGAAAGCAGGCTCCCAAGCGATGTCCACATTTTGCCCAGCCAGCGCTGGCCGGGCAGCCGGCCGAAGTTCCAGCCGAAGTACCAATAGGCCAGCGTGAACAGGCAGCCGACGGCGTAGTTGTCGATCCCGGCGTAGACGAGCGATTCATCCTTCGGATGCTGCGTCATCACGGCGCAGAAGTCAAGGACGAGGACCAGAATGGCCACAATCCAGGCCGGTGTCGGAATGACGAAGGCCATATTGATTTTGGCGCGCGGATAATACAGACAATGGAGGAAAGCGAGCGCCGCCATGCCGGCGGCGGGGCCGAAGGTCGTCGCCCATTGGGCCGTTTCACCTTGGCCATACTTGTCGGCGAGAAAGTACTGCCGCAGCCCCCAGACCAAATTCCCCAGCACGATGGCCACGACATAGATCCGCAGGAATTCCTTCCACCCGAGCCGTTCCTCAATGGCCTTTCCGAAGGCGTACAGGCCAAACATGTTCCCCAGAATGTGCCACAGCCCCTGGTGGCTGTGCATGAAGCCGGCGGTGAGGAACTGATACCAGTAAAGGGGGCGGGCGACGGTGTCGCCATGCACGGCCAGGGCGTTGAACAGCCAGTGGCTGCCGCCGCTGGCCGTGATCCAGTCCGCCAGGAAGAGCACCACGTTGATCACAATCAGCCGCACGACCATCGACTGGCCGGCGATGCCCATCGAGTCGCCGGTGGCGTCTTCGCGGTAGTAGTCGCGGTCGCTGTACCCCATTTGCTGTCCTTAGTTCCTCTCGCTCTTCCTGATCCTCATCGTAATCCTAATCTTAATCTTAATCCTCCTCAGCGCGACGCGGACGGAAGAGGATTAAGATTAAGACTAGGATTAAGATTAAGAATAGGAAAGTCCACGCGGAGTTTCCCCGCGTGGTCGCGAGGGCTAGGCTCCGCCCAATCGCCGCCGCAGCGAGGCCAGAACCCCCGCGGCTTCTTCGCTGGTGAGGCCGAAGCATTCGACCAGGAGGACCAGGGCGGCGTGATGGCTGCCGGCATGGAGCTCGCTGCGGAGTTGGCTGGCTTTGCGCAGGAACTCCTTGTCGCTCCGCAGCCGCTCGTCGAACAGCGTGGCGCAGGCCAGGGCTCGGCGGGGCTTCAAATCAAACAGCACGCCCAGCGTTTTGCCCGCCCCCTTCCGATCCCCCGCCTGAATCTGCGCGGCGAAGAGCTGGAACGAAACCGGCACGGCAGCCGGCTGGATGGCGATGGGTTGTTTCGTGCCTTTGACTCGGGGCGCCGGCAGCGCGGGGGTGTGAAGGAAGACCGGGCCAGCCAGGGCCAGCGTGGTATCGGATACGACCGCATCGGCGCTCGGGGAAGGGTCGGTCGCCACGGTGAATGTATCGTCCGCGAAATGCTGGGCCGCCGTCGATTCCACCTGCGTGGCGGGGGCCTCCACCGGCAGGTTCGAGAGCATGGAGTTCACGTGCGAAAGCTTGAGACCGATCTGCTCGTAGAGCGACTCGATCTCATTCATGTACGAATCGCCGCTAGCGTCCGCCAGAATCTCTTCCTTCTGATCCAGCACCTTTTCCGTCAGCCGGTTCGCCAGCGTCTCCTTGGCCTCCTTGAGGATTTTGAGGGCGCGATTGCGGTCGTTCATAAAGCTCCCGTGGCAGCTACGGTCGTTGTCTCCTGTAATTATCCTTCGCGGCCAGCCAGTCGCCAAGTGATTTGTGGGTTGTTCTCGGTCCCGCAGAAACTCATCGTCCATTTCCCGCGTATTACATCGAGGTCACTGGCGGCCGAGAATTCGCAGGCGGTCCGCAAATCGCTTCAACTGCCAAGCGGGAAACGCTTTACGCTCGCTATCGCCTCCTTGGAATTCACATTTCTCCGGGGTAAGATCGAACCTTGCCCGGCGAATACCAACTAAGTAGTTGTTAGGGTACAACGGATTTGACGGTTAAGGCGAATGTCTTTCGTACGCCGTCAGGGTGAGGAGTTACCAAATGTCTGCTGAAGATCGCAAAGGGACCCGGGTTACGTTTCTCGATCAGACCGGCTTCAAGAGCGTGGAAGCCGTGATTGCGGATACCGTGAACGTGAAGCGGATTTTGCCGAACATCATCACCAAAATGAGCCTGCCGGTGATGGGCCCCGACGGCCAGCCGATGAGCTACAGCCTGGACCACAAGGAGGGGGGCAAACGGCTGCGGGAGGACCAGACCCTGCCGGATGCCGCCGTGCAGGATGGGCACCACCTGATCGTGTACCCGGAAATCGTGGCGGGGTAAGATAGTACTCTTCACGCTCCGCGTGAAGATGCATCACGCGGAGCGTAATGCGTACTATGAGGAAAATCCATGCGTGAATCTCCCCGTCTCCGCCGCCTTCGCAGCGACCGCGCCGCGCTCGAAAAGCTGCAGTCGGAAAGCACGATCTTTCAGTTCTCCGCCAGCGGCAACCCGCCCGACTTTTACCAGGTCCGCTTCTCCGGCCGCGGCCTCTGGAAGCCGCAGCCGAATGCCAACGTGCTGATGCATGACCGGCATGAGGTACACGTCAAGCTGGGCGCTTCGTACCCGCGGATGATGCCGGAAATTGCCTGGAAGACGCCGATCTTTCATCCGAACATCTCGGCCAGCGGTGTGGTTTGCCTGGGGGGCTACGGGACCTACTGGGTGCCGAGCCTGACTCTGGACGAGCTTTGCACCATGCTCTGGGACATGATCCGTTACGAGAATTACGACGAAAAAAGCCCCTACAACCGCGAAGCGGCCGGCTGGATCAAGACCCAGGAAGAGTTCCGCATGCCGCTCGACACGCGCCCCCTGCGGGACCGCCTGGCGGGTTATGCTCCACGCCCGGCGGCGAGCGCGGTGTTTGGAAAGCCGGTCCAAGCCCAAACTACCGTGTCGTATCCTGTCGCCAGACCATTGCCGGAGTCGTCCATTCCCTATGCCATGCAGCCAATGGTTTCCGCCATGCGCGTGGACCGCGCCACGCCCATGCCGTCCACGCCGACGATTACTCTGGCCACACCAGAAGATGCCGGCGTGACGTTTCTGGATACACCGCGGACCAGCATCATCGCGGAAGTCGTGGATGCCACCGTAGTGGACGACGGCGGGATTATGTTCATCAACTAAGAGCGTATCCCTAAACCAGTTTTGCTAGCTGAATTCAGCCTGCATTGGTGCATTTTCGAGGTTATGGGATAGGCTCTAAGACAAAACAGGTTTGAACAGAAGGAAACAAAGGGAACGAAGGAAAATGCGGCCGAAGCTTTTCGCGAGATGTTTTTGTCTCGCTGAATTCTGCCAACGCTTTGAATCGAAAATCTAACTGACAAAAATCCTCCTCCTCTTCCTTCGTTATCTTCGTTCCCTTCTGTTCAAAACCCTCTCATTACCCATGTCCCTCCCTGCCGCAACGGACGGGTTCTCACTGGCTGACTTCAAGGTCGCCCGGGCCATCGGCAGCATCTACAAAGGGGCGGCAATCGTCGTCATTCACGAGCCGGTGCTGGAGGAGATCATCGAGTATTCGGAGACCGGCCGCTCCCGCGAGGTCGGCGGATTTCTGCTCGGCGGAACCTACGGAGACGATCCGACGTTTGTCGTCGTCCGCCACTTCCATCCGGCCTTGCAGGCACTTTCTGGCGGCGCGTCCCTGACCTTCACCCACGAAACCTGGGCCGATCTCACACGCGAGGTCGAGCAGCGGCATCCCGGCGAGCTGGTCCTCGGCTGGCAGCACACGCATCCCGGCTTTGGGATCTTTCTCTCGGGCTACGACCTGTTCATCCACCGCCACTTCTTTCCTCAGCCGCACCAGGTGGCCCTCGTCGTCGATCCGCAGCGGCAGGAACTGGGCTTTTTCCAGTGGCGCGAGGGAGAGGTAAAGGACTGCGGCTTTGTGTGCGCGGAGGAGCCGCTTGGGGATCGGGAGTCTTAGGCGTCCCTGATTTTGCTATTGTGGATAGACTATGTCGCCTAAGACTCCCGACCCCCTCGCTCAGCCATCCGCCGAGCCGATGCTGATTGACGACTCCGACCGCTACTCGCGGCTGCGGCTCATTTCGTGGTGGGACCAGGAGAAACTTCGCAAAGCCAAGGTCTTCGTCGTGGGTGCGGGGGCGCTCGGCAATGAAGTGCTCAAGAATCTGGTCCTGCTCGGCGTCGGCCAGGTTTATGTCATCGACCTCGACGAGATTGAGGACTCGAACCTCACCCGCTCCGTCCTGTTCCGGGCACGCGACCGGGGGAAAAGCAAAGCCATCGCCGCGGCCGAGGCCCTCGGGGACATCAACCCGGACACCGTGGTGACGCCAATTCACGGCAACGTCATCACCGACATCGGCCTGGGGCTGTTCCGCGACGTCGACGTCGTCATCGGCTGCCTCGACAATCGCGAGGCCCGGCTGTGGGTCAATCGCTGCTGCTGGAAGGTCGGCCGCCCGTGGGTGGACGGCGGCATCCAGGAAATCAACGGGGTCCTCAAAGTTTTCCAGCCGCCCGATGGGGCCTGTTACGAATGCGCGATGACCGAGAACGACTATCGGCTCATTAACCTCCGCTACAGTTGCCCGCTGCTCAAGCGCGAGGACATGCTGGCGGGAAAAGTCCCCACCGCGCCCACCATTGCCTCCATGATCGGCGGCTTGCAAACGCAGGAGGCCCTCAAGCTCATCCATGGGATGCCGGTCAACTCTGGCCAGGCCCTCGTTTTTAATGGCATCGCCAATACCTTTTACAACACGACATTCCAGCGAAAAGAAGACTGCCTGAGCCACGATACATATCCGCAGCCGGTGGAGCTGGCCCTTTCGCACGAATCCACGGCGGAGGAATTGTTCGCAGAGGCGCGGAAGCATTTAAGCGATGGCCCGTTGACGTTGCATCTCGACCGAGACCTCGTCCTGAATGTTCATTGCGAGACCTGCAAAACCTCCCGCCGCATCTGTCGTCCCCAGCAAGCAGTGGGGGCTAAAGAAGCCATTTGCCGAGAATGCGGCGGCACGGCTCGACCGGAAATGACCCATGCCATTGAAAGCGGCAGCGAACCTGCCTCGCAGCCGCTGAGCGAGCTTGGCATTCCGCGATACGACATTATGCGAGTGAGTGATTCCGCAGAAGCGGAACATTTTTTCCTGCTGGCCGGTGACCGCGAGGCGGTCATGCATCCGTGAACGACGAAATCCAGTTCGGCGAAATCGAGGAGGCGTCCCCGCAGAAGATTCTGCGGCCGGATCGCAACAAGCATTTCGCCGTGGCTCCCTGCGGCACGCCGGCTGATGGAGAGCTGCCGATTTTTCTGGATCTGGACGTGGCTCACGATATGGAGATGCACGCCCAGAGCGACAAGACCGTGGAGCTGGGCGGCGTGCTGTTGGGGGCGCAGTGTACCGACGACGACGGGAAGCCGTTCGTGCTCATTACGGACAGCTTGCGGGCCGCCCACTACGAAAGCACCAAGGGGAGCTTCAAGTTCACGCACGACACTTGGTCCGCCATCAGCCGACAGCGGGATGAGTTCCCCGCCGACTTGCAGATGGTGGGCTGGTACCACACGCACCCGGACTGGGGCGTGTTTTTGTCCGGGATGGACATGTTCATTTGCGACAACTTCTTCAATAAGAAGCTAGATGTCGCCTACGTCATTGATCCCTGCCGCGGCGACCGGGCCATGTTCCAGTGGACCGGCGACCCCCGCCAGCGGTGCCGCCGCACCGGCGGCTTCTATCTCATCGCCAGCCGCTTCCGCCAGGCGGAGCTGGAAAACTACGTGGCGGAGCTCGAAGGGAAGGTGCCTGCCATGCCCGCTCAATATTCTCCATCCGGCTACGGGGCCCCGGTCATCAACGTGCAGCAGCCGCGTGACAATCAGCCGCAGTGGCAGGGCATCGCCGTGCTGGGGATGCTCAGCCTGCAATTCGCCCTGCTGGCCCTCATCGCCTGGAAGCTGCTCGCCCCGGCCGCGCCGCCGGAGGCCAAAAACGAGAACGTGGAGAAGCTCGTCAAGCGGATGGACAAGTGGATGGACAACGAGCAATACGCGACTCAGGAGCGGGCCAAGCAGCAAGCCTACAGCCAAATCATCACGGAGTTGAAAGGGGCTCCGCCCGGCTACGCGGAGAAGCTCGAGAGGGAGGCTCAAGAGCTGGAGCTGCTCCGCAGCCAGCAGCCCCGGGTGATTGCCCGAGAGAACGAGCTCGACACTTTGCGGAAGGAGGCCGAGGACCAGTCCACGCATCTGACCAAAGTCCTGGGCAAAAGAGACGATCAGATCGCCAGCTTGCTCAAAGAACGTGACGAGCAAAGGGACCTCCTCAAGGCCGCCAAGAAGGAGTCCGATAAGGCCGAAGAGGGAGATCCCAAGCCGGAGGACTACACCATCTGGTGGGTCATCGGCGGCACGGCCGTGGCGATTACGCTGGGAACCACCGCCTTTTTTCTGCTAAAAAGGCCCGCGGACGACATTCCCCCCGAGGGACCGGAGCCGGCATCGCCGGCCCCCGCGGAGGAAAAATCCAAGAGTCCGACTTCCGAGGCGAATTAGAATAGGGTAGCCCGCGCACAACGAGCACTTAATTCAAAGTCAGAAATCTCAAATCTCAAACAAATTCAAATGGGGAATTTGGAATTGATATAGTAGGAGTCGGTGCGCTTTTGAATTCGAGATTTCTCCGTTCCCTATTGTTTGAGATTTGAGATTTCCAATTTCTTCCATGGACCAAGACCTACGCGAAAACCGGCTGCGGACCGACCTGGCGGCGCTAGAGGCGCTCCGCGCGCAGAGCACTATCCTGCAGTTCGAATCCAGCGAGCCGGCGGACCGCTACACCATCACATTTCGCGGCAAAGGGCTGGCCCGCAGCGCGGCCGGTTCGGACATCAGCATCGTCGAGCTGCATCAGGTCGATCTTCGCCTCCCCTTCAGCTATCCCCAGCGCCCGCCGGATATCCGCTGGCTCACCCCCATCCTGCACCCCAACATCTCCTTCAGCGGATTTCTCAATCTGGCGGAAGTCGGCCTCCCTTGGAGCGAGGACCTGGGGCTCGACATCGTCTGCGAGCGGCTCTGGGACGTGGCTCGCGGGGCGTACATGAACCAGGAAAAATCCGCCAACTTCTCCGCCAAGAACTGGTTCGAGAAGGAAAACCAGTATGAGCTTCCCCTCGACCGCCGCCCGCTGCGCGACCGAGGCGGCAGCGGCAACACCAACATCGTCCGCTACCAGCGCCGCGGCCAGGGCCTGCAAATCGCCGCCGGAACCCCCAGCGAAGTCATCTTCATCGACGAAAACACGCCGGTGCCAAGCATCCCGTCGCGCGGTCCGATGCGCCAGCGACCGGGGGACGTGCTGTATATCGGGCCGGAGTAGGAAAAGCGGAGGTCGGAAAGCGGAAAGCGGAATCCTTGCACTGGGGCGGGACTAGGCTGACAATGCAGGAGTTAAAGTAGCGTTCCTTCCGCTTTCCGCTTTCCGACCTCCGCTTTCTTACCCCGAGTTGCCCGTGGAATGTCTCGGCGTTGCTTTCCTGATTTTTGCCGCCCTGATCGCCTTCGTGGTGATCGTGGCGGCGCGGGCGCAGTCGCGGGCGGACCGCTGGAACCAGGCGTTTTCCGGCGCGGCCCGGCGGTTCGGCGGTAACCTCAAGTTCGGCGGCTGGTTCAGCTATCCGCAATTGCGGATTAACTACGGCAGCACCTTCGCCCGGCTCACCACCTACACCATCGACGGCAGCCGCGGGCCGCGGTGCCTGGAGCTGGTGATCCAGTTCCCGGACGCCCGCTTCCGCTGCGAAGTCCTGCCCAAGCCGCCGTCGTGGCAGCTTATCACCGAAACGGCCGGCCTGTTCCCGGTGGAGTTCAACTGGGAAGACCTGCGGCACCACTGGCAGGTGCGGGCGGACGACGGCGACGAGTCCCGAACGTTTCTCTCCGCCGGCGTTCGCTGGCAATTGGAGCAACTGTGGGAAGCGCCGGAGCGGAGCGAAGTGGCCCTCAGCATCCGCCCCGGCTGGATGCTGCTCCGCAAGAAGTGGTCCTCCACGAAGCCCACCGACATCGAGCAGTTCGTGGAGCTGGGCCTGTCCCTCTTCGACCAGGCCCAACTCACGCGGACGATCGGCATTGAGTTCAAGGAGGGAGATTCCATCCAGGTCTTGGAAAACGCCCAGTGCCGCGTCTGCGGCGACGTGATGGAAAGCGACATCGTCTACTGCCGCCGCTGCAAGACCCCCCACCACCGCGAATGTTGGGAATACAACGGCGCGTGCAGCACCTACGGCTGCCGCGAGGTGCAATACCTGCTGCCGCGGCGAGCGGGCGCGGTGCCGGAAGAGAACGCCGAGTCTCCCTTCGCCAAGCCGCTCAAGCCGAGGTGAGCCATGGCCGAGGTTGTGGGCTTGGTGATGACCACCTCGTTGCCGGCCTTGGCGACGTCGAGAAAGGCCGCTAAATCTTGTTCGGCGAGCGTGATGTCGATCGTGGTCGTCATGGGTTTACATCTGGTTTCCATTCTATCTCACACGAAGACGATTCCGACAGTTTATTTCGTGCCCAGCGGTATCGCCCCATCCCAACCAGGCGGCGGCGTGCGGTTGTGCTGGGCGATGAAGACGGTCAGGAAGTCCTTCACCAGGTCGTCCGGCGGCACGCGGTGCAAGAGCTTGAGGGCCAGCGACCAGTCGCCTGCTAGAAACGCATCCACCGCCTCTTCGTAGGCGGCCAGGTTCTCATCGCTGAGCTGCGGGTATTGGGCCGCGGGGGGAACGAGCTCGCTGACCAGGACCGGTGTATCCATCCCCGCCGGTTTGACCTTGGCAACCCGCCGCAGACGGGCGGAGTCTTGCGCCAAGTGTTGCCGAGCGGCTGCGGCGGTAGCTTCGTCGAGAAGTATGGGGGCATGGATCTGCTTGGTCATAGCTTCCAGGCGGGAAGCAAGATTGACGACCGGGCCGAAGACCGTGACCTTCACCTGGTCGATGGTGCCGATTTTTCCCGCCACCGCCCGGCCGGAGGCGATGCCAATGCCGACGCGAAAATCCGCAAGGGCATTCTGCGTCGCCGAGGCACTGGGGATCGCAGCAGCGTCGGCGAAGTCCTTGCGAATCGCCAGGGCCGCCCGGCAGGCACGGGCGGCAGCATCGGGTTGCGGCAGGGGCCAACCCCAGAAGCCCATGGCGCTGTCGCCGTGGAAATCGCCGATCACACCCCCTTCCGCCAGGATGTGCCGCGTCATCACTCCCAGGGCCCGACTCACCCGTTCGAGCAGCTCCGTCAGATTGTCCGCATGACGCTCACTATGCCGCGAGAACCCGCGGAGGTCGCAGAATAGCACCGAAACATCCGCTTCGCGCGGGGCGAGCGCAATGTTCGGGTCTTGCCCCGCCAGCGCATCGAGCACGATGGGTGAAAAAAACTGCCCCAGTCCTGCCTGCCGCCGCGCCAACAGTCGCGATTCGCGCAGGCCCGCCAGCGTGGCAGCCGTAAGCTCCGTGAACTTCACGTCGTCGCGGAGGGCTTCCGGGTCGTTGCCTGATTCCAGCGGGTTCTCTCCCGCGAAGCTGCCGGTGACGTAGAGCGCCCACCCCTGGCAAGCGGAGCCCATGACCGGCGTGCAGTAGGCCCAGTCGACCCCTTCGCTCATCGTCAGGTCCTGTTCCACGCGCGGCCCGCTGCCGCTCCAGACGTGGGCGGTGCTCTCGCCGGATGTGATGGCCTGGCGGATGAGCCGCTCGCTGGGCCGGAACTCCGTCCCCGCGAGAATCCGCCGGTCCCAGTGCAGCACCGTGACGCCGCCGCTCTCTTCCACGGCGACAATCGCCGCGGCCATCGCCCGCGGCACTCCCGAGAGCAGCAAATTGACCAGCCGCACGAACATCTCGCTGTCGGTGGCTGATCCCGAGATGATGTCCGGCAGGCGGCTGAGGACTTCGATCCGCTGGTCGGCCTGGCGATAGGGCTTGTGGCGGAGATCCTCGAGGTTGAAAGTCCGTTCATTCGAAGGCATGGGGACGTCGAGGGAGACGTTGACCCGCTCATCCGCCAGCGTAAAGGTGGTACCGCCAATGACGAAGTGATCGCCGGGCTTCAGCTCAAAGTCACCGCTCTTGCGGCCGCGATGGAAGACAGGATTGCGAGCCTCGGGCAGAACCGTGACGTGCAAAAGGCCGTCCCGCCACTCCACCTCCACATGCCGACGGGAAATCCGCTCGTCCCACGGCGTCGACCACGGGCCCGCTCCGCGGCCGATCACTTGCGACGCCCCGGAGAGGACTTTGCGCCGCCAGCGATGCTGCGGTTCGGAACCTTGTGCGATGAGATCGGGCATAGGTATAGAATGGAGAAGGTTTCGTGGATTATACGCTGTTCTTCCTCTACCGCTGGTAAAGGTCATGCAACTGGAAATCGAACAAAAGTACCCGGTGGATGACATGCGACAACTGCGGCTTTCATTGGAAGCCCTGGGCGCGACTTTTGAGCCGCCGGTGAATCAGGTGGATTTGTACTTCCGCCATCCCATCCGGGACTTCGCCCAGACCGACGAAGCGCTCCGCCTGCGGCGCGTCGGCGAGGAGAACTGCATCACTTACAAAGGCCCGAAAATCGACGCAGAAACTAAGACCCGCCGCGAGCTCGAGCTCGCCGTGGAACCGGGACGCGGTGGTTTCGACCGATGGGCCGAACTCCTGGAAATCCTCGGCTTCGCGCGGGTAAGGGACGTTTCCAAGGAGCGGATTCCTGGGAAGGTGGCCTGGGAGGATGGCGAGGTTCATCTGGCGCTGGACCAGGTGGCCGGCCTGGGGACGTATTTGGAGCTGGAAATCCTGGCGGATGAAAATGAGCTGAATCCTGCCAAGAAACGGCTGGAAAGTCTGGCCAGGAAACTTGGCTTGCAGCAGTCGGAACGTCGCGGATATCTGGATTTACTCCTCTCGAAAGGGAAGACTTAAGCCTTACCAGCAACTAGACTTAAGGAAGAGAGTTCGAGGGGCTGAATCGGCCGGGAATAAATTCTAGTTGCTGGGCCGAAACCCGCCGGAAGCAGTGGGGTTGAATCCCAAGGAACTGGGCTGTCTTGACCTCTCTGATTGACAACGTGATTTGCACCATCCTGTGGGAACAAGTGAGGCAGCTATGAAATCTATTTGGGGGAAATCTCTGCGAGGTCTCTTCGGGGCCGCTGCGGTCGTTGCTTTTGCCAGCCTGGCGTGCGCTGAAGATGGAGCCCAGCCGGGGGCGGGACTCAATCCCGAGCAACTGAAGAAACAACTGCTGGAAAAATTCGACGCCGACGGCGACGGTAATTTGACGGGCGAAGAATTGCAGAATGCCCGCGAGGCTGCCCTGAAGCAGTTTGGCGCTGGGGCGGGCGCAGCGGGAATCAATTTCGACGAAATCAAGAAGAGATTTGACCGCGATGGCGACGGCAAGTTGAATCCCCAGGAGCAGGCGGCAGCGATGTCTGCCTTCCAAAAGGCCCGCGCTGGAGGCGGCGGGGGACCGGCAACCGGCGGCCTACCAGGGGCAGGGGCCGGCGGAATTCCGGCCGGCGGCGGATTTGGCGCTCCCGCCAGTGGTGCAGGCGAAGGGAAAAAGCCCCGCAGCCGCGATTTGATGATCAAGCGGTTTGACAAGAACGGCGACGGAAAACTGAGCCCAGATGAAAAAGAGCAGGCGCAGAAGGAACTCAAACTCAAAAAGGGAGAGCGCCCGGCCGGCAAGCTTACCGAGGCCATGAAGAAGTTCGACACGGACGACGACGGCAAGTTGAGCGACGAAGAGAAGGCCGCCGCCAAAAAGGAGCGTGCCGAGAAGGGAAAAGGCAAGAAGCCCGAATAGTACGAACAAGAGCAGCCCCCAAGTGTTGCCCGGCAGTGTGTGCGAATTCTGTTCGCCCGCTGCCGGGCATCTTTTATTTCTTGGCGAGCCAGAGGGAGCCGCCGATACCTCCCCGACAGCCCTTTCCGGCGATAAGATAACGGCTGCGGACGGTTATCTCCCTCTCCTGGTCACTGGGCTCCTGTCATGGCTGCCGACGATATTCTTTTGGACGTGGAAGATCGCATGGATAAGGCGGTCGCAAAACTCAAGAACGACCTCTCAGGCATTCGGACCGGGCGGGCGAATCCGGGCCTCGTCGATACGCTGAAGGTGGAGATTTACGGCTCACAGACGCCGATGAAGCAACTGGCGAACGTCGGCGCGCCAGAGGCCCAGCAGCTGGTGATCCGGCCCTATGACCCCAGTACGATCAAGGAGATTGAGAAGGCGATTATCGCCAGCGGCCTGGGCTTCGCGCCGCAGAACGACGGCCGCATCATCCGCATCAACGTGCCGCCGCTGACCACCGATTCCCGGAAAAAGCTGGTGGGCCGAATCAAGGAGATGACCGAGGAGGCCAAGGTCAGCATCCGCAACGTCCGCCGCGACGGCAACAAGGCCGCCGACCAGGCCGAGAAGGACAAGGAGCTGACGGAAGACGAAAACAAGAAGGTGCAGGAAGAAATCCAGCAGCTCACCAAGAAGTACGAAGGGACGGTGGCGGACATGGCCTCCGCCCGCGAAGCAGAAGTGATGGGTGAGTAGATGACTTCCCCCGCCATCACATTCGCGATGATGCGCGAGTCCCTGTACTCCGCCGTCGTCGCCGATGCTCTTGATTCACTGGGCTACCGAAATCAGTCGCCGCGAGTCGATCTTCGTCCGCTCACCGTCGAGACAGTCCTCGTCGGCCGCTGCAAGACGACGCTCTGGGCCGACATGTTTCACGACGATCTTCGCCCCTATGAGCTGGAATTGCAGGCCGTCGATTCCTGCCGGCCCGATGACGTGCTCATCGCCGCTGCCGCGGGAAGCGTCCATTCGGCTTTGTGGGGCGAGCTCCTCTCCACCGCCTGCCACAACACCGGCTGCGTGGGAGCGATTGTGGATGGCGCGGCGCGGGACATTCGCAAGATGCGCGAGATGAATTTCCCAGTCTTCGCTCGTGCCCGCAGCGTGTACGACAGCCTCCATCGCCAGCGGGTGATTGACTTGGACGTCCCCGTGGAAATCGGAGGCGTCCGCTTTTCCCCCGGCGACATCGTCATTGCCGACAGCGACGGCGTGGTCGTGATTCCGCAGGCTGTGGAAGCCGAAGCCCTCCGCCGCGCGTGGGACAAGGTCCACGCCGAGAACAAAGTCCGCGACGACATTCGGGCCGGCATGAAGGCGACGGATGTGTTTAAGAAGTACGGCGTGCTTTAGGCCATCAACTTGATTTCTCGCGGTTATTTTTGCGGCAAGCTTCGCACCTGCCGCGGAGCGATGAGGCGGAGAGCGTCGGGCACATCGCAGGTGCGGAGGAGGCTGAGGAACTGGGGAGCGTCCTTGTCCATGTGGCTGGTGAGGGGCGAGAGAAGCGTGACGCTGGCGAATTGTTCGTCCAGAATCGCGGCATAGGCGGCGAGCAGGCTGGCGGAACCTTTGCCGGCGACATGTATGGGTGGAAGTGAATCCCCGCCGCTGGACTTTTGGGCCAGGTATTTGGCGGCGGCGATGATGTCCCAGACGCGGCCGGTGTCGGCAGTGCGGCCGAGGAGGGCGTGAGATCGCTCGACGTAGTTGGGGCCGTTCTTGCGAGTCCAGCGCGTCGCGCCGATGCCGCGAGGCTCGCAGAGGACGATGGATTTGCCGTCGGGATTGACGTCCTTCAGCCAGTCGGGCGTTTTGCCGGCGTCTGCCTCGCCGAGGACGACGAGCAGGATCCCTTTGGAGGCATTTAACTTTGTTGTCGCTTTTCCGGCGGGATAGCGGAGATCAAAATGGATATGCTCTTCCGAAGTGAGCCGCTCGGTGTCGGCATCGATGTCCTTGACCTTCCTGGCGGAGGGGATCGAATCCGGGAAGTAGCGGAAGCTGGTGCTGCGGAGTTGCTTGAGCATGGCGGCTCTCTGGGCAGCGTCAGGAGACCCGCGCCCACCCTTGGCGATGGGGACGAAGCTTTCGTCAATCTTGGTGTTGAGCTGATCAGAGGGGAGGTCGCTGTCGCCCGGAAAAACGCGGAGCTTTTCCGGCGGAATCGGATAGGGGCCGGGGTTCCCTCCCTCGGTGACGATGTCCCGCTCGCTGTCGGTGACGGGGCGGGGGTCGCCCTTGAGGTGCGTGTTGATAAAAGTGTAGGCGGCCTGGCGGATGTCCTGGCGATAGGCGTGGCCGCCGACGCTGACGACGGAGTCGACGTCGTTTCCTTTGCCATACAGGCTGTAGGTCCGCTCCAGCCGATTGATGATGCGGTCGTTGGCGTCCATCGGGAAGATGGCGTCCTTGTCGCTGTTGATGAACAGCATCGGGCGGGGGGCGACGAGATTGGCGATGCGGGTCCAGGGCCACTGGTAGGTGTTGTAGAGGAACATGCAATCGCAGTGGCCATTGATGACACGATTGGGAACGTAGGACTCCAGGTCCGCCATGCCGCTGACGGGGACGGCGACTTTCACTCGCTCGTCGGCCGCGGCGACCCAGAATGTTGCCGCCCCGCCGCCGCTGATGCCAGTGACCGCGATCCGCTCCGGATCGACGTCCGGGCGGCTGATGAGGTAGTCGATTCCCCGGACGCCGTTCCAGGCTTCGACGCCGGCGGGGGTGTAGCCGCGGGAGTGCCACCACCACCGCTGCAGGTTGTACGTGCCATGGTGCGTGGCGGCGATTTCGCCGAGCTGCAGCGTATCGACGACGAGGCAGATATAGCCGCGGCGGGCGAACCAGATCCCGTGCGACTGGTAGGCAACCTTGTTGCCGTTGCGACCGCGGCCGGAGTGCCCGCAGACATAGAAGACCGCGGGAAGTTTTTCGCCCTCCTTCACTTTGGCCGGCCGATAGAGGTTGCCGGTAACATACAGATGCGACACGCTTTGATAGTGAATCATGTCCACTTCATAGCCGTCCCCTTTCAGCGTGCCGGTGATGGTGGGGGCGAGAGGTGTTTTTTCCGGACGGGGCGAGAGACCGAGCATGTAGTAATACTGCTCGACAAACTCCGGCCGCTTCGCTTGCCAGTCGGCGAGGGATTTGACGTCGTCGGTGAAAGTGGTTTCTATTTTGGCCATTTCTGCCGCCAGGTACGCCTGAATCATCTCATCGCCGGGGGCGTCGCGGTCGGGCTGGCCGAGAGGCTGACCCGAAACGGGAGTAGAGTGCGCAAAGAAGGAGATGATGAGAAAAAGAATTGACAGGCGGATGTATGGCAACATGGTGTTAGCCTTGAAAGAAAGGGGTGAAAACAAGTACCGCCAGTAGGTTGTCGAGGGCGTTTGTTGCTCATGGAAATCCAGTGCGAACGCGCCCACAGAATTCGGCGAGACGACGTTCACCGTCAGGCTCGCTTGCTATTTCCAGGATAGTTTTCCCGCCAAGGGCCGGTATGGGCTTCTTAACCCAAACCTCTAGATCCGGCACCTCAGTTTCGGTCAGCCATTTCCTGATGTGATTCGGTAACTGATCGAAGGATTGAAAGGGCATTTATACCTCGGCTCACTTCGCGCGGTGCAGGCTTTCATCGACGACGTGTTTGGCTTCAATCGGGGCGAGGGGGACGGGAATGTTGCGACCTTCGCCGTGGTACGTGCAGCCAGTGGGGGCGGCAAAGCGGACGCAGCCGGCGAGGATTCGCTGGACGTTGGAGTCGTGATAGATGGGGAATGTCTCGTGGCCGGGGCTGAAGTAGACAACCTTCCCTTTTCCTCGCCGCCAGGTGCAGCCGGAGCGAAAGACTTCGCCCCCTTCGAACCAACTGATGGTGAAGAGCTCGTCGGGAGTGGGGATGTCGAAGAACTCGCCATACATCTCCGTGTGTGGCAGCTCGAAGCATTCTTCCGTGAAGCCGGCGACGATGGGATGCGAGGGGTTCACAATCCAGACCCGCTCTTTCTCCGCGGCTTCGCGCCAGCGGAGCATGCAACTGGTCCCCATCAGTTTTTTGAAGATTTTGCTGTTGTGGGCGGAGTGGAGGGCGACCAGGCCCATTCCATGCCAGACCCGCTTTTGCACCCGCTCCACGACCGCGTC
Source organism: Pirellulaceae bacterium (assembly GCA_051004015.1). Taxonomy (GTDB): domain Bacteria; phylum Planctomycetota; class Planctomycetia; order Pirellulales; family Pirellulaceae; genus SXOA01. Next base: position 20,047 of record JBPCKT010000028.1, on the reverse strand, counting down.
GCTCACCCGCTCGTGGGCGGCGTGTCCCCACCAGGTCAGCACGTCGGTTTCCGCCAGCACTTCCTCCGTCAAGCCATGCTCCGGCTCGTCGAGCGTGGCAGTGCGGATGGTGACTTCATTGCCGAGCTGCCTTTTCAGGGTCTCGGCCCACACGGCATGCATCCCCTGCGGGTAAATCTGCCGCACTTGCTCGACCAGTTGTTCGTGGACGTATTCGTTCCAGAGAGTGACGCGGAGTGGGGCGGGCATGGGGAGCGTCCAGGATGGGGGAGAGTGGTGTTGGGGAGTGTTTGTAGATTAGCGGCGCGAAGAGGCGGATGACAAGCAAGCGCCCACTTCTCACTCCGCCCTCACCCCTTAAAATCAGGCCATGCTTGAAATCTTGCCCGACCATTTCGCCGACCGCCTGATCGGCACCATTCGCCGCAAAAAGAACCCCGTGCTGGTCGGCCTCGACCCGCGGGCCGAGAGTCTCCCCAACGGACTGCTCAACGGGGAGGGGAATGAGGCGGTCGCGCGCGCCTATGTCGCCTTCTGCCGCGGCATAATCGATGTGGTCGCGCCCCTGGTTCCTGCCGTCAAGCCGCAGGCTGCTTTTTTCGAGCAGCTTGGGCCGGCGGGTTGCGTGGCACTGGGAGAGGTGATGAGCTACGCGGCCCAGAAGGGACTCGTCGTGATTCTCGACGGCAAACGGAACGATATCGGGACGACGGCTCAGGCGTATGCGGAAGGATACCTCGGTGGGGTAGGCTTCCAGCCTGCCCAAAAATCGCCCTGGGGCGCCGATGCTCTGACCGTCAGCCCGTACCTCGGCGACGACAGCATCATGCCATTTCTAACCATCGCCAAAGAGCGCGGCGCGGGAATTTTTGTGCTGGTCAAGACTTCCAACCCCGGCGGCGGGCGATTTCAGGACCTGGTGGCTGATGGCAAGACGCTCTATCGGCACGTGGCGGAGTTTATAGAAGGTCTGGCGAGCAAGAGCCGCGGTAGCGAGGGGTATGGCATCGTCGGCGCGGTTTGCGGGGCGACCTATCCAGAACAATTGGCCGAGTTGCGGCAGGCCATGCCGAGCACGCTGTTATTGATTCCCGGCTTCGGAGCGCAAGGCGGAACGGCCAAGGATTGTGCCGCTGCGTTTGACGAGCGGGGGCTCGGCGGCATCGTCAACAACAGCCGCGGGATTATTTTCGCCCATTCGCGGGTGGAATACCGGGACCAGTTCGGGGATGCCCGCTGGCAAGCGGCCGTCGAAGCGGCCACGCGAGACATGATTGGCCAGTTGGCGGCAGAGACGACGGCGGGGCGATTATGAATTCACGCTCCGGCCATTTGACTCTCCCCGTTTTCTGACGTAGATAATCTTTGGCCCTAGAAATGTCGCACTCGCGGAATTTGGGGCCATTTCACGGACCCGACTTTCGCCCAGCATTGCATTCTTGCTGGTCTCCGGGGGGTTAGGGTTCGCTTTTCAAAACTGCTCCTGACTGTTTTACTTCTGTTATAGGGGCAAGCATGGGCACGCTGACGCTCGAGACGGCTTTTGCCGCGCCGCCGCTGGTTCTGCCGAGAGAACCAAGTGCGATGCGGGAAGAGCAAATCCGCGTCAGCGTGCAGTTGGCCCGGGCGAGCTATGCGCCGCGGCATGATGACTTTCGGCCGGAGCGCCGCCGCTCCAGCCGCGACCCGTTTCCCTATCCGGTACATCTGACGCCGCTGTCCCGCGATCAGCGGCCGGATGTCTCGCAAACAATCATCGTCATCGGCCGGCATCTCTCGGAGCAAGGTCTGGACTTCTACCACCATGAGCCGGTCCCTTTCCGTCGGGCCGTCGTCTCGCTACCTACGAACGGTAATGAATGGGTGAGTCTTCTGTTTGAGCTGTTCTGGACCCGCTACAACTGCCACGGATGGTACGACAACGGCGGGCGGTTCCTGGCTGTGGTGCCGCCGCTGGACATTGCGGCGTAATGGCAGCCGGTCCTGTCCTTCTTCTCGATATCCAACCCGATTGCGGGTATGGTGGGAGATTGGAGGATGAACCATGGGTGGGCATTTTGGATGTTGGACGGGCGCGGCGCTAGTGGCGGCACTTTGTGCCGTATCACATTCCTACGCGGCAGCTCCGAAGAAAATTGAGTTCAACCGGGACATTCGCCCGATCCTGTCGGATAACTGCTTCCAGTGCCACGGTCCCGATGCCAACACCCGCCAGGCGGAGCTACGCCTGGACCGGGAAGAAGATGCCGTTGCCCCACGGAAGGAAGGGGCCGCGATAGTCCGTGGCAAACCGGCCGAGAGCGAGCTGGTCCGCAGGATTACCAACGCCAATGTGGACGAGCGGATGCCGCCGGCGGACTCCGGCAAGAAGCTTTCGCCCGAACAAATTGACTTGCTCCGCCACTGGGTGGAACAAGGGGCAGAGTGGCAGACACACTGGTCGTTCATTCCTCCCAAGCGACCGCAGTTGCCCGAGGTTTCTGATTCCCTGTGGCTAAGAAAGGGCCTCGATGCCTTCATCCTGAACCGGCTGGACCGCGAAGGACTGAAACATTCCCCCGAAGCGCCGCAGGCAACGCTGCTCCGCCGCGTCAGCCTGGACCTGACCGGGCTGCCGCCGACGCCGGCGGAAGTGAAAGCGTTCCTGGCCGACGAAAGCCCCGATGCCTACGAGCGGACCGTCGATCGGCTCTTGGCTTCTCCCCGCTACGGCGAGCGGATGGCCGTTCGCTGGCTCGATGCCGCCCGCTATGCCGACACCAACGGCTACCAGACCGATGCCGAGCGGGTGATGTGGCGATGGCGGGACTGGGTGATCGAAGCCTTCAATCAGGACATGCCGTTCGACCAGTTCACGATTGAGCAACTTGCCGGCGACCTCCTGCCAAAGCCGACGCTGGACCAGCGCATCGCCACCGGTTTCAACCGCAACCATCGCGGCAACGCGGAAGGGGGCATCATCCCGGAAGAATACGCGGTAGAATACGTCGTCGACCGCGTGGAAACCACCAGCACCGTCTGGCTCGGCCTGACCCTCGGCTGCGCGCGCTGCCACGACCACAAGTTCGACCCCTTCAAGCAGCGCGAGTTCTACAGTTTGTACGCCTTCTTCAACAGCGTGCCGGAGAACGGGAGGGCGGTGAAGTTTGGGAACTCGCCGCCGTTTATCAAAGCACCGACGAGGACGCAGCAGGCGGAACTGAAGCGGCTGAAGCGAGAGGAAGAGGAGGCTCGCCAAGCCTGGTTTGATTTGTCCAACGAGCAGCCGTTCAATCTCACCTCGCTCAAGGAGTTTAAGCCGCGCGGTGACGAAGATTACGTCCCGCCCGAGGGACTGTTAGCGACGATCGACTTTGATACCCAAAAGCCAGAGCAGCGCGCCCGCGAGCCTGAAATTGATTCGCAGACCAAACCGCTGGGAACTTCTGCCGATTCGATCGCCGGCGCCAAGAAGACCCCTCCATTTCCTCTGCTGCGAATTGCGGAAGGGAAACCAGCTGATGGGAATGGAATTCGCGAAAAGAGTCTTGTGCTTGATGGCAACACAATTGTGGAGGCGGGAAACGTCGGGGACTTCGGCCTGTTCGATGCGTTCGCACTCTCAGCGTGGGTCTGGATCGAAGCCGGTGGCGGCGGCACGATTGTTTCTCGCATGACGGATGTGCCGCAGGGGGACGGCTATCAGTTGGCGATTGTGAATCACAAAGTCCAGTTCAATGTCGTGAAACGCTGGCTGGATGATGCAATTCTTGTCGAGTCAACGAAGGCAATTCATCCTCGCACGTGGCATCATCTATTAGCCATTTACGAAGGATTGAGGGCCGACGATGTCGAGAGGAGCGTCTCCCTCTACATGGATGGGGAACCCGTTGGCAAAGTCCTCTTGGCGGAGCTCAACCAGCCGTTCAATGTCAAGGAACCATTGCGGATTGGCGGCGGGGGAGGACCACAAATGCGGTTTCGCGGCAAGATTGATGAAGTCCGCATCTATGCCGGCGACTTCGACTACGCCGCGCTGAAGAATATTTTGTCGGTCAAGGAGAACATCGCTGAGATTGCCGCGCTGCCCAATGGTGCTATTCACTCAGGACGAATTAGAAAGTTGCTCAGCTATCATCTAGCCAATCACGCTCCCGAATACAACCGCGCCGTCTATGAACGAACTCGCAGGGCGATGTATTCATCGAGGGATTTCTATCGCCGCGTTCCCACCATCATGGTCATGGAAGAGCTTCCCGAGCCGCGGCCGGCGCATGTGCTGCTGCGGGGACAGTATGACCAGCCGGGAGAGAAGGTGGAGCGAGGCGTGCCGGCGAGTTTGAGTTTGGAGCTGCCGAAGGATGCGCCACGGAACCGATTGGGGTTGGCGAAGTGGCTGGTGGACCCGGCTCATCCGCTGACGGCGCGGGTGGCGGTGAACCGGTTCTGGCAAATGTATTTTGGGGCGGGGCTGGTGAAGACTGCGGAGGATTTTGGCTCACAAGGGGAATGGCCGACGCACCCGGAGTTGTTGGACTGGCTGGCTGTTAAGTTTTCTGGGCAGGCTGGAAGCCTACCCCACGGTTGGGACATTAAGCGGATGCAGCGGCTGATTGTGACGAGCGGTACGTATCGGCAGTCGTCGCATGTTGCCGCCGAGGCTGTAGCGAAGGATCCGGAGAATCGCCTGCTCGCGCGCGGGCCGCGGATCAGGCTGTCGGCGGAGATGATTCGGGACCAGGCGCTGGCGGCCAGCGGCCTGCTCGTCGAGCAACTCGGCGGGCCGAGCGTGATGCCGTATCAGCCCCCGGGACTCTGGACGGAATTGACCGGCGGGGACGACTATCAGCCCGGAAAGGGGGCGGACCTCTATCGCCGCAGCCTTTATACCTTCTGGAAGCGGACCATCGCCCCGCCGGCGATGCTGGCCTTCGACGCCTCCACCCGCGAGTTTTGCACCGTCCGCGAGACCCGCACCAATACTCCGCTGCAAGCGCTGGCGCTTCTCAACGAGCAGACGTTCGTGCATGCCGCCGGTGAATTCGCCCGCAACACGCTGGCTTTGCCACTACCCGATGACAACGCACGGCTCATTCACATGTTCCAAACCGCCACCAGCCGCGAACCGACGGCTGCGGAATTGGAAGTGCTCGTCAAAGCGCTGAGCAAGCAACGAAGCCTGGCCAAGGGTGATAATCAGCAGGCGTTCACGGCGATTGCCTCGCTGCTACTCAACTTGGATGAGACCGTGGTGAAGGAATAATCATGTCCACGTCAGCGATGATCACGCCTGTATTCACCTTCGATCCGTGGGAGCGATACGTTATGACCATGGAAGAAATCGATGCGCGCAAGAAGCGAATTACTGCTGCCCTCAATTCCGGCCAGGTTCCGTATGCCATCATCGGTGGAATGGCGGTGGCAGAGTGGGTAGCCTCCAAGGATCCCGATGGCGTCAGAACCACAAAGGATGTGGACATGCTTCTGGACCGCTCGGACTTGGACGCCGCAAAGTTCGCTGCTGCCACGGTGGGGCTAGACTATCACGTAGTATCCGAAATCGGGATGTTCCTGGAGCGGGAAAACCCTTCTCCCAAACGGGGCGTGCATTTGATTTGGGCGGGTGAAACAGTTCGTCAGGGAGACCCGCTGCCGGCTCCACAAGTATCGCGGAGCATCGTGTTTCCGTCGGGATCAAGAATCGTTTGCCTGGAAGACTTGATTGGAATGAAACTCGTCGCCTTCCGCCGTCACGATCAGGTGCATCTGGCCGACATGTTCAATGTCGGACTTTGGGATCAGTCGTGGGTGCCAAACTATCCGCCGGTCTTAGCCGCGAAATTGCAGCAGATTGTTGACAACCCGGTCGCTTGAGATCGCCTCGGAAAGTTGCTGATATGAACTCGCTCATTTCTCCGCCAACTGGTTTGTCCCGCCGCCAGTTGCTCCAAGGCTCTCTCGGCCTTCTCGGCTCGCTCGCCCTCAGCCGGCTATCGCATGGAGAAGGAGAGCCCGCCAAGAATGCCCTGCCCCACTTCAAGCCACGGGCCAAGCGGGTCATTTACCTGTTCCAGTCCGGCGCGCCGTCGCAGATGGAGCTGTTCGATTACAAGCCGAAGCTGGCGGAGCTCCGCGGGACCGAGCTGCCGGATTCCATCCGCCAGGGGCAGCGGCTGACGGGGATGACATCGCGGCAGAGCAGTTTTCCAGTCGCGCCGAGCAAGTTCAAGTTCGCCCAGCACGGCAAGAGCGGGGCCTGGGTCAGTGAGCTGATGCCGCACACGGCGAAAGTGGCGGACGAGCTCTGCTTCGTCAAGTCGCTCCACACCGAGGCCATCAATCACGACCCGGCGGTGACGTTTTTCCAGACCGGCAACCAGCTTGCAGGGCGGCCGAGCATCGGCTCCTGGCTGGCGTACGGATTGGGGAGCGAGAACGCTGACCTGCCCGCGTTCATCGTCATGGTTTCGCAAGGCTCCGGTAACAAAGCCGACCAGCCGCTCTATGACCGGCTATGGGGGAGCGGCTTTTTGCCGACGAAGTACCAGGGGATTAAATTCCGCTCTGCCGGCGACCCGGTTTTGTTTCTGTCGAATCCGGAGGGAGTAGGGAAGGAGTCGCGGCGGCAGGTGCTGGACGACCTGGCCGCGCTCAACGGCCTCAAACAAAAGGAAACCGGCGACCCCGAGATTGCCACCCGCATCGCCCAGTACGAGATGGCGTTCCGGATGCAGACCAGCGTCCCCGAACTGACCGACATCTCCGGCGAGCCGCAGACCGTGCTGGATATGTACGGCCCGGACGTGAAAAGGCCGGGGACCTTTGCTTACAACTGCCTGCTGGCCCGGCGGATGGCGGAGCGGGGTGTCCGCTTCGTGCAGCTCTTCCACCGAGGCTGGGACCAGCATGTGAAGCTGCCCACACAAATCGTCGGCCAGGCGAAAGATACCGACCAGCCGAGCGCGGCCCTGGTCGCGGATCTGAATCAGCGGGGCCTGCTGGACGACACGCTCATCGTGTGGGGCGGGGAATTCGGCCGCACGGTCTATTGCCAAGGTCCGCTTACCGCGGACGACTACGGCCGGGACCATCATCCCCGCTGCTTCACCGTCTGGCTGGCAGGCGGCGGCATCAAGCCGGGTATGACACTGGGTGCCAGCGACGATTTCTCGTACAACATCGCCGAGCGCCCGGTCCACGTTCATGACCTGCACGCCACCATCCTCCACGCGCTCGGCATCGACCACACGAAGCTCACGTTCAAGTTCCAGGGACGATATTATCGGCTGACGGACGTGCATGGTAAGGTGGTGGAAGAGGTGATGGCGTGACAGGAATTTAAGGGTCTTGATATGATCGCTCCAGTTGCGGGCAATATCTCCTGGGAAAGGATGGTGGATGCCGTGCAAAAGGTGGAAGACCGTTTGTTGAGGTCGACGGCGGCTTTAGATGCCGCGAAGATTCCCTATGCGGTGATTGGGGGTAATGCAATCGCGGCTTGGGTTTCCAGCATTGATCCCGGAGCTGTCCGTAATACCAAGGACGTAGATTTGCTCGTCCGCCGAGCTGACTTGCCGTCGGTTGTAAAGGCGATGGAGACCGCGGGATTCACTTACGCCAAGACGTTTGGAGTTGATGCCTTTATCGATGGCCCGGCAGGCCGGCCCAGTGAGGGTGTTCACCTGCTGTTTGAAGGAGAGAAAGTGAAGGAGAGCGATCAAGTCGCCACGCCCGCGCTATCGGAATCCGTGCGCGCGCCGCGATTCCAGGTGATTTCGCTCGAGGCAATTGTCCGCATGAAGCTGACCTCATTCCGTCTCAAGGACCAGACCCACCTGGTCGATCTGATGCAACTTGGACTTATCGATCGCAGCTGGTTGACCAAGGTTCCCCTGGAGTTAGCGCCGCGGCTGCAAGGGCTGCTCGACCATCCAAATCCATAGGCTCCGGCGGATGCTTTTCGGTAAGTCGCTGGCGTGCGTCCGGTTCCTTCGCTATCTTAGCCCGGCATGAAACCCTCTCCCGATGAACCAGCCGGCAGCCCCGCTGCGCACGCTGACGAGCATCTCGATCTTTCGGCCCGCAACTCTCGCACGGGATTGTGGCTGTTCGTCGTGTATCTGGCGGCTTATGTCGTATTCGTGGGAATGGCGGCCTACGCGCCAGGGATCATGGGGCAGCCGACGCCGTTGGGGCCGAACGTGGCGATTCTCTACGGGTTTGGACTGATCTTCGGGGCGGTGCTGCTGGCGATGCTGTACATGCTGCTCTGCAAGTTGAACGCGGACCAGTTTGAGCGGGAAGGCGGGGGGCGATGATTTACACTCCTTCCTATCTGGCGATCGGCGTCTTCGCCTTCTTCGTCCTGATTGTCCTGGGGCTTAGCTTCTACCTGGGGGCGAAGGCCAAGTCCGCCAGCGGGTACTACGCGGCTCACGGCCAAATTCCCTGGTTCGTCAACGGCATCGCGTTCGCCGGCGACTATCTCTCGGCCGCGTCGTTCCTGGGCATTTGCGGGATGATCGCCTTCTACGGCTACGACGGCTTTTTGTACTCCATCGGCTTCCTGGCGGGCTGGATCGTCGCGCTGTTCGTCGTGGCCGAGCCGCTCAAGCGGATGGGAAAGTTCACCTTCGCCGACGCGCTCGACAGCAAGTTCCACAGCCGGGGAATCAAGCTCTCAGCCGCCATCAGCACGCTGGTGGTGAGCATCTTTTATCTGATACCGCAGATGGTTGGAGCCGGGGCCTTGATCAAGCCGCTGATGGGATTCAAGCAATTGGACCTACCTTTCTTTGCTATTGGCTCCTTTGAGCTCGGTGTGATCATGGTCGGCGCGGTCGTCATCCTGATTGTTGTCACCGCGGGCATGGTGAGCACCACCTGGGTGCAGTTCATTAAGGGGGCGCTGCTGGTGCTGTTTTGCACGATTCTCACGGGAATGATTTTGCAGCGGGGATTGACTTCTCAATGGGCCGAAGGAAAACGCACGGTCGTGCGCGTCACGAAAGCGGACCTTCAAGCGCCGGGATTGGAAGTCTTGCCGGAAACCGGCGGGTGGAAGGGTAAGCCCTATATTCGGGTCCGCGACCAGAGCAGCGGAGTCGTTTCGATTTGGGTCGATCGCGGTATCGAAATGGGCGATTTGGAGGACAGTTTTGAGCCGGGTACTCCCGTGGGGCCGACAGTTGGATTTGTTGGACCGGAGCGTGTCAGTGAGACGCAGTATGTGACTACGAAGAATGGCCGCAAATGGGTCAATGGAAAACCTCAAGGCAAGGGAGCCGGTGAAACTGATTTCTATCCGGTGGGTAGCATCAAATCGCTGAGTCGGACGGCATCGGTCGAGCAACAGGTTTCCACGGGACCAATCGGACCGCTGAAGTTCTTTCAGGAAATCCAAGACAGCGAAATCTACGTTTGGGCCTCGGAGAAGATCATCGATGAGGACGGCTCGGAAACAACGGTTTATTATCCCAAGGCGACGCCAGGCAAGGACCTGCTCCTTCCTGGCGGCGGTCCCCTATTCGCCGATTTGAGAAAAGACACCCTCGCCGGCAAGCTCAACTTCTTCTCCCTCATGCTCGCGCTCTTCGGCGGCACGGCCTCGCTGCCGCACATCCTGATCCGCTATTACACAGTGAAAGACCAGGCCTCGGCTCGCAAGAGCACGATGGTCGGCATCGCGGCGATTGGATTCTTTTATGTGCTGACGCTGTTTCTGGGCCTCGGGGCGATGACGAGCGGCGTGCTCGATCCGACGGACAGCAATATGGCCGCGCCGCTCTTAGCACGGAGCTTTGGGGAACTTCCGTTCGCGGTGATTAGCGCGATTGCCTTCACCACGGTGCTGGGAACGGTCAGCGGGTTGATCCTCGCGGCCAGTGGAGCGGTGGCTCATGACCTGCTGACGAGCTTTCTTAAGATGGAGCTGACCGATCATGAGAAAGTTCGGGCAGGCAAAATCGCGGCCGTTGTCGTCGGGGCGATTGCCATCGTTCTCGGCATCCTGTTCAAGAACTTCAATGTCTCCTTCCTCGTCGGCTGGGCATTCAATGTGGCGGCGAGCGCGAACTTGCCGGCGCTGGTGATGCTGCTGTTCTGGAAGGGGACGACCAAGCAGGGAATCACCTTTGGAATCTTTGCCGGGCTCTTCAGCTCGCTGGCCTGGGTGCTGGCCAGCGGCGAAGCTTACAAAAACATCTACGGCCTCAAGGCGGAGGACGCCCTCGTCCCCTTCAGCCAGCCGGCCATCGTCACGCTGCCGCTGGGATTTGCGGTGCTCATTGTGGCATCACTCCTGACGCAGCCGAAGGAGTTGGCACAGAAGGAAACGAAGGTAACGACGGGGAATTGAAGAGGCGGAGTTGACCTCCTTTCTCTTCGTTACCTTAGTTCCCTTCTGTTCAAAAACTGCCTGGCTTGACTCTGGATGTCGAGCCCTACGAGCTCGCTCCACGCCATTAGTAGCTGGGAGGCAATTCCTCCCCTCTTTCCATCCCCAATCGCCCGCCCATTGAGCCGCGTGACCGGCCAGACGCAGGGGCTGGTGCTGCACAGCAGGACTTCATCCGCGGCAGCGACGTCATCGACGGTCAAGGGACGGAAGGAAAATGGAATACGCAAACCTCCCGCCAGTTCTTCGAGGACTGCCGCGCTCACGCCGGGCAGAATCATCTCCTTTGGCGGCGAAACAAGACCGACGTCACGGTAATAGACCAAAATGTTCGCCGTGGACGCCTCGGTGACAAAGCCTCGCTCCTCCAGCATCAAGGCCCGCGCGCCCGGTTCTTTCTGTCGGGCCTGCTTGTCCGCCAGGTAGTAATGCATGCGGCTGCGGCACTTGAGCTCCGTGGGCCAACACGCCGATGGGACCTGCATCACGTCGGTGACGACTAGTGACTCCCCCCGCTCGTACTTCTCGTGCCAGAGGTGAAATGGCAATGGATAGGTATGCAGGCCGATGGTCGGACTGGCCGCGACTAAGCTACCGGAAAATGTCGAATACGGCCCGGGCGTCACGAACATCGACAGTCCCAAATCGTCTCCCGGCTCCAGCAACGAATGGTTCTTCGCCGTCAGCTCGCGCGCGATTTCTCCAAGCCTCTCTACCGGCATGCCCAACTCAATCCCCACAATCGCCAGCGATCGCGACAGCCGGGCTAAATGCTGCTCCAGTCGGAACAGCTTGCCGCCGAAGGTCCGCAGTTGTTCCGCCACCGTCACACCTTGCACAAAACCGCCGTCCGTGACCGGGAGAGCGGCCTGGCTGAAGGGGAGGTAGCTGCCGTTGAGATACGCCAGAGGTTCGCTCATAGTTCCATGTTAGCCGATGCCTTCGTCCAGCGTGAAATGGCGAATTGACGCCCACGGTCTGCTCAGCGCTTGTATTCGGGCGGATACCCGAATCTAATGAGGGCTGCCCAGCTCTCCCCTTTCCATTTCCCCCGCCTTTCCCAAGGCGGCCGCGGTTTCTTTTTTGGAGTCTCTTTCATGTCTCGCTTCTTGTTTCCCCTGGCCCTCGCATGCTTTTTGATTTCTCCGGCGCTCGCCGACGACGCCCCAAAAAAGGAGAAGCCCGGCGAAGCCGCCGACAAAACGACGGAGAAGACGCCGTCGCAGAAGCTCAAGGAAGACCCCAATGACTCCCAGTCCATCATCGCCCTGGTGAACGCTGGGCTGAAGGATGCCGGGGAGTTGGCCAAGGCTAACCCGGAAGAGGCGGAGAAGAAGTTGGCCGAACTCAAGGCCGAGTTAGAAGCCCTCGAACCGGAGAAGGACGAGGCCAAGAAACTGCTCTTGCAAGCCACGCGTGCAGTGGCTGGTCAGCTAAGGCGGCTGGAAAGCGCGAAGAGGCTGTTGGAGCTGGTGGGCAAGCCCGCCGCGCCGCTGGCCGACGACGTCAAGGCTTGGGTGAACGGCGAGCCGCTAAAGGATGGAGACTTGAAGGGGAAAGTCGTCCTGCTCGACTTCTGGGCGGTTTGGTGCGGTCCCTGCATTCAGACCTTCCCGCACCTCAAGGAATGGAACGAGAAGTACAGCGACAAGGGCCTGGTCATTGTCGGGCTGACCCAGTACTACAACTTCAGTTGGAACGACGACACCAGCAAGGCCGCGCGGTCCAAGGAAAAAGTGACCGCGGAAGAGGAGCACGAGATGCTCCGTAAGTTCGCAGAACACCATTCCCTGCATCACCGCTTCGCCGTGCAGAAGGAAGGGTCCACTCTGGCGGAATACTACGCCGTCTCCGGAATTCCTCACGTCGTCCTCATCGATCAAGAAGGAAAGGTTCGGCTCGTCCGAGTCGGCAGCGGGCCACAGAACGCCAAGGATATCGGCGACATGATCGAGAAGTTGCTGCCGGCCGCTTCTGCCGGCGGGAAATAGTTGCCGCTCAGCACCAGCTAGCGGAAGAACTGCCGGTTCTTCCGCCCGTAGGGGTCGGGAGGAGTTTTCGCAGGCTTGTGTCGCGCTGCTCAAGACGCGTCCAGCCTCGCGGGAGTTCTTTCCGGCCCCTTTTGCTTTTGTCCTGGACTGCGGCGCGCTAGACCTATAATTCCCTAGACCACAAAGCCGATGGACATCACAAGGATTACTCTCTGCCATGGACGACTCCCCCTTTCCCGTTGACGACACCCCCGCCCCATTACCCGTCCACGACGACCGCACGCTCCAGATTCAGGATCTGATCCAGACCATCAAGGAATCCGCCGACAAGCTGGCTGCCGACGGCTCCAGCCGCGGCGATCTCAAACTGATCAGCCGCACGCTCCGCGAGTTGCGATACGCCTTCAAGGTCTTTTCGCCGTATCGCAAGCATCGCAAGGTCACCGTCTTCGGCTCGGCCCGCACGCTGCCGGATGAGCCATCGTACCGGGCGGCGGTGGACTTTGGCCACGCGATGGCGGAGCAGAACTGGCTTGTCGTCACCGGAGCCGCCAGCGGCATCATGGAAGCCGGCCATCGCGGCGCGGGGCGCGAGCACTCGATGGGCCTCAACATCATGCTCCCCTTCGAGCAGTCGGCCAACCCCGTCATCGCCGGCGACCACAAGCTGGTCCACATGAAGTACTTTTTCACCCGCAAGCTGATGTTCGTGAAGGAGTGCGACGCGGTCGTCTGCCTCCCCGGCGGCTTCGGCACGCTGGACGAAGCGATGGAGGTCATCACGCTGCTCCAGACCGGCAAGCGGGACATGGTCCCCATCGTGCTGCTCGACCCGCCCGGCGGCATGTACTGGCAGACTCTGCAGGACTTCATCAAGAATCACCTGCTGCGAAACAAGCTCATTTCCCCGGAGGACTTGAACCTGTATCGCCTGACGGACAGCGTGCAAGAAGCGGTGGACGAAGTGCTCCGCTTCTTCCGCGTCTATCACAGCATGCGGTACGTGAAGCAGACTCTCGTCTTACGCTTGACGGAGCCGCTCCATCCACTGCTGCTTGATCAAATCAACGCCGACTTCCGGGACATCCTGGTGGACGGCAGATTTGCCCTGACCACCGCTTTGCCCGCCGAGCGAGATGAGCCCGACCTCTTGCACTATCCCCGCCTCGCCTTCCACTTCAACCGCCGCAGCCTCGGCCGGCTGCGGCAACTGATTGATGTGGTGAATGGGGGGAGGTAGAGGGAGCGTTCAGTGTTCAGTTTTCAGTGTTCAGAAAGCAACTTGGTTTGTTATGCTCCGTAACTCCGTTCTCTGGTCGGCCGTTCTTGTCGCCGCCACATTCCTCGCCGCCGCATCCGCTCAGGCGGAAGTCCGCAAGTGGCGAGTCGAACATTACCTCCAGCCGAATTCGAATGCCGGGACTGGTAAGTTGTGCTACGTGATCAGCGATGGCGCTGCGGCACAACTTTTCGAAGAATCGATCGTGGGCTTCGCCTGGGAATGGGGGACGGTGTATCAAATCACGGTGAATGTCGACCAGGCCCGTGCCGCGGACGGAAGTGTTGTCAAAACCTGCAAACTCGTCTCCGTCGATTCTCAATTCGCCGTTCCGGAAGGAACCCGGTTCCAGATGTATCTCTTCGACAAGACGTTCATCCAGGGACAAATGCTGCTCGGCGTGAAGGCATTCCAATGCGCCAACGCCGACGTGGAGGACCAACTGAAGCGGCGACTCGAAAATCTCACCGGCAAAGGCACCAATTCCGGCATTCCCGGTGCTCCGCCCTCAACCCCCGCCGCGAAGTCACGGGAACTTCCCGACGAAACCCCACACGTACTTCTGGAATTCAGCCACCCCAAAACTCCCTCCGAGCCTCTCATTCTGCATGGCATCACGGTCGCCAGCGACCTGGGGCTGGAATGAGCTTATTTCGATCCGCATAGTCGCCCTAATCACTGCTTACGCGGCCCGCTGCCGCTGCGATGTCACGCCGGCCGGTGGCCTTTTCAGTTTCATCCTTGCCGTAGGCTTCCATGACCTGAGCGAGGCGTTTGCGGGCCTTGATTTTGTCGAAGCCATCGGCGAGTTCCTTCGTCGCCTGCGAATACCAATAGGCGGCACGCAATTTCAGCGCCTGCTCTTCCAGGTCAGCCTTCTGTTCGGCCAGATCCCAATACTGATTGGCCAGGTCAAAGACTTCCTGCGGAGATTTGGATGAGGAAAGGTCCAGTTTGGCCAGAAAGCGGAGCTTGAGGTCGGTCGCTTTGGCGAGTTGCGGCAGGCCGAGTTCCCAGCGGCCTTTGACGAGACAGACATAGATGCCGACGATTTGGTTGGCCTGCGGGTCGCCCGGGCTGGCGGCCAGCCGCAATTCCGAATTGGGGACGTCGGCGTAGGCTCGTTTGGCGGCTTCCAGCCAGGTTTGCGTCCTCCCTGCTGAAGCCAAAAGATCGGTATTCCCCCCGCGTTTGGCCGCCGCCTTGGCGACTTTCAGAGCTTCCTCGGCCGCGTCGAACTTGTCCGCGTCGATCGCTTCGGCCACCAGATTCTTTGCGGCGGTCGCCAGATCGCTGTTCTTCTCCATGGCGCTGGGCGACTTCTGAAAGAGCTTCAGGGTTTCCAGTCGCATCGCCGGGCCGTCGATTTCAAACCGCCGCTCCATCTGAACGAGCGTTTTCAAAGCGTCGTTTAGGTCTCCATTTTGAGCGGACAAATCACGGGCGATCCGCAACAACTCGTATTCGGCTGCATGGTCCTCTCCCGCCTCGCCGCTGCTGGCGACTAGCTTGCGCGCGAGCTCGGCGCGCTCTTGCGCGGTGATCGCTTGCTTGTAATCTTGCGCGTAGAGATCCTTGAGCGCGGCCCGCGTGGCGGCCAGTTCCGTTTCGCTGGGGACCGGCAGTCTCTTCTTGACCAACGGCTGGAGCGGGTTGGCGGACGAAGCCGGTTCATCCTCTGGATTGAAGGGAACCGTCTTTACAGGGGGTGGCGCGGTGGATTTCGCAGCCGGGTCTGAGCCAGGAGCGGCGGGAGCAGTCGCACCAGGCGCTGCCGCAACCTGGGTAGCGGGCGCTACCGGCGCTGGCGGGGGCACTGGGACGGCCGTCGCATCCTGGACGGCGTCCTTGATTTGCTCGTTGTCGCTGCCGCTCACGGTGAACAGGGCTTTGAGGGCCAGATCATCCGCATCCGGCTTGATCCGGCATACGCCGCCATTTCCCAACACGCCAAAAAATCCGTCGCCGCGGAGCGAGCCGAGATGAGACCGAACCGAAATCCCTGTCCCCCCTTGCACCACCAGGTCATCAGGGCTGGTCCACTCCACCGCATGCGCGTCGTCGACTTCCACGAGAATCAGCGTGTAATCCGGGCCATCTTCGAACATCCCCGCATTCAGCCGCCTCCCGCAACCAAAGGCGGCTTCAATTCCGAGCGGGACCAGATAGTTGGTTTTGGCGTCACGTCGTTCGGGGGATTGATACTCGGCGGGAATTTGGGCCAACAATTGCTTATTCGCGGTGCTGTCCCAAGGTTCCGTCGGGCGGTACTGCTTGAACAGTTTTTCATAACCCAGCAGCGGCAGGATAGCCACTCGCCAACTCATGGGCGGATTGGCGGCAGCGCCGGGAGCTTTCGTCGCCGGATAGCCGGCGTAACTATCGGCAAACGCATTGAGCGCTCGCCCGACCTTGGCCATGTTCTCAAGCGTCCTCGCCCGCCGCTGTTCCACAGTGGCGGTCGCGCTCAATGCAGTGGATGGCGACGTCACCGCGGTAGGAGTGGCGTGAGGAAAGGTCGCCGCCGGGGTCAAATTCGCCGCGGAGGGAGTGCCGACTTGCGATGACTTGGGCAGCGCCGCCCCGCCGGCGGCCGCGCTATCCGGCGACGAGCCTCCAGACATTGCCGCGGCCTTGGCTTCCTTTTCTTTGTTCAGGTCCGCCCGCGCCTGTGCCTGCTTGCGCATGCGGCTTTCCGCGGACTCTCCCCAGCAACCGGCAAACACAGAAAGAAACGCCGCCGCCACGAGGCTAAGAAATAGGGGCTTTCGCATCGTCACGCTCGCTTATTGGCTTTCCAAAGGGGGCCCGTCCAAACGGCTCATTGTGGCGATGCTTGCATGAAGGCTTCGTGAAGCCGGAATAAAGGAAATGAGCAGGGCTGGAGCCCGGCTTCATTTTTCTTGGAAATTCCCTTGCCTTTGCGCTCCGAAAGAACATATAAACGGAAATAGATATTTTGGCGGCGGCGGCGTAACGAACCACGTCAGATGGCTCATAGTGAGATAGCCTCCGAGGTTGCGGGGGGTTTGTTCACACCAAGCTGTTGTGACGCGGGACTCCTCACCCTTCCGTCCATCCACCTATTCCTTTCGAAGGAACCCTGAACATGCTCAACATCACCTGCGGCACGAAGCAAAGGTATTGCGACGGGGTTTCTCGGCGGAATTTTCTGCAAATTGGAGCGTTGGGGATCGGCGGGTTGACGCTCGCGGGGCTCTATCGGGCGGAGGCACTGGCCGGCAGCGGCTCATCGCCAAAGGCGATCATCAATATCCACCTCGGCGGTGGTCCGTCGCACCAGGATATGTTCGACCTGAAGCCGGACGCCCCGCGTGAATTCCGCGGCGAATTCAGTCCGATCAAGACCAACGTCGCGGGCATCGAAATCTGTGAGCACATGCCGCTGCTGGCCCAGATGGCGGACAAGTACTCCATCATCCGCTCGCTGGTGGGTAGCTACGACGACCACAGCAACTTCCACACGCAGACCGGCTGGGGCCGAAATGAGCTGCGGAATGTCGGCGGGCGGCCGAGCATTGGCTCGGTGGTCGCCCGGCTGCAAGGACCGGCGGGCGAAGGCGCACCGCCGTACGTCGCGTACAACGAAGGGCACGAAGGGTTCCTCGGCCCGACTTACAAAGCCTATCGGCCGCAAGGCAGCGATCTGAAGCTCGTCGGCGGCATGACCGAAGACCGGCTTAGCGGCCGCACCAACCTGCTCACCTCCATCGACAGAATCCGCCGCGACGTCGACGGCAGCGGCAAGATGAAGGCCTTCGATAGCTTCACGCAGCGGGCGGTCGGCGTGGTCACCAGCGGCAAAGTGGCCGACGCCATTGATCTGGAAAAGGAAGATGCGAAGGTCCGCGAGCGCTACGGCCGCGAAGAAGGACGGATGTTCCTCACCGCCCGCCGCTTGGTGGAAGCCGGCGTCCGCGTCGTCACGTTCGACTGGGGCGGCTGGGACACGCACGGCGACAACTTCGGCCACCTCCGCCGCCAACTGCCGAACCTCGATCGCGGCATGAGCGCCCTCCTGCAAGACCTGCACGACCGCGGGCTGGAGAAGGACGTCACCGTGGTGATGTGGGGCGAGTTCGGCCGCACGCCGCGGGTCAATCCCGGCGCCGGGCGCGATCACTGGTCGCGGGTTGCCATGAGCTTCTTAGCCGGCGGCGGCATGAGGAACGGCCAGGTCATCGGCAGCAGCACGGCCAATGCAGAAGAGGCCAAGGACCGCCCGGTCCAACTCCTCGAGGTCTTTGCCACCCTCTATCACAACATGGGGATCGACGTCCGCAAGTCTCAGCTTGTGGATCCAGCCGGCCGGCCGCAATACCTGGTCGGCGACAGCCAGCCGATCCGCGAGTTGATTTAGCCCGCCGCCGCCACTTGCACGGCGTCCACCAGCCGGCCCTGTCCCGCAACCGCCACGCACGAGTGGATGGCCAGTTGCTTCTCGTAGAAAGACGCGACGCAGCCGCTCAGCGTAACCATGCCGTGATGCACCCGCACCGCCAGGCGGCGCAGGCTCGGTCGATTCTTTTCCGCCAACTGCCCCTCCACGCGCCGCTGGATCTCGAGGTCAGCCATTTCCATTGCGGGGGCAAGCTCCATCGGCATGTCGGTTAAACTCCTTGAGCGGCTCGTGAAAAAGATTCGTCTATAAAGCGGACTCGTCGGTTTCGCCCGTGCGAATGCGGATGGCGCTTTGAATCGTGGACACAAAAATCTTGCCGTCGCCAATCTGCCCCGTCTGGGCGGCCTTGATGATGGCGGTGATGATGCGGTCCTTGTTTTCGTCCCCGGTTACAACCTCCACCTTGAGCTTGGGGACAAAGTCGATTTTGTACTCGGCTCCGCGATAGGTTTCCTTTTGCCCCTTCGTCCGGCCAAAACCCCGCACTTCCGTGACGGTCATCCCCTGAAAACCCTGGCCGACCAGGGCGGTCTTGATTTCATCCAGCTTGTGGTGACGGATGATCGCCTCAATCTTAATCATCGAAAGCTCCTGTATAGGTTACCGCGTGGTGCGTGCCGCTAGGGGTAGTATTCCGCGCGTGACTCGAACCTGCCAGCCGCCTGACCTTCCGGGCGGACGAATAGCAAACCTTGGGCCGGTTGGTGATTACGGAGTGTCCTGGGTTCCCAAGTGCCGAATTTACGGGGCTTAGTGCATTGCCACAAGAGGCGGACCACGGGCAACGCCCGCCTGCTGGGCAACTTCCGCGCGGCCGCTGCTGAAAAAACGGGCATACCAGCCCGACGCGCAAGCGAGGGAGAATGCGTTTGAGCAGCCATTCGCACCCTCGTTTGCGCATCGGGCAGCCATCTGCTAGCCATTGCTTTACAGCCCCCGCACCGGCCCTATACTGGTCCCTCTTTACGCGGGCTGCTCCAGGGCCCGGTTGGCCTCGCTCTCTTCGGAGTTCCCACGGATGGCTGGACTGGCGATTTGCGAATTGACGACCTACCGCTGGTCGTTTGAAGAGGACGTGCAGCACTACGCCGCCGCCGGCATCGAAGGGATCGGCATCTGGCGGCAGAAGCTGGCGGACTACGGCGAACGGCAGGGCCGCGAGCTGCTGGCCGAACATCGCCTGAAAGTCTCCAGCCTCTTCTGGGCGGGGGGCTTCACCGGCGGGGACCAGTCGCATGGGGAGAGCGTCGAGGACGCCTGCGACGCCCTGCGACTCGCCGCCACGCTCAGCGCCGGCTGCCTCATCGTCCATAGCGGTGCCCGGGCCATGCACACCCAGAACCACGTCCGGCGGCTCCTCCTGCTCGCCCTCGACAAGCTCATTCCCCTGGCCGAGCAGCTCAACGTCCCCATCGCCCTGGAGCCCATGCCCTCCTCCGCCGGCATGGACTGGACCTTCCTCACCTGCCTCCGCGACGCAGCCGACCTCGTCACTCGCTACAACACCCCCGCCCTGCGGCTCGTCCTGGACACCTACTACTGGGGCCTCGACCCCGAGCTGGAAGCCCGCCTCCCCCTCCTCGTCCCGCACCTGGCCCTCGTGCAACTGGCCGACAGCAAGTCCCCCCCCGCCCGCGAGCCCAACCGCTGCCGCCTGGGGGAAGGCCAGCTCCCCCTCGCCGCCATCCTCCGCTCCCTCGGCCAGAACGGCTATCAGGGGGACTACGAAGTCGAGCTCATGGGAGAAGAAATCGAGACCACCGACTACGGCGACCTCCTCGCCCACTCCCAGCATGCCTTCGATAACATCCGCCGGGCAGCCGCCCGAGCGTCTGGCCTCCCCCTCCGGCCCTAAGGGCACGTACCCCTCGTTCCCACGCTCCGCGTGGGAACGCCCGTCCCCGAGGCTCCGCCTCGCGGCCCCATCTGACCGTGATGCGCGCCTGGCCACGAAAAGGGGTCGGGAAGGGTTTTCGCCG
>JBPCKT010000027.1:0-42656 GCA_051004015.1 Pirellulaceae bacterium | reverse complement strand
GCGACCAGCCAGCCCCCTCGCTCCTCTTCGGCACTTCTTAAGCCGACTCCGCCCCCTGCTTCCGCCTTCTCACTAACCATCCCGCCACCGCTCCGCGCAAAATGGTAAAATCCTGTGAACGGTTACGATGCAAGTAATGGGGACTCCACGATACATGGCCCCCGAACAAATCGAACATCCCTTGGAGGTGGATCACCGGGCCGACATCTATTCGCTCGGCGTCATGTTCTATGAGATGCTCACCGGCGAAATCCCGATGGGCCGTTTCGCCCCGCCGTCTCAAAAAGTGCAGATCGACATCCGCATCGATGAGATCGTACTACGGTCCCTGGAAAAGGAGCCGGCGCGGCGCTACCAACACGCCAGCGAAGTGAAGACGGAGATCGAAGCAGTCACGTCGTCGCCGCGCAGCCCGCTTTCCGCAGGCGCAAGCATAGCGACCCTGGCTGGAGACATAGCCGGGGTAAAACGACAACTCAATTGGCCGGGGAATGGTTTGGTGGTCGGCGGAGTGCTGGGGCTTCTGTTTTGCCTTTTCATGCTCGCGTTTAATACTTACGGTTTCGCTTTCTCGGGATCAGTTGACTACGTAGGTGGGCTATTTCTGTGTTTATTGATTGAGTTTCCCTGGTCGATTCTGGTCCTATTTGCGGGGATGAAGATTCTACGGATGGAAAGTCACCGGCTCTCTCGGGCCGGCACTTGTCTCGCGCTGCTGCCAATCAGTCCGGCCTCCATCCTTACTATCCCCATGGGACTCTGGGGATTTTCTATCCTTTCCAGTCGCCAGGCGCGAGAGGCGTATCGGCGCAAAGAACTGCTCTATGCATCGGAAGGAGGCGCCCCTTCGCCAATTCCCCAGGCCACTTCGACTCCGTTGCCACCCCTTCCTACGTGGGAGCAAACAAAGGTAAGGGTCGAGACGCCCACGGCATCCTTCGTCCCCGTCGTCGCCAAACCAGCCAACTCGCCTGACGCCGCCACACAAGATTCAGCCAGGCTAGCGATGCAAGGACCGGGGTTCGGTCTGATCGTGGGGGGAGTTCTTGCCATTATTGCGCCGATTGGTTGGCTGGTCTTCATGCTTCTGCAGCCCGTCGTGCTGACCCGGATGGTTGTCGGCTGGCCCGATTGGCAGTTGTTCGTGGGTTACAGCTCCACGGCAATTCTCGTGTCACTTCCCTTTGCCGTCCTGATGATCCTGGGCGGCGTGAACATGAGGCAATTGAGGTCGTATCGGATGGCCTGGCTTGGCGGGATCGCGGCGGTTGTCCCCTTCTGCGTCGGCTGGCCGCTCAGTTTACCTTTCGGACTTTGGGTTCTGGTGACGCTCCTGCGCCCGGAAGTCAAATCGGCATTCGGGGAACCGGTCAATGAATCCGCAGCGAGTCAAATAGCCCATCCCGCTAAACCCACACGCGTGGAACAAGATATCGCCGTTGCAAAACGAGGGCTCTACTGGCCGGGATTGGGCCTGCAAATGGCGGGAATTATCGGGTTCCTGCCGCTGGCATTCATGCTGGGGGCAGTCGTGGTCGTGTTGTTGGGAAATGTCGTTGATAGTGCAAACCACGACGTTTGGGCGCGGCGACTGCGACTTTTCTTCGACGACATGGGCCTGGGTCCCGCCTGGTTCGCCATGCTGGTGCAGGTTCCCAGTTCGATATTCCTCTTGATCAGCGGGCGGGCGATGCGCCACGTCGTCCATTATCGGCTGGCATTGATCGGCGGCATTGTCGCCATGATTCCCTGCGGACCAGCCTGGCTCATCAGCCTGCCGCTGGGAATCTGGGCCGTCGTCGTCCTTACTGTCCCAGAGGTGCGTCAGGCATTTCGAAACCAGCCGACAGCGTGATTTGAACGGCTCAATGTCAGTGGAAACCCCAGGCGATCGAATCAAGGTATTCTCATGAGCCAGTCCATTACTTGTCCCCGTTGCCAGGCTCCCCTCGCGGCTGACGCACCGGAAGGGCTTTGTCCCGCCTGCCTGATGGCCGGCGGGTTGGCCAGCGCTCCTTCTCCTGCTTCCGGTTCCGCAGTAACGACTCCCTGGACCGACGAGAAAAGAGCGGCCGCCATTGCCGATCTTGCTCCCCATTTTCCACAACTTGAAATCATCGAGCTGCTCGGCCAAGGCGGCATGGGCGCTGTCTATAAAGCGCGCCAAAAACATCTCGATCGGCTCATCGCCCTCAAGGTGATTCCCCCCGAAGCGGCCAAGGAACCCGCCTTTGCCGAGCGGTTCGCCCGCGAGGCCCGCGCGCTAGCCCGGCTCAATCATCCGAGTATTGTCACCGTTTACGACTTCGGCCAGTCCGACGGCGTCTATTTCCTGCTAATGGAATTTGTCGACGGCCTCAACCTGCGGCAGACGATGCAGTCGGGAAATCTCACTCCGCAAGAAGCGCTCGCCATCGTGCCGCACATTTGCGATGCCCTGCAATATGCCCACGACCAGGGAATCGTCCACCGCGACGTCAAGCCGGAAAACGTGCTGCTCGACA
This sequence comes from Pirellulaceae bacterium, assembly GCA_051004015.1. Taxonomy (GTDB): domain Bacteria; phylum Planctomycetota; class Planctomycetia; order Pirellulales; family Pirellulaceae; genus SXOA01. Next base: position 40,152 of record JBPCKT010000027.1, on the reverse strand, counting down.
AGTCGGGCCGCGTGAAAATTGCCGACTTCGGCCTCGCCAAGCTGCTGACGCACTCGCCGCAAAACTACACGCTGACGCACTCGATGCAGGTCATGGGAACGCCGCGCTACATGGCCCCCGAACAAATCGAAAAGCCGACGGAGGTCGACCACCGGGCGGATATCTACTCTCTCGGCGTCATGTTCTACGAGATGCTCACCGGCGAGCTCCCCATGGGCCGTTTCGCCCCGCCGTCTCAGAAGGTGCAGATCGACATCCGCATCGACGAGATTGTGCTGCGGTCTCTGGAAAAGGAACCGGGCAGGCGTTACCAAAAGGCCAGCGAGGTGAAAACTGAGCTCGAGACGGTGAAGTCCTCACCGCGTGTCAGCTCATCCTTGGCACCCCCCAAGTCATCCTCACCCCCGGCCAAGCCTTCCGCCCTTTCCGGGAATCAATTCTCCCACCCGGTGAACTCCGCGACTCCTCTGGCCGATCTTCCGCAAGGCACGCTGGGCCGCTTGCTGCTCGTGGCGGGTTTGATGGTTTTCAGCCTGCTGATTATGGGCGCGGGAATCATGCTGGGCATCCTGCCGTATGTGCTGGGAATGACCACGCAGGACAGTCTGGGCTACTTCGGAGCCGCCTTCGGCTGCATTATCGGCGGACTGGGTTCGCTGCTGGGGACCACGAATACCTACCGCCAAATGGCCGGCAAAGCCGACTGGATGGAAACCGAGTACCGGACCTGGCTGGACCGCGTGATGCTGGGCTATCTGCTCGTCGGAGTCGCCATGCTGCTTCTCGGATGGTTGCAGTCCAGCAACGTCTCCTCGCGTGATGATGTGAAGATGGGTTCCGCGCTGCTCGTGCTGGGATGGATCATCGTCATTCAGGCCGTGCTGTTCTTGATCTATCGGGCCACGGCGAGAGGGGCAGCCGCCGCCAAACATCCGATCCGTCCCGCCGCGACCCTCGATGAATCCGAACTTGAGGATGTTGCACAACAAGTTTCCGGTCCGGGAATGGGGCTGATGATCGCAGGATTTTTGGGGCTGGTGCCGTGCGTGCTGATCCTACTGCTCGCGATTGGGTCGGTCTTGATGAGGCTCGGCCCGTCCATAGCGTTTCGTCATTCGCCTGACTTGGCCGGGCTGGACATCGTTCCCATCCTGGCAGCGGAGTCCGGTGCTCCTCCTAGGGCGACAACTCCCATGTGGTTGTTCATGCTGCCATTAATGATTGCCGTGTTGCAGATCCCAAGTTCCATTCTGATGATCCTCGGCGGCCGCAAGATGCGGCGTCTGGAGACATACGGCCTGGCGGTGCTGGCCGGAATCTGCGCTCTGCTGCCGATCAGCCCGGTCTGGATCATCAGCTTGCCGGTGGGGATCTGGGCACTCATCGTGCTTGCCGGTCCCGAGGTTCGCGCGGGCTTTCGAGCGAAGCGGCGAGGACAGAGGTCGGCATCTAAGACACAGGCTCCCGCGGATTCAGCGGCTCCGCCAATTCCCACCAAGCCTGTCCCCGTCGATGAATGGAAGCTGGTCGGCATCAAGCAGCAGCTCTTCTGGCCGGGACTGGGCCTGGCGGGCGGAGGGGGATTGGGGCTGGTGGCCTTTTTGGTCGCCTGCCTGGGAGCCGGCATGTTTTCCGTGGTGATGATTAACCCGATGAACAATCCGCTGCAGGGCTTCCCGTGGATAGCGCGGATTGCGGTTGTGCTAATCGTGCTGCAACTCCCCTGGGCGCTGATCGTCATGCTGGCCGGCATGAAAATGATGCGGGTCGAAAGCTACGGTCTCTCACTGGCCGGAGCTTGGCTGGCACTACTCCCCATCGGACCCGCGGCAATCGTGACAATGCCGCTGGGCATCTGGGCGATTGTCGTCCTTTCCAGCCGCGAAGTGCGGGAAGCATTCCGGCAGAAAGCGGCTGCCTAAAGGAGAAAGCCCACGAGGTCCTGCTCGTGAGCTTTCATTAGGTAAGAGGGGAACGAGCGATCTTGCTCATCCGCTAGCATTTTTGATTACATTCCGCCGGCGACCGGAACTTTCTCGGCGGGCGTTTCAATCTTCGGAGCGACTTCGGTCTTCGCTTCGGCCGGCTGGGTTTCTTCCGCCAGCTTGGCGGCTTCGGCCTTCAGGCGGGCGACTTCGGTTTCGGCAAAGCCTTCGACTTCACCGGCTTCGTCCCCCTGAGCGGGGCTGCCGTAAACACCGACCCAGTAGGTCCCGCCATTGCGGCCAACTGCATATCCAAAACCCGCTTCCGACGTGCCACTGACGATGGAGGCATAGTGCCCGCCGCTCGCCTGCCAGGTATTGAAGGTGGCGTCCACCGTTCCGAACCCGGCCGCGATGTTCTCCCGCACTCCACCCTTAAACCCATACTTCTGGGCCCGGTATTGATAGCCGCCATTGGTGTAGTGGCTGAAGTCGCCCGTCGACGCCATGTAATTGGCGTGGTCCTGGGCGGCTTTCGTCAGGGCCGGGTTGATCCGCTGGGGCCGCAGCCCCACATTTCGGCGGATTAAGTTGCTGCGGCGAAGCATCGCCAGTAGCGTGGGGTGCCGGTGCAGCGGCTGCATCTGAGCTGGCTGGGTGCCCGGTTTGGCCTCAGGCATATCCGCGGCCAGAGCCACCGAGCTCGAAAAAGCCGCCAGAATGAAACAAAAATTCCTCATCTACAATCCTCCTTGGGTAAATCCAAACCAACAAAAACGGAAAAACCGTTGGTCCAATGTGGGCCAACGTGGTTCAGACTATGCCAGCGGTTTGAAGGGGCTGCAACCAGTGGGGGGTACGGATGTCTAGGAAAAATGGTCCGAAATGGTGGTGAGCAGAAAAGAAAACTTTTCCGATAAAATAAGCTGGGATGGTTGCACAGTATGCGCGGCACGTTTCTTGATAGCAAGCGGACGCTAGCGGGAAGTGCTAAACTCAAACGCTCACAAATCCCGCGGGCGAAAGCCGTGCAGAGTCGTAAAGAAGTGAGCAACTGTTGTTCAAATACGCCGCGGCGGGGTTTTCGCCACAGCTCCCCGCGGGAACGGCCCTCGCTGGCAATCCGACGTGAAAACCGCAACGGCCAGCACCTCGCTTTACCTTCTGAAAACTATGAATCCGCTGGGAGTCGCGTTATCTCGCATAGCATCCGGTCCCTGAAAACGCCATAATGCAAGCAATGAGGTCTGGCATACCCACCTGCTGTCGCCGCCAGACCGCCGTTTCTGCTGCCGAGGTCCATCTCATGCGCCGCTTTTCGCTGATTTTTCTCGTCCTGTTCGCCCTTTCCGGGCTTGCCAACCTTGCCCATGCCGAAGGTGCCGGGCAAAAGGACCTCGATGAGGCGGCTGACCTGCAAGTAGGGGCAGAGACCCTGGGGGACTTCGAAAAGGTCATCTCGCTGGCGGAAAGCGCCCTCAAAAAGGGGCTCGACAAGGGACAGGAAGAATTCGCCCACAAGCTGGCGGCGGGCGCGCTCTATCAGCACGCCGAACGGTCCGCCAAGGCTATTTTTGAGCAAAGTCCCCCTACGCGCAACTGGCAATTGGTCCGTCAGATTGCCCTGAAGAACCTGGACAAGGCGAAAAAACACGATGCCAAGCTTCCCGATACGTATCTGCTGGTGGCAAAGCTCCAAACGGAGTTGCCCGGGGGAGACGCCAAGGCCGCCAAGGAATCCGTGGACGAAGCCATCAAACTGCTCAAGGCTAACCCTCCGGAACTTGCCAAGGCCTATATCCTTCGCGGCAAAATGGCCGAGGGGCTCGATGCCAAGCTCGAGAACTTTGATGCTGCCGTGAAGGCCGATCCCAAGAATGTCCAGGCCCTCCAAGGCCGGGCCATCCTTTACAGCGAAAAGGGGGAGGACGACAAAGCCGTCGCCGACCTATCGCTGCTTTTAGAGGCGGATGCCGACAATGAGCTCGCCCTGGAAGCCATTTCCCAGGTCCTCAACAAGCTCAAGAAGTACGACGAGGCCCTCAAGCACATCGAAAAGCTCGTCTCACTCAACCCCAAGCATCCCAAGGGGTATCTGTTGCGGGCCGGTCTCCACGCGATGAAGGACGATGAGCAGAAGGCCCTGGACGACCTTAACAAGGCACTCGATCTGGACCCGCGCAACCTCCTGGGTCTGCTGATGCGAAGCCAGGTCCATGCGGCCATGGGAAACAAGGACAAGGCCCGGCAGGATTCCGAGCTGCTCCTCCGCATTGCCCCCGATCTCCCCGACGCCATCCTCGTCCGCAGCAGAATCGCCGCCTCGGAGAAGCGGTTTGGCGATGCCATCATCGATATCAAAAAGCTGCTGCACAGCGATCCCAAGAATGAAGAGTACCGTCTGATGCTGGCGATGTTCCTGGTCGCCGACAAGCGGCCGCGGAAAGCCCTGGAAATCCTGGACAACGTCGTCGCCGACAACGAAAAAAATGCCGACGCCCTCCGCTCCCGCGGCGACGCCCTCCTCAGCGTCGGCAAACATGCCGAAGCCATCGCGGACTATGAGAAGGCCCTCAAAATCGACCCCAAGGATACTGGCGTCCTCAACAACCTGGCCTGGGTCCTGGCGACTTCCACCGACGACAAAGTCCGCGACGCTAAGAGGTCCATCGAGTACGGCAAGCAAGCCTGCGACCTGACCGAGTACAAAAAGCCCCACATCCTCAGCACCCTGGCCAGCGGCTACGCGGAAGCGGGGGACTTCGAAACCGCCATCAAGTGGTCCACCAAGGCCGTCGAGCTCGGCAAAGGAACCGAGAACGACGATCAGCTCCAGAAAGAGCTGGAAGGCTACAAGGAAAAGAAGCCTTGGCGCGAGATGCAAATCATCGAGGAAAACAAAGCCCCGCTCGAGCCGGGGAAAGATGACTTGGATACCTAGCCCACGGCCGAGAGCCATTGGCGCCAACGATTACTCGCCAGCCAAAGTACTCCTCACGCTCCGCGTGAGGAAACCATTCTTGCTGACAACCGAATTGGAAAAGATCGCACCCTCCCTGGCATACCTACGGGGCTCCGCCCCTCTTAGCGCGGCTTGCTCCACCGACAGGCCCGGCCGGTTTTGATTCACGATTCGCAGCTCATGTTTTCGCCTCAGGCAACTGTCGTAATCTCCTGTTGCTGCCGACTTTAGGCCGTCTCGTCTTGATTCATCTTATCGAAATATCGCCTGTTTTGATTCATAACTTCGTAGGTGTATATACGTAAGTAGTTGATTCTATGGACCTTCCGTCAACGACCTGCCGTGCATCACTCGCATTGGCCGCCAAGTTATAAGCTGTTTTTCAATTCACATTTCGACCCGCTCCCCGTCCCAAGTCCCTTCCCATAAATGGTTTGCATCGCTCCCTCCGTCGAAAAACTGGCAAAGGTTATAAGCGGCGATAAGGTGTGCTGGTAGTCCGCTCGCTGCTGACTACTCTCACAGTCCGCGCGCACCAGGTTCCTTGAGACTAGATGCGCAAAATAAAACTTTTGTTCACTTGAACAAAAGGTTATTTTTCGCTTGGCGCGCCCCTGCCGCCGTACGAACTGGGGGGCAGTGACCGTTCAAAAACCCTGGATGCCTAAGATTTGGGCGCTGAACTATCGCTCGGGCTTCTACGGAAGAGTGTCGCCGTCATGAGCCATCCGATACCGCCTCCGACAAGGATGATCGCTCCCGTACAGAACAAGCCGGCCAGGAGCAATGCGAGCGTCGCGGACTTGAAGCTGACGCCACCGCCACGAAAATCACCTATTCCACATAGGGCTGCCGTGCTCAGGAGCATGACACCCAGCCCAGATAGGCTTACCCGCCCCCAGGGGATGGACGCGGGGGTGCGTGTCACCCCCTTCGGCGGCTCGTAGGGATTTTCGCTCATTCCTGCGATTCTACATTTACCGGGAATACGGTCACGATGCCCTAGGAACGGCGCAACATGGACTGGTTGCACAAGCGTTCGATATTCTGGGGGGGAGCTTTGGGGGGGGTAATCTGGTCGCCCCGCCGCCCATTCGCGTTTGCTTTCCCTTGCGAGTGACGTAGGCTTTCAGTGGCGCGGCATAGGCGTGCCGTAAAAGGAGCCGAACGTGGGAAATTCACTTCTGTCATTGACACTCATGCTTTGGTGGGTGGTGCAGCTTATCGTCCACACCTAACATGCTCGAATATCTTCACACTATCCTGGAGCCGTCAAACCCCGTGGCGGCCGTTGGCCTCATCGCCGCGATTGTGCTGCTCGCCAGGCAGCTCTCGAAATAGCTCGCGCCCAACACCTCCGGCAGCGCCGCGATTCCTTCCCAACTCTAGAGACGCACGCCCCAAATCCGCCTGAGAAATAGGCGATAGCGTCGAGCGGTATTCTTTCCCTTAGACGACGGGTGTTGCTCCCGGCTTGGCGAGCGTCTTACAATGCGCGGATTGGATGCTTTCTCTCGGACGCAAACTGGGAGCACCCCCCATGCCCCTCATCGCCACATGCCCAAGCTGTCAGCAAAGTTACCAGGTAGGCGAGCAGTTCGCGGGCCAGACGGCTAAGTGCCGGGCGTGCGGACATTCGTTCGTCGTGCCGTTTTCCGATGATCCGTTTGCCGCTGCCGCCGCCATGCAGAGCTCGCTGGCTCCATTGCCGGGAGACAGTTATTCGTTCGCCTCGGCCAGCAATCCCTCCAGTCCACACGGCGGGGGTTATGGCGCGGCGGCGTATTCTCAGGCGACCCAAGATTCCAGCTATGGATCTGGCGACAGCTTCTCCGCGGGCGAACCCGTCGAGTGGGCGCTCCGGCCGGGCATCACCTGCTCGATCCTGGGAGTCGGCGGCTTCTTGCTGCCGCTCTTGGGGGTGCAGTTCAAAATCTTGGCGCTGCTGGGCGCGGCGGCTCCGATTGTGGCGGGACTGCTCGCGCTGGCGGGGGCGGTGCTGGTGTTCCTGGGACTGAAAGACAACTTACTGAAGGCCGTGCCTGCCGCCGGCGGGGTGATCGTGCTGGCGTTTGGAGCGTTCGCGCTGAGCGCCTTCGCCGAAAACGCCAACAACCAACAGAACAACGCGCTGGGACAGCCCTTGCCCGCGGGACCAAGGCCCAGCGGACCCATCCCGATTCGGCCCAATCCGAATGGACCACCGGGCGCGCCCTTTCCTCAGCCGGGAAATGGCCGACCAGGCACTATCCAGCCCGGAAGTCCAGTTCAACCGCCTCGGCAGAATTCGCCCCCCGGGGATAATCAGCGGCAGTTCGCCGAGGGCGAGCTTCTCAATGTCATCGGCGAATTGCCGCCACTGGATCTGCAGCCACCGGCAACGTCCCTTCCCAAGTTGCCCCCGTACGAAGTCAGCCAAATCCTCATTGCCGGCAAGCTGCGTGAGGAGCCCGGCTTCCGCGACATGGCCCCCGCCGGCAGTTGGCTCGTGGGCCTGCGGGTCGTGCAGAGCAAGAACTGGGGTGGCGCGGTCTGCGGCGTTCAGCCGATCTATCAGTCCGAGGGCCAATACATCCCCGGCGAATACTGCGGCGCTCCAGGGGGCCTGAAGCAAGTCCTGCTGCTCGCCAAGCCGGGCTTTGCCGTGAGCGCGGTCCAAGTTCAATCGGGCCTCGCCATGAACGCGCTGCAGCTCCAGTACCTCCAGGTCAAGGGAGAGGCCATGGCAACCGAGGGAGCGTATCCATCGGAATGGGTGGGCTGCGAGGGAGGGGGCTTGCAGCCTTTGCTCGACGGCAAAGGCCAACCGATCGTGGGCCTGGACGGCACGTTCAACCAAGACCTGACGGCATTGCGATTGTTTCTGCCGACACGCTAGCGGCCTGCGTCTATTTGACGTTCGCCTTTTCGCGGTCACCGCGAGTGGGAGTGGTGCCAGACGGCAGCTCAAACTGCACAAGGTCCACGCGCCAACGACCGCTGTCCTTCTCTTTGACGAGCCGCAGGGTGAATCGGACCGTTCCCGAAAAATCCGCGGGAGTGTCGCGCCACGCACTGCCGAGACGTTCGTACTTGTGTCGCTCCGTCGCCTCCAGCGTGCCTTTCAGGATTGCTTCGTCTTGCGTGGGACTTAGTTCTTGAGTGCTGATCACATAGGACTTGAACCGGTAATACACCCAGGTGTCGATACCGCCGGGGATTTCGAATCGCTTCCTGAAACTCTCCGAAAGCCAACTCGTGACACGGGGTTCGTCCGCGTTGTTCGAGCCGGCCGCTTGCAGGTAGCTCTCAGCGAGCTGGCGTGCCCATTTGGATTCCGGATTGGTATCTGTCTCGGCAGCGGGCTCGGGGAGCTTGCGGCGAGTCGTGGAGGAGGGAAGTTGTGTCTTCCAGTCGATGTGGCCCTCGCCGGAGCCGTACTTGTTCACGGCGTGCGGCACGACGGTGATCCGTAGCCCGATCAGGCCGGTATGCGGCAGTTTGTTCGCGTCCACGTTTCCGCACCACGAGACGATCTCGGTCTTCGGCTCTAGCGTCCCCAGTCCAAGACTCTTCGAGCCGACTGCCGCGTCGAGGCCCTCGGGCAGCAGGAAGCCCTCCGTGGAGCCCCCGCCTCCGCCAGCGTACCTGGTTTCAATCCGCCAACTCTTGCGGCCATCCACCTCGACGGCCCGGCGGGCATGTGACCAGAGAAATGTCGCTTCCAGGGGTTTGCCCGCGGCCATGACGTATCCGCAGTGATTGGGAATCGCCACGGTGGCATTGTCACGGCGGGTCACGATTTCAAAGATCGCCACCTGCCCGGCGGGAACGGTGAAATGCACGCCGATGCCGCTGGTGATGATTCCCAGTGAAGGCACCGCGGCGGGATCTTCCACCGTCGTCTCTCCATCCCCAAGTTTGAACAACGCGGCGATGCCGAGCAGCAGGGCCAGCGGCCCGAACACACTGAGCACGCCGGCCACGGCTCCGGTACCCGTGAACAGCCATTCGAGGAATTTTCCGTGCTTCTCGCCTTGCGATTCAAATGCGGCGACGACGCGTGGCCGCGTGAAATAGATGATTTGCCCGATCAAACACGCGAGGCCGAAGGCGAGCAGGCCGCCGAAGACCACCAAAAACGTGGCCAGCGTCACGAAGTCTCGCACGTCGCGTTCGATCCCTTCCGCGATTACGGCCTGCTCAATATCGGTGTAAATATCGGGGATCGCGAAGCGTGCCAGGTACGGTGCGTCGAAGACCAGCGAGGCCAGGCCGAAGATGCACACCCCCAGCGTCAGTTTTCTCGCCCACGGCTTCCAGAGGAACAGCCCGATGCTGGCGGCAAACATGCCGGCCGCCATGACGAACCCGAGCACCGCATCGACCTGTTCCCACACCTGCCAGAACCGCGGCACCGGTTTGGCGAACTCCGCCGGCGATTCCATCGCGCACACGAGCATCAGCACGATCGCTCCGGCGAGGTTGAACGTGGCCAGCACGGGAACCAGCTTCGGACGAGGCAGTGAATCTGTGCCTGTCTCCGTTCTGGCAGCGGCTTTCGCATCCTGCACGTCTGCGGTCGGTTGTCGACCCGCTCCGGCACCGAGCGCGAGAATCCGTTCTCGCAGCCGCAGTGCGAATGCGTCCCTGACTTCTGGCTTCCACAAAACGATATGCGCCCAAATCGCCACCGGCAGCGCCAAGATCCACACGACACCCAGCGGAACACCAGACGCGAGCACGCCGGCGAGGACGGCAAACGTGTAAGCCTGCAAACGATTCATCTGCCAGCCGGCCGACAACAAGACCGCCCCGTACGGAATCCCCAGGACCGCCACGAACGGGCTGGCGGACAGCACCCCCCCGTCCCAAGACGCCATTGGCAGAAACATCAGACACAGAGCGATCCCAATCGACTGCACCCAAGCCGCAACACCAATGGCGACCATTCCGATGGCAGGCCCTTGCACCAGGAATCTGGCAACCGCCAGTCGCTGGGCAACATCGCCCGTCCCGTAGGATGGACTTGGAGTCAACGTCGCTGGATCAGTCCTCGCTTTCTCGGCGCGCCGTTCGGCGGCCGCATCGAAGGCACCGCGAACATCGTCTCGAAAGAGCGTGACAACTGCCCACAACGCGGCCGGCACTCCGAGCCACAGCGGAATGGCGACTGGCCATTCGGGCATATTGCGAAACTCCATCACCACGTTCAAAGCGATGACCGCCGGAAGGAATAAGCCCACGACCACAACGACCAGCAGCACGAAGAGGCGTACACGCAGTTGGCGCAGCATCAGGCCGGCGACGCCGATGAACACGGCATAGATGGCGTGGACGCCCGACGCGATGGTCAGGTTCCCACGGACGAGCGACATGGTGGGGTTGTTATTCTCAGGACTCGCCGTTGCTACCAGCCAGGCGGCCACCCCGCACGCGGTCACAAAGGCGATCCCGGCAGCCAGGAGCAGGCAGTCGGCTGGAGCTTGAACGAGGCGTGGTTCCGTCGCCGCGCGGGGCAACGAGACTGGACCTGTCCCCGTTTTCTCATTTGCCCCCGTTTTCTCGTCTCCCTGCCAAGCCGCTACGCCAGCAGCCATGCCAACACACGAGGCGAAAATCGCCAAAAGCGGCCACGGGGACTCTGTCAGCCAAACGCCGTAAGCGATCAGAGCCATACTCCCAATCAAGGACAGACCTACGGCGGCGAAGAAGATCCACACAGTCCCGGCTCGACGAGCCAAGTTCTCGAGGCCCGGCGCTATGAATGCGGGTACGCCGAGTGCTATCAAGCACCACACCGATTCGGTCACCCACATCGCGAATGCGGTCAAGATCAGGACTGCGAACATCAGGGCCGCAGCAGTGATGGCCCCCAACGTCGCCTCGTGGTCCGATTCAGTCGGCTCCTCATGTGCCAGACCCAACGCTTTCGCAGATTCAGGGCGTGCCGCACTTGGTGACCGCGAAATTGCATCCACATCCGTTTTGATGTCGCTTGCGTGCTGATAGCGCTGCTCCGGCTGCTGCTCCAGCGCGCGCAACACGATCTCGTCCAGCCGCACGTCGATCTGCACCCGCTGGGACGGCGGCGCGAACTTGCCCATTGGCAACTCGCCGGTGAGCAGCTCGTAGAAGATGACCCCCAGCGAGTAAATGTCGGCGCGGTGATCGACTTCGCGGGAGCCTTGCATCTGTTCGGGAGCCATGTACCGCATCGTTCCCATCACCTGATGAGTCGCGGTCAGGAAACCATCAGGGGACTCACGTCCCCCGCTCGCCATGAGTTTGGCGAGGCCGAAGTCGGCGATTTTCACGCGGCCCCGTTTGTCGATGAGGATGTTTTCCGGCTTGATGTCCCGGTGCACGATCCCTTCGTCGTGAGCGAACTGCAGCGCCTCACAAATCTGCGGCACGATGGCCAGGGCCTCTTTCGATGTGAGTGTTCCTGTCTGAATCATCTGCCGAAGATTCACGCCGACGACGTACTCCATCACGATATAGAACAGGCCATCCGACTGGCCGAAATCGAAGACGGAGACGATGTGGTTGTGGCTGAGTCGGGCCAGGGCTCGGGCCTCGCGGGTAAATCTTTCGGCGAAGGCTGGGTCGTGGCCGATTTCCGGCGGCAGCACCTTCACCGCCACCAGCCGGTCCAGCCCGCGCTGCCGAGCCTTGTAGACCGCCCCCATGCCTCCTTTGCCGAGCAGCTCCAGGATCTCCAGTTGCGGGAACTTGCCCGCAAGGCTCTCCACGGAAAGTGGCTCGAATCGGGCGGAGGCGGGGCTCGGCACTGTGCGTTCCGGCTGGGATTGCGGCCAAGGCTCGCTCTCAAGCCCCGCTTGCACCAGGCATTTTGGGCAAAGGCCCGCGGGAGCGTCTGCGGGAAGCTGGGAGCGGCATTTCGGGCAGTGGGCCTGTTCATTCATGGCGGCTGACTCCTGGAAGGCGTGTTATACCTTCTTCTACAGAATCGCCGCGGTGCGGTAACAAGAAAAAGTGAGTGGTGAGTGATGAGTAACCATATACCCACCACTCACCTACTCACCACTCACCTTCCCACTATTCCCCCAATATTCCCAGCAGCCGGCCGATTTCGTCATCCACCTCCGCGTCCTCGGCAACCGTCCGGGCGACTTCCAGGCGGAATAGCTCGCGATAACGCTTCCGCAGCCGGTACGCCGCCTGCTTGGCCGCCGCCGGAGTGATGCCAAGGGCTAATGCCGCCTGCTCGTAGCCCTCACTGGTCATTTCACCGACGATTCCCCCTTTGAGCTGCTCAAAGTGCGGTTCCTTACCCTCCTCGGCCAGTTCCCTCCGCAGGCTATCCAGCACCTGATCCAAGAGCGTCAACACCCACCTCCGCTCGAACACTTTCTCCGGCGTCAACTCGTGGGAGGGCTCGATCTGATAGCGCGACTCGCCCGAATCAAAATCCATGGAGAGCGCCGTCTTTCCGCCGCCCCGCTTCTCCGCCCGGGCTTTGTCTCGCTCGTTGGCCAGAAAATTTTGCAGCGCCGTGAGCAGGAACGCCCGAAACCTGCCGCGATCCGGATGGGCCTTGCCGATGGCCTCTTTGTCGAGCAAGTGCGCGAAGAACCCTTGCGTCAGATCCTGAGCATCCTCCGCAATGGCCGCGTGCCGACGCACGTAGGCATAGACGGGAAACCAATACGCCTGGCACAAAGACTCCAGTGCCCCTCTCGCTTCCCGCGAAACACCCTGCCCAGCCGCGAGCACAACGCTCCAGCGGGTTGTGGCGAAATGCTGCGCAGCCCTTTGGTCAGCGGGCTGCGCGTGGGCAGCTTCACGGCCGCTCTGTTCGGCTTGGAAGGGCATGGGACCATTGTAGGCGGTCGTTTCGCTCAACGCCTATCAGCCACCCATTCGTGGAACCCATTCCCGGCGTGAAAGCCGGGGCTAAGCTTTAGGTATGGGACATCACGATCACCAGCACGGGCGCAGGGAATACGGCCGGGTTTTCGCGGTCGGAGTGGTGCTGAACGGTCTCTTTGTGCTGCTCGAAGCGGGGTGCGGAATTTACGTTCAGTCGCTGGCCTTGCTGGCGGATGCCGGGCATAACCTCAGCGACGTTTTGGGTCTGTTGCTCGCTTGGGGAGCCATGACCCTCGCCCGGCGAAGGCCAACCGCCAGGCGGACGTACGGACTTCGGCGGACGACGATTATTGCTGCGCTGGCCAATGCCGTCCTGCTGCTGGTCGCTGTCGGAGCCATTTCTTGGGAAGCGATCCGCCGCTTCGCCGATCCCCAGCCTGCGCACGAGGCAGTTATCATTGGGGTGGCAGCCGCCGGCATTGTCGTCAATACCGTTACCGCCCTCCTGTTCCTGCGCGGGTCTCACCATGATGTCAACGTGCGCGGTGCATTCCTGCACATGGCGGCCGACGCGGCAGTTTCCCTGGGGGTGGTGATTGCGGGGATCGCCATCTATTTCACGCATTGGCTGTGGATTGATCCCGCCATCAGCCTGATGATCGCCGTCGTCATCCTGGTGAGCACCTGGGGCTTGCTTCGCGAGTCGCTCGATCTGGCCCTGGATGCCGTACCCAAGGGAATTGAGCCGCGAAAAGTGGAAGATTACCTGGCGACCCTGCCGGGCGTGAGGGAAGTGCATGATTTGCACATCTGGGGGCTGAGCACCACGGAGGCGGCATTGACGGCTCACCTGGTAATGCCGGAGACCCCCTACGAAGACGCGCTGCTGCTGCAAATCACCCGCGAGCTGCACGACCGCTTCGGCATCGAGCACGCCACGCTCCAGGTGGAACGGGGAAACCTGGCCGATTATCCTTGCGGAACGCCTTGCAGTCCCGCTGCCGACGAGCCCTGACTTCTTCGATCGTAGTTGATGTTCCACGCATCGAACGACTGTTGATTGGAGCAGCGTTCAGCCGCCGAATAGTATCTCAACGCGCTCATCGCAGAGAGGACGGGTCAACTTATTTTCAAGGGGCTTCCTATGTTCCGAACAATCCTTCCACTGCTCCTTCTCGTCGCCCTTCCGCTCGCCTGCCAGGCCCGGCAATACAGTGTCCGTAAAGGCGACAAGAAGTACGTCGCCCACACCCGCATGGCTCCCGTCGTCCTGCACCGGGCCTTGCCGCCGTTCAAAGGACAGCATGTGTATGCGGGGCGGAGTGAAAAGTAAGTCGCTATCCTTCTTCGCCCGGCCGCTCGTATTCAAAATCTCTCCACTTCATGGCCTGGCGGAAGGGCTCGATGCGGAGCATCACGTCGCCGTTCTGGAAGATGCGGACCGTGCCGCTGGACTGGCTGACGACGACGGCAATTGCGTTCGTGACCTTGCTGATGGCCGCGCCGGCCCAATGCCGCGAGCCGAGGCCCTTGGAGAGCGTGAGGTTGGCATAGGGGGCGTCCACGAGCTGGGCGGCTTTCTCCACAATGCCGTCAGCGGAGACGATGAACGCGCCGTCCAGCGTGCCGACTTCCTTGATGGCTTCCCGGACCCGTGGGTCGTGCAGGTCCCGCTCGTTCCGCGGATAGCCCTTCACCGGGTCGAAACCAGCGGGCTGACAGTGGCTGAGGACGCGGCGGGTATCCCCCACGACGAACATCGTGCCGACCGCTTTCCCTTCTCGACCCTCGCGGCCGATTTCGACGGCCAGGTCCACGACGGTCTTGAGCGTTTCCAGCGGCACGCTGGTTTCCAGTTGCCGCAGGTCCCGGGCGGTAAGGCGGCCCAGGTGCTCATCCAGGCGGATGAAGCTGATGGAATCGAGCGCGTCAGCTTCAAAACCGCTGTACATCACCACGACGGCGTCGCCGGGAGTGAGGATCTCTCGAGCCACGCCGCGGAGCAGGGCCTGCGTCAGTCGCTCGATCACGGGAGCTTCGGAGAGGTCCAGCGGCAGGGCGAGCAGCCCGGCTTCCTCCGCCCCGGTCAAATCAGCCGGATCGTCGGCAGCCACCACGACCTTCATGCCGTCGGCCTTCCGCTTGAGCTGGTCCCATTCCGTGGGGCCGGAGAGCATCAGGAACAGCGCGCTGCCGCCGCTCGCCCGGCACATGGCTAGGCCCAGATCAATGAATAGCGCGAATTGTTCGTCAAAACGGTGCAGCTTCATGCCAGACAGCAGTCGCCGGACGGGCGGAAGTTCGGGTAGAGAATCGGCGGACGGCGGCATCGTACGCAGTTTGCGAAAAAAGGGCAACCGCGCGCTGGTGAAAACAGCGGAGATTTGGCCGGATTCTTGCGAAGTTGTCATGCCGAGTTGAACGGAGCCGTGCGGGTCAGTAGGTTGGGGCCGTTGTCACCGTTGGAATTTGGAAAAGTTCATTAGGACTATTCTCTATGATGTCTCGCCGTCAACTTCTGGGAGCAGGTGCCGCAACTGCTTTCGCGGGTGTGCTTGGGAGCGGCGTTTGGGCGGACGAGACAGCCCAGCAGGCAAAGCCAGCGGTGCCAGCGGGAAAAAAGCTCCGCGTCGCTGCGGTGAACTCGATCTTTCGCCTCCGGTCGCACGCCTACCACATTGTGGGCCGGTTCGTGCATGGTTATCGCAAGGATGGCTTTCATCATCAGCCTCCGTTTGAAGTGGTGCGGATGTACGACGACCAGGCCCCGGCGGACGATTTGGGGCCAGCATTCTGCAAAACGCATGGGATTGAGCTTTGCAAAACCGTGGCGGAGACCCTCGGCGGGGAAAAGCTGGACGTGGACGCCGTGCTGCTCATCATCGAGCACGGAGACTACAAGACGAATGAATTTGGTCAGGTCCTCTATCCGCGTTACGAGCGTTTTCAGGAAATCGTGGAGGTTTTCCGTAACAGCGGACGCGGCGTGCCGGTCTTCGTCGACAAACACCTCTCCTACGACCACAAGCGGGCGGCCGAAATGGTCGCCACCGCCGACAAACTCGGCTTCGGCCTGATGGCCGGCTCTTCGCTGCCGGTCACCTGGCGGCAGCCGGAAATCGAGCCGCCGCTGGGGACGCCGTTCACCGAGGGGCTGGTCTGCTACGGCTTTGACCGCGGGGCCCAGGAAATCTATCTCATCCACGGGCTGGAAACGCTGCAATGCATGCTGGAGCGGCGGGCCGGCGGCGAAACGGGCGTGAAGTCGGTCGTATGCCTGGAAGGGGACGCCGTTTGGAAAGCCGGCGACGACGGCCGCTGGTCCTGGAAGCTTCTCGAAGCCGCCCTCTCCCGCTGCCCAAGCCATAACGTCGGGCCGATCCGCGAGAACGTGCTCCAACCCGTCGCCATCCTGATTGAATACGCCGACGGCACCAAGGGGACCATTTTGAACCTGATTGAGCAGGTCTCCGACTTCGCCTTCGCGGGAAGCGTGAAGGGAGTCAAAGAACCCGTTTCAAGCTGCTTCTTCCTCCCGGCCCCGCCTGGCGCGCGGTTCTTCGATCCACTGACCTGGAACATCGAGCAGTTCTTCCTGAGCGGCGGCAAACCCCCATACCCCGTCCAACGCACGCTTCTCACCTCCACCATCTTGGATTTAGCCCTCCACTCCCTCAAGGACGGCAGCAAACCTGTCAGCAGTCCGGCAATGAAGATTGTCTATCAGGCACCGAAGAATAGCGGGTTTTTTCGGGGGCCAATCGTCGATAACCCGTAGGGGAGCACTCACAAGCGCGTGCTAGACCGGATGTACGCTGATTTGGCAACCGGCTGTATTCGCCGGACCTGAATCCTCCTTGCTGCAGACTCGCCAGGTTTGACCTAAAGGATTCCGGCAATGCGCATTTGGATTCCTGAAACCGTCAAAAGGAACATTGAGTCGATTGCTGAGCTCGAACAAGAGTTTTCCCGCCAAAGGTCCACGGTCGCCTGTTTGAGTGACCGGGTCTCAGGCATTGCCGCCAGTCCGTTTTTCATCCTGGGCCATCTCGCGTGGTTTGCTAGCTGGATTGTGCTCAATACTTTTGGCTGTCCTGGCATTGAGCAATTCGACCCCTATCCGTTTAGCTTTCTGGGGCTGTGCATCAGCTCCGAAGCGGCCTTGCTCTCCATGTTTGTCCTGATGAGCCAGCAGCGCCAGACCCGCCAGGCCGAACAATGGGCGCATGCCGGACTCCAGGTGGGCATGTTGAGTGAGCAGGAAACCACCAAGATGCTGCAAATGCTGCAGTCCATCTCGCATCACTTAGGGATGAAGAATGTCCGTCAGGACCGCGAGCTGAATGAGATGGTGAGAGAAACCCCCATCGTGGCCGTCATGCAAGAGCTCGAAAAGGCGCTTGAGGCTAATGATGCAACGCCCGCGATATCTGCCGACGCAGAGCAGGCCGCCTGATCCACCCGTGGAATACGAGACCGCGGGCTATCCCGCCGGTGGAGCCCGCCTGCTGGCCCAATAGCGAGACAAGGAGACTCTGCGGCTAATAGATCGAATCTGCCAAAGTTCGCCATTTAGTGCGGTTCCAACAGGGTGTAGCGTGGCTAGCGGCCAGTGCTATCGCCGTTTCCTACTCGCAATGATGCCCGCTAGCTCTTGAAAACCGCTACACCCAAAATGGATGCGCTCTAGTGGAAGAGGGCGTTCTTTCCGGCTCTCGGGGGCAGCCGGCAGTCATTCCTTCCGCCAAATCGTCGGTGCCGCCAGTTCCAGGCTGTTCCCCGCCGGGTCGCGAAAGTAAAGAGATTGGCCGCCACCGGGCCACGCGACGACCCTTTCCACGGAAACCCCATGGCCCTCCAAATGCTTTCGCCACGCCGGCAGTTCGGCCTCGTTCGCAGCGAAGGCAACATGACCGGGGCCGTACGCCCCGTGCGATGGGACGTCCCCAGGCAAAACACTTTGGTCTGGTTTGAAGAGCAGCAGCATCCCTCGCCCGCAGCGGAGGAAGACATGCCGCTCCTCCTGCCGGCTATGGACAGTTAGCCGGAGCACTTGCGAATAGAATCGCTCCGCCGCGGCCAGGTCGTTGACGTACAGGCACGTTTCCAGGATGTCGAGCGGTGGCATTCTGTTTTCGAGCCAAGCGGCGCTACTTCCCCACGCAATACAAGAACTTGTCCGAGCGAATCAACAGCCGGCTGCCATCGGGGGTGGGGCTGCCGTTGAAGATGGTGCGATCGCCCAGGTCGTTGGACGCGAGCTGCTCAAATTCCGGCTTGGCAGCCACAACAAAAGTCCTGCCATTGCGAGTGAGATAGTAGATCCGGCCGTCGGCCAGGAGCGCCGAGGAATAGGACTGGTCGGCCCGGTTCAGGGTCTTCTCATAAACCAATTCGCCGGTATCCGCCTTGGCGCACATGGCAATGCCGCGGGAATCGTGCATCCAGTAAAGATGCCCATCCAAGTAGACGGGCGAGGAAACATTGGACCCCTTCAGGCTGGTCCACAGACGGTGCGAGTCGGTCACGTCCCCTTCACCTCCCGCCGTTACCGCCAGGCCGGCGGTGCCGGAGCGTCCGCCGAGGCAATAGACCACGCCTTTGTCGGCCACCACGCTGGGGACCATGTACCAGGTGATGTCGGTCTTGCAGGTCCACAGGGGCTTGCCGGTGGCCGGAGCGAAGGCCATGACCTTGCCTTGCGAGGCGACCACCAACTCTTCCCGCCCGGACTTGGCGGTGACTACGACTGGGGTGTTCCAGGCCTCCTGGATCCCCTTGGCCCGCCATTTTTCTTTCCCCGACTTGCGATCGAGGGCGACGAGCGAATCGCTCTCCACGCTGGCGTTGATGAAGACCAGTTCCTTCCACAGCACCGGCGATGCTGCCGAGCCCCAGCCATTGGTCCGCGAGCCGACGTCCGCCCGCCAGAGCTCCTTGCCGCTGTGGTCGAAGGCAATCACTCCGGTTTTGCCATGAAACGTGTAGATCCGGTCGGCATCCACGGCCGGCGTGCTGGCCGCAAAGCCGTGGTCGCGAATTCGGTCCTCTTCCGGCAGCTTGGCGGCGATGGGTTTATCCCAGACAATTTCCCCGCTGTTTCGCTGGAGGGCCATCAAGTGCCGCTTGAGATCCTCTTTGCTCCCCTCCTCGCCGGGAACGAAGAAGCCGGTATAGCAGGTGATGTAGATGCGGTCTCCAAACACCACCGGGCTCGAGGCCCCCGGTCCCGGCAGCTTCGTTTTCCAGGCGAGATTTTCGCTTTGGCTCCAGGTCTCCGGCAGCCCCTTGGCCTCACTCGTCCCCATCCCGGTCGGCCCGCGGAAGCAGGACCAATCCTGGCTGGGAGTCGGAGCCTTCGCGAAAGGGAGGCCAACGAGCGTCAAAAGCCCGAGCGAAAACAAGATAAGCCGGTTCATCAGGGTGTTCCTTGAAATTCCGCATGAGTGCCGTGGAGAGTAATCGATCCTAACCTGAGAAAAGGCGCGATTACAGACGGTATCAGGGTTCCTCAGCCTCCCCAAAAGCCCTTCCGCCCCTAAAATGGATGTTCCACGAAATCCGGCCCCTTGTTCGTCTTGGCGATTTTTTTTGCTTGCGGTATGTTACGCCCCCTTGAGCGACTTCAACGTTTGCTCAAGCCCTTGCCGCAGGACGCTAGCAGGCCAGGCTTTCACGGAGGAAACACGCATGATCGGCTCGGCAAAACTCCAGGCTCCGGTGCATATCCGCTGGATGATCCGCCGCGATATGGCCGAAGTGCTCGCCATCGAAGGGCAGTCCTTTGAATTCCCCTGGTCCGAGGAGGACTTCGTCCGCTGCTTGCGGCAACGCAACTGCATCGGCATGGTCGCCGAGCACCACGAGCGGGTCATCGGCTTCATGATCTATGAGCTGCACCGCAACCGGCTGCACATCCTGAATTTCGCAGTCCACCGCGAAATGCAACGGCGACGCGTGGGTGAGCAGATGCTCCGCAAACTGGTGAGCAAGCTTTCGCCCCAGCGGCGAAACAAAATCATGCTGGAAGTGCGGGAGACCAACCTCAGCGCCCAGCTCTTCTTCCGCGAAATGGGATTCCGAGCCATCTCGCTGCTCCGCGACTTCTACGAAGACACCACCGAAGACGCCTACCTGATGCAGTACCGCTACGTCGCCAATCCGGCCGAAGCGGAAGAAGCTGCCTCCAGCCGGATCAGCCGTCTGGCGGGGTGAAAAAGCAGCCGGAGGCAAACTTGCCTCCGGGTTTATGCTGCTATTCTCGAACAATCTTGCACTTCGGCAAGGCTCGTTGCAGTTTATTCACGCCGGCATCGGTGACCTGGGTCCGACGCAGGTCAATCGCCTCGACGTGCTTCAGCTCTTCCAGCGCCAGCAAATGGCCGTCTGAAATCCATGGCACCGATAGAATCAGCAACTTGATGTACTTTTCCCGGTCAAGGGCGATAAACCTCGTCGTAATCTGCTTCCAACGCGCGTGTTCTGGCGAAGGACCAGTGGAACCCTCACACTCCACAGTGTTCCCCTCGATTCGACAATTTGGCAGCTGGTCATGGAGCGACAGCAAGCCTGTTCCGCTGATTTGCGAGTCGTCGAGGTACAGTTCAACCAAAGCGGTCAGCTTCCCAAGATTGGGCACGGCGGAGTCGTCAAGCTTGGTCCGCTGGATAACAAGTGTCTGTAGATTCTTGAGCTCAGCCAGGTGCTGGATGTCTTCCGCAGTCACGTCAGTTCCCTCCAGACCGAGCATACTGAGATTGGACCATTGACTGAGTGCTTTCGTTCCGTCGCCTCCAATTCTGGTATTTGCGAGGAACAGCGTACCGATACCCAAAGGCGGTTTGAACTGTGCGAGTCCTGCGCTCGTGATTTTCGTTTCGCGGAGGTCGAGAGAAGTCAGCCTGGTCAGCTGCTCCAGAGACTTCAGTCCTTCGTCAGTGATATTGCCTTGCCGAAGCGATATCGACCGCGTGCCGCGAAGCTTGCAAAGGATCCGCAAATCGGCGTCGCTGACTGGCGTGTTATCCAGAAAGATCATCGCGACATCCTGAAAGTACTCGTCGCCGATCAGGTGCCGGAGCCACGGCCAGCCGGGAGGTGTCTGCGGCAACGGGTTTGCGGCAGAGTTCTCCACTTGATACTGATAGTCGTAGACGACGCGGCCCTGCAGCTCCCTGATTCGTGCCACGGCGGTCCGCTGCTCCCGCGCGCGGTGCGTGATGTAGCCCAGCCAGATTGCCGCCACGGTCATGAGCCCCAGCAGCGTGCGGAGGCTGATTTGAAAGAATCGCCGGCGATTCATGTTGCCGCCTTCGAGAATTGCCCCTTCGCAGATTCTAGCAGCTGTACTGGGTGCCGCGATGCTCATCGCAGGACTTTGCACTTTGGCAGCGCCCGCTGAAGGCTTTCCACGCCGGCCTTAGTAACCTTGGTCCGGCGGAGGTCGATGACGTCGGTATTCTCCAGCCGATCCAAGTCCTTCAAGTGTGAGTCGCTGACAGCCGTGCCGGCCAGGATGAGGAGCTTCAATTGTCCGTTTCTGCCGAGAGTCCACATACGCCGGGTAATTTCCTTCCAGCGCATGCTTTCTGGATCGGGGTCGATGCCCGCCGAAAGATCCAGGTCGGCTCCCCGCACTTCGCAGGCGGGCAAAGCTTCGCGCAGTCGCAATAAGCCCTCTCCGGAGATCGCGGTATAGTGGAGGCGAAGGCTTCGGAGTGAAGGCATTTGGCAGAGTGTCGGAACGACATCGTCATCAATCTTCGTCCCATCCAAGGTCAGCTCTTCGAGCCGTTCTAGTTTTTCGAGGCGCTGAACCCCGCGAGACGTAACTTTCGTGGCGTGCAGGTCGAGTGTCTTCAGCTGCGGCCACAAGGCAATTGTGGCCAAGGCATCATCCGTGATGCGCGTGTTGTTGAGCCAAACCCGCTCCAGTTTTTTTTGCGATCCCAGATGCTGGATCCCAGCGCTGGTGATCTGCGACGGCTGGAGTTTTGGATTGTGTGGCAGCCGGAAGGTAGAAGGGTAACTCGCATGGAGCTCGACTCCCCTCAGAGCCAATGACTTCATGCCGTGAAGTTTCCCGACAAGTTCCAAGTCCGCATCGGTCACGAGCGACTTATCCAAATCGACGGCGACGACTTCTTGAAAGTACTCGTCGCCGGCGGCCTTGCGGAGCCACAGCCAGACCCGGGATGTCAGCCTGATCGTCGCCTTGCCACCCAGCGATTCAATTCTCGCGGCGGCGATTTTCTGTTCCTGGACGTGCTGGCGAATGCGATTGAAATAGGCCAGGCCAATTGCGACAAGCGTCGTCAGAATGAGCAGCGTGCGAATGCTGATCTGGAAGAATCGCCGGCCGGCCATGAAGCCTCTCCTGTCACTTATCCAGAGTCATTGTAGCAACAGATGGGATACGATAGGCGAGGAATTGGTCATTCAGATTCTTTACGGGAACCTTGATATGAAACGCCAGCTATTGCCTGTTGCCGTGCTTTTCATCATGTCGCTTCCAGCAGTCGTTTGCGCTGCGGAGCCGCTGGTGGTCGACCTCTGGCCGGGCAAAGTGCCGGGGGATGTCGGCATTAAGGGGGAGGAGAACAGCCGCACCTATAACTCGCCGATTCTCAAGGGGCCGACGCGGCTGATTACGAATGTGACGAAGCCGTCGATCACGATTTACTCGCCGCCGAAGGAGAAGAACAACGGGACGGCGATGCTGATTTGCCCCGGCGGCGGATACCACGATTTGTTTTGGGAGCTGGAAGGGGAAGAAGTCGCGGCCTGGCTCAATTCTCGCGGCATGACGGGAATCATCCTGAAGTACCGATGCCCGCGCCGCCCTGGCGACATCAATGGGGAGCCGCCGCTCGGCCCGCAGATTGATGCGCAGCGGGCCGTGAGCATCGTCCGCAGCCGGTCCAAGGAATGGGGCATCGATCCCGGCCGCGTCGGCATGGTCGGCTTCTCCGCCGGCGGGCACCTCGCCCTGGCGACAGCTGCCGGATTTGAGAAGCGGCAGTACGAAGCCATCGACGATCTCGACAAAGCCAGTTGCCGGCCGGACTTCGCCGTCTGCTGCTACTCGGGCTATCTGAAAGTGAAGGACAAGGACGAAGTTCCGCCCGGCATTCATCTGGCGGCCAAGACGCCGCCGATCCTGCTGGTGCATTCCTCGGACGACAAAATCAGCGAGCCGGAGAACAGCGTCATCATGTACTTGGCTCTCAAGCGGGCTGGCATCCCCGCCGAATTGCACGTCTATTCCAGCGGCGACCACGACTTCGGCGTCCGCCAGAACGACAAGCTGCTTCCCTCCAGTTGGACCGGGCTCTGCGAGCGCTGGCTGCGGAGTCACCAGCTACTGAAAACTGGTGGATAATTTACTTCGCGGTCTCCAGGCACTCGGAGACCAACTGCGGACAGATAACGAAGTGGAAGGGCAAAGCCGCTTGTCCTCCTTTTTTCCATAAAGACTGGAAATCCCCAGCGGCAAAGAATAGACTCCAAAGACAGATCCTTCTTCCTCCTTGTTCAAGGGCTGGCCGATGAAAACTGATTCCCCCGATGTCAAAAGTTCCGGTCATGCGCCGCCGTCTGCCCGGCCCGCGCCTAGTCCGCTCCGCCTGACTATCCTGCTCGGCGTGCTTGTGGTGGTTGCCGGGGCGCTACTCTACGACCGGGTGATTGCGCCTCCCCGCGTGAAGGCCGCCGACGACAAGCTGCATGAGACGATCCTCAAGCACAATGAGCTTGCACTTAAACCCAGCATCACCAAGGCCGGTGAGAACGGCGTCAGCGCCGCTGCCGGCGAAGCGGGCGGAATGCTGTACAGCGAGGACATTCAAAAGATCCTCGGGATGGCTCCGACCAAGGTGGAGAAGACGGAGTTCTATACTATCGAGCATTATCGCTGGTGGGGTTGGATTCCCCGCAACGGGAACTTCATCACCGTGCTGTACACCGGCAATCCGGAGAAGCGGCACTACTCAACGCATTGCGCCAACCGGATGCCCGAGGACGAACTTCTGCCTGGCAAGTTGAAATATGACAAAACAACGGTCGACCTGACTTCCAGCCCAAACAGTGCAACCGTGGCCATTCCCGCCGGCCCGCCGGCCGGCAGGATGCCCGGAACGATGGGGCCGCCGGGAGCAGAGGGCGGCAAGGGAAAGGGCCGCCCGCAGGGCAAGGCTGACAAAGCAGGCAGCGAGTCCAAGGCGGCTGAAGAGGGCGCGAAGAAAGTCGAAGAGCCCCCGGCAAGCGACGAGGCGAAAAAGAGCGACGAGCCCGCCAAGGCCGAAGAAGCGCCGAAGCCGAAGGAAGCGGACGGCGATGGGGGGAAGAAGGAGCCGGCCAAGGAAACGACGGACGAGTCCAAGTAGTGATCGCCGGCGACTGCGTTGATTGCCGCGAGCGGGTGGCTACACCGTTTCGATATGCAACCCTCGCTTGCGGCGTTCGTCGCGGCGGACTTTGTCGATGATGTCGGCGACGTTCTTGACGTCGTCGATGCCGATCATGACTAGCTTGGGGTCGGAAATGTCGCTGGAGAGGATGCGGATCGTGCCCACGCCGAGAAACCGCTCCACCAAGGACTGCGAGAACTGCACGTCGTCGATGTCGATTACCTCCACGCGGTTCGTCACCCGCGCGAGGATCCCTTTGCGCTGGAAGAGACGTTGCGTGGTTAGTTGGTATTCCACGCCCAGGCGCTGATACAGGAGATAGAGGGCGAAAGCCAGCCACAGGCTGCCGGCGACCGCGAGGCCGATAATCCAGGCGAGAAGATCGCTGAGCAAGACTCCGACCACGATCGCGATCAGGGTCACCAGCCCTGCCAGCAGCCAGTAGCCAATCATGGCCTTGGGAGAAAAGCCCCCTCTCCAAAGGTCGTGTTCCGCATCTTCGGTCGAATTGCGAATGTCCTCGACCCTAGCCTGCATCGTTTCCGTCTTGGTCGGCGGCGGAGCGCCGGTCACCGCCAGCGGCTTGCCGCACTTGGGACAGAAGGTGGATTCCGCGGGAGACTCGGTGTTACAGGCTGTGCAGAGCATGGAAGTTGACTCTAGGCGGACCACGAAGGGACATTACAAGCGCATGGTACTGTGATGAGGAGTATTCGCAACCATGGGCCAAATATTCCGACGCGGCAACGGTTCTGTTTTCTACTCTGTTAGCTCCCGAATCCTTTTTTCCAGTACCTTTCGTTCAGGGTCGTTCGCATCCACTTGTCCTAATTCTTTCAATGCCAATTCCCCACGCTTGATGTGAATATACGCCCTCGCTGCAACCAGCGCCGCCCACCGGCGCTGGTTGTCGTCCATGGGCTGCTTGCGGAGTGCAGCGAGTTCTTGTCCGGCGGCGTTCAGCTCCCCGGCCGTTTGGACGTCGCGAATCTTCTCGATCGGTTCCAAGTACTTGATCCTCTTCTCAAGATCTGCTCGTTCGGTATAGTCCGCATCTACCTGCTCCAGCTCCTTCGCCGCTAGAGTCCCACGATTCATTTGAATATACATCCAGGCTGCCACCACCGACGTCCACTGGCGATGGGTGTCGCTCATGGGCTCCTTGCGGAGCATTTCGAGTTCCTCCCTGGCAGCGATCCTCTCTGCGGCTGTTTTGGAATACCGAATCTGCTCGAGGAGGGAAAAAAATCTGAGAAAGTCGCGGGCCTCCGGCAAGTCACGCGCCTCGGTCATCAAGCGCTCGAGAACCGCGGAGGATACACCCGGCCGATCACGATGAGATTCAAGCAGCATGTGCCCAATGTCACCATTTAGTCGCTGCGAGCGTTGGAGTGATTCCTTGGGGAGTTCGCGGATGAAGAGGGAAACAGGTTCGCTATAGGTGGGGATGCCGGGTTTCAGAAACATGACCCCCCTGATCTTCCACAGGCCCTTGTGATCCAGTTCTGTTTGTTGGAGGGGCAGGAGGACTTCGTACGAGCACACCGAATCCCCCGATTTGACTTCGATTTTCGGTCCACCAACACCTCCCTCCACGTTCTGCATCCATGCGCCAAAGGACCGGTAAGTTTCTTCATCAGGTGCCAGGGTCTGAAAAGAGAGTGTTCCCGGAAGGGCACCGAAAGGAGACTCAAGAAATATGGAGTTGCCGCCTAAATTGCGCATTCGGGCCCTCACCACCAACGGTCCGGGTACCGTCAAGTCGTCGTCAGCGACGGTCAACTCCAGACGCACATCGTCAGCTCCGGAGACGCTGTCCGGAAGCATCTCGGCCGCGCCAAAGATCACCGCCCAGATCAAAAAGAGGCAGTTCTTATTCATTGCGTCTAATCTATGGCTTCTCGGCAACTGATATTTCGCGAAGCATACTGCCGAGAAGAATGTTGTCGTTGTCGGAACCAGTTGCCAAAGTGCGCTCGTCCATAATACCTACATCATGAGATAAGTGGCCGAATCGATGCAGGGACTCATGAACTACAACACGCCGGCGCAGTCGTTCTTCATCAACCGCGCCAGGAAAATTCGCCCCCACATCGCGAATAGTTTCGAGGTAGACGTTGACGGGCGCCTTGGTGCCAGCGCCAAACGCCGTGTTGCCCAGTATTGCGGTTTCGGCTACGCCGAGCAGCGGATCATAGTCATTTCGAGGGTCATACTCGTAGGCCGCAAAGACCTGAATCACCCAGAAATCCTTCCGACTATCGACATCTCGAACCGCATTTCCATACAGTACTGTTGGAAGGGGCGCTACGCCAAGATTATGAACGAACGGAGCGTCATCTTGACTATCGTCAAATGGACCAATCACGCGCACGCGAACATTGGCTCGTTCCGCCTCCGTCGTGAGCAATGCCAGCGAAGGCTGGCCGAATGTCCCCTGTCCATTTCCGAGATTTCCCGGATTTACATCATCGTTGCCCACACCAGCGCCATCAAATGTTTCAAAGGGGCCGGGCGCATCCATAGAATCTTCTTCGATGTTGAGGGTTCTCCACACCGTGAGGACGCGAGTTTGACAGGTTGGAGGAATTGGCGTGCCGCCAGATTTCCGTAGTATTGTCGTTCCATCAGCGGCGAATGTCGCCGCGTTTATCCAGTCGCGACGACCACTTCCAGCTACGATAAAGTTATTTCCCGGCTGACGAGCGGTAATTGTGAATTCTTCGATACTCTCAGTTTCACCGTCGAAAAAGGAAATACCCTGGCTCGCCAAACCGCCACCGGGCATAGCTACAAATCCAGAAGCCGTATAATTGTCGTCGGGCGTTGAGCCATTGGTGTCATGGCCGTTGTCCGATGACGCATGATCGGGATCGAATATTCGCACGAAGAAGTTGGCGGTCCTCCCGCCAGAGTCGGCAGGCCATAGCACAGTTAACTTGACATCGACGGTATCGTGGAGCACGATACCCGCTCCAACATCCGGAAACTCCGCAAACATTACGTCACTCGAAGCACCCGCAGAGAAATCCGTGTAAAAGTCCCCATAGTCATGTTGTTGCCACGCCATACTTGTCAGTTTCACCACGACCTCTTCCTGTGGAGTTTCACGCGGCCGATGGGCAGGGCTGAATGCGCTTCTAGATTTCAGTAACCGCCACCAGAACAGTCTGGTCGTACGCATGATAGCTCCGTATGAAAAGGGTACTTCCAGAAACCGGTTCTTTCAGCTGGAGGCGAATTGACCGTTTGATTATATCGGTCCCTCCTCGTCCGTCAACGATTTTTGACGAAATCTCTAAAACGGAATCTGGTCATCTCCCGGCTGCGTGCCGTCCTCTTCCTCACCGCGGGCTTTGCGCTGCTCGCGCTCCTGCTCCTCGGCTTGCCAGCGGGCTTCAAATTCTTCGTCGCATTTGCGGCAGTATTCCCAGGTGGAGTAATGTTGCACATAACCGGTGAGCGGGAGGCCGGGATAGACGGGATACTTCGGCAGGATTTCCTCGACCAGCAAGCGATAGGCATCTCGAGGCGAAAAGTGCTCGCACATGTCCAGGGCCACGCTGTGCATGGCCAGACGGCGGAGGATGACCTTGAAGGCCGATTCCACCTCGGCGTCGCTGAGCTTGTCGACCGGGTAGATGGAGAGGGGGGGATCAAAAATCGTGCAGAGCGGAACGTCTTTCTTTCCCTCAAAAATCTCGTCCCACGATTCGTACAGCCGCCTGGTCTGCTCATCGATGCCGGGGATGACCTCGTCCCAGCTCCGCTTGGGGCGGTCTTCAAAGGGGTACTCCGCCAGCGGATCGTCGAGGCCCATTACGGGCTCGGCGGCGCCATCCCCTAAAGCGCCTTCATCAATGGCAGCAATTTCCGGACTCTTCGTCTCCCCTTCCAGTTGCTCTTCCAGTTGTGGAGGAAACAGGCCGTAGGGGTCGTCCTCATCGGCGTCGTCGGGGAATTCAGGAAACGCGTCTTCGCTGTCCTTGAGGAAAACCGACTCCCCATCGTCCTCATCGTCCTCCATGGTGGCCTTCTTTTCGTCGTCGTCCTCCACCACAAACTCCAGCCGCGGATTGACGAGGTCGATCCGCATCTCGCCGTTCTGACTGAACCACTGCAGCGTCAGGCGGACATCCTCCTGTCCGGTTCCCTGGACTGGCGGCAGGCGGGTAAGTTGAATAAGACCGGTAGGTCCAACCTGCTGGATCTCGATGGCCTCAAAGTCCGGACTGCCCGCTCGACCTTCCAACACCCCTTCGCTGTCGCCTGTCTCCTCAACTTCTTCGTCTGCGAGTTCCGTCTCAAACTGCACGCGTTTGCCCGCCAGCTCACCTTCCATATTGCCGGTGAGCCCCAAGTGAACAAGCGACGGCGCGCCCCGCAGTTCCAGCCAACCGTGAACGCTGTTCGGGCGGAGGTTAAACAGCTCTCCGCGGACTACCGAGTTCTCCAGTCGCCAGGCCATGCGGGACCTTTGGTTGGATTGTTATTGGCGAAGTTTCAGGTCGCGGGCCTTGCCGCCGTCCAGTGCAGTGATGGAGCCCTTGGCGCCGTTGACAACTACCGAATAGGCGACAAATCCACCGGTATTGCAATCGGCAACGTAGACCACGCATTCCGCGGCCTTGCCGCCGCCCGAAGTCCCACCCTTGTACGACCAGGCTCCAGTACACATGACATAGGTCGGCTTCTTACCTTTTTCCACAGGGAGTTCTTGCCAGACGTTGGTGTGGAACATCGCGTAAAACTTGGCGGGTTGCCGCGAGTTCAGCGCGAAGCAGGTCAGGTCACCCGTGAGGTAATCCAGCATGAAGACTCCTTCCGTATCATCCAGCATGCCCGTGGCCATCGCAAATGTTTCCGAGCCATGCGAGGCCGAGGCCCGCAGCTTGAGCTCCTCCAGCGGCAAACCGGAGCCGCCGGCCGACTGGCGGCTCTCCAGTCCGACATGCACGGCCAATCCCGTGGCCAGGCCCAAAAGCAAACCCAACGAAAGCCAGAGAGCTGCTTTCTTGTAACGTGGTCGCAACATGATTCGTGTTCCTTCCGTTCCTTGCAGACATGAATTTCGTTACGGAGCGACGCAGCCGAAGGGGGGTACGCCCACCCGGCCGCGGCGAATGCTCGCTCCTACCCCATGCCGTTATCGTAGCGGATTCGCCGAGGAGCGGCCAGAAGAAGCCTCGATTTTGTCACGCCGGCGATTGGGCCTAGCGCGACAGCTTCCTCCAAGCCTCATCCCGGCCAAAGAACATCATGTGCTGCCATGGAAGCTTGTTGAATTCCTTGACCAGCTTGAACCCGTTGGGGGGAAGCTCCTTGAGCACCTGCACCTTGCTCATCTTGTGCTCCGGCTTGATGGGCACATTGGGATCTTCGGTGCGAAATTCAACGAGAACCACCATGCCCTTGGGGGCGAGCGAGTCCCGCATGGCGGCCAGCATTTGTTCGGGATAGGAGAATTCGTGGTAGACGTCGACGCACAGAATCAGATCGAATTTTCCCTTGGGAAGGCGCGGGGCAATGTACGTGCCGAGCACCGGCGTGATGTTCCGGACTCCTTGTTCATCCGCGCGATCATTGAGCAGCTTGAGCATCTCGGGCTGAACGTCCACGCCGAATACATGGCCGTCGTCTCCCACCATCTTCGCTACTTGCAACGTATGAAAGCCGTTGCCGCACCCCATGTCGCAGATAGTCATACCCCGTTTGACCCCCAGGTTGGCCAGCATGAGGGAGCAGCGCTCCTCTTGCTCGCGGTTATCCCGCGTCAGCCACGGCGCGCCGGTGTAATGCATCGTCTGAGCGATCAGCCGTCCTTTGTACTCGGTCAGCGGCTCGGGCAGCTTGCTCGCGGCCTTGGGCGGGGGAACTTCGTCCTCGTCCGCCTGGGAGACAGCGGCGAAGGGAAGCTGCGAAAGCAGTGTGGCAGCGAGCAGGAAAACTCGAAGGGCAAACGACATAAGTGACTCCACAAAAGGACTATCTGAATCCTAAGCCCTGACGAGGTTTGATTCCAGCCAATGTCTTAAGTTGTCAACGTTCCTTTCGTGCTCGGCACACCGGACATCCGCGGGTCATTTTCTACTGCCATCCGTAGCGCACGGGCGGCGGACTTGAAGATGGCTTCGCTCTTGTGGTGGCTGTTCCGCCCGTAGTGAATGAGGATGTGCAGGTTGCAGAGAGCGTTGGCGGCAAAGGCCTGCCAGAAATCCTCGACCAGCTCGGTGTCGAAATCGCCGATCTTAGGGCTGTCGAATGCCGCCTGGAAGGCGAGATAGTAGCGGCCCGAAAGATCGATTGCCGTCGTCGCCAGCGTCTCTTCCATCGGTAGCGTGAAGTGGCCGTAGCGGCGAATCCCTTTCTTGTCGCCGAGAGCTTGCTTCACCGCTTGCCCCAGGCAGATGCCGACGTCTTCCACCGTGTGGTGCTGGTCGACTTGCAAATCTCCTTTGGCCTCCACCTTCAGATCAAAGGCCCCATGCCGGGTGAACAGCTCCAGCATGTGGTCGAGAAAGCCCACGCCGGTCTGCCAGCTTCCCTGGCCGCTGCCGTCCAGGTTCAGCTCCAGGTGGATTTTCGTCTCGCGGGTGTCGCGGGAAATCGTTGCAATACGGGGCATTTCACACCATGGTTTTGAGAAGGGTCAGCAAGGCCTCAATCTGCTCGTCCGTGCCAACGCTGATGCGCAGGCCGTCGCCCCAGCCGGGATAATTCATATAACGGACTAGGATGCGGTTTTGCTTGAGCTGTTCGTAGAGCGGCTGGGTGGGATGGCGGGGGTGGATACACCAGACGAAGTTGGATTGCGAGGGGATGACCGTGAATCCCAATTGCGACAGGCCGGCGCTGAGTCGCTCGCGCGTGGCGATATTCTTTGCCCGGTTCTCCGCCAGCCACGCCTGGTCCCCAATGGCGGCCGTGGCGGCGGCGATGGAAAGCGCGTCGCAATTGTAGCTGTCCTTCACCTTGATGAGCTGCTCAATGAAGTGCGGCTGGGCGACGATGTAGCCGAAACGGAGCCCGGCCAGGCCGTAGGACTTGCTCAGCGTGCGGCTGACCATGATCTTCTCGTTTTGAGCAACCAGGTCCATGCAGTTGAAGTCGGCAAAATCCACGTACGCTTCGTCGATGAGCAGCGGGCACGGCAGCCGCTCGGCAAACTCCAGGATCGCCTGGCGGGTGATCATGGTGCCGGTGGGACTGTTGGGATTGGGCAGGAAGACGAGCTTCAGCCCTTCCGCTGGGTTTCCAAACGCCGCCGGCAGCGACCAGTCGTCGTTGAACCTCACTTCCTCCCAGCGGGCATCTTGAAGCTGCGCCAGCGAGCGATAGAGGATGTAGCTGGGATACGGCAGCCGCAGCAGTTCGCCGGGACCGACGAAAGCCCGCGTGCAAATTGTGAGGATGTCGTCACTGCCGTTGCCGGCTAGAATCCAGTCCTTGCCCGGCAAATTCAGTACCTCCGCCGCCCGCAGCCGAAAGCTGTTCGCCATCGGGTCTGGATACCGCTGCAAACCCCGCTCCAGCACCTCGTCAATCGCCCGGCGAATCCCCGGCGGTGGCGGATACGGATTCTCATTCGTATTCAGCTTGATGAACTTCCCCGCCTGCGGCTGCTCACCGGGCGTGTAGCCGTCCATGGCGAGGATGTTTGGTCGAAAGCCGAAAGCGGAAAGTTGAAAGCCGGTGATATG
The DNA here is from genome assembly GCA_051004015.1 of Pirellulaceae bacterium. Lineage (GTDB taxonomy): Bacteria > Planctomycetota > Planctomycetia > Pirellulales > Pirellulaceae > SXOA01. The sequence goes on along the minus strand of JBPCKT010000027.1, from coordinate 8,342 downwards.
CGGTCCGCCTTCCGCTTTCCGCTTTCCGCTCTCCGCTTTCACTCTGACTTCCACGCTCGCCCTGTGTGCCGTCAGTCCTTCTTTATCGGCAAGCCGCTGGATGTGCGGGGCAATCGATCGCAACGCCTCTTCGGAATATTGAATTACGCTGCTGCTGCGCAGAAAGTGGTTGGCGGACAGGCCGCTGGCCCAGCGGGCGGTGCCCCCGGTGGGCAACACGTGCGACGGGCCGGCCGCGTAATCCCCCAGGGCAACGGGGCTGTAGTTTCCCAGGAACGTCGCACCGGCGTTGTGGATCTTCGCGGCGAGGCGCGCGGCATTGTCGGTTGAGATGTGCAAGTGCTCTGGCGCCAGCAGGTCCGTGATGCGGCAGGCTTCTTCCTCGTCCCGCACCAGGATTAAGCAGCCGAAGTCGCGCAGGCTTTGAATGGTAAGCTCGCTACGCGACAGCTTGGACACTTGCTTTTGCAGTTCGGTAGCGGTCGCTTCCAGCAGTCGCTCGCTCCAGGTGACCAGGATACTTGCTCCAGGAGCGTGCTCCGCCTGCGCCAACATATCGGCGGCGATGAAATCTGGGCGGGTGGTGTCGTCGGCAATGACCACCACTTCGCTGGGGCCGGCGATGGAATCGATATCGACCTGGCCATACACATGCCGCTTGGCCAGCGCGACGAACAAGTTGCCGGGTCCGACAATTTTGTCCACGGGAACAATCGGCCCCGCTCCATACGCCAGAGCAGCCACACCCTGGGCGCCGCCGACCCGATAAACCTCCGTCACGCCCAGCTCATGACAGGTCGCCAGCACATCGGGGTTGTTCGCCCCATTGGCGGTCGGGGGAGATACGACGGCTATCTCCCGCACCCCCGCGGCCTGGGCGGGGACCACCGTCATCAGCACGGTCGAAGGATAAGCCGCCGCCCCGCCCGGAACGCAAACGCCCACTCGCGCCAGCGGCACATACCGCTGTCGCAGGACAACGCCCGGGCGTGTCACTTCCACGTCCTGATGCAAGATGGCCCGCTGAAACTCCAGCACGTTTGTTCGCACCTGCCGCACCGTCGCCAGAAACGCCGGCTCCGCCTGGGCATGGGCGGCCTTCAACTCGCCCGAGGAGACGCGGATGGTCTCGGCCGTCAGTTCGGCTTTGTCGAGTATCAGCGAGTATTCCAATACTGCGGGAAGCCCGCGCTGCCGCACTTCGCCGCAAATCCGCTCGACGACCTGCTGGGGGGAAAGTGGCTCGCCGAACACGTCGACCGTGCGCTGCCGCCCAGCTTCACTGACGACATTCCCGGCCGGGCTCAGCTTCGCGCGCAAAGCCCCCAGCGCCTGCTGGACGTCACCCTGGCGGGTATCGATGCGGGAGATGGCAAGTGGCGGGGTCATGATGGACTGGGCTCGAATAAGGACAATTGCGGCTCGATTCTGTTCGCTGAAACACCCTCTTTTTCTGAAGTTCCTTCGTCCCGAGGCTCACCGCCCGGCGAAATCAATGGCGGCAATCGTACACTGGCTGCCGGCGGGCAAGCTCAGGCCAATCACGCCGGCCATCTTGGGAGCGGCTTTGCCGAGCGGCTTGACCTCGCGGGGCTTCCCCCCGACGGCGCATTTGATTTCTCCCCCCTGCCTGCCGAATTCGACGAGAAAGCTCCCCGCGGGGAGTTCCACCGCAAAGCCGGCATCTTGAGCGTCGGCCGCAAACAGGCCCAGTGTCTGTCCTTTCTTGATATCGGTCAGAATCAGCCGCGCGACAAAATCACCGGCGATCGGCTTCTTGGCGATGAGCTGTAGGGTATCGCTTTCCTCCGTAGGGACTCGCACCGCGAGCCGGCCTTCGGAATTCTGCTCCACCCGCTTGTCGAGCGGCTGGCGGGTCCAGCCTTTGTCCCCTTTCACCCGCAGTGACCAGTTCTTCTCGGCCAGCAGGTTCCGCATCGCCGGTGTCAGGGGCGGAATCTCGATGGGTGGCAACGGCCGCTCCGCGTCAAGCTCCGGCAGGAGCCGCTTCACGTCTGCGCCGCCGGCCGCGGCTTCGCTGAACATAGTCCGGGCCAATTCCACGTCTCCCTTGGCATCCAGCACCAGGAACGCACCGAAGAAGACCTTGTTGGCTGCCGCCTCGGGCTTCATGACCTGCTGGCTGAGCGTCAGGGCAATCTTGGCGGGAAGCGTCTTGTGCGTATACGATCGGTTCTGCCCTTTGACGCGCAACACGAGCGTGCCGTTTTCATACTCGACAAACGCCACCCGCTCCTCGCCAATGAGGAGCTCCTGGGTGCCATCGAGCGTTTTCGCTCCACGCTCCACCGCCTGCCAGAATTTCTCCAGGTAGTCGCCAAGCTCCTCCAGCCGCAGCAGCTCGGCATCGTATTCCGCCTTCCCCTTCAGCTTTGCCGCAGCCGCAAGTTTCTCGCGCACCGCCGCCAGGTCTCGACCAGCCGCCGCGGCGCGAATGTTCGCCAAAGCCGTTGCTCGCTTTTCGTCGTCCTTTTCCGCCGCCGGAATCGAAGTGTTGACGAACAGGCCGGAGACCAGAACGCAATTCGTGAAGTGTCGAAGGAGTGTATTCATGGCCTGAGTTCTCACCCCCGCGACCGGCGGCTGAGGAGGTATTCGAGGAGGGCTTTGTCGAACTGCATGCTGGTGTCGAGCTGGACGTAGTCGATGCCGCTTTGAAAACATTCCTGCTTATACATGGCCCGGAAGGCGGCAATTTCGCTCTGGTAGTCGCGGCGGTAGCTGCTGGCGTCGACGACGACCAGCTCGTTCGTTTCGGGGTCCTCGAATTCCACCATGCCGTCATAGGGGAACGTGACTTCGGCCTCGTCCAGGATGTGAAAGAGGATGACATCATGCCCGCGATGCCGCAGGCGGCGGAGGGCCTGAAACACGGGTCCGGGGTCGGCCAAGAGGTCCGAAAAAATCATGACCAGGCTGCGGTGCCGGAACATGGCGGCAATCTGCGTCAGGCTTTTGCCGATGTCGGTCGGCCCGGTCGGCTTGAGCTTGGCGAGGTGGGCGAGCAAGGTGCCAAGCTGCGTCCGCTTGCTCTTGGGGGCCAGGCTGTCTTTCACGCGCGTATCAAACGTGATGAGCCCTACGGGATCCTGCTGGTGAATCATCAGGTAGGCCAAAGCCGCGGCCAGGCAGATGCCGTAGTCGAACTTGGTCAACTCCTGGCGATGCGTGAAGCCCATCGACTGACTCAGGTCCATCACCAGATAGCCGGTGATGTTGGTCTCGGCCTCAAATTTCTTAACGTAGTACTTGTCGGTCTTGGCGTAGACCAGCCAGTCAATGTCCTTGGGGTCGTCCCCCGAGGCGTAGCGGCGGTGCTCGCTGAACTCCACGGAGAAGCCGTGGAACGGGCTGGCATGCAGACCCTGCAAAAACCCCTTCACCACGAACTGGGCGCGCAGGTCCAGCCGCTTGATCTGATTGATGACTTCGGGCTTGAGGTACTTTTCGACGGACACGGAGAGCATTATCGCCGCTGCCGGACAATGCGGCGAGCGGCCTGCGTAAGCTGGCCGGTGACCCGGAACAGCCAAGGAGCAATGATTCTCGAGGGTTTCCACCTCACCGGTCAGCTTACGCAGGCCGCTCGCCGTTCTTACTTCTTGCTCAGATTCGCCCGCGAAACCTGCAGGCCGGCGCGGAGGATGGCGTCTTCCGTCGGGACAGGAGGAGCAGCATTGGCGGAAACAGCCAGGTCCGAACTGACAGGCGGTTTGGCGGCCGTGCGGACCAGGACATCAGGGGTGACACCGTGGCCGGTGATTGGCTGGCCCGCGGGGGTGTACCACTTGGCGGTGGTCAGGCGGACGCCGACGCCGCTGGAACTGAGCGGGAAGATGCCCTGCACCGAGCCCTTGCCGTAGCTCTTTTCGCCGACGAGCGAGCCGCGGCGATGGTCCTGGATGGCCCCGGCCAGAATCTCGCTGGCGCTGGCGGAATCATGATCCACCAGGATGACCAGCGGCACCCGCCACGTTCCGACCACCTGCCCCTTGTGGTCAAAGTCCTCTCGCGGGCTGCGTCCGCGAGTAGCCACAATCATCCCATCCATTACGAACTTATCCGCCACGTCGACAGCAGCTTTGAGAAGGCCCCCCGGATTGCCGCGGAGGTCAATCACCAGACTTCGCATCCCCATTTCATGCAGCTTCCACAGGGCCGCGTCCACGTCCCTCGGGGTTGTCTTCTGAAAGCTGGTGATTTTGAAGTAGCCGATGTGGTATTCCTCATCGATCATTTTGATTTCGTCCACGCTCGGGACCTCGACGCGGCGGCGGGTGATAAGGTGCGACCGCGTCTGGCCGTCCCGCCCCAAGACTTCCACGCGAACCTGGCTCCCCTCTTCGCCGCGGAGCATGTCGGCCAAGGTGTCGGACGACACCTGTTTCGGAGTTTTGCCGTCCACCGAGGTAATGCGGTCACCGGGGCGAATGCCGGCCTCAAAAGCGGGGCCGATGGAAATGACGTTGACGATATTCAGCCCGGTCGGCTCCGTCTTCAGTTCGACCCCCAGGCCGACGAAGTTTCCTTCAATCTGCGAAAAAACCTCTTCCATCTGGGTGCTAGTGAGGAAGCTGGAGTAGTCGTCGAGCGAGCCGGTCGCGCCGCAGGTGAATTCCAGGATGACAGCCGGGGCTCGCAGGCCGAACTTCTGCTGCAAGCTCGCGGCGATGGAGAATACCGTGTCGATGGCCCGGCGGCGGTCGTTGACGAGGGCGGTGCTAGCCAGGCGCTGCAGCTCCTGCTTGAGGGAAGCCATTTCCTGCGGAGATAGCTTCGAGAGGTTTCTCTCGATGAAGGAGGCCTCCGTCAGCGCGACTTCGAGCGCCGTCCGGCCGCGGTTGAACAGCTCCTGCCAGTTGGGCTGATGGACGTAGTGTGTGTTGACCTTGAGGAGCACTTCGTCGTAGATTTCGATGGCGTCCTGCGGCGTCAGCGCGACGAGCGTGGTTGCGAAGCTGCTATCGCTGTAGCGGCGGCAGACGTCGTAGTGGGCCCGGGCCAGCGTCAACTTCCGGACGATGTCCGGCTGGTTGGGATGATGGCGGTTGGCGTCTTCGTAATGGGTGAGTGCATCGGCCCAGCGGCGTTCCCGCTCCAGGCGGGCCCCCAGCTCGAAAACCTTGGCGAGGTCGTCCGCCGAGTCAACTTTCGCCGGCGCCGCGGCCGCATCTTGCCCGCGAGCGAGCTGCGGGGCGGACCATGCCACGAAGAGAAGACAGGTGAATGCGAACCGAAACAGCGGCAGTCGGGTCATTGAAAGCTCACCGGGCGTTCGCGGCAGCGTCCACGAAAGTCCCGGGGTAGACCGGGAGGCTAGCGGGGAGATGCCGGCGCGGAATCAGGATGGTAATCGAGGCAAGCGTGGAAATCTGCGCTGAGTCTTTGTCAGCGGGCTGCGCTGCTCAATTTCGGCCTGCTCGAATATAGGTCACGCAATGCCCGGCGTCAAAAAATCCGCACCTAACTACTGAGGTGGTTAGCTCTTACAACCGTTACGACCCGCCTGAGAAGGTCGCATTGGAGCGATTGAGTCCAGTTCAATAGGTTAAGGTGATCCTGCCGTCTGCACGCATCCTGGCGCGCCGTTGCCCTGAAGGGGCTGCGGTGGGCTTCAAGCGAAATATAACGATGTCCACGCCGGGAGGCAAGAAATTTTGGTTCTTGTAGTTCCTCGTAGGGTGCATCCATTCCCGCACGCCCCGGTAGCGCGTCCTACTTGGGCGTACCTGGCTTGACTTCTTCGGGCTTGAAATCAGCTACCGCTTCCACTTTGACTTCAGCGAAGGGAATTTCGGTGGCAACATCGCCAATGGCAATCACGGCTCGCATCGGCGCGGGCTTGGCGACGCCTTCGCAAATTCCTGTGCATTCCCAAGTCGCGGCATTTATATCCTTTGGAAAGAGAGTGGCCGCCCCGTAAAACCATTTTTTTGCTTCGTCCTCGGATCCTTTCAACGGCAGAAAATGTATGGAGATGCCCCTCCCCTGCTTTCGCGCTTGAGCATCAATGCCGTGAACAGTTACATTCATTTTGAATCGCTGAAGCACCGGGACGCGGGTCGTTTCTGGTGAAGAATTGACGCCAGACGCCTGGAGGTCCGGCAGTCGCACCGCGATGCCTGGCGGGGGGTTGGGCTTTGCCGTTGAGGTGATTCGTTGCCGGCATCCCACACTCGACGCGACGGCCAATAGAAGTGCGAGCCCGAAGCTCGATGGAACGTAGACGGAAGTCTTCCAGAAGTTCATTGATGTTTGCATGCCTTGATACAAGAACCGCCAACAGCGTGTTAATGCCAAGAGCGGCACGAAGTGAAGAGAGAAATAAACCAAGAAATTGCGGGGGTTCTCGCACGATCCGCGCGAATCCCCCCCCAGTTCAACTCGCTTCGTTAAGTATGGCAATAGGAATAGGCAACCGGATTAAACGCAGAATCATAGAGGATGGGCATCATGACTTGGCCGGGGGCCGGATATGCGCCGCCGACTGGGTTTGCGGTACCTGTCCACGTAAACCATCCTGCCCCTGGTCCCGCGGTGCCGGAACCTAGGGTTCCGCTTGAGCCGTCCTTGACGATGATCGTCAGACCAGTTGTGGAACTCCCGCTCGTCGAACCGCCGCAAGTGAGGGGTCCGGTTCCTACCAACGAATTATAGGTTGGGGTTGTCATCGTATACCCCAGGACCGTGTTGGCGATGAGTATGATCGACATCGCTACCGCCGTCATCGACATGATTTTCAATCGCAACATTTCAGACTCCTAACAAACAAGAAAGAAGGATTTGAAAACTGCACCTGCCTGATTCAGGCAGGGCAGTACGAACTCTCATTTTTTCTCCAGCGATTCGATCATCCGCACCTTCAATTGGCGACGTCGGAACCATTGCGCGTTCCCACCCCCCGCCAGACTCGCTGGTTGATCGCGCTGGAAATAAAAATCACATGGCCATCGAGAAACAAGGACATGATCCCGTTCGGATGGTTGCTGGCGGCAGTGAAGGCGCCGGATTGCCCGTCAAAATGGTTCCGGCAGCTAAGCTGGTTGGGGGTGAGCGAGTGGGTATACAGAGTTCCCCCTGGGTCTCCCATGTACCAGGCTCGGCCGCGGTGTCCTGGATCGGTGGCGACGTCCCCGTTCGGCAAGACTTCCAGGTCATGGTTCAGGCAGGCCTGGCAAAAGGCTTCATGTTGTCCTTTGGGAAACAGTGCCGCGGTGTAAAAATTGCACCGGTGCAGATCTGGTTCCCCATTTCCCACCAAGATCTCGGAGACTGCAACGGTCTGCGATGCTCCATCCGTTGCGCTTCGCGAGGACAAAAATCCGAGTTTGGCGGGCGATAAGCTATGGAAGGCACCGTTGTAACCCAACGTCAACGTGTCATATCCCATGTTGCCCGCATAATTGGACGCTCCCCGAAAGGTAGTTCCTGAAAGCGTGCCGACATTAAATCCGTCGCTGGGACAAACAAACATCTCTACCTTCGTGGAAAAGAGCTTGTTGTCGGGCAGATCGCACTGAAACGGGCGAAAATCCGCCAGGTCAAACAGGTCGGGCCGTTCGAGCTGGGGAAGAATCGGAACCAGGAAGCTATAACCCATATTGTTGCCCTGCGCCAGCACTCGATATGTGGATTCATAGCTCTGTATGGCTAGGCCGATCTGGGTCAACTGGCTGGAGCACTTCGATCGGCGCGCCGCTTCCCTCGCATACTGAATCGCCGGCATCAGAAGCGCCAGCAAGATGCCGATGATGGCGATGACCACCACCACTTCGAGCAGCGTCAGTCCGCTACGAGTCTTCATGGAAAATGCCTCCGCGAATGCGTGAACTGGAAATTTAAGGCATCGCGCCGAGGATTGGTAGGTTGCCAAAACCATTCCGCGAAGATTTCCTAAGATTTCTTGAGTCTTCTCAAGAGTGCCGAGAAAACCCGCCGGAGAAGCTCGGGGCGGGAGTCGAAACCGAGTTTATGCGCGATGATTGCGAGGTAGTTGTGGGCGGTCTGCTTCTGGATTTCAAGCTCGTAGCCCAGTTCGCAGGCATCGGTTTGCGCAAGGTATCCCCAAAGAAGTTCCCGTTCCCGCTCGGAGAGCTTCTCAAAAATGCGCGCCAAAAGCTCGTCCCCGCCGGGACTCGCGACTATTTGGTCAATCACCTTCTCGATCTCTGCCTCCTGCCTCGTGCCTCCTGACTCGTGGGGACTGGGGACTGGGGACTGGGGACTGGGGACTGGGGACTGGGGACTGGGGACTGGGGACTGGGGACTGGGGACTGGGGACTGGGGACTGGGGACTGGGGACTGGGGACTGGGGACTGGGG
>JBPCKT010000026.1:0-42032 GCA_051004015.1 Pirellulaceae bacterium | reverse complement strand
GGGTCTTCAATCTCTTGCCGTACGTCGAGGCGAGCAACCTGCACACGATGGCCTCCGGCGGTACGGACTCAGACCGCCGCGCCCGCACGGCCCAACTCCTCACGCAGCCCGCCTCCCTCTTCAACTGGAAGAGGAAAAGGTGTCAGGAACCGTTGTTTGCTCTCGACCCCGGTCTGGACCTGGACCTTCGGCAGCTACAGCCTGGTGGCGACGATGACGGACCCGCTGGGACGCGGGAGTCGGGAAAGGGGGCAGGCTTGATTACTAAGCCGGTAGACGGTGGCGCGCCAAGCTACGGCAACCCATGCAGCGGCTCGAGATTGGCCTGGGCCGGTTGCTAAGCGCTCGGTCGCCGGAAGTGCTGATACGCCAGCAGCACCTCGTACAGGTCGCTGCTGATGGTCATTTCGTCGTCCGAGAAATCATCGAGCCAGGCTCGCTTGGTGCGGCGGGCTTCCAGCAGAAGGGGCAGGACCTCGCTGACGGGAACGGAGACCATCTGCCGCGCGGAGCTTTCCTGCTCGGTGGTCAATACGTCCTCGGGTCCGTAGTAGACGCGCAGCCCGCTGGTGGAAACGCTGCGCAAACGGTTGCGGGCCATCAAGGATCCTTCCTTGCGAGTGATTCCGTCCCCAGCCGAAACAACAAGCCATTTGCAGCCTCCCTGCTAGCGCTTCCTGCGCGCGGGGATTGCCGCCACATCGATTATCGGCAGGCGGCGGCTTGAGCTTCGTGAAATCTTCATGGAAGCTAGTCGTTTCTTGGGCCGCGGGGCGATTTGGGAATGCTGGGAAACCGAGGGGCCGACGAAAGAGCCCGCGTTTGCTATCATGAGCCTGTGGGTCAGCCCCGACGGACAACCGACACGCCAGCCAGGTACTTGACGATGCCAACCGCGAATGAACTGTACAAAGAGGCCGAGACTCTCAAACGTGCCGGGAAAAAAGAAGAAGCCATTGCGAAGTTTGAGGACGTGCTGAAAGAGGACGAAGGCAATGTGCTGGCTCACATGACTTTGGCCCTGCTCCTGGTAAAATCCGGCCGCCACGCTGATGCCATCCGCCACAGCGAACGCGCTTGTGAGTTGGAGCCCACAGAAGTGTTCAACTACACCGCGCTCAGCGACACCTTTCAGAAGGCCTTCGAGGCCACCCAGGACCGCACGTTCATCTATAAGGCGGAAGAGGCCAAATCCAAGGCCCACGAGCTGCAACAGAGAGCTCACTCGTAAGCAGCATTTCTCATTGGCGAGCACCGGCCAGATTCACGCTAGCGATAGTCCTCTCGAATCGGATGGAAAACGTCCAGTGCCTTGACGGCCTTGTCGCCGGCTACCGCGCTGTGGAGAACGCCGCCGGGAATTCGCCACATTTCACCGGGCTTCAAAGTTTGGGTTTGGCCGCCGATGGTGAAGGTCAGTTCTCCCTCCAGCAGCATTCCCATTTGCTCGTGGGGATGACTGTGCGGCTGAACAATAGCGCCCGGCTCGAACTCGACCAGCGAGAGCATCATTTTCTCGCCAGGAGTCGTGAAGATATTGACGCCGGGGAAAATCGTGTGGCGGGAGCAGTCCTGGCGAGTGACAAAGTAAGTAGACATTTGGGATTTTGGAATGGAAAGGTGACGTCGGGTCTACTTGGTCAGCTCCTCCCAGATCCGCAGCAGCCGATTGTACTTGGCGAGGCGCTCGCTGCGGGCGATGGAGCCGATCTTGATGTAATCGCCTCCCAGGCCAACGGCCAGGTCCGCCAGAAAGTCATCCTCCGTCTCGCCGCTGCGGGCGGAAATGATTGTGGCGTAACCATGCTTCTTGGCAGCCAAGACGGTGTCAAAAGTCTCGCTGAGCGTGCCGATCTGGTTCACCTTGATCAGGACCGCGTTCGCCGCCTGGAGCTCGATCCCCTTCCGCAAGCGGCTGGCATTCGTCGCGAACAGGTCGTCGCCGATCAGCTTGATCCTGCTCCCCAGCCTTTGCGTCAGCAGTTGCCACCCCTGCCAGTCCTCTTCGGCCAGGCCATCCTCCATGCAGTCGATGGGAAACTCCGCCGCCCACTCCGCCAGCCGCTCCACCATTTCCGCGCTCGACAACCGGCGACCCTGCTCCGCCTTCAGCACATAGTGGCCGTCGCGATAGAAGTGCGATGACGCCACGTCGAGCGCCAGGGACACATCCTGTCCCGGTCGCAGGCCGGCTTTCTCAATCGCCCGCACGACATATTTCATCGCCTCAGCGTTCGATTTCAGCCGCGGCCCATAGCCTCCTTCGTCGCCGACAAGGTAGCCTTCGTAGCCGTCTTGGCAAAGCAACTCGCCCAGTCTCCGATAAACCCGGACGATCCATTCCAGGCCGACGGGATATGACGACGCGCCTCTAGGAATCACCAGCACATCCTGAATATCAAGATTCCCGCCGGCGTGCTTGCCGCCGGAGATCATGTTGGTCATGGGTAGCGGAATCCCCGGCGCAAAGGCGAAATTCCCGGCGCTCGCTTCCGCGCGCGCGAGCAAGGAGTCGTGAATGTGGTGATACAGCGGTATCCCTTTCGAGAGCGCCGCGGCGCGCGAAACCGCAAGCGAGACGGAAAGGATTGCATTAGCGCCAAGGCTCTGTTTGTTTGGTGAACCAGCCAGGTCTAGCAGCGCTGCATCGGTTCCTTGCTGGTCATCAGCGCACTGGCCGCGGAGTGCGGGACCGATGATCTTGTTCACATTCTCCACCGCGCGGCGAACTCCCTGACCGTCGTATCGTCCGCTTTCGCCATCCCGCAGCTCGCAGGCTTCCGCTGCACCGGTGCTGGCGCCGCTGGGAACACTGGCGGTTCCCACCACCCCGCCTTCCAGTTGCACCTCCGCCTCCACCGTCGGCTTGCCGCGGCTGTCGAGGATTTCACGGGCGTGAATGGAGGAAATCTTCGCCATTATCCAACTACTTGCCCCACGCAAACAATGTGCTGCCCTCGCAAGACGCGGGCGCCCCAGGCCTGGCCGACGATCACTCCGTCGACGCCGGCGCGGACCTCCCAACCTGGTTCGTCGATGCGGTCAAAGTCGTGCAGGCGGCCGACAACGTCTCCCTTTTTCACGCGGATGCCGCAAGGGAGGACGTCTTCGTAGTGTCCGGCAAACGGGGCCGAGGTGTAGCAGTCCGCATCGACAATCGTGGCCATTTTCTGCGTGCCGTCCGCGTGGGCGCCTATCGGTTTGATCTCGCCCCGCAACTGGCCATGATGAATGGCGGCAGCGAGAATCCCTTGCCGGCCGAAGGTAACCCCTTCGCGGTTTACCGCCTCTCCCCAGCCGAGTTCAGTGCCGACCGTGATTTTTCCGAGTCGCTCCGCTTCGCTGGTCAAGAGCCCGGGAGTGAGGTTCTGGTAGACCATGATCAGCGGCACACCAAACCAGCGGGCCGCCTCCTCGGTCTGCTTCGCCAGATCGGGATCGGCGATGGGATGGAAGCTGGCGCAGAGGTCGAAGCGAATCTGGTTGCCGCCGGAATGCAGGTCGAGCACGATATGTGCGTGCGGCCAGATGTGACGGCGGACAAACTGTGCGATGCGGTGCGTGATGCCGGCCAGAGCTCGATTCTCGCCGGCCCCTTCCACGAACGCGCGGTTCAGATTGACGCGGTCGGCTCCCACGCTATCACGTGTGCCGGTGCGAAAGGCTTCGGGATTGAGGACCGGCACCAGGATGATGCGCCCGTGCACGTCTTCCAGCTTGATTTCCCCCAGCAGATTCTTGATCGCCGTTGGACCTTCATACTCGTTGCCGTGCGTCGAGCCGAAGGCGACGAGCCCTTTGCCGGGCTGGGCCTTGGGACCAACAAACACGGTGAGAGGAATGGTCTGCACGCCCCACATCGTGTCGTGCTCAAGGCCCACCCAGTAATCGCGGCGGCCGGGGGATTCGAGGTCGAGGTCAGCGGGGCGGATGATGGGGCGGGGCATGGGAGGGAAGGGGTCAGGGGTCGGGAGTCAGGGGTCGGGAGTCAGGGGTCGGGAGTCAGGGGGCAGTAAGCAGTAAGCAGGAAGCAGTAGGCAGTAGGAGTCTCATTTCTCTCTGACACTTGACTCCTGACCCCTGACTCCTGTTGCCTCGGCCTCGGCTTGTTGCACGAGGTCGCTGGCCCAGGGTTTGTTGCGATAGAGTTCGATAATGCCACGATAGATTTTTGCGGCGGTCGCGGGATCGGATTCTTGCAGCGCCGCGGCTCGCTTGAATTGCTCCTGAATGAGCTTTCGCTGCACGGCGTTTGTTTTCTCGTTAGCGTTCTGGAGACGCTCGATTTGTTTGCGGGCCAGATCAATGCACTGCTGATTGGTGCGGCGCTGGACGGCGGTGTCGCCAATCTCCTGAGCGCTGCCGTAGACGTCCACCAGGGCCTGGAATTTGGCCAGGGCTGCGTCCGGATCGCTGCCGGCAAGTCGGACGGCTTCCATGTAGGCCCGCTCGATGGGAGAGAGGGCGCCCGAGGTCCCCGTACGGTGGGCCCTGAATTCAAACCGCTTCTGCAGGCGACCCAGCTCGATCTCCTCCTGATACTCCTGCATTTCCTCGGCTCGCGGGTCATCGGGAAAACTCGCCAGGAACTTCAGCAGATCGGGCTCGAGAGCCACTAGCGACTCCGAGTCTCCATCGTCCGCGGCCGCTTTGACGCGTGAGTACAACTCGTCGGCATTGGGGGGGAGATTGGCATACCACACCACGCCCGCAATGAAAATGGCCACCACCGCCAGCAAGGCCGAAAGCCATATCCAACTGCTGATGACCGGCTCGTCGTCACGGCTTTTGCCACCGTGGCGCAGCTCTGATTCGCTGACGGTGGTAAAGTGTGTCTTCCGCGGCGTGGGGGGACTGAGTTCCACTTCCTCGTCACTTCGAGCGCTGGCCCTGTGGCCGTCGCCCCCCGGATTTCCCAGACCCGTGATCACCGTATGCACGCCGGCCGGGTTGGAGGCAATGTCGGTCTTCCGCGGCGAGGGCATCGGCATCGTGGGGCGGATCGACATGGAAAACGAAGTCTTGGGGACTGACGGTCTCGCCGCCCCAGGCTCTGGTTCCAGCCGCAACTCGCCTTCGTCAGCGGCTTCGTCGTCAACGGAATCCAGGTCCGGCGGCAGCTGATTTCCGCCTAGCGTTTCCATCGACAGCGCGTGCTCCATCGCCCGGAGCCGTTTGGCCAGGGCAACGGCGGTGGGGATGCGCTTCTGCGGCTCTTTTTCCAAGAGCTGCATGATAATGGACTCGAACTCTTCCGGAATGTCCGGGTTAATGCGGCGGATGGCAATCGGCTTTTCGAACCGCAAATTCTGGATGACTTCCGGGAGCGATTTGCCGGCAAAGGGGGGCCGGCCGACGAGCAGCGAGTAGAGCACGCTCCCCAGGCTGTACAAATCGCAGCGGCTGGTGGCTTGCTTCCCCTCGGCCTGCTCCGGGGACATATAGTCCGCCGTGCCGAGCACGCCGCCGTCCGCCGTGATTTGCGTTCCGCCATAGAGCTTGGCAATGCCGAAATCGGTGAGCTTGACGTGCTCCTGGTCGTCCATCAGCAGGTTGGCCGGCTTCAGGTCGCGATGGATGATGCCCCGGTCGTGAGCATGCTTGAGGGCTTTGGCGATGTCGATGCCGATGCGGGCCACCTCCCGCCAGGTGAATCGCCGCCCCGCCTGCAACTCGTCCTGCAAGCTCCGCCCCTCGACAAGCTCCATCACGTAAAACAGGTTGCCGTCCTCTTCCCCATACGCAAAGAGCTGCACAATGTTAGGGTGCAGCAGCTTCTTGAGCGTCTCGACCTCGATTTTGAACCGCTCGACGAAGTTGGCGTCGTCGACCAGATGGGGGGCCAGAACCTTGATGGCGGCTCGCTCGCCGGTCTCGCCGTTCACGCCGGCATAAACGCTCCCCATGCCTCCCCGGCCGAGCACGCGGTCCAGCCGATAGGGGCCTAGTTTCTGAAGGGGCATGGGAGCGACCGGAAAATGGTGAGAGCGGCATCCGAACTGGCTGCCGTTGCCATTGTACGGGTTCCTTCCGGCCACGTGCCACCCGTCGCCATCCGACGGGCGCGGGAAGCAATCATGTCCGCGTTGGCTCTAGGTCACTTGGGGCTGACGAAACCACGCCGCGAACCGGCCCTGAAATGCCATTGGCTTTCCTTGACCAACGCATTTCCCCCGGCATAGACTGATACCCATCGTTCCATCCATTCTCCACTGGCGGGCATCTCATGCGTTCAAAACGTCTCTGCCGGGGTTTTACGCTGGTGGAGCTGCTCGTGGTGATTGCCATCATCGGCGTGCTGGTGGCGTTGCTTTTGCCGGCGGTGCAGTACGCGCGGGAAGCGGCCCGCCGTACCCAGTGCGCGAACAACCTGCATCAGCTCGGGGTGGCCGCACATCTGCACCACGATACCCTCAAGACGCTGCCCGAAGCCGTGCAGATGAGCTACGTGACCGGCCCGCAGGGGACGTTCGGAACTTGCAGCGACATCAATCAGCCCTTTGGTCCCAATTGGATCTTGTTGGCGCTGCCGTATATTGAAGGGGCGAACATGAAGGATCTCTACCAGGTCGATGAATATCGCAAGCAGAACTCGCAAGCCTGGCGAAACATTCGTTCCACGCGGCTTCCTTTTCTCCTCTGTCCCTCGGATGCCCACCGCGTGCCCTACCAAGGAGTCGGGGGAGGGTGGGCGCGGGGAAACTATGCCTGCAATGCGGGGCCAACCTGGTGGTTTTATACGGTGGGGGGAGCGTCGGCGAACGAATGGTTCGGCACGGCAAACGGACCGATGTGCATCAACTATGGCGCGGTCTTCGGCCAGGTGAGCGATGGCCTCAGCACGACCGTGCTCCTGAACGAGATCCGGCAGGGCATCGGATCGAAGGACAATCGCGGGGCTTGGGCCATGGGTTTTCCGGGTTGCAGCGTGACGGCAGCCAACGCGATTGGAGATTGCACGACGCCCAACGACCGCTGGGAAGCCTCCGACGACATCCAGGGCTGCGACCAGTTCTGGTATTCCGGGATTGGCTCGCGAGACCGCATGGGTTGTTGGGCTCCCTGCTGGAATTGGCAAGCCCAGGCCCGCAGCCAGCATCCCAACGGCATCAATACCTGCATGGCGGACGGCAGCGTGCGCTGGGTTTCCGACAATATCCAGCAACGGACCTGGGGCCTGATGCTCAGCCGGTCCGATAACCAGCCGAACTCGTCGCAGTAAGCCTGAGTCCGTTATGAAGAGAATCGTCTCCAGAGCCGTTTGGCCCCTGGCTACCGCGCTAGCGTTTGGCCTTTTCTGCGCCGGTTGTGGCGGCGGCACGCCGATGCAAAAGGCGAAGGGACAAGTCCTGGTCGATGGAAAGAATTATCAGGTCGGTGCGCGGGAACAATTGCTGGTCATCTTTTATCCCGACGTCGAGCAACCTCCCACCACGTACCCAGCCGAGGTCAAACCGGACGGCTCCTATGAGACGGTGGGCCTGGAGGGCCGGGGAATCCCGCCGGGCAAATACCGGGTCGGCCTCTCCAGCCCTTATGGCGGCGGCAGCGTCACCATTCCGAAGGAACTCGGCTTGTCCTCGTCTCCCATCGTGCGTGAAGTCGTCCAAGGTAAGGACACCATTGAGCCGATCGACATTATGAAGCCGGCAGGGTGAGGGCCATGTCTAGAGGGGTCCGCAGGCTCTGGATGCTGTTGGCGGCGGCAGCAGCGATGGCCGCGCTGATTACCTGGCGGCTATGGCCGGCGGCAATTCCCGCCGAGCCGCGGCTGTCGGCTTATGTCGATGCGGCCCCCGAACTGCCCATCGTCTTCACGTCGCGCAGTGAGCCGGCCAGCTTGGAAGCGGCGGCACCCGAGGGGGAGGTTTTTTCCTGGCCCGGCCAGGCACTCTGGCAGGCGGCGGAAGGGCGGCTGCGGATATTGACTCCTCGCGGCGAGGTGCGGGAGCTCACCTGGGGACGCGAGTTGCCGGCCGGCGGCACCTTGATCGATGTGATGTCTCCCACGGTTTCGCCCGATGCCAGCAAAGTCATCTTCGCCGGCAGAAGAGCGCCGCCGGACCCGGGTCATTTTCGGCTCTACGAGGTTGAGATCACGGGCCGGAACCTGCGCCAACTGACCGGCCTGGATGGGGATGAAGGCTGCACCGCGGTGCCTCCGCTGCGGTATGCAGTCGATGGCGCCAAACTTAGCGATGATGTGCGGCGGCGCGTGGACTACGACGACGTGGACCCGGTCTATCTGCCCGATGGCCGCATCGTGTTCGCTTCGACGAGGGTTCCGGATTTGGGAGTCGGCCACGCTCGCCGCGCCAGCCATCTGTGGGTGATGGAAGCGGACGGCTCCAAAAAACATCCGATTACCGCCAATCGCAACAATGACCGCTGGCCGTTCCTGATGCAGAGCAGCTACCTGGCCTTCAGTCTCTGGAGTCGCAACACGGAGGCCATCACGAAAGATTTCCAAGACATCCGCCGTTACGACGGAGGCCAGGAATTCGCCACCGCTCCCACAGATTACTGGCTGGGCGCCCTTATCGAGCCAACGGGGGACCGCTTCGGCTCGCTCGTCAGAGTGTCCGAGCTGGTCGGGCGGCCGCGGCCCCTCTTCAATGGGCGGATTGTCTTCATGACCTCCGATCGACAGCAGAGCCGTTATCGCCTCGTCCAAGCGGAGCCGGGATTGCTCACGCACGTGGCCAGTGCGATTGCGGCGGGCGAATCTCTGCCGCGGCAGGATTTGCAGGATTTCCGCCGCGAATCGCCTCACCTTGATTCCGCCGGAGAATCCTGGAGCCTGGCAACGCCGAGCCCGCTCTCGCCGGGCTCGCTCGTCTATTCGGCGGCGCCTAGCTCCGACGTTTCTTCCGGTCCAGCCGCGTCCGCTTACGGAATCTATTCCGCCTCCGATCAGTGGGCGAACGCCAGCGGGCTGGTCCACCAAAAACTGTTTGATGATCCCGCCCTGGTCGATGCCGAACCGGTCGCGGTTTACCCGCGCGACCTGCAGGGGAATTGGCGAGATATTCCCGCGGCTCCGGGGACGACCACGGCCAGGTTGGACCTCGCCGATGGGAGCAAGTTCGATGGCCCGGCAGGGAATGTGGTGAATCCCGGTCTGACGATTCCGCAAATGGAAGGCATCCGCGGTCAGCGGACGGACGCCGGCAACGAGCCCCTCTTCGGTCCTCCGCCTCCCGGGACCATCGAGCGAATTCGCATCTACGTCTCCGCCCGCGACCGGTTTGATGACGTAATACTGCCTCGCGTGCCGGGCGAGTGGAAGCTCCTCCGCGATTTCCCTCTCGACAAGCAGGGGGGCATCAACACCTGGATCCCGTCGGGAATGCCGACTGTGCTGGCCGGAGTCAACGCCGAGGGAGAGATCGCCCGTTGGAGCACCGCGGCCCCGGACAGCCAGGGGAAGCAAGCCTCTTTCTTCGCATTCGCCGGAGACCACTACAGCGGCACCCGCGCCGGCATGCACCACTTCTGCCTTGGCTGCCATCCGGGTCATAGCAACCCGGGCATTCGCGGGCATGGCGAGAAATAAGGGGTCGGGAAGAGTTTTCGCGGGCAACACGGATTCGAGCATCATTGCTCACTCGCGGCGAAAACCCTTCCCGACCCCGTTCGCCGCGCCAGTTTCAGGACTGCCCAATCACGCTCCGGGGGGATAAAATGGAGGCGTAACTGCCGGCCTGGAAGTATTTTTCCAGCCGGCGTCCAAGACACGCTTGCAAGAGGCTGAAGTGACGAAGGAAAAACCGCAGCAGAACGATGCCGGCGAGCCGGGATCCGAGGAGCGCCGCCCTTCTCCCCGCATCGCCTTCACGAGCTGGATGATTCCACTCTTGATCATGGCGGTCTTTTTTTCCATGTTCTGGATCAGCCGCGGCCCTCTGCGGACCGAGCACACGTTCGATTTTCTCCTCCAGCAGATTCGCGAGGGAAACGTCGAGGAAATCAAGGTCGGCAAGGAGGTTGCCCAGGGGAAATTCGTGCAGGCTCCCCTGCAGCCGCAAACGGAAAAGGACAAGGCAGCGACGGCGAAACCTGGCGAAGCCGCCGGGGCGGCGAAAGAGCCCAAGAAAAGCGAGCCCTATTTCATTGTCCGTCTACCGGCCGCCGATTCCGGCGCCCGCTTGACGCTCGACAAGCTGCTCTTGCCGGAGAATCCCGCCGACCGGAAGGTGCGCGTCGCCTACGACACTGAATTCGACCCCACGCTGACCGTCTACGTGGCCATGATGTGCCTTACGCTGGGGGTCGTGGTCTTTTTCTGGTTCTGGATGCGCCGCACTCAGAATCAGATGATGGGCGGCGGCTTCCTCAGCGGCTTTACCCGCAGTCCGGCGAAGCGGTACGAAGCTGCCAAGATTCCCGTGACCTTCAAGGACGTCGCTGGCTTGGACGGGGTCAAAGCCGACCTGATGGAAATCGTGGAGTTCCTCAAGACCCCCGCCAAGTTCCAGAAGCTCGGTGGCCGCGTCCCCAAGGGGGTGCTGCTCAATGGACCGCCCGGCACCGGCAAGACGCTCCTCGCCCGGGCTATCGCCGGGGAAGCGGGTGTGCCGTTTTACTCCGTCAATGGCTCCGAGTTCATTCAGATGTTCGTCGGCGTCGGCGCCAGCCGCGTCCGCGATTTGTTCAAGGTCGCCAAGGACAGCTCGCCGGCTATCATCTTCATCGACGAGATCGACGCCGTCGGCCGGCAGCGCGGGGCGGGACTGGGCGGCGGGCACGACGAGCGCGAGCAGACGCTCAATCAAATCCTCAGCGAGATGGACGGTTTCGCTCAGAACGATTTTGTGATTGTGGTCGGGGCAACCAACCGGCCGGACGTGCTCGACCCGGCCCTCCTCCGCCCCGGCCGCTTCGACCGCCACGTCACCGTCGGCCGTCCCACGCAGAAAGGCCGCGTGGAAATCTTCAAGGTCCACGTGCGAGACGTTCCGCTAGGCGACAACGTGAACCTCAACGTCCTGGCCTCGGCCTGCATCGGCCTGACCGGAGCCGACATCCGCAACATCGTCAACGAAGCCGCACTTTGGGCCGCGCGGCACGACAAGTCGCAGGTTGACATGGCCGACTTTGAACATGCCCGTGACAAAGTCCTGATGGGGCCCAAACGGGAAGAAGTCCTCCAAGAGAAGGAGAAGGAAAAGACCGCCTACCACGAGTCCGGTCACACGATCCTGGCGTGGACGCTGCCGGGCGCTCATCGCGTTCACAAAGTCACCATCATTCCCCGCGGCCGCTCCCTCGGCAGCACGCAGATGATGCCCAACGAAGATCGGCTCAGCATGTCGGAGCCCGAGCTCAAGGATCATCTCACGATGCTTCTCGGCGGACGGGCCGCGGAGAAACTAATCTACGACGAAGCCACCATCGGGGCCGAGAACGACCTGGAACGGGCCAGCGGGCTCGCCAGGCGGATGGTCATGAGCTGGGGGATGAGCGAGAAGCTGGGTCCGGTCAGTTACAAGCTGGCCGACGACGACCCATTCCTCGGCCGCGAGATGCATCAGCAGCGGCAGTTCAGCGAGCACACGATGGAAATGATCGACGGCGAAGTTGCTCGCATCCTTCGCGAAGCTTCCGACCGGGCGCATTCCTTGCTTCAGCAGAATCGCGGCTTGCTGGAAAAACTGACGGCGGCGCTCATCGAAAGAGAAGCCCTCGACGAAGCCGAAATCGCGGTCATCCTTGGTCCCAGCGTTCATCCCTCGCTCAACGGCCACGCCCAGAAAGCCGAGCCGCTGTCGCAGGCGACCGCGGCGAAGATGGCCAGCTCGTAGTAACGCGCATGGCCAAACGTAAAATCCGCGCTGACTTCCGCAAGGGGCATCAAGGCAAAGCCCGCCGCGGAGACCTCACGCGCGAGCTGGCTCAGGACGACCGGGCCGAAGACCGGCTGGTATCTTCCGAGCGGGTGAGCGGCAAAGGAGAGCTTACCCGCAAGCGAACGATTGTAGGGCAGGACGGTGACGAAGGCTCCGGTCTCTCCGTCCTGCGGGATATTGGACACGGCTCGCTGCGAGGCCGCGTTCTCGCGGTCTTCGGCCTCGCCAGCCAGGTCCGCACCGACGACGGGCGACTCTTCCGCTGTGCCACTCGCCGCGTCCTCAAGAACATGAGCACCGACCAGCGGCATGTGGTGGTCGCCGGAGACATTGTCTACTTCCGCCAGGACGGCGTGGAGAACGGCCTCATCGAGCGGATTGAGCCGCGACGCAGCGTCCTCTGCCGCACCAGCCGCAAGCGACAGCACGTGCTGGTGGCCAATGTCGACCAGGTGGTTATCGTGACGAGCGCTGCTGAACCCGCCCTTAAGCCGAACTTGATCGACCGAATGCTGGTCGAAGCGGAGCGCAACCGGGTCCGCCCCATCCTTTGCATCAACAAGATTGACCTCGTCGAGCCCGCGGACCTTCAGCCGCTGGCCGGCGTATTCGGCCAGATGGGTTATCAGGTGTTGCTCGTTTCCGCCGAGCGCGGCATCGGCATGGAACAGCTTCGCAGGTTGCTGGCGGGGAAGGCGAGTGTTGTCGCTGGGCAGAGCGGCGTGGGCAAATCCTCGCTTCTTAACTCCATCGAGTCAGGACTGGGGCTGAAGGTCGGCGAGATCAGCGAGGAAAACCAAAAGGGAAAGCACACCACCACTTCCGCCCGGCTGATTCCGCTGGCTGCGGGTGGTTACGTGGTCGATACGCCCGGCATCCGCCAGTTCCAGCTTTGGGACGTGATTGCCGAGGAGGTCGCCGGCTACTACCGCGACTTGCGCCCCTACATCAACCTTTGCCGCTACCCCGACTGCACCCACACCCACGAAACCGACTGCGGAGTGAAAAACGCCGTCGCCGACGGCCGCCTCGACGTGCGGCGGTACGAGAGCTATTGCCACCTTTTCGCCGGAGATATGGTTTGAGCAGAAATAAGAACCTGGAATTCTCAAATCTCAAACAAATGGGAATTGAGAAGCAGGAAGTTGGAAATCGGAGTTTCTGATTTCCCGAATTTCCGAATTTCCCAATTTGAACTTGTTTGAGATTTGAGATTTCTGATTTGGGTTACATGGAACTTCCCATCTACCTCGATAACCACGCCACCACGCCGGTGGACCCGCGCGCGCTCGAGGCGATGCTGCCGTTCTTCACGCGGCGATTTGGCAATGCGGGGAGCACCAGCCATAGCTTTGGTCATGAGGCCAAGGTCGCTGTCGACCAATCGCGTGAGTTGATTGCCGCCGGCATCGGCTGCTCGCCGCGGGAAATTGTTTTCACGAGCGGGGCGACCGAGAGCAACAACCTGGCTCTTCGCGGCTTGGCCGAGCGGACTCGCCGCCGTGGCAACCACATTGTCAGCGTCACCACGGAGCACAAAGCAGTCCTCGACCCGCTTCGCCGGTTGGCGCGAAAGGGCTTTGAAGTCACGCTGTTGCCGGTGGAACAAACCGGCGGCCCCATCGCGGGGTTACTGCATCCAGAGCAAGTGGCAGGCACTCTCCGGGACGACACGCTCTTTGTAAGCGTCATGCTCGCCAATAACGAGATCGGCATGCTGCAGGATATTCACGCCATCAGCCGCATTTGCAAGGAAAAAGGGGTCCTGCTGCACTGCGACGCAACCCAAGCGGTCGGCAAAATTCCGGTGGACGTGCGGCAGCTCGGCGTGGACCTCATGAGCTTCACTGCCCACAAAATCTACGGTCCCAAGGGAGTCGGCGCTCTTTATGTCCGCCGGGGCTCGCCCGGCGTCCGCCTGGAACCGCTCCTCGATGGCGGCGGCCAAGAAGGGGGCCTTCGCAGCGGCACCCTCAACGTTCCCGGTATTGTCGGCTTCGCCCAGGCGCTGGAACTGTGCCTGGCGGAAATGCCGGCGGAAATCAGTCGTCTCTCCACGCTCCGGCAGCGACTCTGGGATGGCTTGCGACGAGACGTGCCGGACGTGCTGCTCAATGGACCCGAGTGGAATCAGCAGCCAACCGGTGCGGACAAGCTCATCCGTCTCCCCGGCAACCTCAACTGCGCCTTCCCCTTCGTGGATGGCGAGGCCCTGCTCATCAATATGAAGGATGTCGCTGTCAGCAGCGGCAGCGCCTGCACCAGCGCCAACCCGGAACCCAGCCACGTCCTGCGGGCTCTCGGCCTTTCCGAAGACCTCACCCGCGCGAGCCTCCGCTTCGGCCTCGGCCGCTTCACCACTGCCGAAGAAATCGACTTCGCCGTCACCGCGACCGCCACGACCGTCCACCGCCTTCGCCAACTCAGCAGCATGGCCTCCCAGTAGATCGCGTTCCCACTCCGCGCAAAGAAATGGGCCCAGCTCCGGGGGAGAGCTGGGCCCATGCGGGCGGGCCTGCCAGCGGACGGGCCAGGGGAGGGCCGGTCGAAGCCGAAGGCTTCTGGCGAGCAGGCGCGGGTGGTGGGCGGAAGGTGGGGCCGAGGTTGTCGGCAGGAACTTCCATCGTCCCGTCAACGGCGGCAAAGCCATGATTTCCGGCCGGCGCGGATTGAGCGGAAAATCTCCGCATCTCTTCGTAGACGGAATATCTTCACTAACCCGAAGCGCTAGCGAGGAAGTCCGCTCCTTCCCTTCGATTGGAACTACCTCGCTGGCGCTTCGGGTTAGTGGGCTGTTCCCCCGTTATAATGAATGCTGCACCGTCGTTTCGGGGGACTCGCCGACATGTTTATCCACCAGGTTGACCCGCTCGCCCCAAAGGGAGGCCGGGAAACGCCGGAAAAAATCTTTCACAGCCGGCGAAAATGGCTGCTGGCGGCGGGGGGTGGAGCGCTGGCGGCCGCGGCGGGTTACGGCATTTATGCCGGGCTGCAAGGGAACGACCAGGAGGTGATTGCGGCGGGAAAATGGTCGCCGGAGGCCGAGGCAAAGTATGCGGCCTATTTTCCAGCGACGCGAGACGAGCGGTTTGAATACGGCAGGCCGCAAACGGCGGAAGCTGCAGCCGCCCGCTATACGAACTTCTTTGAGTTTAGCTCGCTCAAGTGGTGCTGGAAATATGTCGGCGCGTTTCAGCCAGATCCTTGGACACTCTCGGTCACCGGGCTTTGCCGCAATCCGCTCAAGCTCGACCTGGGCGAATTCCATCGCCGCTTCCAAAGCGAAATGGTGGAGCGGCAGTATCGGCACCGCTGCGTGGAGAAATGGGCGATGGCCGTTCCGTGGACCGGCGTGCCGCTGGCCGCCGTGCTCAAGGCGGCGGACCCGCTGTCGCAGGCCACGCACATTCGAGTGACCTCATTCGAGCGCCCCCGCGAAGCTCCCAATCAGGCGGCGAAGAATTCCTATCCCTGGCCCTATACCGAAGGGCTGACGCTGGCCGAAGCGATGAACTCGCTCCCGCTGCTCGCCGTGGGCGTTTACGGCCGGCCGCTGCTCAAGCAACACGGCGCACCCATCCGCCTCGTGGTGCCCTGGAAATACGGCTACAAATCGGCCAAATCCATCGTGTCGATCGAGCTCATCGGCAGCGAGCCGGCGACGTTCTGGAACACGCTCAATCCGTCGGCGTATCCGTTTGAAAGTAACGTCGATCCCGATGTCCCGCGCCCCTGGGACCAATCCTTCGAAAGAATGCTCGGCAGTGGCGAGCACCGGCCGACGGAGAAGTACAACGGTTATGGGAGGTACGTGGCGGGACTTTATCCCTAGCTGGAGTCCCGCCTTTAGGCGGAATCCTATTGCCGCCTGAAGGCGGAACTCCAACGTGAAGCCCACCTATCGCGTTTGTGGCACCATCGCCGGCGGGGCGATGCTTAGCAGCGATTCCATGGCCCGCCGCAGCCCGCTGGCCCGGCTGGGGGCGGCATCGAAGCGCGATTCGGCGTCCGTGGCGGTGAATTCACCCTGGCAATGCAGGCAGCTCATCCGCCGCCCCAAATATTCCGCCTTGATCCGCACGTGCCGACCGCAAGTCGGGCACTCCTGAAAGAAATGAGCTGTGGGCATTGGCAACCTCCTTTTACCGCGGCCTGCATTCTCTCCAACCGGCTGGGAATTCTAACCGACGGGCGGAAACGATGCAAACATTCCCGCCGCAAAAGGCCGCTAGGGGCGAGGACTTTTGCATTAGGTCCAGCGCAACTCGTTTTACCGTCAGACTTTAGCAGGACCGGGACGGAAACAAGGAGGGAGAGTGGTAGCAGAAGGTTCGGGGGTTTTACTTCGCTACGGCTGGTTGGGGATTTGGCGGAGCTGCCGAACCCGAAGCCAATGGCGAGTTCTTCATTTCATATCGCCATGGGCCGGCCAGAAATTCACGGTCGAAAACAAGGTCAATATCGAAATTTTCTGACCGAGGAATCGGCTTGCTTTCCGTCCAAAATTTCCCCCCGTCATCCTGCCCATCATGACCAACACTGTAGAGAAGATAACCATCGCCGTTCCGCCGGTAAATGGGTGCCGAATCCGTGTAATGATCGAAGAGTTGCGGCAGTTCGAATGCGGCCTGAACGGTGGAAAGCTCCTGGGGAAATCGACCATGTTCCCCGCGATAGAGTTCCAGGGCTAACACATACTGCAGCGTCCTTAACTGACCGCGCGGACCCACCCCCACGTCCACGGTCGGCGAGTTCCGCAACCTGCTGCTTTCCGATTCCGTTAGCCAGGCAGCGGCATCATGCAGGCGGTCGCGCCAGCCGACGCTAACGCTCTGCCAATAAGCGTCATAATCTAGAATCGTTTGCAACGCCGGTTCCGCTTGCTCAAGAGCTCGCACTTCCCGGAGTAGTTCGCGGCGCTCTTGCTCGCTGACCTGGGAAGCCAGTGCGATAACGGTCCAATTTGCGAAGTTCTGGTTGCCTGCGCCGTAATGATAGTCATCCAGCGTTCCCCCAAGATAAAACGTCTTTCCCACACGCCATTGCAAGCGCGCCAGACGAAGCGCATCGGCATCTCGCCCCTCGTGTAGAGCTCTCGACATTTCCAGCCACAATTCTTTTGAGAGCGACACCTTCGGATCCATCAAGAAGGTGGTGGAGAGGCGCTGCCGCGCCAGTTGCCGCGGATCATGCGTGACGTGGCCTGATCTGGGCAATGCGCGGTCAAGCTCGAAAAAGGCGGCCAGGAATTTTCCGCGGTTCGCATTTTCGAATTCGAGCCGCTGGATTCGCACCCCTGCCCGCATAATCGTCTCGGGAGCCTCGCTTGGCGGGAGCGCGGTTACGTTCGAATGGGGCGGCAGCACGGCTGGGTAGACGGCGAGCAGCGGCGCGAGCAGCGCTAGGATCGACAACGCCAGCGCGGCGCGAGCTAAACGGCCCTTGGGCGTGTTGGCCTGGTAGCGCTCTGCCGCGGAATAAAGTCCGCAGCACAGGCCGACAAGGATCAAGAAACAGATTTCGGCTTCCAGTTGATAAACGTCATTCATCGCGGGAAAGCGGCTTTCCCGAAGATAGGTCGCCAGCCCCAGCAGATCGCCGCTCCAGTTCCACCACCTCCAGGATACCCAGACGGCAAGACATCCCGCCGGAACGCCGACCAGCCACCTTCGACCGCTACCTCTCGTGACTGCCGGCCAGCCGGCGGCAACCGCCATGACAGCGATGCTCCCCGCCAGCCAGAACAGACCCGGGTCCGCCAAGATCACATGTCCCACCAGCACGGAACGGACAACCATCGCGACGAGTCCGAGGACCACGAAGGCCAAAAATAGGTTGGCCAGCGACACCTGACTGGTCCGTGGTTTTAATTCTTCGTTGCGAGCGGAGCGATCCCGCCTCCAGCGGGCTAGCCAGGCCGCTAGCGCCAAGAGGGGCATCGAGACGAGGCAAATCAAAATCAACTCATTGGCTTCCAGCGGAGCCAAACTGGCTGGAACTGTCACGAGCAGCAGCGCCCGCCAGAACCACCAGCCGCGGCTCCAGCCGGCCCACAGCGCGACGAGCGCCATGACCGCCGCCCCATCCACCAGTAACAGCGTCATCACTTGATTCGCGGGTGACTGGTTGGCGCAGGCTTTCAAAAACATATGTGCCCCTGACCACCAAATCTCATCCCACTGCCAGCCTACCGCCACCACGACCAAGTACAAAAGCACTCCGTACCACTTGCGGCGCAGCACTCCCCATACGGCCGCTGCGAAGGCGAATGCATGAATGGCGAGGAAGAGGGTGATCCAAAACATACCTGAGGGCGTTTCCAGTTTTTGTGAAGGTGTGATACCGCCATCTACTTCGCCTGCTCTTTGGCATCGCCGCTAACAGCCTTCGGTGTTGCCGAGGGCGGAGGGGATGTGTTCTGAAGGTAACGCAGCCACTGTCGCGTCAAAGTAGCCCGATCAGGGACGAGTTTGATGTCCGGCTGATCGGCGAAATAAATGACCTCGGTGGGATCCAGAAATTTGCCGCCATCATCGCGTCCGTTGGCGCCAATGCTGTAGAGCAAATAGCCATCTTTGGTTCGGCGGTAGATGGGAGCAGAGTCCGTGTAGGGGTCAGTCAATGGCGGCAATTCAAATGCCGTCTGGATCGTGGAAAGTTCCTGGGGAAAGCTCCCCTGCTCGCGGAAATAGAGCTCCAGCGCCAGCACATACTGCACGACCCGCAGCGAGGCTTGTACCCTCCCCTGCAACTTTTCACGACCCTCTTTCGACGATTGCTGCAGTCTGTTTTGCGGTGTGCCTGTCATCCAGGCCGCCGCGTCATGCAGGCGGTCCCGCCAGCCGACGCTGGCGTTTCGCCAGTAATCGTCATAATCCTTGAGTGATTGGAAATCGGGCTGTGCCAGCTCAATCGCTCGCGCTTCTTGCATCAATTCCCGGCATTGTTGATCGGTGCAGGTCGGGGCGGTGACGATCACGGTTTGAGTTGCCGAATAATAGATTGAAATAAATCCAAAGTCATAATCGTCCAGCGTTCCCCCCACGAAAAAAGTCTGTCCCACGCGCCACTCCAATCGGGCCAGGCGAAGAGCGTCCGCGTCTCGCTTTTCATGGAGCGCTCGTCCTATTTCCAGCATCAATTCCTGGGACAACGATTGCTTGGGATCGACGGCTGGATGGGTGGCGAGGCGCTCCGCTGCGAGCGCCCTTTCATCGAGAGACAGATGCCCGGGAGCCGGCAATGCGCTGTCTAGTTCCCAAAGCACGGGCAGGAACTTTCGGCGCTTGGCATTTTCAGCCTGTAGATTTCGAGTTCGCAGTGCCGCCCGCATGATCGTCTCGTGCGCCTCGCTCGGCGGCAGCGGGGTGACGGCGATTCGCGGAGGGAGCATTTGCGGGTAAATGACGACCAGCGGAGCGAGCAGCGCCAGCAGGAGCAGCGCGAATGCACCGCGGGCAATCCTACCCGCCGCCGGTTTGGCCCCGTAGTGTTCAGCAGCAGCATAGAGCCCGCAGACCAGAACCACGATCATCACGAAATAGATTTCGCTTTCCGCCAGATATGCGGATTTGATCAGGGGAAAGCGGCTGCGGCGAAAATAATTCCCCAACCCCAACGGATCGATATTCCAGATGAACCACGGCCTCGATACCAGGCCGACGACCAAAAAAGATGCTCCCGCGACTGCCCATTTTTTCCCGGTCCCGCTGATCATTGTCGGCGCTGCGGCGGCGAGTGCCGTGGCCGTGATGCTCGCCGCCAACCAGAGGAGATCGGAATCCGCCAGTATCAGATGACCCACGAAGACCGAACGGACAGCGGTTGCCAAAAGTCCGAGCACCACAAAGGCCAGGAACAGCGTTGCCAGAGAAACTTGCCTTGGACGAGATTCTGGTTCTTCTCTACGAACTCGTCCGTCTCGCAGCCGACGAAGGAGCCAGGCTGTCGCAGCCAAAACAGGCATCGACACCAGACAAATCAGAATCAGCTCGTTCGCTTCCAGCGGCGCCAAGCTGGCTGGGACGGCTACCAACGCAATCGCCCGCCAGAACCACCAACCGCGGCTCCAACCAGCCCAGAGCGCCGCCAGCGACATGATGGCAGCGCCGCACACCAGCAGCAGCATGATCGCATCATTCACCGAGGAGTGATTGACGCAGCCTTCCAAAAAATCAACTGTGGTTCCCCACCAGCTCTCGTCCCACGGCCAAGCCACAGCGGCCACCACCAACAGCGGCAACACTCCATACCACTTCCGCCGAAGCACTCCCCACACGGCTGCCGCCAAGGCAAGCGCGGGAATGGCGAGAAAGAGGGTGCTCCAGAACATGACTGAGCCGCGTGAATGCGAATCGCAGGGCCGACGAACGGGCGATGATCGCCGTCCGCATTCTACTGCGTTTCCATCGCCGATGCTCTATTGCCCTCTCCATCTCCGCCAGCGTTGCCAGGCCCAGGGAGTTAAGGCGAGGGCGAGAAAGCCGAGCAGCGTGGCGTCCAGCGGGCCGCGGGAGTTGACGTACTGAATGATGGGAGGGCGTTTGACGGTTTCCTGGCTCGCGTCCGCGGAGAAGTAGAGGTCGGCGGGTGCCGCCTTGTAGGGCCAATAGTCTTCGAACTCCGTCAGCCAGTAATTGCTAGGGCCGGTTGAATCGGGCAAGGCCAGGTGCTTCAGTAGTTCGTCCCGTTTAGCTGCGGGAAGCTTATCCGACCAGGCGACGATTCCTGTCCAGGGGGATTCCTTGGTCAGTTCCCCTTGATATCGCTTGTCCGAAACAAAGAAGATGCGGAGCAAGCGCTGCTTGGCGTCCAAAGCGGCAGCCGCCTGTTCGGGGTCGGGCTCGCGATAGGGAAAGAGCGGACGGTCGGTCTTGAACGAGAGCCGCAGGGCGGCCGCGCCGAGTTGTTTTTCTTCCTGCTGGCCTTCTTCCTTGGCGACTTTGAGAGCGGTGATTTTCCAGCCCTGGTCCACGTAGGGCTGCAGCCAGGCTTCCACCTCGGGAGAGAATTCATAGCCGTGATCCTTGAGCCAGGCGACGAGGGCGGCGGCAGATGTTGCTTCCAGAACCTGGGCGTTGAAGCCGGCTACTTTCTTTTCGCTCAGGACGGTGACATTCTCGGCTACGTCGGACTTCACGGCTGCATCTGGTGCCGCACTGCACGCGCATCCCACTCCCGCGCTGGGCCGCGGCACCCTTTTGATCTCCGGCTCCGTCACTTTGGCCAGAAAGGGAAATGCCTCGTTTCCTGATTCTTCCAATTCCGGCTCGTTGGGAGTGGGAATCAGGAAGGCAAAGTCCGCCGCGTCGCTCTTGAACGATGCTTGCCGGATGAAATGCTCGGTCTTGGTCGCCGGATCCCAGAGAATTACCACCGTCTGGTCCGCATTGACCACCGGCATTCCCCGCGGTCCCGCCGGGCAGCAGGCCGGCGTCGGGGAGGCAGCCGTTACGACAAAACAGGCGAGGGGAAGAACGGCGAGCAGGACCGATTCAAGACGGCGGACCATGGCAAACTCCCTGAAAAGGAGGAGAAAATCGAGCGCCAATAGTAAGAGCCGCGAACCATCCCAAATATTCCCGCCCATGACTTCCCCATTTTTTTGTCCCCCATTTTTCTGTCACATGCTTCGGTCTGTCGTTAATCCCCTGCTGCCGTTTTCGGGTGAAGGTATACTCAGAGTTTCCTTCTTTACTGCTTTTCCCCCATGCCCACCGTTGGCCTGTTCATTCCCTGCTACGTGGATCAGCTCTATCCGCACGTCGGCATGGCGACCGTGGAACTGCTGGAGAAATGCGGTGTGAATGTGGAGTTCCCCACGGCCCAAACCTGCTGCGGGCAGCCGATGGCCAATACGGGCTGTACGGACCAAGCCCAGCCGCTGGCGGAGAAGTTTTTGCAGGTCTTCGCTCCGTATGAATACGTTGTGGCCCCCAGCGGCAGTTGCGTGGCGATGGTGCGGCATCATTACGAGGAGTATTTTCATGGCCGGCCGGAGTATGAGGCTCTGCGGAAGAAGACCTTTGAGCTGACCGAGTTTCTGACCGACGTGCTGAAAATCGACAAGCTTCCGGGCCGCTTTCCGTATCGCGTCGGCCTGCACCAAAGTTGCCACGGCCTGCGCGAACTACGGTTGGCAAGCGCCAGCGAGATTGTCGGCAAGTCCTTCGGCAAGGCGGAGCAGCTTCTCAAGGGATTGGAAGGAATCGAGCTGGTGTCGCTGGCCCGCCCCGACGAGTGTTGCGGCTTTGGGGGGACGTTCGCGGTGAATGAGGAGGCGGTGTCCTGCATGATGGGGGAGGATCGGGTCCACGACCATGAGCAGGCGGGAACGCAGGTTTTGACCGCCAACGACATGTCCTGCCTGATGCACCTGGAAGGTCTCATCCGCCGGCGGAACAAGCCGATCCGCGTGATGCACATCGCCGAGATCCTGGCGGGGAGGGCGGTATGAGCGAGACTGCCACGAAGCAAAAGAAAGTCGATCATCCCGCGCGGGCCGCCGAGTTCATCCAGGACAAAGAGCGGGCTCGTTGGCACGACAACACGCTCTGGTTTGTCCGTGCCAAGCGGGACAAGGCCGCTCAGTCGCTGCCGGAATGGGAGACGCTGCGCGAGTGCGCGTCGCAGATCAAGGCCCACACCATGTCGCGCCTCGCGGATTACCTGGAAGAGTTTGAAACACAAGCGACGAAGCTAGGCGCCAAGGTCCACTGGGCCCAGGACGCTGCCGAGCATAACGAAATCGTCCTTGCCATCCTGCAAGGGCACAGCGTGCGGCGGCTGGTGAAGAGCAAGTCGATGCTGACCGAGGAATGTCATCTCAACCCGTTTCTGGAGCGGCACGGGATTGAGGTCGTCGATACGGACCTGGGCGAGCGGATTGTGCAACTTGCCGGTGAGCCGCCGAGCCACATCGTGCTCCCGGCCATCCATAAAAAGAAGGAAGACATCGGTGAGCTGTTCCACAAGCACCTGGGAACGGACCAAGGGGCCACCGATCCGCAGTATCTCACCGAAGCCGCCCGCCAGCATCTGCGGGACAAGTTCATGCAGGCCGATGCGGGGCTGACTGGCGTCAACTTCGCCGTCGCCCAAACCGGCGGCTTCGTCATCTGCACCAACGAAGGGAACGCGGACCTGGGGGTCTCGCTGCCGAAATTGCACATCGCCTGCATGGGGATCGAGAAGCTCATCCCGCGGGCCAAGGACCTGGGGGTCTTCCTGCGGCTGCTGGCCCGCTCCGCCACGGGGCAGCCGATCACGACGTACTCGTCGCATTTTCACGGGCCGCGGGAAGGGGGTGAGCTGCACATCGTGCTGGTGGACAACGGCCGGAGCAACATCCTGGGCAGCGACGATTTCCGCCGCTCGCTGAGCTGCATCCGCTGCGGGGCCTGCATGAACACCTGCCCCGTCTACCGCCGCAGCGGCGGCTACAGCTACGAAAGCACCGTCCCCGGCCCCATCGGCTCCATCCTGGCACCGGCCCGCGACGAGAAAATCTTCGCCACCCTCCCCAGTGCATGCAGCCTGTGCGGCTCCTGCACGGACGTTTGCCCCGTGAAGATTGATATCCATCACCAGCTCCTCACTTGGCGGCGAGAAATCGCCCATCATGGCCACCTGGCGTTCTCCAAGCGGCTCTCGATGCAACTCGCCAGCTTCGTCCTCCGCCGGACGTGGCTCTACACCCTGGCCGGCAAGTTGGCGCGTTTCTTTGGCCGCTGGAGTCCCCGCTTCCTGATTTACAACCCGCTGAACAAGTGGGGGAAGCAGCGCGACCTGCCGCCGTTTCCCAAGCGGAGCTTCCGGGAGGAATTCAAGCGGCGGAAGGAGTAGAGTGGCACTAGCAGCCGCGGCAGCGGCGACCAGAACCCAGCCCACGGCGCGAGCCGTGGGTGAATTGCAATTGCGATACAAAAGCCCCGGCAGGGGCGGCAGAACGGTGGCGACTTGCGACGGCGGAGCCCTTCTTGCGCCACTGCCGTGGCTTCCCTTGCCGTTCTTCCCTGCACCCACGGCTCGCGCCGTGGGCTGAGGATCTAACGCCGCTGCCGCGGCTAAAAATCCTTGCGGCCTGTTGCTGCCTCCCTTTCGCGCCGAATGTTGCGGCAAAGCTCCAATGCGGGCCGCATGTGGCTACGGCCCATAGTCTGCCACTTCACAAGACATCGCCCTCGCTTGATAACCAGTGCCCAGTCGGCGCGAAGGGCGGCACGGCAGAGGCTTCCCGAATAGAGGCTCCTCGGTTTGAAAGTTGCGTTTGTCGGCGGGTGTACGTCCTTCCGCGCGCTACTCCTTGACGGCATTTGCGCTCGCTCGTTTCCGAGCCAAATCTTCATTCTCCACCACCACCAAGGAGGAAATTATGGTAGTCCCGTTGGCGTCCTGATCGTCGTATTCTTCCAGGCCACAGCGAATTCGATAGCCTCGCCAGGAATGACTCCCTTCCACCGAGAAGCTGCCTTTCTTTGGAACCACCCGGACCTCGATCCCCAACGGCTTGTCCAGCGCCGCTTGATGCCTTTGCTCCTGAAAATAGCGGTGCGTATCCCAGATGACGACGGCGATTTGCGTCGTCATCCCGTCCGGAAGGCTGTCCTCGACCGCGTTCCACTTGCGGAAGACCCAGTCCGTTCTTGCCTCATTCCACGGACCCAACCAGTGTCCTTGGGATTCGGCCCAATCGGCCACAGCATTGATCCTCCACGTTTCAAACCCACCATCGTGGTTGGACAACAGATAGCGATTGGCAAATATCACTTCGGGGTCCTTGCTGGGTGTTTTTTCGCCGTCTCCGGTGCAGTGAAAATCGACGTTGTCGAGCCGCTTCACCAGCGCAAAGAAGTCGATCTTTGCCGGCGCTTCGGCGGGAGTGGTTGCCACCGGAACAACCTTGGGCCGGTAAGACAGGTTGCGGGCCATGAAACCGCCTACCCAGACGACGACAAGGAGAATCAATCCCGCTACGAGCGATCCTGCCACCGCTGTCAACACAATCCAGCACTTGCGGTCCATCGAAGCCCCTGAGACAGAGAATTGGAACTCGTATTCTCGTCGCTCCCAACCTCAAAATCTTCCCGCGCCCGCGCTCAAAAATCAATTGCACTCGGCCCACAGCCGCTCCCCTTCCACCGACTCCATTTTGTCCAACCGCTGGAGTTGAGTGCGTACGGCTCCGAGGTCCTGCTGGGCTATGCCGGTTTTGTATAGGATCACTTGTCTGTTGCGCGGATTCTGGGCAGAGAGGAATACCTACTCGTTTGAGCGACTTGTCCAAGGATCAGTGCAGGGTGGCCTCGGTCTCAATGACACCATTGTCTCTCGGAAAAAGGAAATCATGGACACTTTCGATTCTCCTTACCTCCAGTGTCCTACTTGCAAGAGGGTCATTCTCGATCAGACGCTGAAGCTTGTCAGGATTGGGGAGCCTTGCCCTATTTGTGGGGCAATTGGCGAGTTTCGACGAGGCTGGCCGAGCATGATTGCTCATGATTGGATTGAGGTCATCTATTCATACCCGATTGATAGTCCCCACGGCCAAAACGTACTGGCAGTCATGTCGTGCGCAATGGCTGAGGTGATGATGGAAGACCTTCTCAAAAATATCTTGTTCCACCAGAGCGCAAGGTATGAACACATTGAAATCCTCCTAGATTTGCACGAGGGTCGCAATCGACAACTACAACTCTTCAAAAAGCTTTGCGGTTCGGCGCTGAAGGAATCGCTGAACTCCTTGAAGATGGTCGACTTTTACGACGCTTGGGAACGGATCACGCTTTCGCGAAACAAGTTTGTGCATGGAACGCCACCTGGTAATCAGTACAGAGATTTCCCGGCTGCCGAAGACTTGGAGACTGTACGCACGAAAATACTGGCGGCGTTTTGCGCGCTTCACAATGGCTTCGCGGTGTAGCCAAGTTCAGCATTTCCCTTCACATTACTCCTTTCGGTTCCTCTCCCGTCCCATTTACCCCCTCGGGGGGATACAAAGGTGGGGGGGAACCGTTTTCATGTATCTCTAGGCCTTCTCGGAGGGCCAAGTGCAATTTCCAGGCTGGCCTTAAGCTATCAGTAATGCGGTCCGTAGCCAACAAACGTTTCCTGACTCGTTTCAGGAACCGTTATTAGCACGGCACTCCCCAGTCGTGTTCTCGGGGGGTGGTGCTCAGCAGTGGAGCGTGGGCGGCGGGACAAAAATGACTCAGGCCCCCCCTTTTGGGGACTTGCCGGACACTTAGGATTTGTGTACAATTGTTTCAAATCGGGCCGGCGAGAATCCGGCATGGTCTTTGACAATTTAACTGGAGAGAGTTTAGGCAGTCGGGAAGATGCTGCGCGCTGGGACGGAGTGTTGGCGGGATTTGAAACTCTTGTTTTCAGTTTTCGGATTTGAGAGAGGGTGTTGCGAAAGTGGGTGGATTTCACAACGCATTCCCCTTATTTCCCCGGAGACGCGCTGGGAAAGTCGGCGACTTTCGCAACGGTTAGGCGAAATTGGGTTCCACACTAGCCCGACGTGCTAGGCGAGGGAACTCCGCGATGAACTGCCGACAGCGGCCGATCTCCGTACCAGTACGTATCTCCCTCGCTTGCGCGTCGGGCTAGTGTTTGGAACTCCCTCGCTGGCGCGTTTTGATGTTGCGCTATTTTTCGTGTGTTTTTGCCGAGAAAACGCAACTTTGTCAAAAAAAGATGCACTCGAAATCGACGTCCGGGTTCAATGGCACTCAAAAACACCGGGAAAATCGCATATTTGCACGTCAAAATAGCGCAACATCAAAACTGGCGCGTCGGGCTAGTGTTTGCGGGCGGGGCTATTGAGACTGAAAATGGATTCGCTTGAGAAGGGGGGTGTTGAAGAACTCAAGAGGTTTACCAACACAACTTACTACCCGCGGGCCGGGGGGGTTGTTGTTTTCGGAACTACATACTTGACAGACCCAGTGTAATTCTGTAAAATGAGGGAGTCAAAGGGGTGAAAAAATGCCGACTCCATACCGGCCCAAGAACAGCAAGTATCTCCGCCAATCGCACTCTGGCAAAAAGGCACCGCCCACCGGGACGGACGCCGATCTAAACGCCATGACTCTGGCGGGAATGTTTTCCGACGAAGACAAGGCCCGCGAATTCCTGGAATCCAAACACTGGCCGGATGGTCCGGTCTGCCCGCATTGCGGGAGCGTGGAAGCCTACAGGCTGACCGGCAAGGCGGAGTCCAAGAACCCGGTTCCGAAGGGCACGTGCAAGTGCAAGGCGTGCCGTAAGAAGTTTACCGTGCGGGTCGGGACCATCATGGAAGATTCCAAACTGCCTATCCGGTACTGGCTGTACGCCATTCACCTGATGACCAGCAGCAAGAAGGGTGTGTCCAGTCTGCAAATTTCACGCGAACTGGAAATTACGCCCAAGTCCGCCTGGTTTATGACCCATCGGATTCGGGAAGCGATGCGGCAAGAGCCAATGACCGGGATGCTGAAAGGTGAAGTCGAGGTCGATGAGGTCTACATTGGCGGGAAACCCCGCCACGGTTCGGACAAGAGCAAGCGGGGGCGTGGCACCAACAAGCAGGCCGTGCTTGTGCTGGTGGAGCGGAATGGAGACGCCATCGCCACGCCCCTCTACAGTCCAAACTCCATCGCGCTAAAGCAGCCGATCCGCGAATACGTGGACAAGTGCAGCACAATTTTTACCGATGAATTTGTCTCCTATGCTGGCATCGGGAATGAGTTCATCGGCGGTCACGAAACCGTCAACCACAGCAACAAAGAGTACGTCCGCCATGAGGAAAACTACGCGATCCACAACAACACCGCGGAGAGTTTCAACGCGCTCCTAAAGCGTGGCCACTACGGGACTTTCCATAGCCTGAGCAAGAAGCACATCGGGCGATACCTGGACGAATTCTCTTTCCGGTGGAAGCATCGGGGGATTTCCGATGGCCAGCGGATGGTCAAGGCGATTGAAGGGGCCGACGGCAAGCGGCTGATGTACCGGCAGCCAGTGGGCAAGGCCAACGCTGGCCTTGTCGCTGCGAAGGAGGTATAGTAAAAAAAAGGTGCGGCGGACGGGACTTGAACCCGCAAGAGTGCTACCTCGACGGCTCCCAAGGCCGGTGCGTTTACCAGTTTCGCCACCGCCGCACACAAGAGCAGGAAACGGCAATGCCTCGCGGCGTTGCTGCCCCTGCCTCTGGTACGATGGCTCCCGAATTCCCGTCGCTAAACTGGGGTTATTCGGGGGCCTTTTTTGTTGGGCACGTCGCACGCGGCCCTATCTGTTTCCGGTCATACACGACTCCTTCCCTTGGTGAAACTTACCGACCGAGCCCAATGGTAGATTCCTTGTGCTACTTCTTCTCTTTCAACTTTTCGATAGCATCCTGAATTTTCGGACCGGCTTTCCAGAGCTTGGCGTCGCCTACCCTGGTGCGGACGGCTACCTCATCAAACTGCATTCCCAGCGCCTCGATCTCACGATGCGCTGTGGAAAGGACTCCGCCAAGAGCAGACCCTGTCGCACACCCAACGCCCTTTAACAAGACTTCTCCGCCCACCGGCTCGACTGTTGCCTTCGCAACTGTTTTCAGAAACTTAAGTACCTGCTCGCAATTTTTGTGGTTTCTGGCCTTTCCCAACGGTGGACTACCCTTGGAAGACGGCGATTTTTCCGGGGTGCGAGCGCTCTTGGCAGCGCTAGAAAGGGCCATGACTTCCGACACTGAGTCGCACCATACGTCCAGGCCATTGAATTTCACGCGGTAGCTCATGCCCGGCATTCTAGCAGACACCCGGACGTTGCGCCAGCCCCCCTGGACGGAATAGGTAGGGGGCTGGGCGTGCCGTCTAGGGGCTGGCCATAGTGGAGCATCAGGTATACACCGTGGGGGTCGGCCTAAGCAAAGGCGCATGACCGAAAATGGTGTAAGATTCCCCGAAAGGAGTCCGCCCATGCCCAAGTCCGTGAAAAAGTACCAGCCACCACTCCACATCCCCTTGCCCTTTGAGCAAGCCGTAAAGGGACTGATGGCGGTAGACCCCAAGAAGCTGCCCAGCAAGAAAGCCAAGGCTAAGGCCGCGAAGAAGGGAAAGGCGAACCGGGGCGATAGGGCTAAGGGGAGGCCATGAACAAGCGAATCGGAAACTGTAAATGGTGCAAGCGGGAGGGCGTCCCGGTTTACCATCAGGATGCCGGAGTCCACGATGAGGAATGCCCCGAGTGCTTCGCAATCTACGAACACCTGAAGAAGCACCCAGCGCGCCGCGACGGAAACTGCCGGGAGGCACTTCGTCAAGCGATGGCAGAAATCCTCCGTACTAACCCAACGTAGTATTGGGTTCTGGCAAACTAGGATAAGTCGCAAGTCTTATGAAACTGGGTCTGTCAAGTATGTAGTTCCGGTTGTTTTACCCAGGGGGGTTTTTCAACAGAGGGCCGGTGGCGGCGGAACCTTATTGAGACGGATGCGGGGCCGTAATGTCCGCTGACACAAGCCTGAAGCGCGAGCGAAGGACAGTGCGTGCCACGCGGTATCGGCCCGTCATGGCGAGAGGGCGGTTTCCTTTGCTTGCGCTGCAGGCTTGTGTGGACGCTAGCAAAAGAAAGTCCGGGCGACTCCTGTGCGGAGTGCCCGGACAATCATTCCCCCCCGGGATGAACCGCCGGTTGTGTTTTGTGCGATGTCTGAAGGCCTGCCGCCTGAAGGCGGGGACTCCAGCGAAAGCTGCTTGGCGACAAGGGTTACATCGGCAGGCTTTGCCGCGCGACTTTGGCAATCTTTGCCGATTATCCCGGCCGTAGCGACTTGGTCTTGGCCACTGAGGGCTGGTTTGGTACATGCCGCGTGTGATAAGAGGCCCGAATCCCCTCGACAGTCCGTTGCTGGAAGGAATCGTGGTGATGTCCTGGAATAGCATGGTTTCCCGATTTCTCAAGACCCCCCTCGTGTGGGCTGCCCTGGCGGGCGCGACGTTCTACTTCTTCGTGCATCAGCCGAAGTTCCACGGGACGCTGGTCCACAAGTACACCACGGAGCATGTCACCGAGTACGTGATCGTGCTGCTCTTCTTCTGGTCCTCGGCGCATTTGATCATCCGGTTTCTGGGGCTGGGGCGCGAACGGGAGGCGTTCGGCCAGGATTTGCTGCCGCCGCTGGCGGGCCTTGAACCGGCGACTAATGCCGGCGACTTGTGCAAGCGACTCGACGAGGCTCCCGACTGGTTGCCGTCGACGATCCTGGGACGGCGGCTGCGGCTGGCGCTCAAATTCGTCCATGAGCGGGCTTCGGCCGACGGCATTCGAGAGTATTTGCAGGAGCTGGCGGAGCGGGACAGCAACGAGACTCATGCCAGCTATTCGTTTCCGCGATTCGTGGCCGGCGTGACGCCGGTGCTGGGACTCCTCGGAACCGTCGTTCACTTCGGCGGCGCGCTCAATGGCCTGGCTTCGGATCAGCTCATGGCCCAGCTTCCCACGATGGTGACGGGGATGGGAACCGCATTTAATACGACCTGCGTGGCCCTGTCGGCGTCGATCACGACGATGCTCTTTCTGTTCCTGGTGGAGCGCCACGAAGACCACATCGTCCGCGATGTGAACTCCTACCTGGAGAACGAGCTGCTCAACCGGTTCGCGACGACGGATTTGAGAATCACCCCCTTCCTGGATGCCGTCAAGTCGGCCCAGCAGGCCACGCTAGCGGCCATGCAAGCCCGCGAGCAGAGCCAATTGGACTTGTGGCAGGCGGCGATCACCGGGCACGCCGCGCAGATGGAATCGACCGTGGAGCGTCTCGACAATATCAATCAGGCCAATGCCCAGATGGCAAAGCTGTTCACTGCGGACGAACGGCTGCTGGAGTTGCAAGCGCGGCTGGCGGAAAACCTGGAGCTGCTGCGGGAATCCCAGCATTTCGACCAGGCCGTGCATGGCCTGACGGCAGCGATTCACATGCTGACTGCCCGCCATGCGCCACAGTCCAAGGCTGCGTGATCCAAGACTCTAGCCGGGGAGTTTGTGGACATGAGTCGCCGCCGCGGTCACAAAGGTGAGATTGCCTTTCAGCTCTTTTCGTTTCTCGATGTCCTGCTCTGCACCATCGGCGCCCTGATTATCATCCTGACGATCGTCATCCATCGCGCCCGCGCTCAGGCGAGTGAAGAGCAGGCGCGGCAAGCGACCCCCTCGCCGGAAGTGCTCAAGAAGCAAGAGCAAGCCCTGGAAGACGCCCGCTGGCGGCAAGAGCAGCTCGAGCAGAACCGCGCCCAGAAGCAGACGGAGCTGCAAGACGCTCGCCTGGCCCTCAGCCACCTGGAAGATCACATCCGCCGGCTCACCGCCCAGGGCAATGAGCTGCTGGATTTGCTGGAGCAAGTGAAGTCCGGCAAGCAGGCCAAGGAGGAAGACCTGCAAGCGGCCAAGAACGAGCTGGCGAAGATCAAGGACGAGCTCGCCAAGAAGCGGGACGAGTTGGAGAAGAAAAAGAAAGACGTCGCCACCGCGGAAAAGTGGTACGCCCTGATTCCTTATGACGGTCCCAACGGCACGCGGCGGATGCCCATTTACATCGAGTGCGTGGAGGAAGGGGTCGTCATCCAGCCCGAAGGGGTGCTGCTTACGGCGGACGATTTTCGCGGGGAGCCCGGTCCGGGCAATCCGCTGGATGCGGCCCTGCGGACCAAGCGGGAATACATCATGAAGGCCACCGGCGGCAAAGCAGCCGAGCCCTATCCATTGCTGGTTGTCCGTCCCAGCGGCGTGCTGTCGTACAGCACCGCCCGGGCCTTCATGAAATTCTGGGACGACGAATTCGGCTATGAGCTCATCGCGGAGGACAAGAAGCTGGACTTCGGTCCGCGCGACCCGCACCTCGACATGGTCATGCACCGAGAGATTGCCGAGGCCCGCAAGCGGCAAGCGGTGCTGGCCATGGCCATGCCCCGCAAATACAACAACGAACAGGTCCCCCGGTCGTTCGCGCCCGAACATAACCCCGACGTGCAGCGCCGCAGGGCCTCGGCGTCAGGCGGCGGCGGAAATGGGATTGGCCGTAGCGGTTCTGGCGCGGGCGGCGGCGGACTCGCCGGCACTAACCCGACGCGCCAGCGAGGGAGTTCCGCGAGTTCCGCGAACGGACCAAACGCTGGGATTGGTCCCTACGGCTCCGACGGCGATCCAAACGGCGGCTCGGGGCCGGGCGGGCCGAATCCCGGCGGAGCGGCCGGCGGCGGGAATAACTCCGCCTCGGCAACATCCGGCTCTCCCCGCCTCCGCCAGCCGAACCAAGGTGGAACGTCGCCGGGCACTGGCTCGTACGCCGACGGAACGCCCGGCGGAACCTCCGAGAACGGCAGCACCTCACGGCCCACCGGAACGGCTTCCGCAAACAACCCCAGCCAAGAAGGAGCGTCGGGCGGCGGTTCACCATCCGCTTCCGGAGCTACAGGTGGAACAAGCAACGGCGCGAGTGGTGGTGCAGGCTCCGCCGCCTCTCCCAGCGGCTCGCCGGCGGGGGGACAATCCATTCCGAACATCAGCGTGAACATGGGTCCTCCGGAGAACACACCCGCGTCCAATGCGCGGAAAACGGCCAAGGACCGCGGCGGTTCCGGCAACAGTCCGCGCGGAAAGAACTGGGGCCTGCCCGAAGCCCAGCGGCATGTGACCGGCGTCACTCGTCCCTTGCGCGTCACCATGCAAAAGGACAAGCTCATTCTCCTTCCCGAAGTGGGAGACCAGCGCAAGCCGCAGGTGATTCCCCTTTCTCCCGAAATGTCCCTGGCGGAGATCGAGGCGCTCGTCCAAGGAGTGCAGCGGCAGATGCGGTCCTGGGGAATCGCGGTCGATGGCGGATATTGGAAGCCGGCCCTCTCGGTGGATGTGCAGGCGGGGGCGGAGGATCGCTTTGCGGAGCTTCAGTCGAACCTTTCCGGCAGCGGAATCGAGATCCAAAGGAAATTGCGTTGAGACACACGACCAGCACCCATGCCGCCATGCCCGGCCAGGATTCCTTCCTGGATGTCGCGGCCAACCTGGTGGGGATTCTCATCATCCTCGTCATGGTGGTCGGCGCGCACACGAAACATGCCTTTGTCACCGGGAAGATTCCCGTCGCTCCGGCCGCGGTCCCCAAAGCGGAAGTCGTAGAGGCGGAGACTGCCGCGGCGGCCATCGAACAGAACGTATTGGAGCTGGAGGCCAAGATCACCCGCCAGGCTCTGGAGGTGAACTTTCGACAGGCAGAGCGAAATCAGTTGCAAACCGTCGTGGCCCTGGCCGAACGAGAGCTCGCCAAGAGCCGCGAAGCGATGAGCGAGGACGAGAAAGCTCAGTACGATCTGGCTCAGGACCTCATTGCGTCCAAGGGGGAGCTGCAGCGACTGGGGCAGACGCTGACGTCCATCGTCAAGCCTTCGACGACTGTGTTACAGCACTTGCCGACGCCAATGGCCAAGACGGTCTTTGGCCAAGAGGTCCATTTCCGCTTGCTGGGAGGGCGGCTGAGCTATGTGCCGATGAACGAGATGATCGACGCCATGCAGAAGGACGTACCCCAGAGGATTGACAAGCTCCGCAGCCAGCCGCAGATCGAAGTGTCGTTGCCGGTGCTGGAAGGCTTTGGAGCCCGCTACAGCCTGCGGCGGCAAGGGAACCTGGTGGCCTTCGAGGAGATCTACCTGGTCGATGGGGAGGAGAATCTGGGGGAACCCGCGGAACGGGCGATGCAGCCCAATTCCCAGTTCCTCAATCGCCTGAGGGGCCACGACCCCAAACGCTCGACCATCACCGTCTGGGTCTATCAAGACAGCTTCGACCAGTTCCGCCAGCTCAAATCGGAGCTCTTCAAGCTCGGCTTTCTCACCGCTGCCCGCCCGTTGCCGCTGGGAACTCCGATCGCCGCCAGTCCCGAAGGAAACCGCTCGACGGCGGAATGAGCCGGAGTTACAAGAAATGGGTGGCACGCTCACGGCTTTGCGTGGGCGTGAGGTCGCATCCGTCACGATCTTTCCGGAAGACTTGGCGGGAACTCTTCTCCGTCTTATCGGCAAGATTGCTCCTAATGGAATTGCCTCCGACTTGCTCAGTGCGAGACCGGGCCGGGCATTATCCGCGGGGGAGCTGCTCATGGCAGTTAGTCAGGCTGTTACAACGGCTCGTCGATGACGGGGTTCGTCAACATGCCGATTTTTTCAATCTCAATGCTGCACGTGTCGCCGGGCTTGAGAAAGATTTTGGGATCACGAGCCATGCCGACGCCGTGAGGAGTGCCCGTGAGAATGACGGTACCGGGCAGCAGCGTGGTGCTGCCGGAGAGGAATTCGATGAGCGTGCGGACGTCGAAGATCATGTCCTCGGTCGTCCAGTCCTGCAGGGCCTCGCCGTTGAGAATTGTCTTGATGCGGAGGGCGTTGGGATTGGGGAGTTCGTCCGTAGTCACCAGGCAGGGCCCCAGCGGAGCAAAGGTATCGAACGTCTTGCCGCGGCACCACTGGCTGCCGCCGAAGTCTTTTTGCCAGTCCCGGGCGCTCACGTCGTTGGCACAGGTATAGCCGAGGACGTAGCTCAGGGCGTCGGCCTTGCTGGCGTTCTTGCAGGTCTTGCCGATGACCACGGCCAGCTCGCACTCATAATCGACCTGCGTGCTCTTGAGCTTCGTGGGGAGCACAATGGGATCGCCGGGGTTCTGCACCGCGGCGGGGGACTTCATGAACAGAACCGGCCACTCAGGAATCTTGGCTTTGCCCTCCTCGGCGTGCCTCCGATAGTTCAGGCCAATGCACAGAATGGCCGTGGGCTGCACCGGAGCGAGCAGCTTGGCGACGTGCGCCGGGCGTTTGGTGGCGCTGTACTTGCCGAAGATGTCCCCCTCAATCTCCACCGCCGAGCCATCCGGCTGCTGAGAGGCGTAACGGATAGCGCCTTGAGGGTCCTGGTAGCGGATGATTTTCATAGTCGTCCCATCCAAATAAAAAACCGGGCCGTCCCTCACGGAAGCGGCCCGGCCAATACATTTTATCTACAACCAAGCCAATTGCGTATTACTTCTCGCCCGGCAATTTGCCGGCCGTGATCACCTCGCCGAAAGTCTTGCCGCTGGAGTGCTTTTCGGCTTCCGTGGCCTTCAAGGCTTCTCTCAATTTTTTGGCGAGCGCTTCCTTGTCGGCCGCAACCATCTTAAACATCTCGGCCGGCATGTGCTTCTCCAGGGCCTTGCCGTATTCGTTGTGGTCCTTCTTGTTCTTGGTAGCGGCGTCGTGGCAAAGGTTGCACTTATCCAAGTTCGCAGGCTTGGCCTTGTTAACGATGGCCGCATTGTCCTTGTAGAACTCGGCAAGGATGGCGTGATACCCAGGCCGCGCCTGGGCGGAATCAGGAGAAACCGCCCAAGCGAAGACACCGAACAGCAACGTCACAACAAACTCCCGCATCCGATTATCCTTGGAAGGCATTGCAAGCCCTATCCAGTCGGCTGATTACTTCTCGCCCGGCAGTTTACCGGCCTTGATCACTTCGCCAAACGTCTTGCCGGTGGAGTGCTTGTCAGCTTCCGTCGCCTTGAGGGCTTCGCCCAATTTCTTGGCGAGCTTTTCCTTGTCGGCGGGATCCT
The DNA here is from genome assembly GCA_051004015.1 of Pirellulaceae bacterium. Taxonomy (GTDB): domain Bacteria; phylum Planctomycetota; class Planctomycetia; order Pirellulales; family Pirellulaceae; genus SXOA01. The sequence continues at coordinate 6,572 of JBPCKT010000026.1, read as the reverse complement.
TGAGCTTCATGAACTCGTCGGCCGGTATGTGGTTTTTGAGGGCCTTTCCGTACTCGTTGTGGGCCTTTTTGAGTTTGACGGCAGGATCGTGGCAAAGGTTGCACTTATCAGCCGCCTTCGTTTTGGTAACGATGGACGCGTAATCCTTGTAATACTCACCGAGGATGCCGGGGTACGCAGGACGCGCCTGGGCCGAACCCAGGGAAACCGTCCAAGCGAAGGCACCGACCAGCAGCGCCATAAAGAATTTCTTCATCCGAAAATCCTCGGAAGGCTACTTCTCGCCCGGCAATTTGCCGGCCTTGATTACCTCGCCGAAGGTCTTGCCGCTGGAGTGCTTGTCGTCTCCGGTCGCCTTCAGAGCTTCCGCCAAAGCCTTGGCGAGCTTTTCCTTGTCGGCGGGGTCCTTGAGCTTCATGAACTCGTCGGCCGGCATGTGCTTCTTCAGGGCCTTGCCGAACTCGTTGTGGTCCTTTTTGCTCTTGCTGGCGGCGTCGTGGCAAAGGTTGCATTTATCCGCGGCCTTGGTCTTGGCGACGATGGCTTCACTATCCTTGTAGTTTTCGCCGGCGATCGGGGCGTACGGGGGGCGGGCCTGGGCGGAGCCCAGGAATACCGACAAGGCGAACGCGCCGACCAATAGCGTGACGACAAACTTCTTCATCCGAAAATCCTCCGAAGGTGAAAAAATTGCCATGCGTGGCATTACTTGGGCCTGCCGCCAACCAGGCGGCGGCCACCGTCTTGGTGGGATAAACAGGCGGGCAATACCAGTTAACCCTAGCGGCAGGCACATGTCAAGCGGCGCAAAAACTTCGCAGTTTGCCGCGCGAATCGGCCTTCAAATGACGGCTAAGACGGCTGTTTTGATTTCCACTGGTATTCCTCAACCTGTTTGCACCGCGCCAGCCGCCACGCAAAGATTTTTTCGGCGTCTTCCTCCGTGATGCCGGGGTTCTGATGATGGATTCCGGCCATGCTCATCGACTTTGCGAACTCGAAAAGATCCGAGCCGGAAAACAACTTTTCTTCTGGCGATGTCCGCCGCGCGCGGAGTACCTTCTCCCGATAGATCGAATCGACAAGTTCCTGAGTGGGTTGCATAGAAATGGTCCCCGAGTAAACGCCACTTCCATTTTCCCCTAAGGAAGCGAGATGTCAACTTTCTAGCGGATCGCACCGGGCCGCGCAAGTGCCACGATTCCTTACGCCATCGGCATTTTAACCTCGCGGCCCTCTTCATCCCGCAAGTCAAGCTCCAGGTGCTCGGGAAACAGTCCGTCGCTGCCGAGGATTTGCACATTGAGGCCGGCGTCGTCTTCGAGCTGCATGATCTCGCGCCGCTTCTTGTTGCTGAGGTACGTCGCCACTTCCTGGTTGACCTTGACCGTCACCCGGCGGACGCCCGACTGCTGGCTGGAAAGCATGATCAGGCGGACCACCTCGATGGCCATGCTCTCGGCGGTCTTCACCACTCCGCGGCCGCTGCAACAGGGGCAGTCGCCGTAGACGCTCTTCTTCACGCTGGGGCGAATCCGCTGTCGCGTCATCTCGATCAGGCCGAAGGGGCTGGTGCGCAGGATCTTGGTCCGCGCCCGGTCCCGCTTCATGGCGTCGTGCAAGGCCCGCTCCACGCCGCGGCGGTGGCGCTCGCGGCGCATGTCGATGAAGTCGTTGACGATCACGCCCCCCAAGTCTCGCAGCCTGAGCTGCCTGGCGATTTCCTTGGCAGCCGAGATGTTGAGCTGGTAGGCAGTTTCTTCCGCGTCCTCTGCCTTCGCGCGGAAGCTGCCGCTATTGACGTCGATGGCGACCAAGGCCTCGGTCTGGTCAATCACAATGGAGCCACCCCCTCGCAACGAAACTTTGCGCTGGTAAATCTGGGCAATTTCCTGCTCCAGCTTATACTTGTGGAACAGCGGCTCTTTGCCGTCGTAATGGTGCAGGCGGTTGACGTGGCGGGGCATCACGAGCTGCAGGAACTCCTTGGCTCGCTCGAAGGATTCGGCGTTGTCGATATAGATGGAGTCGATTTCGGAAGTGAAGATGTCCCGGATGGTCCGGATGATCATGTCGCTTTCTTCATAGATCGTGCCGGGGCCTTCGGTCTTCTTCAGGCGGCGGACAATGACTTTCCACAGTCGCAGCAGATACGCCATGTCGCGGCTGAGCTCCTTCTTGGTCCGCTGCTGGCCGGCGGTGCGGACGATGAAGCCCAGCCCCTTGGGCGGATCAAGTTCCAACATGATGTCGCGCAGCTCGCGGCGGGCCTGGTCGTCCTCGATCTTGCGGGAGACGCCGACGCGACCGAGCGCCGGCATCAACACCAGGTAGCGGCCGGGGATGCTGATATAGGTGGAGAGCGTCGGCCCTTTGGTGCCAATCCCTTCCTTGATGACTTGCACCAGGACTTCGTCCCCGCGCCGAAGGATCTCCTGAATCGGCGGCTTGATGCGAGGACGCCCGCCTTGCGGTGGCCGGCCACCACGTCCTTGGCCGCGCGGGCCCCGGTCGCCTGGACCGCCGCGATCGCGGTCGCCACGGCCCCGGCCGCCGCCGCGGTCCCCTTCACTTCGGCCGCGGTCGCTTCGTGGTCCGCGATCCCCGCGCGGGCCGCGATCACCTCGTGGACCACCTTCCCCTTCGTGGGGCTCTTCCTCTTCTTGATCGCGTGGCGGACCCTGGTCGTCATCACCCACGTCAATGTCCGCCATGCGTCCCGCGCCGAAAGACTCCCCCGGGTCGTAGCCACCCTGGCGGAAGTACTGCGGCTCCACGTCGCTGATGTGCAGGAAACCGTTGCGGCCGACGCCGAAATCCACGAACGCGGCCTGGATGCTCGGCTCCAGATTGACAATCCGTCCCTTATAGATGTTGCCGACGTAGTTGTCGGCGCTGGCCCGCTCGATATAGAGCTCTTCCAGCAGGCCGTCCTCCACAATGGCGATGCGGCATTCCTCCGGCTGGGAGACGTTAATCAGCATTTCATTCTTCATGAGTCGCGTTTTCTGGGCGCGTTAGCGCCCCCTGGAAGAGATTGGAAGAGGAGCCGCTCGAAAGAGTCGAGCGGCGACGAATGTGCCCCGGCGAGATTCGCCCGTGGGAAGCACAGGAAACAAGCAGCGCGGTGGAGCCCGGCGGATTTGGTGCCTCCGCGGGCCGGCGCGCCCCATCAGTTGTCGCATGGAAACTCAGGGGGCCGCCGCGGGCAGGATCTCGAGCCGCCACCTAAATGGCGGCGAGATCAACTGGTCTGCGGGGCGCACCCTCTCGTAAGGAACCACTGGTCCTGGCCAAGCCGCTGCTTCCTCCCCTGCCGCACCGATGCGGCAATTATTGGTTTTGCCCAAGGAGGCCAGCGCGGCAAAGCCGCATTCAACGACCGGCACGTCGCCGGTTATCACTCTCCATTCACTGCTCGGTCATCTCCCCAAAGCCGCTTTCGACGAGCTGGGCAAGTGCGTCGACGGCGGCCTGGGCGTCATCACCCCGAGCGCGCAATGTTAATGTCGTACCGTTTTGAGCCACGAGCGTCAACAAGTCCATCATGCTTTTGGCGTCTACAACCTGATTATCCTTGATAATTGTCACCTGAGCCTGAAAACCGCTCGCCATTTTCATCAGCAAGTGGGCCGGCCGAATGTGAAACCCCTTTTCGTTGGCCACCAAAACGTCACGGCTGGCAGTGATATCCGGCATGGGGGAGCAGACGGGTGCGGCAGAAAGAGCGGACGGGCACGGGCACGACAAACTAGTTAGCTGCCAAATTGATGAGCATCCGATTCGTCGAGCAACTGTTGAATTTCCGACGTGCCGTGGGCCTGCTTGAGAAAGCGGCAAAAGGTGTCGTCCCGCAACTGGCGGCTGATGTTTTCCAAGGCCCGCAGGTGGTCCGCCGGACGGTCGGGGGGGGAAATCAGCAGGAACATCAAATGCACCTTCTCGCCGTCCAAGCTGTCAAAATCCACCCCGTGATGGCTGACCCCGACGGTACCAATCAGCTTGCTCACGCTGGGATGCTTGGTATGCGGCACGGCCACGCCGCGGCCGATTCCCGTGCTCCCCAGTTCCTCGCGCTTCATGATGGCGGCCACAATGCCGGCGGCATCTTCCTGGCGAATCGCCCCGGCCTGCGCCAGCGAAGCGACCATCTCCTGGATGACGCCCGGCTTGTCGTCGGCGGCAATTTCCGCCCGGATGGCCGGAGCCACCACGAAATCAGAGAACTTCATCGGATGAATTCCTTAACCTTTCGCAGCCCAAATCTCGGGGCACTGTCCTCGGGGCCAAACCGGCGGCGGAAAATGAATGCGGTCCGCCGTTGGATAAAAAATGAATATTAGCTCGGCTCCCCATCGGCGGGTGGTTCCAAATGCTTGTGGCCGGACGCCTTATGGTCCTTGAGCCGCTCCTTGTGCTTGCGAAGCTGCTGCTCCAGCTTATCCACGGCGCCATCCAGGGCGGCGAGGACGGAATCGCTCTGCACCACGGCCACGAACGGGTCGTGGTGCTCGGCATTGGCGGTGATTTCCACGGAAGGGCTATCCCGGTGGCTCAAATCGGCAATCACCTGGATGGAGGTCAGCCGGTCGTAGAACTTTCGAACCGCATCCACTTTCTCCGTGATCCGCTCCTGCGTGGCGGGGCTCAAATGGCCATGCCGGGCCGAAATATTGATTTGCACCGGTGCTGACTCCTGGGGACACGTCCAATTGTGGCAAAACGACCGATTCTACCCGGCGGGACGCTTTCGGACAAAGCCGCTTCCAGGCTCTATTGCCTTTCTCTCCTAGTTTACCCGAACCCGGCGGGTGCGAAAGGGTGAGCGCCGCCAGCCGCCGCCACGGCACAGGTCGCCTGCGACACAACCACCAGCCCGTCGCGCACCAGCCCGTCGCGCACCAGCCCGTCGCGCAAGCGAGGGAGTTCCCCGGTCCTGTCTCAATAAGAACTCACTCCCACCTGGCTACTGTTGAATAACCCCCCGGGTAAACCAACACCCCCCACCCCCCCGCGGGTCACAAAGTCTGTTGATAAACTCCTCGGTATTTCAACACGGCCTGCCTTCGGGGGGACTCGCTCCAGTCTCAATAAGCAGCGAGGGAATACTGTGCCAACGCGTAAAAAAACCTAACGACCATGATGTCAAAGAGCGCGCCTTCCCTGGCACCTGCGCGAAGCTCCGCTGCCAGGTATCGTCATTATACAAAAGTGCATGGACATCCTAAGTGTCCAGTTCGCTGGACCCGGATCCGCTGGGCCGTGAGCATTGGCGATGGGAAAGCGTCGCGTAAGTCCATGCCCCCCTGGTCCTTTCCCGCCTGCGAGGGCCGTAAAGCGTTCCCGAACCCGGGCGACGCCAACGCGGTGGCACCGATTCCGAGAATGATCGCGACGATAATCTCGCCAACGATGTGCCGTCGTAGCCAGCCCTTCTCAGCCATGGGTGCATTATAGTGACTCGCGCCCCGCCCCCGCCCCACCGCAAGGCGGCAGGCGTCCACAGTAGGCGGTAGGCAGAAGCCTGACCGTGGAGCAGACACAGACGCCACCCCACCCCGCGGCCCTCCGTACGTGGGGAGTCGTCCGACGTACGTGGGAAGGTCTCCCACGTACGTGCGGCGCGAGCGAATGACGGATTGCACCTCTTCCGCCCCCATCCGGCGACGGAAGGCCGCTGAGCGGCACCGCGCCCGAGGCCAGCGACGGCGCTCGACCGTCTGGGGAACGGATCGCGTCCCCCTTCCGCGCCCGTCCCCCTTCCGCGCCCCCCTTCCGCGCCCCGACATGCTCGCCTGCCTGGGCATGATGGCCCTCGCGCCTCCTTTGGCGTAGCATGGTGCTGAGAAAGGAGTGCGGTGCATATGGCTACAGATCTGAAGCGAGGGCAGGGCACCACCGCGTGGGCGCTGCGGCTCTCCATCGGAGCCGCCTGCTTATCGCTTTCCACAGCGGCGGTGCTCGCTCACCACGGGTCCTTTTACAAACCTGTCTATCAGGCAATCAGGGACGGCGATCTCGACAAGATCAAGGACCGCTTCTCCAAATCCGCCTGGGAAGGCGAATGCGGCGCGCTCTCGGCCGCAGAGTTGCAAGAGCGGCTCAAGAAGGGCAAAGTCAGCGGACTCTGGGAGAATTCGAGCCGCGACGAGGAACGGTCCAGGTGCCTCGTCGCCTTCAAAATCGAGTACGCCGACAAGAGGATCGAACGAATCTGGCTTCTGGCGGAGGACACTGACAAGCGTCACCGCCAGTGGGATTGGCGGATCGTCCGCATCGTGAACGACGGGAAGCAGGCGCAAGCTTTCTTCAAGCACTCGTCGCCGATGGGCTGGTAGGCGACGAAACAGGGACGGGCGACGAAACAGGGACGGGAGCTGAGACCCAGGGATTCAGCTCCCGTCCCTATTCCTCCGCCTAACGTGATATTCTAAAATGGACCAGTCCCGAATGGCATCAAGTTAAGCGCAACTCCTTTAGGCGCAGTCCTGAAGCAGTGCTGCGATAGCACGCTGTCAGGGATTTGGCTTTGCAAAACTGCCGCGTTTTGTCCGACAGCATTTGTCGATTGC
>JBPCKT010000025.1:0-88487 GCA_051004015.1 Pirellulaceae bacterium | reverse complement strand
CGCTGGAAGCGAACGCGGCGATGAAGAGCATCATTCGCCGCGACACGGGGGACGACTACGAGACCTACGTCAAGCAGTTGATGGCGAAGGAGGGAATTGAAGATCCCAGCAGTGAAGAGGTGCGGCGGTTCGACAAGCAGCGGCAGGGCAAGAAGGTTTCGAACGAAGAGTGGGTCAGCGAAAGCGATCCGGATGCCTGCATCACGAAGATGAAGGACGGCACCACGCATCTGGCCTATAAGGCCGAGCACGTCGTGGATCTGGAGACGAACGCGATTCTGGCGGCCGAGATTTATGCGGGCGATCACGCCGATTCGCAAACGCTGGAGGACAGCGTCAATCACGCGCAGACGAACCTGAACGAAGCCCAGACCGGGGCCGAAATCAAGGACGTTGCCGCCGACAAGGGTTATCACGCGACGGAGCAGCTGACGGCGATGGCCCAGCACACGCCCTACCGCACCTACATTCCCGAGCCGGAGCTGAAACACAATCGCCGCTGGACCGACAAGCCGGCGGAGCAGAAGGACGCGGTGTATGCTAACCGGCGGCGCGTAAAGGGTGAGCGTGGCAAGCAAATGCAACGCTCGCGAAGTGAGTATGTCGAGCGGACCTTTGCCCACGTCTGCGAAACTGGAGGGGCGCGGCGAACCTGGCTCCGCGGAATGGAGAAAGTTCAAAAACGCTACTTGTTGGCCGCCGCAGCGCATAACATCGGGGTGCTGATGCGGAAACTGTTCCAGATGGGAACACCGCGAGGCCGGCAGAAGTACGTGGACGGCCTGTGGGGGTCTGCGCGTGCTGTTTATCTTGTGTGTCTTGCCACCTGGCGGCGTTTCGTCGCGCCGGCAAAATTCCGACCACAACAAATCAATCGGCAAAAAACTCCGGCCACCGCCAACCACTTCACCGCGGCGGCGTGAGAACTCGACTAGTTCAACGGGCTGTTAGTGCCGTGGAGAAACACAACATTGCCCTGACTCGACAGGTCGTCGCCAAAGAGCAATCGCTCCCAAGCGGGTTGATAAGGCCTTGGCCCCTCCTGGTCTCCTGAGGCAAACACGCAGGATCCGAAATTAACGCGGAGCCGTTCCAATTCCTGTCTCGCGTGGCGGTGCGCTTCCGTCTGATCGCGCTTCTGGGCAATCCATCCACCCGGCCCGATACAGAGAGCCGTGATGACTAGGAGTATGGTCCTGAGAGTAAATCGAAATCTGAATTTCCGCTTGACCATCCCTCGATTCTACGAGCCTAAGACTGGAAATTCATAGCCCAAACGGATTCCCGTGGAGCGGCGGTGAGTCCGCACACCCAGAGAAGTCTCTTTCAATCGCCGAGTGACTGGCCTGCTTACGCAGTCAGCCCGCTTACCGATAGGTCGTTCCGCCAGCGGGAGAGTTGTCCGGCGCCGAGGCATTTTGCGGCTGTTCAAAGTCGGCATTGCGACCGCTAAAGCCGCCGCTGGTGCTGCCGGGCCGATAGCCGCCGGAACTTGAGAGGGCCGCAGGCAAAGCCGCGCGGCCAGCTCCGCCAGAGGCAGGGGGCGAAGTCGAGGGGCGCGAGGCCGCAGGCGCCACGGTGTTCGGCGGGCCATACGAACGGGGAGACGCCGATTCAGCGGGGGCTTCCGCGTTCGAGTAAGGACCAGCGGCAGCGGCGCCAGCACCTTCCGCGGGTGATGTTTCGTCAGCCGGGCCGTAGACGCTGGGCTCGGTGGCAGTCGCCGGACCTTCGGCCTCGGTGTAAACAGGGCCGGACGAACCTTCGTCTGAGTTTTCGGGGGGAGCCGCGCCGCCGGCAGGTGCGCCGCGATAAGTACCGGCAGCCCCTTGATCGGCAGTGCGATAGTCTTCGCGGCCGCCGTATCCAGGAGCACCGGCGGCCGGGCCTCGGGGCGGGGCTTTGCCGGAATAGCCGCTGGCCGGGTTCGCTTGCATGCTGTAGGGGCCGACCTGGAGTCCGGCGGCGGGCGCTACTTCGCCACGCCCACCATTTTCCGGCTGCCAGGTGGACGCGGGCTGCGCGGGATAGGCGTCGGCCTGAGCTGTGGCGGGATAAGCGGCGACCGCGTTGCCGGAATGGACGGCACCCGGCGCAGTCTCGCGCGAGGCATACGCATTCGAAGGATTGGCTCCGCCGCTGGCGGCCACGCCGCGATTGGGCTGGCCGGGAGTGCTCACCGGCGCTGGTGCCTGCGTGCTCGGCTTGGTGATATTCAGGGCCGTGGCGCTGGGGCTGCTAGCGCCGCCCCATCCCCAGCCCGACCACGGAGCACGCCAGCCGCTGCTGGTACTGCAACCGGAACCAAGCAGGATTACGGGTGCGACAAATAAGCTGCAGACAAACGCACGACGGCAGGCGGCAATGACCATATTCGCGGCATCCTTTCCACGGATCGGTAATATCCTTCAGCAATTATCGACAGCCAAGATTTCTCATCGCTAGGCGAATCCGCACATCCCGTACAGATTCTCCAGCCAAAAAACCTCACAAGTGGCCAAGCACCGCTTGCTACCACCCAGCCGAAGGGATTTCGGGCAAATGTTAGGGACGGCGGGGCGGTACGTCAACGGCAATTGGGCGGAATGGAGAACTAAACCGGACCAATTGTACCGCCCGGCACAAACGGGACTTTTTGGCCTTCGTTCCAGACGGGCATCAGACTCGCTCGATAGAAGGACGAAGTGCGGTGCTAGCTGCGCTGGCGCGCTCCCCGGAGGCAAATATGGAATTCAATCGCAACCAGTGGTTTCTTGCGGGGATCGTCGTTTTGCTACTTGGGCTGCAACTCCGTTACGTGGAGACGTTCGTACTGAACGAACGGACCACGCAATTCCTGGCCCAGCGGCTCAAGGACGCCGAGATGGTCGCCAGCAACGACGTGGGGACTTCCCTGGCGGCTTCGGCTCCGATTGCCAAGAAGGCGGTCTCTCCGCCGCGCTGGATCGGCTGCATGCTCGTTTCGATCGGCAGCGTGCTGCTGCTCTATAGTCTCGCGATGAAAAAACCGGGAGCGTGAGTTAATTCCGCCCCGTCCGTTCCGTGCTGAAGAATCGCCGACCATCGGGCCTGAAGGTCCCGCTGCGGACCGGAGACCAGTTCCGCAGCCGCACGCCATCCAGCGATTGCTCGAACACGCCGCCGCCCGGCACTACCAAGCGCACGTGAACCAGCCCCCAATCGTCGACGCCGCTGCTGAATTCCGGATGCACGGCATTGAACGGCAGCCGCCAAAGGATTCCGCTGGGGCCGATGTGTGTGGCGTCGACGCTTTGCGTCCAGCGCTCGACAAGCTCCGTCATCCAGCCGCCACTTTGCGGAGCCTCGTGGTATTTCCTCTGTCGGGCGGCAAAGAGCTCAATCTCCCCGGTGCCTGCGACAGCAATGAACTGGCCGTTTTCATCCAGCGGCTGCAACTGCACGCAGATGCCATCGGTCTCCACGTCTCCATCCCAGTTGGCAAGCCAGGCGTCGATGCGGATCGAGGCAACGGCAGGAGAGGACGGCGGCAGAGGTGCTTTGGCAACCGCAACCGCAACCGCGGGGGGCAATATCTCTTTGGCGGGAGCGCCGGATTTCACACGAGCACAGATCCCGCGCAGCTCAGGGAGATCGACATCTTGTCCATCAAGCTGCGCCGCTAGGATTCGGTCCCAGGCAATCGGCCTGAGGATGTTGCCCCCCCCACTCGAAAAACGCAGCCAAAGCGTCTCCTCGGTGCGTGCATCCACATGAGCCGTGAAATCCCGCCCGCTCGCCAGACGCACCGTCAGCAGTTGGTCTTCGGCGTGCAAAGGCTGGCCAATCGCAAAGCCGAGGATGCCCCCCAGATACCAAACCATCGCACCACGTCTCATATGCCGCATAACTGACCTCTTGCCCATCATCCGGGGACTCGAAAGCTTGTTCGCTTTCAGCATCGCAAGAGGTATGCCCCCCGCAGAGGCCGCGGCATGGGCATAGCGTAACCCCAATTGGTACCGCGAGTTAGGAGCATGGAAGAGAACGCATCTCGTGGTCATTTCGGCACTACCATGTCGCAAAACGGCAACATGCGGTCCGCCGTCAACAGACTGCCCGAGGTCCGATTTGCGGCTCGCCGCGAGCTATGTTTGCAGGATCCGAACAATCGATTTTTTGGGCACTTTCCTGAGCAGGCGAATATGTCGCAACAACAATTGAAATGGCCGCTGAGACTGCTGGCATCCATCCTCGCGGCGGCGATGGTCTTCAACCTCGTCGTGGGGGAGGAGAAATCTGCCGCTCCAACCCGCGGTGGGCAGCGGCTCCGTGAAGGGACTCGCCTGCTGGATGTCTCCGGCCGGTTTGATGTGGTGGGCGACCGCATCAGTTTTGTGTTCGCCGATTCGAGCGAGTCGGTGCGCGTCTTGGAGAATCTCTCTCTGGATCGCGTTTTCCGAGTACTTTCAGGAAGCCAGGCCAGCCCGCAATGGATCATCAGCGGCACTGTCACCGAGTACAATAGTGGTAACTACTTGTTGCTGACCAAAGCGGTCCAGACCGCAAAGACACCGACGAAGGAAACGCCTGGAGCCAGTGGGATAGGCACTGGTCCCAAGGTCGACTATCCTGTTCCGAAAGAGAAAAAGCCGGGAGAGAAGCCGCAGGAACCGTCCCATGACAAACACCCCTGATCCCCACGCCCCTCCGGCCAATTCTTTTACAACGGCCTTTAGCGCCGAGGCTCGCAAGGAATTGACGGACGAGGATAGCCAGGCCTGGACGGCTATCGTGGGCTTGCTGCTGGGAATCATTTCTATCGGCGTTGTCTTGGCGATCGTGTGCGTGACGCTCACAACGCGGTACATGACGTAGCTCGGTTCGACATAGAGAACTGGTTAAGGATTCGAGGGGACTCCGGGCAGGCGGATTGAAACCCTCCCCACGGCGAACTAGAATTCCACTCCCGTGGTGTAACTGGGCACTTGTTCTGCATCGGGGAGCGCCGGGGCATTCTTCCCGGCGGGACAATCATGGCAATGGGCCAGGGTCAGGACCAGACCGAAGCGCTGCTCAAGCTAGTTTCGCTCGGAAATGAAGCGGCCGCGGCGCGGCTCCTGAACCTGCATCGCCGGCGGCTCAAGAAAATGATCGCGCTGCGGATCGATGAGGGACTGGCCGCCCGCCAGGATCCTTCGGACGTTGTCCATGAAACCATTCTGGCGGCTTCGCATAAGCTAGCGGACTATGCCCAAAAGCCGGACATCCCTTTCTACGCCTGGCTCCGCTGTTTGGCCTGGAGCCGTCTGGTCGAGCTCCATCGCCAGAATTTGGACGATCCTCAGAAAGCCGACTTTCGTCAGGGGCAGCTCACCCCCAAGTGCCTGAGCGAGATGGTCAAATGCTTCGGGCCCCCCTCCAGCGCCAAATCCAAGCCGGCTAGCGGCACCGGCGGGAGCCAGAGGGAGCCCAGCGGTTCTGAAGCAGCGAAGGGTGATGAGCCGTCCCCGTCGCGGCAGAAGGTCAGGGTCTGCATGGAGCTGGCGCTATCCAAGCTCGATCCGAGTGCTCGTGAGCTGCTCCTGCTCTACTACGTGGAGCAGTTGACCGTTCCGGAAATCGCTTGTGTGTTGGAAATTGAGACGGGGCAGGTTAAGCTGCGACATGTGAAGGCCATCCGCAAGTTGCGGACGCTGCTCGACCAGGAGGGCAAGAACCTGCCCGGCGATCTCCTATGATTCCCACGCGACAGGATTGTGACCCCTCCGTCTACGCCAGCGGCGACGAACCTTTAGCCGAATTGCTCGAACAGGTTGCTGCCTCGCTCAAGGTGGGTGAATCCGTCAGCTTGGATGAAATCGTCGCCCAGTTTCCTGAACAGGAAGCCGAAATCCGCGACCTGTACCCCACGATCGCCGCCATGGTGGAGATGGCGCGAGATGCCCCGGGCCAATCATCACACTCTCATGATTCGCTATTCGAAGCCGGCTCCATCATCGCCCGCCCCGGCCGCCACCGGCTGGGCGACTTTCAAATCATTCGCGAAGTCGGCCGCGGCGGCATGGGTGTGGTTTACGAAGCCGAGCAACTCTCCCTGGGAAGGCGGGTGGCGCTGAAGGTGTTGCCCTTCGCCGCCATGCTGGACGAACGCCTGCTGAAACGCTTCAAGAACGAAGCCCGCTCCGCGGCCACGCTGGAGCACCCCCACATCGTCGCCGTGCATTTCATCGGCTGCGAACGGGGAATCCACTTCTTCGCGATGCAATTCGTGGATGGGCTGACGCTCGAAGAGGTCGTCCTCCGCCTCAAGGCCGAAACAGTGACCGGGCACGCCGCTCCCCTTCCAAAAGTTCCCTCGCAAACCCCACGCAAATCCAACCCTTTCGATCAGACGGCCGGTGGAGGTTTCATCAAGGAACCGCGGCCCCCCATCAGCGACGACGATTCCAGCTCGTGGCTCCCCGGCGATGCGTGGGAATCCAGCCGGCGAAGCAATCCCATCCCGGCGGCCCGACCTCCAGCCCGAGCGGACGACGTAACGGGGTCGCTGGGAGCCGGCGGCTCGTTGTATCAGCGGATCGCGCAGCTTGCCGCTCAAGCGGCGGATGCCGTGGAGCACGCCCATCAGCAGCGGATTATTCATCGGGACCTCAAGCCCTCCAACCTGATGCTGGATGAACACGGGCATATCTGGGTGACGGATTTTGGCCTGGCCACGACGTACGGGGACAGCAACCTGACGCTAACCGGCGACCTCATTGGCACGCTCCGCTATTCCAGCCCGGAGCAAGCCAGTGGCGGCGCTATCGACCACCGCACCGACATCTACTCGCTGGGCATTACCCTCTACGAGCTGCTGGCGCTGGTTCCCGCTTTTTCAGCCAAGGACCGGCACGATCTCCTCGACCATATCCTGCGCAAGGAACCGCGCCGCCTCCGTCAGGTCAAGAAGAACATTCCTGTTGATTTGGAAGTGATTGTGCATAAGGCCATCTCCAAGGACCCGCAGGAGCGCTACCAGACGGCCCGCGAGTTTGCCGACGACCTGCGGCGATTTCTCAGCCACCAGCCTATCAAGGCCAAGCCCCCCGCCGCGTGGGAAGCCGCCGCGAAATGGGTCCGCCGCCGTCCCGGCGTAGCGCTCTTGGCGGTGCTCGCTTCGGTGGCCGCCCTTGCCGTCAGCGTCGCCCTCTCGATCTACACGGTCCAGTTGCGCTGGGCGTACGCCCGCCTTGAGGAACTGAACAGCGAGACCCTCCGCAATGAATCGCAGATGCATCGCAGCCTGCAATATCCCTCCAACATCACCGTGGCGGCGGGGGCGATTGACCAGCGGGACTTTGAGACTGCGCGGCTCGCACTAGCGGCCTGTATCCCCGCCAAACCGGGCGTTGCCGATCCTTGCGGGTTTGAATGGCACTTGCTGCAGAATCGTGTCCGCACACCGCCCTTGCAATGGACATTTGCGGGAACAGGCTCCCCCATGCTGTCGGTCGCGGTTTCTCCCGATGGTCAGTTTGCCGCGACAGGGGACAAGGGAGGAGTCGTCAGCCTCTGGGATTTGCAAACCGGTCAGCGGCACAAATCCTGGCGGCCCTTTGCCGGTGAAACGCAAGTACGCTTTTCTCCTCGAGGGACCTGGCTGGCCGCGGCCAGCGATTATCAAGATGGCCGCGTGGTCCTTTGGAATATGCAGGAACTCAAGGAAGCCGCGAACTTCGTGGCCCATGACGGGACCTTGTATGCTCTGGCCTTTACCCCGGATGAAAAATTCCTGGCCACCGGCGGCCGCGAAGAAATCATCAAGCTCTGGAAGCTGGCCGACGTAACCGCCGGCAAGTACAAACCGGCGGTTGTCCCCACGCCTCTCTGGCAGGTTGCGGCGGCATCCGTGATCTACGATTTGCAATTCAGTCCGGATGGATCGTGGCTGATTTCCGCGGAAAAGCAGGAGCGGCTGCGAATCTGGAAGACGGCGGACGGCTCCCCCCGCGAGACGATTTGCCAGTCCCCCGATGGCGCCAGCTTTCAGGCGTGCTGCTTGCTGGATCAAGGCAGGATTTGCGCCGCCGGGGGATATTCGGACAAACTTCGCCTGTTCTATCTGCCGAGTCGACGAGAGTTGGCCTCCCTGGATTGTGGTGATGGAATCTATGACATCGCCGTTTCCCGGGATGAGAAAATGGTTGCCGCGGCTTGCGATGACGGCAGCGTACACCTCTGGCGGCTGGACGGGCCGGAACTTCGCCAGGTGGAGCGAATTTGTTTTGTCGCGCATCAGGGGCGGATTCGCAAAGTGGCCTTTACGCCCGACGGCCGTTCTCTCTTGACCGCCAGCGATGATGGCACCGCCAAAATCTGGAAGCTTGATGGGCTGCCGGCGCCTGACCTTCGTCTCGTGAATTTGCGGACGCCCGGCGGAGTCCATCAAGTCCGGTGCGCTCCTCAGGGGAACTCCGTGGCAACTCTGGGGCACGATGGAAGAATCCAGATCCTTTCCGCGCAGTCCGATAGCATTTCAAGGGAATTGAGCATCGTCGGCAAGCCGCTGAGCAATCCCTGTTTCAGTCTCGCTGGCGACCACTTCGCCGCGACGTCGCGCAATGAAGTATTCGCTTGGAGAACTTCCGACTGGAGTCTTTCTTGTTCGTTCAAGGTTCCCGGCGACGACATTCAAGGCGTTTCCTTTGGCAAGCACGGCACGCTCTTGGTCTTGAACTCCGTCGAAAAGGACTCCGGCCGTCTGAGCGAATGGAAGATTCCGACGGGGAAGCCGGCTCGCAGCCTCTCCCTCGGGCGAGACCTTCCGCTGGCCGCTGTTTGCTCACCGACCGGCGGGCTGCTGGCGGTCAGCGTGGACTCGGACAAGCTGCTGCTGATTGATTTGGACCTCTTCGTGGCCAGGCCGGTGCAGTTGCCCGTTGATCGCATGATGCACCTCGCCTTTAGCCGCGATGGAAAACGCCTGGCGGCAGCTAACGAAGGAAATACGTTTTGCCTCGTCGATGCGAGGGGAGGCAGGCTAATTTCCTACCATCGCGTCTCAGCCAGCGACATTTCGGGAGTGGCCTTTACGCAGGACAATCGCCTGCTGGCAGTTTCCGATCTCGAGCAGCGCTGCGTTCACGTCTTCGACCTGGAAACAACCCGCGTCTTGTTCGCCCTCGATGCGATGCATTTCCGGCCGCGCAGTCTGACCCTATCGCCCAATGGCCGGTTTCTGTTCGCGGCCACTCGCGAAGCTAATAGCGAAGGGCTCAGCGGCGTCCTGGAATGGGACTTAATGCCGTGCGAAAATGATCGCTTCCATGATAAAAATTGAGTTGGGAGTGTCCGGTTGGCTGGCCCACATCGCCACCATGCCTTCTCAAGCCGCCTTGCTCCTGGTCACGATTCTGCCCGCGACGGCGGCGGGGGCTGTTTTTGAATACTTCCTAGGGCACCGGCACGACTACACGGGGCATTTTCTGGCCGGTTATGGCGGCACGCTCGGAGCGATGATGGTCTGGCTGCGGACGGTGCCGGAAAGGCGATATGCCGTGCTGAGCACTTGGGGCATCGTCCCCATGTGCGTCGTTTGCATTCTCTTGGGCGCCATCTTTGAAGCCACGATCTTCCGCCTGGCGAAGTTTGACGAAGTCGACTTCTGCAATCAGAGCCTGGGGGCCGTCTTTGCCGCGGCTGCCGCACTCGTTCTCGTTCATGATCCAAAGCCTCAGGTGCAGCTCATGGATTTCGGCCTGATCGTGGGCATCGTATTTCTCGGGGCGGGAGGAATTTATGCCGTGGCGTAGAGTCATTCCCATCTTGCTGTTGTTTGCTCTCGGCGCGCTTTTGGCCGGCGTGAATACCTGGTTCACCGCCGCTCGCTCCACGATTCCGCTCGCGCTAGATGCCAAGGTTCTGAGCAAGGAGGTTCGCCGCGAGAAGCACGAGGGGAAAGACGATGTCTGCCTGCTTGAGCTCCAAGGACTCGGCCAGATTCAGGTCGACCGGGAAATCTATGACAGCGTCGCCGTCGGTGAAGCCCTCAAGAAAGTGCGTCAGTCCCACGAATTGCAGCGCGGTGACAAGATATTGTCCCTTCATTGGTCGCGGGATCATCGAGGCATGTTATCGGCAATGCCCATGTGCCTGGGATTGCTGGCTGCGCTGCTCGCCAGGGCGGTCACTTCCGCACTATCCTTTGCCCAAGTATCACCGCGAAGCGAGAATCGCCAGTAGGAGTTTTACCAAGCTAGATCCGGCCCTAGCGCGGCTCACTCCGCTCACGAAGTGAGCGCAGTACTGTTGGCTATTGCGCGTCCAACTCATAGGCAAACCGCAGCCACCGCTCCACTTCGCTGTCAATCTCGGCGAGCGAGCTGATGGGAATCCGGTGCGTGATGCGGTCTTTCTTTTCCCAGCCGCCGGTTTCAATCAGGCGGCCTGAGGCGGGGGTATCTCGCAAGGCCAGGCCGAAATCAATCCGCGTGCGGCTGGCGGGAAAGATCTGGCCGATGACATGCCGGCGGTAAATGGGGACGATGGTTTTGCAGGGACAAATGCGAACGTCCTTCCCCAGAGTGCGGGCGATTTCCAGCAGCCGGTCGTGCAGCGGCTTCAGCCCCGCTTTGCCGGCATACATCTCTTCCACGTAGCGGACGGCGGCTGCAAGGTAGGCTTTGGGGTCGTCGTCCACCAGGCTGGCGGAGGTGGGGTCGGCCCGCTCGGCAATCCACCAGGCGCTGTTAGTTCCCAAATTGTGCTTGTCCTTCAGCCAGACGCGGCGGGCCGCCACATCGGTGGGCCCTTTGGTCCGCACGAAGCTGATCCACTCGTCCAGATTGCGTCCTGTCTTCGGTTTGAGCTCGGCAATCCACTTCTGCATCATCGAAACGCTTGGATGCACGCTATAGCCGCCCCGCGAAAGGGCGATCGGTTTGACGGGCACAACCGGCAGGGTGGGTTTCTTGGCGACGGTAATTGTCAGGGCCTTCTTGGCCGGAGCCTTGGTGGCCTTGCGTACGGAAGGGACCACCTTGGGCCGAGACTTCACGGCCGCCGCCGATTTCATCGCGGACTTGACGGCGGCAGACGGCTTTTTCTTGGTGGCAAGGGCTCCCCCCGACTTCTTACTGGCCATGTTCATTCTCGGCATCTAAAAAGTATGTTGGTCCGGCCGAGGTCCCTGGCCTGTCGTCGTTATTCCCCAAGTGAACCCAAGCTGGCAAGCAGCTCGCTCATCTCTCCCGCGGCGTGGGCGTCTCCCTGCGTGCGGGCCTCTTCAATCCCCGTCCGCAGCCACGTCCGGGCCTCCTCAATCCGCTCGAGCCGAGCCAAAAGTTGGGCCCCGCGAAAGAACGAAGCCACGTGCGGCGGGCGGTCCCGTGCGAGCCCCTGGAACTGAGCGAGGGCGTCCTCAAACCGCTCCTCGTTGTCATACTCGATGGCCAGCCCATAGCGCAGGAAAGGGTCGGCAGGCTCCTGGGAAAGGAGGGCTTCAATCTTTTCCCGGCGGGAGGACATGGCGGATACAGAAAACGGGGCGGCAACGGCTGAACGTGAAAAATCGCAGCCGGATTCGCTGCCACAATCCATTATAGCAGTTTTTGAGCCGCTTCACTACCTGCTTGCGGGGAGCGACAAGGCGATTTTGGGGCGTCCACGCTTGCTTTGGTGCTCTCGATTCTATAGAATTAGGCATTGCCTCTGTAGAATCCGCCGCCCTTAGACTCCCATGGCCTGAGCGCGGTCCCGCCTATTTTTCCCTCCTTTGTGTCCGCTCTCAACGGAAAAGCGACTCGCTGGGACCACGGTTTGCGCCGCAAGGCCATTGTGGCGTCATTGCTGGCCGACGTGTTCGAAGGCCGACTGCGAGCCGGCCAACACCTGGTGACGCAGGAGTTGGCCCAACGATTCAGCGTCAGCCATACGCCGATTCGGGAAGCGTTGGTGGCCCTCGCGGGTATCGGCATTATCGATCTGCTTCCCAACCGGGGCGCGATTGTCCGTCCCGTTACGGCCAAGGATGTGCGCGAGATTGCCCAGGTCCGCCGCGTTCTGGAATGCGAGGCCACCCGCCGGGCATGCGGGCGAACCGACCTTGGCGAGCTTGAATCACTGGCCGCTGACCTGCGGCGACTGGTGAAGGCATCCGCTCGTGGCGGGCTGCGGTTCATTGAAGAAGCCCGCGCCGTCGATAGCCGCTTGCATGACTTGATCGCGGCAAGCTGTGGCAATGATTTTCTCGCTGCCGAGCTGTCGCGGCTGAAGATTTTGTTCCGGGCCTTTCGGGATGTCGCATGGGCTTATGTCACCGCCCGCAACGATTATCGCCGCCTGGCGGATGAAGCCGAAGAGCACCTGGCGATTGTCGACGCCCTTTTGACCGGCGACTCCAAGGAAGCTGCCAGGGCCATGTCTCGCCACATCCGCAGTGGCGTGAAATACTGGAGCCGGGCCATTCCGGCCGTCGTAGAGAGTAACGCTGCTCCCAAACCCCCTTCACTAACGGCTGCCAAAGAAATCTCAAATCTCAAACGAATTCAAATTGGGAAGTCGAGAAATGAGAAATGAGCAGGGCACTCCCGTTTTCCAATTCCACTTTCTTCATTCCACTTTGTTTGAGATTTGAGATTTCCGATTTCGGATTGCCGGCTCCATAAGGACCACACGATGATTCGCCAACTTGCTTCGACCAGCCTGTTTATTCTGACGTTGTCTGCCGCAGCTTCTGCTGCGGACAAGCTCGAATACAACCGGGACATCCGCCCCATCCTGGCGGAGAACTGCTTTGCCTGCCACGGTCCCGACAGCGCCGCCCGCAAGGGCGATTTGCGACTCGACCGCCGCGAGATGGCCATGCAGGTGACCGCCATTGTGCCCGGCAAGCCCGACGAGAGCGCGCTAGTTGCGAGGATTCATTCAGACAATCCCGACGAGCGGATGCCACCGCCGGAATCCAAGAAAGAGCTGACTGCCACCCAGAAGGAAACGCTTCGGCGCTGGATTGCCGAAGGAGCCGAGTACCAGCCCCACTGGTCGTTCATCGCTCCCAAGCGGCCGCAGCTTCCGGCGGTGAAGAACGCCGCGTGGGTGAAGAACCCGATTGACGCCTTCGTGCTCGCCAGGCTGGAAGCGATGGGACTCTCCCCCGCTCCGGAATCTGACAAACGGACCCTTGCCCGCCGGCTCAGCCTCGACATCACCGGCCTTCCTCCCGCGACGGAGCTCGTCGAGAAGTTCGTAAACGACACCGAGGCGAATGCGTACGAGAAGCTCATCGACGAGCTGATGCAATCCAAGCACTGGGGAGAACACAGGGGTCGTTACTGGCTCGATGCCGCCCGCTACGCCGACACCAACGGCATTCACTTTGACAATTTCCGCGAAAACTGGGCCTACCGTGAGTGGCTGATTGGGGCCTTCAACCGCAACATGCCGTTCGACCAGTTCACCATCGAGCAGCTCGCGGGGGACTTGCTTCCGAATCGCACGCTGGACCAGCAAATCGCCTCCGGCTTCAACCGCTGCAACATCACCACGAATGAAGGAGGGTCGATCGCGGAAGAGTACCTCGTCCTCTATAACCGCGACCGGACCGAAACCACGTCGCAAGTCTGGCTCGGTCTGACCACCGGCTGCGCGGTATGCCACGACCACAAGTTCGACCCGCTGAAGCAAAAGGAGTTCTACGAGCTGGCCGCGTTCTTCAACAACACCACGCAAGCGGCAATGGACGGCAACATCAAGGACACGCCGCCGGTCCTGCCTGTTCCGAAAGCAGAGGATCGCCCGCGGCTGGAGGCTATCGACAAGGAGCTGGCGGATGCTCGCTCCGCGACTGAAGCTCGCAAGACGGCCGCGAAGGGTGACTATGACGGCTGGCTCGCTTCCGCGAGCGTGGAATCGCTCGTGAAGAGCCTGCCCACGAAGGACCTCTATTTGCTGGCCGCTCTGAGCGAAGGAGATGGCAAGACGACGAAGGTGCAGCTTGACGGTCAGGAGCAAACGGTGCCGCTGACCGAATCCGCCAAGTGGCAGCCCGGCGCATCCGGCGGCAAGGCTCTGCAGACGCAGGGAACCGCACTGGAACTGCCCAGCGCGGCCGACTTCGAAAAGGAACAGGCATTCTCCTGCTCCGCTTGGATCAAAATTCCGCCCAACGATTCGCAAGGGGCAATCTGTGCCCGTATGGACAATACCAAGGACTACCGTGGCTGGGATTTTTGGGTGCAGGCCCGCCGTGTCGGCACGCACATCGTGAACACCTGGCCGGGAGATGCGGTCAAGGTCGTCGCCCTGACGCAGGTGCCGGCGAATGAATGGACCCATGTCACCGTCACCTACGACGGCACCGGCAAGGCCAGCGGCGTGAAAATCTATTACAACGGCCAGTCGCAGAAAACGAACGTCGAAGCGGACAAGCTGCAAAACAGCATCCGAACCACCGTCCCCTTCAAGCTCGGCCAACGGCACGCCAGCGAGCCCCTCAGCGGCCTCACCATTCAAGATCTGCGGATCTATAAGTCGCTGCTGTCCCCCGCCGAGATTGAATCCCTCGCCAAGGTCAGTCGCTTCGCCGGTATCTTGACGAAAGCTGCCGACCAGCGGACCGATGCGGAGAAGAATGAACTTTACACCTGGTGGCTCGGCACCTTCGACAAAGCCTTTCAAGACCTGGCTGCCAAAGTCGGCGGCTTGGAAAAGGAGCAATCCTCCATCAAGAGCCGCGGCACCGTCGCCCATGTGATGCAGGAGAAGCCGGAGGAGCCGGGAGCGTTCATTCTGTTCCGCGGCGAGTACGACAAGCGCCGCGATGCCGTGAAGGCCAACACGCCGGAGTTCCTCCCGCCGATGCCGGGTGACCTCGCCAGGAATCGCCTCGGCCTCGCCAGGTGGCTATTGCGGGAGGACCATCCGCTGACCGCCCGCGTGACCGTGAATCGCTTCTGGCAGGAGTTGTTTGGCACCGGACTTGTGCGTACCTCGGGTGATTTTGGTATCAGTGGCGAACTGCCGTCGCATCCCGAGCTACTCGATTGGATGGCGGTGGAGTTCCGCTCGCCTGCGGACGGTTCTGCGCCGTGGGACATGAAGCGGATCTTCAAGCAGATTTTTATGAGCAATACCTATCGCCAGGCAGCCATCGCCACGCCCCAGAAGCTGGAGAAAGACGCCAGCAATCGCTTTTTCAGCCGTGGTCCGCGGTTCCGGATGGATGGCGAGATGATCCGCGACTATGCCCTCGCTGCCAGCGGCATTCTGGTTTCGAAGCTGGGCGGGCCGAGCGTGAAACCGTATCAGCCGGATGGAGTGTGGGAAGCGGTCGCCATCATCGGCAGCAACACCCGCGACTACAAACCGGACACCGGCGAAAACCTCTACCGCCGCAGCCTCTACACCTTCTGGAAACGCTCAGCTCCGCCGGCTTCGATGGAAATCTTCGGCGCGCCCAACCGCGAAACCTGCACTGTCCGCCGCGAGCGGACTAATACGCCGCTGCAAGCCCTCGTCACGCTCAACGACGTGCAGTTCATCGAAGCCGCCCGGCATCTGGCCCAGGTGACTTTGAAATCAGCCGCCACCAAGGACGAAGAGCGGCTCGACCTTATCGCCAAACGGATCCTCGCCCGCCCCTTCCGTGGCGAAGAATTGCCCGTGGTGCAAGCCTCGCTCTCCGAGCTGCAGAAGTTCTACGCGGCTCACGCCGAGGACGCGAAGAAACTCATCAGCGAAGGAGAATCCAAAGCCGATGCCGCGCTCGACCCCGCCGCGCTCGCCGCTTGGACGATGCTGGTGAATGAGCTGATGAATCTGGACGAAGTGCTGAACAAGTAGGGGACGGCATTGTCCTCAAGCAAGGCAATTCTACAGGAGAATTGGATGAAGGCTCTGAAGACCAAAACAGCAGCAACTCCGGTGCGAAAGTCACCCAGGAAAATCTATGCACCGGCTGCGGGCGGGATGGGAATGATATCCGGCTCGTTGCTGAGCGTCACGCTGGAAGAGGATGAAGATGTCCTCTGGCACTGGACTCACCACCAGGATGGACGGAGCACCGTGACGTTATATACAATTGTCCCAAAGTCACTTCGGTCGCTCATGAACCGTCTACCCCAATGAGGCCCTCATGAAAGCCAAACAGTCGTTAGTCAACCAACAAATTGAAGGCGTCATCTATCTCGTCCGCGGGCAGCGGGTCATGTTGGATTCCGATCTGGCCAAATTGTATAGCGTAACTACGTTTCGACTGAACGAGCAAGTAAAAAGGAACAACGACCGCTTCCCGGCCGACTTTGCGTATCTGCTTACACCGCAAGAGGTTGCAGACTTGATATCGCGAAATGCGATATCAAGTTCAGGGCACGGCGGCCGTCGCAAGCTCCCGCGGGTCTTCACCGAGCACGGCGTCGCCATGCTGGCGAGCGTCCTCAAATCCCCGCAAGCGGCGCGGGTTAATATCGAGATTATCCGGGCCTTCGTCCGGCTTCGCAGGCTGTTGGCCACGCCGGGCGAATTGATTTCCCAGATTAACGAGCTCGCCAAAACCGTCAACATGCACGACGAGCAAATCAGCGTCATCACCGATGTCCTCAAGCGAATGATGGATCCTCCCGCTGGTCCTCCCAAACCAAAGATTGGTTTTCGTCCCAAAATGAAATCCTCTTCCGCCAACCACGAGCCTTCTGCTAACGGAGCCCGTTCATGAGCCTTCTCGACCAACTTCGCCAGAACATCACCCGCCGTCACTTTTTCCAGCAGGGCTCGCACCTCTTGGGCGGAGCCGCGCTGGCGTCGCTGGCAGGCCCAAGCTTCGCCGCAGACTCAGCAGAAAAGAAGCCCGCCCGCCCCAACCTCACCCACTTCGCCCCCAAGGCCCAGCACGTCATCTATCTGCACATGGTGGGCGGGCCGCCGCAGATGGATTTGTATGACTACAAGCCGGTGATGAACGAGTGGTACGACAAGGACCTGCCGGAGACCGTCCGCATGGGGCAGCGGCTGACGACGATGACTTCGGGGCAGAAACGGTTTCCCATCGCTCCGTCGAAGTTCAAGTTCGCCCAGCACGGCAAGAGCGGCATGTGGGTCACGGAGCTGCTGCCGAATACCGCCAAAATGGTGGACGAGATGTGCTTCATCCGCAGCATGAACACCGAGGCCATCAACCACGAGCCGGCCATCAGCTACATGCAGACCGGCAACCAGATCACCGGCCGCCCCTGCCTTGGCTCCTGGGCGTCGTACGGTCTCGGCTCGCTCAATGATGACCTGCCGACCTTCGTGGTGCTTGTCGCCAAGCCAACCAACACCGAGCAGGTTCAGGCCATTTCCGCCCGCATCTGGTCCAGCGGCTATCTCTCCGGCGAGCACGCCGGCGTCAGCTTCCGCAGCGGCGGCGACCCGATTCTATACATCAACAATCCCCCCGGCGTTCCCGCGGAAGTCCGCCGCAATACGCTCGACGGCCTCAAAAAGCTAAACGAGCTGAATCACCAGTTCACGCTCGATCCCGAAACGGCAACCCGCATCCAGCAATACGAGCTGGCCTTCCGCATGCAGTCCAGCGTGCCTGAGCTCACCAACATTGCCGCCGAACCGGCCAGCACGTTCTCACTTTACGGCGACTCGGCCAAAAAGCCCGGCAGCTTTGGTCACAGCGTGCTGATGGCGCGGCGGATGGTGGAGCGGGGCGTCCGCTTCGTGCAGATTTACCACAACAACTGGGACACGCACGCCAATGTCTCCGGCCGCCTCCCAGACCAGTGCCGCGACGTCGACCAGCCTTGCTACGGCCTCATCCAGGACCTGAAGCAACGCGGCCTGCTCGACGAAACGCTCGTCATCTGGGGGGGAGAATTCGGCCGCACCATCTACTCCCAGGGGGGCCTCTCCAAGGAAAACTACGGCCGCGACCATCACCCCCGCTGCTACACCATGTGGATGGCCGGCGGCGGCAGCCGGCCGGGGCAGATTTATGGCGAGACCGACGACTTCTCCTATAACATCGTGAAGGACCCTGTCCACATCCATGACTTCCACGCCACCGTCCTCAATCTCCTTGGCTTTGACCACGAGCGGTTCAGCTTCCGCTACCAGGGGCTCGATCAGAAGCTGACCGGCGTCGAGCCGGCGAAGGTGATCAAGGAGCTGCTGGCGTAGCTCCATGCGGGTCGATTGCCGGCCGCAATTCCAGTATCATCTGCGAATGGTCAACATCCATCGTCTGCTACTGCTAGTCGCCGCGCTCGCTTGCACTTCTCAAGCAGCCGTCGCTGACGCCCGGCCCAACATTGTCTTCCTGACCTGCGAGGATATCTCGCCCAGTCTCGGCTGCTACGGCGATCCCGACGCGATCACTCCGAACCTCGACAAGTTCGCGGCGGAGGGGGCGCGGTTCACGCGGGCGTTCTCGCACGCCCCGGTTTGCGCGCCCAGCCGCAGCGGGCTGATCACCGGCATGTACCCCACGACGATGGGGAGCCACCACATGCGGTCCAAGCTGACCAAAATGCCGCCGCTGTTCGTGGATTACCTGCGGAAGGCGGGCTATACCATCTGCTGGCCGACCGCGGGGGGCGGAGGCATCGGCAAGACGGACTTCAATTTCGACGTCCCCAAAGGCTGGGTGGATGCGACCGCTGACTGGACGAAGCAGCCGGAACTCCTGAAGCCGCCGTTCTTCGCGGTCCATAACATCACCGTGACGCACGAGAGCCAGGTCCGCGCGAACCAGGCCCAGTACACCAAGAACACCGCCCGCCTGAAGCCCTCCGAGCGCCGCGATCCGGCCAAGGTCAAGCTCCCCCCCTATTACCCGGACACGGAGCCCGTCCGCAAATGCGTGGCGACCTATCACGACAACATCACGGCGATGGACTATGCCGTCGGCGATGTGCTCAAGCTGCTCGACGACCGCAAGCTCTCGGACAACACGGTCATCTTCTTCTTCGGCGATCACGGCGCGGGGCTGAGTCGCGGCAAACGGTGGCCTTACGACAGCGGGCTCCGCGTGCCGTTGCTGGTCCGCTGGCCGGGGAAGGTGCAGCCCGGCAGCGTCCGCGAGGACTTGGTCTGCTTTCTCGATCTGGCCCCCACGGTCCTCGCGCTGGCCGGTGCGGAAGTCCCGCAACACATGCAGGGGCGCATCATGCTGGGCGAAAGGACGCAGCCGGAGCGGAAATTCGTATTCGCCGCCCGCGACCGGATGGACGAAACCTACGACCGGATCCGCTCCGTCCGCGGCCCACGGTTCCGCTACGTCCGCAACTTCCACCCGGAGCTGCCGTACTTTCAGTACATCAACTACATGGACGAGATGCCCATCATGCGCGACTGGCGGCGGCTGGCGTTCGAAGGAAAGTTGAACAAAACGCAAATGCTCTTCATGAGCCGCACCAAGCCGCGCGAGGAGTTGTACGACCTCGAGAATGACCCGTACGAGATCAATAACCTGGCAACCGACGAATCGGCCGAAGTCCAGCAGGTGCTCCGGGAAATGTCCGCCGCGCTTGACAAGTGGATGGTGGACACCAAAGACCTGGGCGCAATTCCCGAGAAGGATCTCATCAAGCAGGGGCTCGTCAAGGATGTCCTGTCCACCGAATACGACGCCCGCATCCTGCTTCACCCGAAGACACCGCCCGTGCCGTAGAGAGCCGCGTGGGCCGTCCGCAATCCATTGGGAGGCCAGCTACTTTCTCGGCGAGTCACAAAGTGGCGGCCCACGTCATGTCTTCAGCCCCATTTCTTCATGCTGCTGCTGGAGAGCGGCTTGATACCGGCTGAAGGCTTCTTCGTCCCGCCGACAGCTGACTCCCTTCAGCACCATCGCGAAGGCGCGGCGGTGGCGGGTGGGGGAGCCGTTGGCGTCGGCCCGGTGGATGGTGTTGCCGTGGTGGGCGACGACGTCTCCCGGCTGGAGATGAATCCGCTCTTCGCGAGCTTCGTCCAGCGGCCCGTAATCGGTGATGCCTTGCGAGAAGCCGAGCACGTTGGAGCGGTTGTGGGGGCGAATCGGCTGGAGGTGCGAGCCGCGGACATACCGCAGGCAGCCGTTGCCGTCGTCCACCTTGTCCAGGGCCATCCAGATGGTGATGACCTTCGGCGGCTTGAGGCAGAAGTAGTAGTTGTCCTGATGCGGCGGCGTGTGCTTGCTGGTCCCAGGCGGTTTGTTGAACCACTCCGGTCCCATAGACTCCACTTCCTCTCCCACCAGCGCTCGCGCCAAAGCTGACCAGGCGGCGTGGTTATTGTATGCGTGAAAGAACGGGTCCACGTCCATGTGCTGGAGTTGTTTGAGCGTTTCCGGCCGGGATTTGTCGTCGTAAAAGGCATGTTTATCGGGGAGCGTCGGCACGACTGTCTGAATATAGCGCTCTAGTTGGCCCTTTAGCTCGGCGAAGTCCCCCGGCGACAGCAACTGCCGCACGATGACAAAGCCATCGCGGTCGTAAGCGGATTTGAATTGCTCGAAGCTCATGTCTCAGATCGATTCCTTTCCTCATCTAGCGGTTTTTTTCCCCGCACCACAGCCCACCAGGTATAGTTCCAGCCGGGGTGCGGTCCGGAGCCGTCGAACAAGTAGCTGAAGACGAGTGCGAGGAGAAACGTGGTGGTACACGGGACGGCGATCGACAGGAAAACCGCCGGGCGGGTTTTGGTTTGAAAAATGAATTCCCACCAGCTCCAAAGAATTGCCAAGACCAGGCCGCACAGCGCTGCGGGGAGGACGGAGCGAGTGGTCGCCCGTGGGAGGAACATGCCCACGAAGAACATGGCCGCCAGCGGGCCGACGAACATGTTAAAGAACTTGGGCATCATATCCACGAGAGACAGCTTGTACGTAACGTAGATATAGGCCACTCCATAGGCCGCCCCCGTTACAAACACCGTGATGCCAATCGTCATCAGCCGCGCCAGCAGCAGTTTGCCGCGTGCCGATTCTTTGGTGGTCGTTTTTCCCGGCAACAGATCACTTGTGACGACGGCCGTAATTGCATTCACGCCCGATTCCAGCGTCTGGATCGCATCGCATAAGAAAGCGGAGATGATCAGTCCCGCACAGCCAATTGGTAACTGGCTGCCGAGAAAGAAGGGATAGAGCTTGTCCGCCATGCTGATGGGCGTTTCGCCTGGGGCCAGCAATTCCGTCCGTTTCAGATAGAAGGCGAGCAGCGCCAGCCCCGCCACCGAGAGCAGCGAAACCATCGAGAAGTCCACGATAACGTTGGTCAGGTAGCTCCGGCGAGCGGCGCCCAGCGATGCAGTGGAGAAATAGCGCTGCAAGACCACCTGGTCCGAGCCATGCGTGCAGATGTGCCAGAAGAAAGAGTTGATCATCGTGAAAAGCACGACATTTCGCACGGTCACGTCCGTGCTGAACCAGACTGGGGCGGTGTGCCCCTGGGAGTGTTTGGTGGCGGCAGCCCACCATTCCACCGGGCCGCTGCCGTCCACAATCACCACGTAGCCAATCGCCAGCAGCACTCCGGTGAGCAGCAGGACGCATTGCAGCACATCCACCCAAATGACCGCCTGGATGCCGCCAATGGCGGTATAGATTGCCGCGACCACGCCAATGGCCACAATCCACCAGTACAAATCCGGCCCCTCAAGCCATTTCACGTCGCCCCCTTTCACTTGATCGAGGGCCAGCGACGCGGCAAAAACCACCATGCTCATCCATCCCAGCCGCAGCAAAACAAAGAGCACGGACCCCAGCAACCGGACCGGATAGCTGAAACGACGTTCCAGATACTCATAAGCGCTCGTCAACTTAAGCCGCATGAAAAAGGGAATCCAGACAAACATGATCACGACAAGAGTGATCGGGATGGCGAGATAGCCCAGAAACATGGCGATTCCCTGCTTGATAATTTCGCCTGGGACGCCGACATAGGAGAGCGTGGAAAACAGCGTGGCAAGTATGCTCAGCCCTACCGCGAACCACGGCATCCGCCGGCCGCCGACGAAGAAGTCCTCGGTATTCTTCTGCTTGCGGCCAAACCAGACGGCGATGCCGAAGGTGAGAAGCAGATAGGCCACGACCGCCGCATAGTCGAGCGGCTGGAGGCCGGGATGGTCGGCGAGCGTGGAAGCAGATTCGGGGTGCATGACTCTTTGTAGGATGGGACTCCTGTCCCGTCCGTGCTCAAACGGACGGGACAAGAGTCCCATCCTACGTGACTAGCCGGCGAAAGGCGTCCTGGGCGAGGTCACACTCGAGGAGTTCGTCGAGCCTGCCACGGTCGAGGCCATCTTTCAGCAGCGCGAAGACCTCTTTGGCGGCAGCAGTGGTTTGCTCGACCTCTATCGGCCCTTGGGCGGCGTTTAAGTAGAAGGCAGCATAGCCGTGGCAACCGCGCTTGGCCATCTCCTGAATGTAGAGAGTGGTGAGTTTGGATTTCGCAACTGAGTCGTCGGTTTGAAAGTCGAGCAGCGGATGTGTGGGAAGGCCGCGGCAGACCGCAGGCAGGCCGGTTTCGGCGGCGGCATGATTGATGCGCTGCATGAGTTCCTTACCGAGCCGTTCTAACTGCGCCGGCACATTGCGCCGCCGCAGTTCTTGAATCGTGGTTAACGCCGCTCGCAGGCCAATGGTGTCGCTCCAATAAGTGCTGGAAATGAACATACGGGCCGATGGCTCCATCACTTCCCGCTTCCCAACGACCGCTGCCATCGGATAGCCGTTGGAGATGGCCTTGGCGAAGACCGCCAGATCGGGCGTCACGCCGACCAGTTCCTGAATGCCGCCCAGCCTTGTCCGAAAACCACTGGAAACTTCATCAAAGATAAGCAGCACGCCGCGCTCATCGCAAAGCCTTCGCACGCCAGCGAGATAGCCTTCGGGCGGCGGCTCGCTGCGGAGCGGCTCCATGATCACGGCGGCGATTTCGCCCCGGTGGTCGTCGAGCAGCGTGCCGAGTGCCGCCAGATCGCTGTGGGGGAACGGGATGGCTGTTCCGTGTAACGCACGCGGAACGCCGATGGGTTCGATGCCGGGAAACAAGTGCGAATTGAGGTTCGCTTCCTCCGCCAGGTTCGCCGCCAGATACCAGTCATGCCAGCCGTGATAGCCGCAGAACAGAACCTTCTCCCGCCCGGTCGCGCCGCGGGCGATGCGGACGGCCATCGCGCAGGCCTCGCCGCCGCACTTAGTGTAGCGGACCATCTCCGCGCAGGGAATCGTGCGGCAGAGCTCCTCTGCCAACTCGATTTCCAGCACGTGATTGACCGAGTACATCGTGCCACGGCTGATTTGCTCACGGACGGCGTCGTCGACCACCTCGTCGCAGTAGCCGAGGATGATCGCTCCGATACCGCTGACCCAGTCGATGTACTCGTGGCCGTCGACATCCCAGAAACGGGCACCTTTAGCCCTCGCGGCATACACGGGTGATATTCCAGCGGCATAACGGCTCGGCCGCCGGCTGATGAGCTGTGTGCCGCCGGGAATGAGCTGGAGGGCGCGGGCGTACAGCTCCTGGCTGCGCGGGACACGGCTCACGGCGCTCGCTCCTGGCGCTCTACTAATCCCCCCGGCAAGGCGGCCCGCAGGGCAAAGCCGCCGTCGACCAGCAGCGAAGTGCCGGTAATGTAATCGGCGTCGTCCGAGCAGAGGAACACGGCCGCCTTGCCGATGTCCGCAGGCGTGCCGAGCCTCTTCCACGGCAGCGTGGGCGCCGCCTTATCGATGACGTCCTGCCCGAAGGCCTCTTGCTCCCCCGGCGTATCAATCCAGCCGGGCTCGATGATGTTCACATTGATGCGGTGGGGCAGCAGCTCGGCGGCAATCGTCAGGGCCATGTGGTTGAGGCCGCTCTTCCCCGCGTTATAGGCCACGCTGCCGGCATACGGCACGCGGGCATGCACGCTGGAGATGAAGACAATCTTGCCGCCGCGTCCTTTCTTCACCATGTCGCGGGCCACAAGCTGGCTCATGTGAAAGCCCCCCATCAGCGTCCCTTGCAGGACTTTCTCAAACGTCTCCGGTTCATAACTCAAAAACTCCCCGCGGCGGGAATACGCCGGGTTGCTGACGAGAATATCGAGCCAGCCGAAGGCGTGAATGGTCCGCTCGACAATATTTTCGCACCCGGGCCGAGTAAACACATCCCCATCTACAATCATCCCCCGCCGGCCAAACGCTTTGATCTCCGCCAGCAGCGAATCGGTCTCGGCCGAGTGTTCCCGGTCGTTAATCGCCACGTCGGCCCCCGCCCGCGCCAATTCCAGCGCACAGCCGCGGCCGATGCCGCGGGCGGCCCCGGTCACCAAGGCTTTGCGTCCGTCGAGAATCATGTCCTGCATGGAAGGCACCTATTCGAAACGGAAGGAGAAAAGCTGAGCGTCTTTCAAAATGAACCGGATGCGAACAGGCATGCCGGCGAGTTGCGATAGGTCCGTCTGGTCCCCCCATGTTACCGCTTTGCTTAGGGAATCTCCTGTAAGCGCGACATTTGCGGCAGAAAGCGGCCCGATGACCTTTCCCTCTGCATCCTGCAACTCCACCTTCACACTGCCGCCTCCCTTCGCGGCGTAATTCAGCACCAGCTTCTTGCCTCGGAACTTGATGGGCCGCGTGATTGCCTCGCCCCCTTCCGCGCCGGCCGAGAGGGCGACCAGTCCGTCCGGCCGATACGTGAACCGCCTCAGTCGGCCGGCGGGACCAGTGTAGTAGCCCTCCGTGGCGTATACAGACCAATCACCCCTCTGCACGAGACCCCAGGCCATGTAGTTGCTGCGGTTGCCGTCCCTGTCCTGCGGAGCCGACGTGGGAATCACTGCCTCCGCATAACGGCGGAATGTCTGACCGTCGCGGCTGACCATGAAGGTCGGCTCGGTTTGTTCCTTGGCGGGGAGAAACCGGGTGGGAAAGCCAATCAGGATGTGCGGAGCGCCGGGATAGTTGCGGACGGCGTTGGTGTAGAGATGCTCTGAGGGAGCAGCCGGATAGTCGAGGAATTGCGGCTCCGTCCAGTGGAGAAAATCGTCCGATGTGCCGGTCATGATGTCCCGCACATCACGGAACATCCGGTGATACTCGCGGTACTTGCCGATGTGCTCGTCCCAAAAGGCCAGGTTCTGCGAATCAAATGCTCCCTTGGTGATCACCGGCTCTCCGGCCATTGGCAACCAGTGAACGCCACTCGCCGACTTCAGCGGCAGCAGGCCCCCCTTCACTCGGGTCATGGCTTTGAAACGGGCCTCCGGCGGGCACTTGGGATTGTTGTCTTTGAAGGGGGTAAAGCAATGCGTCCCTTCGCCGTCCCAAATGATGTTGTTCCTCTTCGAGCCCTCGAACTCGAACAGGCCTAACTCTGGCTTGGCGAAATGAATGCCGTCACTGCTTTCCGCGTAACATGTCACCTCGCGGTGAGTCGCCTTTTTGGCTTTCTCGTCCCAGTGCGAGCCGCGATAGTAGAGGCGATATTTGACATCCCCTTCGCCAAAGTGGTCGTTAATCAACGTGTAATAAGCACTTGTGTTCCCCTCCCACGGCTCGTCCGCGGTGAGCACCACGTCCTGTGGCTCCGGCTGTTGCACGACGAGCTTTGCCGAGCCGCTGATTTTTTCCAGTAAGTAGTCGTCCACCATCGGCTCCAGACGCGAGCCGATGTTCTCCGCTTCCAGCGGCACCTGAATCTTGGCGAGATAGATTTGCGTCTTCCCTTCGTGCGAAGAGTAGTAGCTCATCCACAGGACGCCTTCGTGCCAAACGAGTCCCGGATAGCTGGTGTCGCCGCTGCTGGGGAAGGTCAGCAGCGGTTCATAGCCGCCGGCCAAAGTCATTTTCGCCAGCACGGACTTGGCCCCACCGGGATAGCTCCGCCCCGCGGCCCACCAGGAGCCATCCGGCAGCCGAAGGAAATTCGGGCCGCCGAAGCGATGCTGCGTCTCTTTCCAGGTCCACTCTTTGTACGGCGCCTGGCTGCGACCAATCCAGCCGAAGGTGCTCCCCCCTTCGCGGCGGACGAGGGCAATCATTTCGCCGTCTGGGGTGAACCGCAGCGTCGTTTCATTCGGATGACCGGGGACATCCAGGTGCGTGACCAGGTCGTACTTCACGCCGTCGGAGCTGGCCACAAGCTTCAATTTCCATTCCGCCGGCCCCGGCTCCGCTTTGCCAGTCTTGGCGGCGTCCTTGGCCGCTGGCGATTTCCGTTCCTCCGCGTTATACGAAACGCCATACGCCTTGCCGCCGTGCCAGGTCACGCGCCACAGCCACTCCCCTTCGGTGAGCACCCGCTCGGTGGCGGTCCACTCCCGCCCATCCTTGGAAAACGCCACCCGCGGTTGGCGGCCAAGGAGCGACTTGCCTTCATACACAGAGCCGCCGGCCGTCATCATCAGCCGGTCGTCCGGCGTGACGGAGAGCTTGGGATCCCGCAAATCAATCCCTTTCTCCGTGAGCAACGCCGCCGACTCCCACTTCTCGCCATCCGCCGATTCCAGCACTCGCAACTTCCCATCCCCGCCCACATGCGCATCCGCTTCGCGGAAGGTGCAAAACCATTTGCCATGCCAGCGGATCAGATCGGTGAAGGCATTGTGCTTCCCTTCGCCCCAAATCTTCTTGACCTCCAGGATGCTGGGTTCCGCGGCTGGGACGGGCCTGGCGACAATAGTTGAGGAGAGGAGAACAAGAAGGCAAAGACCCGTGGAGAGTGATTTCATGGCAACGCTCGACAATCGTGGCCCTGGGAGAGTAAGGAAGTTCGAGCCTTGATTCTACCAGCGTCACCAGGAGCAACAACACAGCGGCGAATGCGGGCTGCTCTCCTTTTGACGCGAAGGCGCGGAGGCGCAAAAGGGGGAAGAGGATGGGACACAGAAAACACAGAAGACACGGATTTGAAGGGATTAATCGACGATGTCCGTCAAACTCGTACGTGTATGTCAATGGTAAAAGCAAGGCGAAATAGCCCGTGGTTTAGCGCGAGCCGCAGCGAGGCGTCGTGACCACTGCAGCGCTGATAAGAGTGACCGGCCTGCGTATTCTCAGCCCGAGGCGCTCCATCCATAGGACATTGCCGAGCAACGTCAGGAGCATCACGAGGTAATAGATCGAGGTCGCGAGCATCATTAAGGGAATGGTCCCCGGGAACAAGTAGCCCCAAAATACTTCCGGCCAGAGCGAAACCAGGAACAATGCGCCCGCAGCGAGCCAGAGCCATTTCCGCCGCTCTCGTCCTGCTCCCCTGGCCCAGCGGAGACAGGGAACGGCAACTGGAAGGGCGAAGGCGAATGCCGCAAGGGTATCCATCAGAAAACGGAACGAGTGATCGGCAAAGGCAGTTCGCATCATCCCCAAGGGAAATGCGATCGCTGCCGTCCAGGCCAGCAAATCGAGAATGCGAAACTGTCGGCTTGCCGCTTGGGGAGACGACTCGTTCCAGGATAGTCGCCATCCCAGCCAAGGGCGCAAGGCTCGCAACAGCAGCCAGGTGATGACGGCCAGAGCGGCATATCTGCCGAGTTCATAGGGAAAAAACTCGGAATCGAAACCCTCCGTGATAGTGGCGTAATAGCCTAAGCAAATGGCGAATAGAGCGGCCGTTACACCAATCACAATCAGCATCCGCACGGGAAGCCGTTCGACTCCGAGGGCTCCCCACCAGCCGAGCAGGAGCATTTGTGCCGTAAGAACCCCTTCCACGACGCATGATGAGATTTGGAACATCATGAACACTGTCAAGCGCGGGGCAGTCAGCGGTAGGATCAAATGAAAAAATGCGTCGGCGATGCCAAGCAGCAGGCAATTCGCCCCGAACAGGAGTAGAAGCCAGAGCAGCCGAAAGGTCCAGACGGAGGAGGTTTGCAAACTACGGCTCGCATTGACGAAGGATTTCCCATTTTTTGGCGCGCCTATGGCGCGAAGATCGGCAGGTAGTTGTTGGGCATCTGCAGGATGATGCAGGCCATGGCGGTGCCGAATTCGGCGCAGACTTCGCTGTCGCCGAAGCTGCCGTCGCCGCTTTGCTTTTTCAGTAGCACGTCGCGGATGGCGGGATACCACTTGGTCCAGTAGTCGCCGCCGGCGTGCCACATGGCTTGCACGGCGTAGTATTGGCCGTAGAAGAAGTAGCCGTGGTAGCCGGCGTTCCCCTGGGCGCTGCCGGGGACGTACCGCATCAGCCACTTGAGGCCCTTTTCCACTTCGGGCGAATCGTAGATGCCCGCGCTGTAGAGCGAAACGACGCCGGCTGCCGTCAACGGAAACGTGCCGCTGCCGCCGCCGGCGATTTGATAGCGGAAGCTGCCGTCGGCGCTCTGGCTTTTCTTCACGTAATCAATGCACTTGGCCCGGACTTCATCGGGAACGTGGATGCCGGCGTCGCGGGCGGCACGCAGGCCCATGATGTTGCAGATGGTGATGGAGAGGTCCGCGTCCGATTTCACCGGCTGGTAGCGCCAGCCGCCGGCGTCGTTCTGGCACTGGCAGGTGAGCTTGACGGCGAGGCGGAGCTTGTCACCGACGGTGGCGTCGATGTCGCTGCGGTCCGACATGCCGTAGACCTCGGAGAGGAACAGCGTGGCGAAGCCGTGGCCGTACATGTTGTCCTGGCCAAAGCCGGGGGCGGAAATGTAGCCACTTTCCTGGACGCACTTGGTTATGAATTTGACGCACTTGTCGATGGTCTTGCCGAACGGCCCCTGCCCCGGCGGCGAGCCGCTGCACATGAAGGCCAAGCCGGCGAGGCTGCCGACGGCGACTCCGCCTTGATAGCCGCCGTGTCCGAATGCCCCTTCATCCGCGCCGGAGTTGTTCTGCCGCTTGGCGAGCCAGGTGAGGGCCTTGTCCACCGCCTTCTGGGTCTCCGGCGTCATGTACTCCGCCGAGCGGGCAGCGTCGAACTTGTCGTCTTGCCCTCGGACCAGCCGCGGGGCAATCGCCAGCGAAGAACCCAGAGCGGCCGACGAAGCGAGAAAATTGCGGCGGGAAAGCGTCATGGGGGAACCTGCAATGAAGTGGGGTAGGCTTCCGGCGCGCCCTAAAAAGTTTACCGGGGAGGCTGGAAGCCTACCCCACCATTATGCACGAAAAGGGAAGTGGCGTGCCAGCACATTTTGGTGTAACTGCCGCTAACTCAGGTCGGCGTAACTGATGAGGCGGATGCCGGCTGCTTTGATGGCGGCGAGGACGCGGGGGCTGGTGAGCATTTTGGTGATGCCATCCCGGTCGGCGGCGACGTTTTCGTAGCCGGGATGGCCGATGGCGCGGGTTTCGTCGTCGTCGTAGGCGGGGTGGGTGACGAGGAGCCAGAAGCGGCCACTCGTCTGATACTTGGAAATGAATGCCAGCAGCGATTCTTCCTTCTCCTTCGTTGTCTGCTTGGAAGTGCCGACGCCCTGGACGTGCTTCAATTCGCGTGCCGCGGACAATCCTTCACTCTCCAGTCGTAGCTTGAACTCCTTGGCAAGATTCTGGGTGAGGGCTTTGAGTTCCGGCGTGGCGGTGGCGGCTCCCATGTGGGCCGAGAGATGCGTGACCTTGGGAAGATGCTTCCGCAGCAGCTCAATCTGGGCTCGCAGCTCGCGCTCGACTTCTTCCAGCTTGGGGGACGAATCGAGAAAGCCTGTGCCGCCGGCCGGCGAGTTGTTTCCGGCACGAGTGCGAGGATGGAAGTAGCCGTTGGCATCGACCAGGCTGGGAGCGTGCGTGAGGGGCCGCCATTTCACACGGTCCCATTCGCTGGTGAGACAGAGATGGACGCCGACGTCGATCTGCGGAGCGTCCTGGAGTCGCATCACCGCATCGAGGAACCAGGGGCCAGGAGCCAGAACCTCCACCGAGTGGCAGATTCCTTTCTGGCAAACCTCCAGGCAAGCCGCATTGATGGAGCGGGATGCGCCCATATCATCACCCCGAACCAAGAGTCCTGTAGACAGTTGCTCGGCGGCTTGGAGCCCCGGTTTTGTTCCCTGGGCAAGGGCCCAGGAAGCAGCGGCCGCAGCGCCGCAAAACAGCCGGCGGGAAAAGGAGCGAGGCATAGGACACCGTGGTTGTTGCTCGTAGGTCGGGGCAAGACGCAGGTCAGCCGCATTTTAGCAGAGCATTTCCGCACGTTGTTCCCCGCGATGTCCGTTCGAGTAGAATCAAAGTCATGGGTCTGCTCGACAAAATCCAGAACATGTTCGCCGACAATCGGACGGATCTCGCCGAGCGGTTTGAAATTGTCCGCGAGGCGGTGCATGGGACGATGTCCAACTTCCACATGGCCATCGACCGCCGGGACAAGCGGACGATCGGACTCAAGATTCTCGACAGCGAGAAAACGGCCGCGTTTGAGGCCCGCTTCAAAGGACTGAAGAAGCCGTGGGAGGGGCTGATTGCCCTCCAGCTCAAGCATCCGCGGATTGTGGAGACCTATGAAGCGGCCAGGGCCAAGGATGGGCGGCAGTTCATCGTGATGGAGTTCATCGAGGGGACCGGCTTGAACGTCCTCCTGAACAACCGGGACAAGGTCATCGAGGGAAAGCGGCATATCCTGATCAAGCAGATGGCCGAGGCAATCGACGCGGTTCATAAAGCGAATTTCATCCACCGCGACGTCTGCCCTCGCAATTTCATCGCGGCGCCCGACGCCGCCAGCCTCAAGCTCATCGACTTCGGCCTGACCCTTCCCGCCGAGCCCCCCTACATGCTGCCGGGGAACCGCACCGGCACGCCGCTCTATCTGGCCCCCGAGATTGTTCGCCGCAAGAACACCGACCAGCGGGTGGATATCTTTGCGTATGGCGTGGCCTGTTATCAGCTCTGCACGTATGAGTTCCCGTGGCCCTCCAACGACACCACCGGCCGCGGCGCCTTGCAGCACGATAACCTGGCGCCAATTCCCATTTTGAAGAAGCGGCCTAACCTGAACCCCGTTTTGGCCAAGGCAATCATGCAGTGCATGATGCCCGACCCCAACGCCCGGCCCGCCGACATGGAGGGCGTGCTGAAGAGTTTGCGGATGGTGCCGGATGAGGAAGGTCCGGGCTAGTTCTTGTTGCCGCGCGGGTCCTGGAACGGGGCTGTCTAAGGAGAAACCCTTTCCTCTGCCGTCACTTTGCTGCTGAGCAATTCCTTTACCGACGCCAGCCATTCCGCCGAGGGCAAGCCGTATGGTCGGAATTTTTCCGCGGAACCCTGCTCTTCGCTATAGAAGATGCTGACGTGTCCGCCGAGGCGGCTGGCGGCGGGGCTGTCCATGAGATTGCTGCTGTCGGTGGCGCTCATTTGGAAGAGAACCCGAAGCTCCAGGTCTCTCATGCCCGGCCGGTCGATCCAGCGGCTCACGTTGTTATAGGAGTCGCACCAGATGAGCGTATGCACGCCGTGAGCCGGCCCTTCCCGCAGGATGGCGGCCAGTTGCTTGTCGCCGCTCGCGCGGCTTTCCTCCCCAAAGCCGGAAAGGCCGAAGTCGTCGGACTTTTTCAGCTCGCGGAAACTGGCCAGGTTGTAGATGAAAAGGAAGATTGGCTCCGCGTTCTGATCGCCGGATGACAGTCGGCGGTCAACCTCGGCGGCGATCTTGGCGACGGTTTCGGCCGCATCGCGCGTGGCGACGATCTGAGCGTCGATGGGAAGCTCGGACTTCATTCGTCGCCAGAAGCCCGCATCCGGGGAATCCGGCCGCGTGCCGTCGAGAACATAAAAGCTGGAAAACCTTGCTGCGCCGTTGGTGCTATGCGTCGCAGCGGCTTCCACAACCTCCGCCGCCGGCTTCACTTGCGGCGCAAGGCCCAGCAGGCAACTCGTGAGGATGCCAAGTGCCAGCTCTTCCTGTTGACCGACGATGAGCAAGTTCGTTCCACCCTGACGGCGGAAGAGGACTTGCGTGGGATCCTTGATGGCCACTGCCGCACCCAGCCAGGCTCGCGGAGCGAGCCGCTCCTTCGGCGGCTGACGGAGGACTTCGCGGAGCAGGTGGTTGTCGGCGATATCGGCTGCGGCGTTCCCTTCAAACACGGTCGCCGGCGGCAGATTCAAGTGCCGCTCGGTCGCCATCGCCGCGACCTTCCGCAAGTACTCTTCGCGGAGCTGGTCGGAGAGCCAGACAACCTGGAACGGATGGTTCCCTTCGAACAGACCGTTGGCGTCGTTGTAAATCGCTTCGCCCGGCCGGCTGAGGAGGCGGGCGGCCGTGTTGTCTTCGCTAAGAATGAGGTGGGCGTCGGACTCGCTGCATTGCAGGGCGATGCGGACCGCCATCTGTCCAATCGTGCTGCGGGCCAGCGAGTAGGCCCCAGCCAATGTTTGCGAACCGAGCAGCAAGTGGATGCCGAAGGCCCGGCCTTGTCGCACCAGACGGTCTAGCAGCAGCGAGGAGTCGTGCGAGATGCGGTCGTCGGTGGTGAAGAACTCCTGAAACTCGTCAATGATGAGCAGCACCCGCGGCATCTCCGCGTCGGGTTCCGCCCGGCGATAGCCCTTCAAATCCTGAACGCCGTGTTTGCGGAACAGGTCGCCACGGTGCTTCAACTCCTGGTCCAGCCGCTCCAGCACGCTCATGCCGAATTCCCGCTCGCTCTCGATGGCGATGACCCGGGCGTGCGGCAGCCGGAAGGAGGCGTAGGCCTTGAACTCGACTCCCTTTTTGAAGTCGATGAGATAGAACTGCAGCTCTGAAGGGGAGTAGTGCAGCGCCAGGTTAGTAATCAAGGCGTTGAGCAACGTGGATTTGCCGGAACCAGTTTTGCCTGAGATGAGCACGTGCTGACTCGTTCCTTTTCCCAGCCGCATATACTGCAGCTTGGTGGCCCCGGCCCGGCCGAGTGGCACTTCAATCTCGCTGCGGCTGTCGCCGTTCCACAATTCCGCTTCGTTCGGCGTGACGGATTCGAACGGCACCTCCACGCGGGCGGCGTCTTTGGCCAACTTGCCGACAGACTTGATGATTTCCGTAAATTGTTCGTCCCCCGGCGGCGATTCGAGCGCCAGCGGCAGGCTCTTGAGCTCGTCGTGTTTCCAGGCAAATCGCTTCTGCTCGACATTCCAAACGAGCGTGGCGGCCTGGCTTTCCAAATCGGCGACGTCAAAGTTGCGAGGGAGCGTGAGCTTGTCGTCCGTGCTGATGAGGGTATAGACGCCGCAGCGGGCTCCGCTGGCCGCGATGCTGACCAGCCGGCGGGCCGCCTCATCCGAGAAATTGGCGGGAAAATTGGCGACGACGAGAATCTGGAACGGCTCGGCGACTTCGCCCGCGTGCTCGTTGTATTGCTGGATGGAGGCGAATTCGTTGCGGAGATATTTCTGGATGACGTTCTCCATGTGCTCCGTCAAATCGGTCAGCCGCTGGTTGATATGGTTCGACTCGGTCCAGATGCGGTTGGTCACCAGGCGTTCGTCAAAGTCGGCCAGGTGCATGAAGGCGGAGAAATTCTGTCCCAGCCCCACGGGGTCGATAATCGTGAAGCGCACCTTCCCCGGCGGCAGCGATGTGAGCAGCCGCAGCATCATGTTCTGGATGACGAGGGTGGCGGCATCGCGCCCTTCTCCTTCGGCTTCGAGCAGGAGCGAAGGGCATTCAGGATAGGAGAGCAAC
The DNA here is from genome assembly GCA_051004015.1 of Pirellulaceae bacterium. GTDB lineage: Bacteria > Planctomycetota > Planctomycetia > Pirellulales > Pirellulaceae > SXOA01. The sequence goes on along the minus strand of JBPCKT010000025.1, from coordinate 55,005 downwards.
GCGGGCAATTCTAAAGACTCTTGCGGAATTGCGAGATCGGGGGATGTGGGAAGACCTCCGGGAATCGCCTGCAGATAGAAACCGAAGCGGCCGAAGCGGATGGCGGGGACATTGCCCGCCGGAGGGACTCTTTCCAAGGCGCCATTATCCCGCCAGGGAGGAAAATGGGCGTCGCAGAACTCATTCAACTGATCGACGCCGGCCTGGAACTCCGCCAGGCCCGCCGACCACGCGGCAGCGAGGTAGGTCCATTCCTTTTCTGCCTTCTCCTGGAGATCGGCCCGCTGGAAGCGGTAGGACTCGCTGATGTTTTGCATCTGCCGCTCAAAGTCCTGCTCAAACTTTCGAATCCGGTGCGGGTATTTCGCCTCGACCGCGACGAGCTGCCGTTCGTTGATCTCCTCGATCGTCTGTCGCTTGCGGGTGAAGTCTTCGGCGATTCTTGCCAGCTTGTCGTCGTGCGTCGCGCGGAGCGCGTGGCGAGTTTCTTTCCACTGACTCTTGGCGACTGCCAAATCTCGATCTCGTTTTTCCACCAACTGGCGATATTTCTGCTCCGCTTCGACCTTGGCCGCATTCACGGTGGTGGCAATCTCCACGCGAGCCTGCACAATGGCCTGCTGCATATCGGGGATGAGCCGCTGCGTCTGATTCCGGGCAAAGGGGCGGGCAATTTGCCGCGAAGCGATGGCGACGACGATCGGGATAATCACTCCCCCGGACAGCAATGCCGGCCAAGGAATGTCCCATCTTCCCCACAAGACGAATACTCCAACACCCGTCGCCACCAGAGTGAACAGGAAAATCAAGAACGGCCAGCCGTCTTCAATGAAGCGGGCAGCAGGGGCTTGCTCTGCTTTGTGAAGAATCTCGCGGATGCGGGTGATCGCAGCGACCGCCCGTTCGCTGCAAGCGGCGCGGGACATTCCCAGCGGCGGAGCGGTGGCTGCCGCCGTCGATGCCGGCCACTCGCAGCGGCGGCGGACAATGGCCTGCGCTTGTGCTTCCAGCCCTTCCACTTCGGCAAGGCTGCCGTCGCACTGCCGTTTGTAAGCTGAAAACTCCTTCTGCGGCAGCTCCTCCTGGTCCTTGAAGGCAACCTGGATTTCCTGATGCCGGTGCTGCCAGAGAGTCTTCGCGTCTTCCAGAGCCTCGTTGTGTTTGGCCGTCACCTGATCGACGAGCGTTTCTTCCTGCTGAGAAAGCGCATAGCCGTCGGACTCGTATTTGAAGAGAATGACCTCTCGAGCTTCGCGATACTCGGCCACGAGCGCCCCATGGTCCCGCTCGAACGCCGCAGTCGCTCTGCTGCGATTTGCTTCGAAATCGGTTTTCGCTTGCTCGCTCCTGGCCCCGTCCCGCTCCGCGGTTTCCCTTTCCTCGCGGGCTCGCCAGGCGACCAGCTCCGTCACCTTGCGGATGAGCTCGCACTCACGATCGGTGGTCAGCGGCTTAGCAGTCAAACTCATGGGCCTCTCAATTCCCTAAAAGTCCGGCTTATCCTCGCACTCCTTCTCCGCTTTCGCCACGACCTCCAAGAGCCGCTGGGCCGCCGCCGTCAGGAGCTGCAAATGCGGCAGGATGGGCTGGAGCTGAGTCTTCTCAAACTCGCGGCTGACGTCGTCGGTCCAGACCTCCTTCGTCTCTCCCCATCGGTCTTTCAAATTTGTGAACGCCTGCGTCAGCCGGGCCAGCCCGGTGTTCAAATCCATGACTCTCATGGCGCGGCTCCTTTCCCCTCTCCCCCTGGGAGAGGGTTTCGCGTTTCGCCCCCGTCTCCGCTTTGTCCCACCGACCGCTGCACATATTGCTCCAGTGCCTCGCTCATCCGCTTGAGGGACGCGACGCCGCGCACCAGGTCGCTCTCCAGGAACTGCCGCAGCTTGGCAATCTGCACCTGAAACTCCTCGACCTCCTTGCGAATCTGCACCTTCCAGCGGCGGACGGCTTGCACTTTCTCTTCGGCAGTGCGAAGGCGGCGTTTTGCCTTCTCCAGGGCTTTTCGTTCGTCGTAGCAACTGCGGCGGTCTTCGCCGCTGATGGTCAGCTCGCATTTTTCCAGGTTGATGCGGGCTTCGCTCTGCGCGTCGGAGGCTTTCCGCACCTCCTTCGGCCAGTACATGCTCAGCTCGTCAATCCAGGCCACGGGCCGGCGAGTCTCCAGCTCCAATTGCACCGCCGCGTCCTCGGCTCCATCCTCAAACGCCATCATGGCCGTCGCAAATGCGCGGGTGGCTTCGATCGAGGTGATATTCGCGGCGCGAGCTGCCATAAGGGCTTGAACGATTCGAGGACGGAATACGGCCGTCACTTCTGCAGGTAGTCCTCGATATGCTCCGCCTTCCGCAGCAGGTACGGAACGTACTGGTCGGCGGCCTCGGTGAAGCGGACGAGAACCTTCATGTTGGTCTCGAACTGCTCGGCAAACTTCTTGTGCTCCTGGTCTCGCCAGGTGGCACTGAGAGCCCCCAGCTTGTTCGCCAGAGCCCCCGCCTGCTCGCGAAGGCCGTTATTGAACTTCTTCAGGCTCTGGGCAAACTGCCGCAGCTCCTCCGGATCGACGACGGCTTGGGGCATGGAAACATCTCGGGAGAAAAGGCCGAATCAGCGTGAGGACGCCGCGAAACCCCTGAGGCCGTATCATAGCGGTGGGCCGCGCGGAAAGCTATTAGCGAGGGCACATCCGTGCGGATATGACTTTCTACAAGTCCTTACGCGCAAATAGGTTGCGGTTATCGACGCACGGCTATTGTTGGCACCACCTCCAAGTTATAATCAACAACTGTGAAAACCATGAGGCCCGCGACTATTGCCGCGGGCCGATTCCTTTGGGCCAGGACGACCCTATCCAAAGGCGCGGCCCCCGCCCCTATATCCGGTAAATTTGCGCCGGGTCTTCCTTGAATCGCCTCCGGTCCGATCACCTGAGTGCCGAGCCGCGCTTCGCCTCTTACATCCATGAACGCTGATCAAGAACCCGCTCCCAGCGGCAGTTTACCACTGCCGAGCCAGCCACAAACCAAGCCCCCCGCTCCGGGCGTCCATAAAGTACCCGGCAAGCCCGAGGATCCTGTTGTTGAAGTCGTCCATGAAGTGACCGACCAGGAGGTTCCTCCCGACGAGGAGCCGGGCGGGATTCAAGAAACCGTCAAAACGCTGCTCGTTGGCAAGGCGCTGAGCCTGGATGACAAGAAGGTTTTTTCTCACATTTCGCTGATCGCCTTGTTCGCCTGGGTGGGCTTGGGCGCGGACGGGCTGTCGTCATCGTGCTACGGGCCGGAAGAAGCGTTTAAGGCGCTGCGAGAAAACGGCGTTGACCACACTTCCCTGGCGCTGTTCTTGGCTATCGCCACGGTTTTCACAGTCGTGGTCATTTCCTGGTGTTATATCCATATTATCTCGGTCTTCCCGAGCGGCGGCGGCGGCTATCTGGTGGCTAGCAAGATGCTCGGCGATAAAGTCGGGGCCCTCTCCGGTTGTGCGCTGATCGTGGACTATATCCTGACTGTGACGGTGTCCATTGCCGCCGCGGGGGACGCGCTTTTTGGCCTGCCGCTGTTGGACAACTTGGGGCAATTCAAGCTTCTCTTCGAGACCGGGGCGATTGTTGTCCTGGTCGTGCTGAATCTCCGTGGCGTGAAGGAATCCATCTACGTGCTGCTGCCGATTTTTCTCGTATTCCTGATTTGCCACGCGATTCTGATTACCGGCGTCCTCGGCACTCATGCCGGCGAGATCGGCAAGCGGTCGAAGGAAATCGCCGACAGCCTGGATAGCAGCATTCAAGCGCTCGGCTGGGTCGGCGTCATGTCCTTGTTCTTACGCGCATTCGCCCACGGAGCCGGCACCTACACCGGAATTGAAGCCGTCTCCAATAGCATGGCCGTGATGCGCGAGCCGCGAGTGGCGACAGGGCAGCGGACGATGATTTACATGGCCATCTCGCTGGCCATTACTGCCGGTGGCTTGATCCTGGCGTACTTGCTAATCGGACTAACCCCGGGAGGCGGCACCCAGACCATGAACCACCGTCTGGTAGAGTCGTTCGTCGAGGGGCTACCACTGGAACCGTGGTCCCGCGCGACGTTCGTCTGGATTACCGTCCTTTCCGAGGCCGCACTGCTCATCGTGGCAGCACAGGCCGGCTTCATCGGCGGACCCAAATGCCTGGCGAACATGGCCCACGACTCCTGGGTGCCGCATTGGTTCGGCAGCCTCTCAGAGCGCCTCGCCTCCCACAACGGCATCCTGCTCATTGGCAGCGCCGCTGCCGCTGCCCTGTGGAGCACCGGAGGCAAGACAACCGAGCTGGTGACGATGTATTCCATTAACGTGTTTGTGACCTTCACACTGTCCATGCTGGGCATGTGCGTCTATTGGTACGGCCTGCGTGAGAAGAATCCGCTCTGGAAATGGCGGCTGGCACTGTTCACCTTTGGCGCGATGCTGTGCGGCACTATCCTCGTTATTGTCGTGGTCTTCAAGTTCAGCGAAGGGGCCTGGAAAACCGTGGTGGTGACCGGTTTGATCACCGGGCTCAGTCTTCTCATTCGCCGCTACTACAAGAGCGTCACGAAGCGTCTCAAGAGCCTAAACGAATCGCTCGGCACCATCGAAATCAAATCCGAGCCGACCAAGGCTCCGCTTCGCCCGCAAGAGCCAACAGCAGCCATCCTCGTGGGCGGATACAGTGGCATCGGGGTGCATACGCTGCTCAACTCGCTCCGCTTTGTTCCGCACCACTTCAAGAATATCGTGTTTCTCTCGGTCGGCGTCGTCGACTCCGGCAACTTCAAAGGCGCCGAGGCCGTGGACGACCTTCGGAAATTCACGGAAGAGGCCCTGGAGAAATACGTGGACCTGGCGCGACGCATGGGGCTCCCCGCACGAGCTTACATGACCATCGGAACCGACGTGGTCGAGGAACTCGATCAACTCTGCCGCGTCGTCGCCAAGGACTTCCCACGGGTCACCGTCTTTGCCGGCCAGCTCGTGTTTCAGAAGGAAACCTGGTACGGTCCGATTCTGCACAATCAAACCGCCTACTCGCTCCAGCGCCGCTTGCAATGGGACGGCATTCCCATGGTCATCCTGCCGACGCGGGTGAAGGACGCCTAGCCGACGGAACCTTGCGATCGCGCACTCGATCAGGGTCCGTGATGCTATTTCTTTCCCCCCTGCTGCTTGAGCATCGGCTTGAGCTCGTCGACGAAGTCGCGGACGTCCTTGAACCGGCGGTAGACGCTGGCGAAGCGCACGTAGGCCACTTCGTCGAGCTCCTTGAGCTTTTCCATGACCATGTCGCCGAGGGTCACGGTGTCGATTTCGGCTTCGTGCTCGTTGTAGATTTTCGCTTCGACGGAAGAGACGAGCGCGTCAATCTTGGCATCGCTGATCGGCCGCTTCCAGCAGGCTTTGGCCAGGCCGCTCCGGATCTTCTCGCGGTTGAAGGGCTCGCGGACGCCGTCCTTCTTGACGACCTTGACCTCCATTTCCTCCAGCCGTTCGTAGGTGGTGAAGCGGCGATTGCAGGCCATGCACTCGCGGCGGCGGCGGATGGCAAAGCCGTCCTCGCTGGCGCGGGAGTCCATGACCTTGTCGTTGTCAACGCCGCAGATGGGGCAACGCATGAGGGAAATCCAGAGAGCACAAGAGGGAGTATTTACTATAGCGGAGGATTTGTTCGTAGGAACCCGCTGAAGGGGGTCTGGACACTAACCCGACGCGCCAGCGAAGGAGAGAGGATTGCTCCCTCGCTGGTGCGTCGGCTTAGTGATGGTACGAACCTCACTACCGTTCCGCTTGTCCTGACGGCGACCAACAATAGAGAGTAAGGAGCGATAGCATGAACACCCGGCAACTGCGCGATCTGGGCGTACCTTATGAGCATCTGACCGCGGCCATTCAAGGAATCCAGGCGGCTTCCAAGGAGGGAAGTCTGCGCGGGCGGGAAATGAAGCAAGCGATTCGCAACGTTTTGGAAAAACCCGCTGACTTCGTGGATGACCCGTTCTTTGCTGGGTTGGCTCGTGGGATTATCGAGGCGGAGCAGGTCGTCCACTCCGAGCCGATCAGCTATCAGACTTGGGGAACCGATATCGACCAGGCTTCGCACGCCCAAATGCGGCAGGCGTGCGCCGTGCCGGTGGCTCGCGCCGCGGCGCTGATGCCGGACGCTCACGTCGGTTATGGTCTGCCCATCGGCGGTGTGCTGGCCCTGGAGAACGCGGTCATTCCGTACGCCGTCGGCGTGGACATCGCTTGCCGCATGAAGCTGTCGATTCTGGATACGCCCCCCGCTTCGCTCGCTACGAAGTTCGAGTCCTACAAGTCGGCGCTGGAGCGCGGGACGCGGTTCGGGATCGGCAGCGAGCACGAGACGCCGCAGGACCACCCGGTGATGGACGAGAATTGGCAAATCACTCGCGTAACCCGCGAGCACAAGGACAAGGCCCGCCGCCAGCTCGGGACGAGCGGCTCGGGGAACCACTTTGTCGAGTTTGGCGTGGTGACGCTCCCCGCGCGCGACGAAGAGCTGGGCCTGGATGCCGGCGAGTACGTGGCCCTGATGAGCCACTCCGGCAGCCGCGGGACCGGTTCGTCGGTGTGCGACGTCTACAGCAACATTGCCCGTGCCCGCCTCCCCAAGGCGTACACCGAGCTGGGCCGTTTGGCGTGGCTGAGTCTCGATAGCGAAGCGGGGCAGGAGTATTGGAACGCGATGAACCTGATGGGGGACTATGCCTCCGCCAACCATCACGTCATCCACCGCCTGGTGACGAAGCTGCTTGGCGCTCGCATCGTGGCCGGCGTGGAGAACCATCACAACTTCGCCTGGAAGGAGATCCACCATGGCCGCGAGTTGATTGTGCATCGCAAGGGAGCGACGCCGGCCGGCAAGGGAGTGCTCGGCGTGATTCCCGGCTCGATGGCGTCGCCGGCGTACGTGGTCCGAGGCAAGGGAAACCCCCAAAGCCTGAACTCCGCCTCCCACGGCGCCGGCCGCCGTATGAGCCGCACGCAGGCCCGCCAGCAGTACAGCTTTCGGGCGGTGCAGAAGGACTTGGAGAAGAAGGGAGTGCATATCCTCTCCGCCGGCTCGGACGAGGTGCCGGGTGTCTACAAGGACATCGACGCCGTGATGGCCGAGCAACAGGACCTGGTGGAGGTGATCGCCCGGTTTGACCCGCGGATTGTGAAGATGTCTGGTGATGGGAAAGCGGAGGATTGAGCCACCCCGGAATCCAGTGAAGATGCGAGGGTCCACTTTTCGATGAATGATGTGCCTCATACCCACGCCGACCGGCTGCTAGCACTTTTATGACTGCAAATTCGTCGCTACCTACGAATGCCTCTTGCGCCGCGGCGGACTACTATCCCTCGGCGCTACATGAGGAGGCTCTGGCTCGCCTGGCCTATCTGGCGGAGAAGGGCTCGGCCTGCGGACTTCTGCTCGGGCCTGGTGGCTGCGGCAAGTCGCTCATTCTGTCGCGGTTCGCTCAGCAGCAGCGGCAACAAGGGGCCGCGGTTGCTGCCGTGAGTGCGATGGGGGTTTTGGCCGCCGAGATGCTGACCGCAATTGCCTCCTCCTGGGGAGCTGATGTGCGAGTTTCCGACGAACTGCCGCTGGTCTGGCAAAAGATGACCGACCGGCTGAGGGTGCTGAGTTTGGAACAGATTCCGGCGCTGCTCATCGTGGACGATTTGGATCAGGCCTGGGGGGAAGGGGCAGCAATTGTGGACCGGCTGCAAGCTTTCGCAGAAGGGTCCGGCGCGAACCTGGTTTTGATTGCCGCCGCCGAAAGTCGCGGCCGGGACCTGCTTTCGGCTCGCTTTTTGGCAAGGGCCGAGCTGCGTGCCGAGCTCGATGTCTGGACGCATGAGGAGAGCCGCGGTTTCCTGCAGCAGTGGCAATCGCACAGTGGCGGCGAAAACCAGGAGTTTGACCTCCGGGCGATGGAGGTCCTGCATGACCTGGCCGAGGGAATTCCCCGCCGCGTCCGGCAGCTCGCGGAGCTGACGATGTTGGCGGGCTCGCGCGCCGAGGACGGACCCTTGAGTGAAGACACCGTCGAGGCGGCTTACGAAGAGCTATGTATCGGCCGCTAGCAAGCGGGTGATGTATGTGGACACAATTCGCCTTGACGCCTGTTGTCAATCTTGCCAAACTTCGCTCGCATAACGGGCCCGCAACGGCCCTGCATTCACAATTCGCCCCTGGCGGGCGACATCCGGCGACTAATCCGCGAGGAATGGATTCCCCCATGAAACGCATTCTGGCAGTTGCAGCTCTGGTCGGCTTGGGCATTGGATTCGTCGGTTGCGGCGGCCAGCCGGCCGCATCGGGACCATCCACCGACGCCGAGAAAGCCGCGGAAACGGCGGCGGCCACAGAGACCACCCGAGACGAAACTACCACTGCGGCGGCGTCGGCGGCCGTGGCAATTCCAGCCGATGCGCCCCCCGATGAAGTGGTGACCGCTTTCCTGGAGGCCCGGCGTTCCGGGGACACTCCGACAACGGCCGCCCTTTTGACATCGACGGCTCGCTCGGCGACGGCTAAGCATAAAATCGACGTGAACGGCGAGGCGCTTCCCGACCTTCAGTTCCAGGTCGCCAAGTCGAAGTACCTGAAGAACAATCCCAAGGGTGCGCACGTCAGTAGCCTCTGGACGGAGCTGTTACCTGACGGCACCAAGGCCAGTTACGAAGTGGTGTGGGTGCTTCGCAAAGAAGCCGCGGGCTGGCGAGTGGCCGGCTTTGCGGCCGAGCTGACCCCCGGGACAGAGCCCCAATTCCTCAATTTCGAAGACCCTGAGGACATGATTCGTAAGCAACAGGAGTCCATTGCGGCTGCCGAGCAAGCAGTTCCCGCCGAACAAAGCGCGGAAACGAATGAGCGGGAACAGGCCAACATTCCCACCCGAAAAGGGGAGACTCCGAAGCGTAGATAGTCCTCGCAGCTACATACGTAAAATCAATAAAATCAATAGGTTACGACGATTTTAGGCTCGCCAATAGGCGGGCCATTTCTTTTTCTTGGCTGCGTCTTTCGGCCAAACTCGTGCTAGAGTTTGGGAACTCAGACGGGACGCTTCAAGTCCCCCAGAAATCCAAATGCACCCAGACTATGCATTTTGACTATGGCTCTTGACAGCAAGCTATGCGATGCTACCTTAGCAGCCTAACCTGTGTTTTCGCTACATCCTTCGCAACCCACAAAGATTCGCAACAGGGATTTCGTCGGGGTGCTGGGAGCGAAAGCTCGCAGGGTGGTTTGGTCGTACCTCGCTCGACCCGTCGTCACGCGGCGAGGCCTGAAGTCTGACGGCATTAGAGTTTTCGCTTACGGTACCTGTAAGTCTTTTTGGAGGATTTGAGAATGAACAAGATTGTTGTACTTGGAATCGCGATTTTCTTCGCGATCGTTGGCTTCGCCATGTTCAGTGGCAACGCGTCTGCCGGCCTTCTCGGCGGCGGCAGCAGCTGCAATGGCTCGTGCAGCGGCCGCCGTTGCGGTGGTGGTCATCATGATCGCTGCAACGGTCGCCGTTGCGGCGGTGGACATCATAGCGCATGCAGCGGCAAGGACTCTTGCGGCGGCCGGCGTTGTGGCGGACACGGTCATCATCGTTGCAGCGGTCGCCGTTGCGGCGGCAGCTCGGGTTGCTCCGGTTCTTGCGGCGGTTATGACAAGGTTGACGGCAAGGGTGCCCCGGCGGCTCCTGGTGCTCCCCCGGCCCCGCCGGCTCCTGCGGCTCCCCCCGCCTAGTAACTTTGGCGCTAACGTAAACACGGCTCTCCGTCTGACGGTGCCTTCCCTGTTGGCGCTGTCCGGCGGAAGACAAAAGCCACAAGAACCGCTTCTCGACTTCGAGAAGCGGTTTTTTTTTCGCCATAGTTGCCCTTCGCGGAGCAAAGACGACATTTGCGTTTGCCCGCCGATGTCCTAAGCTTGATAAGAGCCGCGCCACCCCCTGGCGCACTCTCCTCCGCTCGCACCCGCCATGCCTCCTCCCAAACCTTCTCCGGCACCTGCCGGCCCGCTCTCGGATCTCACGCGCAGCGTCTTGTCGCTGGTAATTGTCATCCACTTCTGCTGTGTGTTCGCAGTTCTGGCGTCAGGCTTTCGCCGTTCCCCCATGCTTGAGCGGTTGGTCGGCATCTTCGCTCCGTACACCCAAGGGCTGGCTTTCGACCCCGGCACCATTCCCTATTACCATACGCTCGGCCGCGAGCAGGACGACGACGCCATCCTGCTCATCGATCTTTACCCCGATTCCGAAAGCCCACTTGCCGGACAGGCGATTCTAAAAACGGTGCCCCTGCCGGCTGGCGAATCCCCTTGGCTCGAAAGCCGCCGCCGCTATCTGGCCCTGGCCAAGATCATTCAGCAAAACGCGCCGGAAGGAGAGGAAGCCGGCCAGGATCGAGACGCCACCGCCGCCGAAGTTGTCAAGGCGGTGGGACGGGGGATCATCGTCGAAAATCGCCTGGAGAGTGGCAAGTTTCCCCGGGCCGTCGTCCGTTGTATCCGCCGCATGAGCCAGCCGCGAGTCTTGGAGCCCAACTACGGGTTACCTGCCGACCCCGCGACAACCGCATACGACGTTCCCCTCTACACGGCCGACGTGTGGATTGACGAAGACGGCCAGACGGTGATTGTGAAACGGGCCGCCCGGAATGAGCAGGCTCCGCTGCAACGGAGCTCCTCCTCATGACCATCACCACCTTGTCCGCTAAGCCCGCCAACTGGATCGAAGACTTCGGCCGCAGCTGGAATGAATTTTGGTTCCGTTTCAGCGATCCCACGTTGGTTTCGCTGCTACGCATCGGCGTCGGCGTTGTGGCGCTCCTTCATCTCGCGTCCTATACCGGCGACCTCGTCCGCTGGTTTGCGACGGATGGCCTGCTACCGCCGGAAACTGTCGATGCCCTGCTGGGAGGTGGCGGAACCTTTTTTCCCACCTACCTCTCCTTCTGCCATTCACCCACCGCGATCTGGATCCTCCATGCCTGCGGCACCTGTGCCGCGCTTTCCCTCACGTTTGGACTCTTCAGCCGCACCTCGGCCGCCATCACGGCTCTGGCCACGCTGGCGATAACCAATCGCGCCCCCGTCATCAGCGGGCAGGTGGAACCGGTCCTCGTTTTTATGCTCCTGTACTTGTGCATTGCCCCGTCGGGAGCAAGATTCGCGCTCGACGCCTGCCTTCGGCCGATGCTCGCCGGGCAACCTTTCAGTTTCTTCGTATACAAGGATGAACCGTCCGTCCTCGCCAACCTCAGTCTCCGCCTGATGCAGGTTCACCTCGCCGCCTTTTATCTGATGATGGGCCTCTCCAAAACTTACGGCGAAGCCTGGTGGGACGGCGCAGCTGCCTGGCATCTCATCGCCCAGACCCATTCTCGCCCGGTGGACCTCTCCTTCCTGCGTAGCAGCGAATTCTTCCTCAACGCTTGGACGCATTTCATCGCCTGGACACAGCTTATGTTCCCATTTCTGGTTTGGAACCGGTTCTCTCGCCCCCTGATCCTCGCGGTGGCGGCCCTCATGTGGCTCACCTTTCTACCGCTTACCGGCCTGAGCATCTTCAGCCTGCTCATGCTCGTGGGCTTGGCGTGCTATCTGCCTTCCGCAGCCTTCGCCCGTCGGCACACGGATGCCAAGGAATGATCGCCGTGCCCTAACGGATGGGGAAGCAGCGCCTGGAGGACCACGCTTGTCGCAAGAAACCGATTGGTAACGGTAGGCTCTCTCGCCCGCGGCATGATTTCTTGCCTTTCCTCTTCCCCCGCGACCGCCGGCGCGCATAATGGAGGGAGCTTTCCTTCCTCTGGCCTTTACCGGCCACCCACAAACACGAAGGCGTTTCTGCCCAATCGTGTTTGCTCCCCGGATTCCCTTCCATACCACCCACCCTACCAGCGCCACTCGCGCGCCCCAGATTCATACTGGGAGCTTCTCATGCCTAGCTTCAAGAGTTTTCGCACCAGCGTCCCCAAAGACAAGAAGACCGACGGCGATCTTTCCACACCCGCCGACCTCGAGCCCATTCTGACTCCCGAACACCTGGAGCGCATCAAGGAGCTCGAGGACGAAGGGGAGCCGCTGTCGCTGTCGGAAGAGATCGCCGACCTGGTGGACCGGGGCGAGCTGGCCGAAGCGGACGCCCGCTTCGAGACCCTCAAGCCCAACGACTTTCACGTCGCCGAGCTGCAGCGGATGACCATCAGCCAACTGATGGAGCTGGCGAAGGAGCAGGAGATCCCGGAATGCACGGGCCTCAAGAAGCAGGACCTGATTTTCAAGATCCTCAAGGAGCGGGTGAAGCTGGACGGCCTGATGTTCGGCGAGGGGACGCTGGAAATCCTGCCGGACGGATTTGGTTTCCTTCGCAGCCCGGACTACCACTATCTCTCCTGCCCGGACGACATCTACGTTTCGCCCAGCCAGATCCGCCGCTTCGGATTGCGGACGGGGGTCACGGTTGCCGGCCAGATTCGTCCCCCCAAGGAGAACGAGCGCTACTTCGCCCTGCTGCGGGTGGAGGCCATCAACTATCAGGATCCGACTCTCGCCCCCAGCCGCGTCATCTTTGAGGAGCTGACGCCGCTGCATCCCGACAAGCGGATCACGATGGAGCACGACGCCGAGGACGTTAATACCCGCGTCGTCGACCTGGTCACCCCCATCGGCTTCGGGCAGCGCGGGCTCATCGTCAGCCCGCCGCGCGCCGGCAAGACCATCCTGATGCAGAAGATGGCCAAGGCGGCGCTGGCGAATTTCCCGGAAGCCTACGTCATCATGCTGCTGGTCGATGAGCGGCCCGAGGAAGTGACCGACATGGAGCGGCAGGTGAAGGGGCGCAACTGCGAGGTCATCAGCTCGACGTTCGACGAACCCTCGTCCCGGCATGTCGCCGTCGCCCAGATGGTCCTGGAAAAGGCCAAACGGCTGGTCGAATGCGGGCTGGATGTGATCATCTTCCTGGACTCCATCACGCGCCTGGCACGGGCCTGGAACGCGGAATGCCCGCAGTCCGGCAAGCTGCTGACGGGCGGCCTGGATGCGAATGCCCTGACCATGCCCAAGCGATTCTTCGGCTCCGCCCGCAAGGTGGAAGAGGGTGGCTCGCTAACCATCCTGGCAACCGCCCTGGTGGAAACCGGCAGCAAGATGGACGACGTCATCTTTGAGGAGTTCAAGGGGACGGGGAACCTGGAAATCTGCCTCGACCGGAAGCTCGTGGATAAGCGCATCTGGCCGGCCATCGACATCAACAAGAGCGGCACGCGGCGGGAAGAAATGCTGATGGATTCCGAGGAGCACCGCCGCGTCTGCATCATGCGCCGCGTCATGGCGGACATGAACCCACCCGATGCCATGGAACTCCTGGCTCGTCAATTGATGAAAACCAAGACGAACGCGGAGTTCTTGATGAGCATGAATATGAAGTAGGGCAATGACGAAGCTCGAATGGCGAATGACCAATGTGTCAGCGCGTTCGTTGCCTCTCCAACATTCGTCATTCGCCATTCGAATTTCGTCATTGGGAGCTCGCTCCTCAACCATGGTCGAAACTTCCATCCCCGCCGCCCCTCTCTCTCCCGAAGCCGCCCCCAAAGAGCCGGTCCTGGCCACCGTCATTTCCCCCGGCCCGTCCCCCTGGCAGTTCGGCCTGAGGGCCCTGCTGGGGCTGATGGCCGTCTGCTGCGTGCAGTTCGCGCTGATGAGCTACCTGACGGTCGCAGGCGGGTTCGCCGTCAGCCTGGGAGTCTGCGTGGTGGCGTTCGTCGTCATGATGGCTGTCGCCACCAGCTTGATCGGGCGTCGTTCGCCCCTGCTGGAAAAGCTGGACTTCTATGCCATCCGCCTGGTGCTGGTAATGAGCGTCTTGTTCCTGGGAACGCTTTTCGCCGGCGGCGGAACGGCAGCGTGGTACGTCGCCAGCGAGATGCAGCTGGCCCTCAAGCTGGAAACCGACCTCGGCCTTCGCAGCCGCTCCATTCAGGTCTACGACAGCAAGGGGAGGCGCAATGCGCTCTACATCATGACCGTCAGCAGCGGCGGCATTGCCGACCGGGCAGGCATCCGCAAAGGGGAAGTCATCTACTTTGACGAAACCCAAAGCGCTTTCTACCACCGCCTCGCCGATAATCGGGGCAAGCCGGTCGACATCAACGTCGCCATCGGCGCCGCATCCTCCTCGCTAGACTCCTGCCCGAAGCGGGCGGTCACCATTACGCTGCCGCCGTAGCAATCGCTTGTTCGTCAGTCCCCTCGGTTCGAGACGTGCAGCCAGAACGGGTGCTGCCGGTCGCCGCGGGTGCGGACGTCTTCAAGCAAGTGAACCAGGTTCGGGGCCATGGTCCCCGGCAATTTTTTGGCGTTGAGGTAGACGGTAATCTTCTTGGAAAAGTCCACCATCTCCGGAGCCAGCCAGACCGTCACCTTGGAGGCGCCGCAGTTCACGCGGACAATGCCGTTGCCGTCGCTGTCGGTGTTATACGAGCCGCTCACCTGCAGGACTTTTCCCGCCGGGGGCTTCTCGCCCGTCCATTCCACGGGATGAATGATGGAGCTGCTCGGCATGCCCGTGAACTCCGCGTACCAAAAGAAATTGTCCCAGGTCCGCAGGGACTGCATGGGGCTACCTTGCGGATAGTTCTTGGTCCCCCCGAAGTTCTTGGGAAAGAAATCTCGGCGGTGGGCGGGAAGCTCCATCCATTCGAAAAGGTTCTGAATCTCGTCGTGATAGCTTTCGTGGCCGCGCCCCTGGTACTGGGCGATCATGATGTCCCATTGGTTCGCATCCGAATGCGTCAGGTAGCGGTCCCACTCCACCGCGTTGGCGGCGATTTTGTTGCCGTCCCGCTCGCCGCAGATGAAGTACATCGGCAGCAGGGCGGCGTTGTTGGGATAACGGATGATGAACTTGCTGGCCTCAGCCACAATCGGAATCACGCCGGCCCACAGGTCGGGGTGGGCCAGGCCAATGTCCCAGGCCGCATCGCCCCCCATCGAATGCCCGCTGAGGAAAACCCGGTCGGTATCCACGGCAAAGCGTTTGAACACGTCGCGGAGCGGATTGAGCACGGCGGCGTGCTCGCCCGCGGAGAACTCATACTTCCGCTGATACTCCTTCTGCCAGAGCGGCGCGACCACGATATAGCCGTAGCGGGTCGCCTGGCCGTAGCGGTTGTTGGCCTGCTCATCATAAGAGCCCGCCCACCAGTCAATTTGCTGGGAGGGGGAGGTGCCGGCTCCGTTGAGCGTGACGATGACAGGGTAGCGGCGGTACGGATCGTACTCCGGGGGCAGTTGCACCAGGTACTTGATGTTGGGATGCTCGGATGGGCCCTTCGCCTCCAGTAAGTAGAGGCCGGGAACCTTCGTGTTCCCCAGCATCGGCCGCTGCTGGCCATTTCCCTCGGCAGCCGGCTCGGGCGCGGGCTCTTCCGCGGTCTTGGCGGGCGGCTCAGCGGCGGGCCTGTCATCCTTGGCGACGACGGGCTTTTCTTCCTTCTTTCCCTTCGCGCCGGTCTTCACGCCGGGGGGCGGAGCTTTCCCACCGAGCGGGGCTGCTCCGGGGACCTCTACCGCCTTTTTCTTGGCGTCCTTGTTTCCCAGGATCAGATCGTCGTCCTGCCCTGGCTCCTTCGGATCACACCGAGTTTCAATCTCGACCGCCTTATTCTCTTTCTCTTTCTCCTTCTTCTCTCTCCCCGGGATCACCGGCGCCTTCGGTTTGGATACATCCTTTCCTTGCCGCTTGCCTTCAATGGTCCTAATGGCCTCTTTCACGGGATCACGGTCCTTGAGCCCCAGCAGCTCCTGAGGATCCCCCAGGACTGCGACCGGCCCCGCATCGACGCGAGATGTCGGGTCCAGCGGCGGCTTCATGTGGGCGATGAGCCTGGCGACATAGGTAGGCGTGCCACCTTCGAACTCCTTGAGCTTCTCCAGCACGGCCTCGCGCTCGGCGGGGAGGCGGGAAGCCAGGTAAGCCCGCACCAGGTTCCGCACCTGGTACAGCGACCGCGTGACCGCCAGGTTGTCGATGCCCGCTCCGGTGCCGAGCAGCCAGCCGCTGATGGCGAGCGAGAGCTTTTGCTCGGGCTTGAGTGCCGGGTCGCCGGCCAGGCGGATGTAGTCGGACATCCGGTCGAGCGTATGGACGCTCATTTCGGCCTCAATTTCCGCGCAGACAGGGCGGATTTCGTCCTTGATTTTGTCGTCCTTGATCGCGTCAAAATTCTCCTTCATCGTCTTGATGACTGTCTGTCCCTTTTCGACCTGGCTCTCCATCTCGGCAATCGTGTCCCGCACCTTGAGCAGCGTCTCGCCAGCGACCCCTTCGCCGGGGAAGCTCCGCAGCATCGCATACGCCAAATCGGGCTGGCCGGCTGCGCGGCGCAGCTCGATTTCCTTAAGAATCCGCTGGGCGGCGACTTGCAGAAGCTCTTGCTCCCGGTCCTTCAGCACGGCCAGTTCTGGGAACTCCTTGATAATCTGGGCCAGTTCCTCGCGGGCCTCCTTGTTCCGGTTGGCCTGCACATACAACTTAACGATCCGCAGCCGGTCATCGGAGTTCTTAGGGTCGATGTAGTGGAACAAGATGCGCGAGAGAGTCTCGCGCGGGATGGAGCTGGTGGCGATTTTCGTTTCCCATCTATAGGAGTTGACGTTGTCGTGGCGCTGCAGGGCCTCCACCTGTGTCCAGGTCGGCGTGATTTCCGTTATTCCCTGGATGATGTCGATGTTCCCATCAGGACCGAGCATCGTGAAGGTCCGCCGCCCCCGGTCGTCAAATGGCTGGACGCGGACGATCGGGCCGACCGTGATGATTTCCTTGGGGGCGTCCTTCGCCGTCCGCTGCGGAATCTTGATCCGCTCGAAGCCGCCGCTGGCGGTGGCGGTTGGCGTGGCAGCCATTTGATTGATGCGGAAGAACACCCGCCGCAGGTCGTCGTCCACCAGGCCGATTAGCTTGGTTCCGGTTGGGACATTCTTGGTGATGTCCAACTTGAGGGACGTAATCGGGCCAAACGCCCCCTGCAACTCCATCCCATTCTTCAGCCTAACCGTCTCGCCGCGCAGCGGAGCGGGCAAGACCAGTGCCAGGATGGCGAGCCAGACGAGAGCAGTTCTGAACAGCCGCGAGCGGGCCGGTCGACGAATCATGGAGTAGTTCCTTGTCCCATGCGCGGACTCTGAGCGACCGATTCGTCGCCGAAGAGACTCCGCCGCAAATCCCCGCGCCCCTGTTTCTCCAGCTTTCATTGTGAGCATCCCCCCCGGTAAGTCAACGCATTTCCAGCCCGTAACCACGGTGGCACGCGCACGCTTTTGCGTGGGTGTGAGCGCCAGGACCACCTGCCCCCTGATAAGCGGTGATGAGCGGCCATTTATTCACATTTTCACACGAGTTTTTGTGTCTGTTTTTCGCTGCAAATCGTTCCCAATAAACAACTTGCGTTATTCACACTTGATGCAAAACCGCCTCTTCTTATTCACCTTTCGCCTGGAGATCTCGTTCGTTTTATAAGTGCTTTTTCGCCACGGAATCCAAAAGGCCAGCCCGTTCGTCTCGGTTCTCCGGGATTCAGTCAAACCTTGCTCGAGCCTCGAACGTCGCCAGTGCACCACCCCACCGGGTTTCCGTGGCTCTCGTCCAAGCCGCGCTCCTTTGGCCAATCAAGGGTTATAGCACAATTGTCTCCTACTTCATTTCTACGCATCTTCGGTTGTCACCGTCAATAGGTACTGACAAGATTTTACCAAATTATTTACCCCCCAGAAAGCACCGCGACGACCGGGATTTGCCGTGCTATCATGCCAGTCCGGCTTCCCAGAACAACGCTATTCCTACTTCCCGAGGATGAACCATGAACGGCACGGCGCGATGGGCGGCGGCGGGTATCTTCGGCCTGGCATTTTCGCTGGCGGGCTGCTCCGGCAGCAACCCTCCACAAGGCCCCGCGGCGGGCGTCGTCGCCACGGGCTCCGCGGCCGCGGACCCGCAGTCGGAACGGATGACCTCGGAAGCCGCCTCAGACCTGGGCTTCCTCCGCTTCGCATTCACGGAAGAACGCTACGGCAAAGCCCCCGAGCGGACCCCCAAGAGCCTGGACGAAGCCGCACTGTCGATCAAAGTGATTGACGAGCGAATCTTTGAGCGGGTCAAGAAAGGAAACTACGTCATCCACTGGGACACCCCCCTTAACTCCCCCATCGTCGCGTACGAAAAGGACGCACCCACCAAAGGAGGCTGGGTCCTGCCCGCAAACGGCGTCGTCACGAAGATGACCGCAGACCAAGTCAAGCAATTGCTGGAGCAAAAGGGGGGATGACGAGGAATAATCCTAAAAAGTCTGTCGATTTCGAACAAATGGACTGGCCGTTAGTTCACCAATGGCATAAAATGATTGGATCTGGCGTTGTTGGCATGAAGTGAAACGCCTCCATTTTTGTCAAGGAACGTGAACATGGCCCTCAATTCGTCCATTGAATGGACCGAGGCCACTTGGAATCCGGTGACGGGTTGCGACAAAGTGAGTCCCGGTTGCAAATTCTGCTATGCCGAAAGAATGGCGATGCGGCTCCAGGCCATGGGTCAGCCTCGATACCGCAACGGTTTTGACGTCACCCTTCAAGAGGACGTGGTGGAGTTGCCGCTGAAATGGCGCGAGCCGCGGGTGATTTTTGTGAATTCGATGAGTGACCTTTTTCACAAAGACATTCCTGCCGCTTTCATCCTGCGGTGTTTTGAAACCATGCTGCGTGCCAGTCAGCATACGTTTCAGGTACTGACAAAGCGCCCCGAGCGAGCCCGCGAGTTAGCCGCCGACTTGCCTTGGCCGGCCAATCTCTGGCTGGGGACCAGCGTGGAAAGTGCGAAATACGTCTCACGCATCCACGAACTGCAAAGAGTTCCGGCGAAAATTCGCTTCCTGTCTGTCGAGCCGCTGCTCGGCCCGATCCCGCGGCTGCCTTTGAGCGGCATTGCCTGGGTCATTGTGGGCGGGGAATCTGGTCCAGGTGCTCGCTCGATGGACTCCGACTGGGTACGGCAAATTCGCGACCGCTGCCTGACATACTCAGTCCCATTCTTTTTCAAGCAATGGGGCGGTGTTCAGAAATCCCGCACCGGACGAGTACTTGATGGGCGGACTTGGGACGAGTATCCAGCAACAATCGCGAGGGAATCGCACCGTGGGAAAAAAGAAAGACAATTGGCCGCAGTTATGTGAGCTTGTCGAGCAAGACGATGGTTTGCCAACGCGGGATTCTGGCTCTTGGGCGCAAAGTAAGCTCTATATCTGGAATCGATATATCGACATCACAACGTCAGCGATGGTTGGCCATGCTCGTTGGCCCGCTGGACTCGTCTATGTCGATGTCGATCTTTTCGCTGGTCCGGGAGTTTGCCAAATCCGCAAAACAAAAGAGCGGATACCAGGTTCACCCATCATTGCGGCTCACGCGCCGAAGTCGTTTTGCAAAATCCTGCTTTGCGAACTGGACAAGAAGAATGCCAAGGCTTGCGAATCGCGGTTGAAAGCGTCGCCTGCAAAAGACGCATTCCAGATGTTCGTCGGCGACTGCAACGAGCAGGTTTCCACCATCGTAAAGGAAATACCGCGAGGTGCCCTTACATTGGCGTTTGTGGACCCGACGGGATTGCACGCTGAAATCGACACAATCAAAAAGCTGGCCAGCGCAGGTCAGGTTGACCTGCTGATTCTGTTTCCGGATGCTGTCGATGTGCTGAGAAATGTCGATATTTACTTGCCAAAGCTGGACTCGAACCTCGACAAAGTGCTAGGAAAGGACTCGAATTGGCGCGCCCTGTGGGAATCGGCGGGGCGCGTTGACGCCAGCAAGTCCCGCCGACTCTTTGCCCAGGAGTATCAACGACAGCTCAAGAAACATGCCGGCTATGTTGCTTTTGGCGAAAAGGTCATTAGCGGACCTCAAGGGCCGTTATATCGTCTTGTGTTCGCTTCCAAGCACCCAAAGGGCCTTGAATTCTGGGATAAGGTGACGCTCAAAGAGGTGGGCGGCCAAAAGCGATTTCTCTAAGTTCACCCAAACAGCCCCGTCAGCGGCTGGCCTTCGGAGAGGCGGATGGGGCGGCCGGTCTGGTCGTGGACTTCGCGGGAGGGGTCGATGCCGAAACGCCAGAGGAGGGTGGCGGCAATGTCGCCGGGGGTGACGCCGTCCCGGTCGGGATAAGCGCCGATGCGGTCGCTGGCCCCGTGGACCTGGCCCCCCCGGATGCCGCCGCCGGCGAGCGTGATGGTGTAGCAATCGGGCCAGTGGTCGCGGCCGGCGTTGCCGTTGATTTTGGGGGTGCGGCCGAACTCCGCCATTCCGATGACGAGTGTCGATTCCAGCAGCCCGCGAGCTTCCAAATCCTCAATCAGCGCGGAGTACCCTTCGTCCGCCGGCGGGATGAGTTGCTTGTGCCGCGGAAAGAGTTTTTCGTGGCTGTCCCAGTTCGCCTCCTGGCCGTTCCGCTCCCCATCGAAGACAGTGACGAAGTTCACGCCTCCTTCCACGAGACGGCGGGCGAGCAGCAGGCTCTGGCCGAGCAAGTGGCGGCCGTATCGGTCTCGCGTTTTGGCCTCTTCCTGGGCGATGTCAAAGCTGCGGCGAATGGAATCCGAGGAAACGAGAGCCAACGCCCGCTCCTGGTAACTCCGCATCTTGGCCAGTCGGCTGTCCGCGGGAAGCTGATCCAGGCTGGATTTGAGCTGCTCGCGCAGGGCAAGGTCGGCGGCAGCGCGGCCGGTGGGAGGCTCTAGCGACGAGATGCGGAAATCGGGATTGTTCGGATTGCCGCTGACCTGAAAGCGGTCAAAACCCCCGCCGAGAAAGCCCGGCGTCTGCCCCGGCAATTGCACGACGTTGTAAATGGTGTAGGGCAGGGCCACATACGGCAGAAGGTTTGCCCGCGAACCCAGCCCGAAGCTGACCGAGGAGCCGATGTTTGGGAAGGAACGGACATCATCGGCCAGCAACTCCTGATCCCCCCCGGCGGGCGTGCGACCCGTCAGCACTTCAGCCGCCGCGGAGTTGTGGTTCCGCATCGGATGATGCATGGAGCGGACCAGCGCCAGGCGGTCCATGATTTTGGCGACGCGGGGAAGGTGTTCGCCGACTTGAATCCCCGGCACCGCGGTGGAAATCGTCTTGTACTCCCCCCGAATATCCGCCGGCGCGAGCGGCTTGGGGTCATACGTTTCAAACTGGCTCGGCCCACCGTAGTGGAAGACGAGGATGCACGACTTGATGGGCTTGGTGGCTGGGGCAGTCCATTTGGAAGACGGATCCGCGGCCCGCCCAAGACCCGGCAGCGAAGCGGACAAGAAGCCCAGGCTGCTGACGCCCAACCAGCGGCGGCGGGAAAGGTGGGGGAAGGGTAAGGCGGGCATGGGTGCATTGTAGTCCGAGACATGGGCGGGATGGCAATAGTAGCCAGCATCTCGCGTCCTATCTCCGCCTTGCCACCGCTTCATTTTCCGCTAGATTTGAACGTCCGGCCCTGGGCAGAGCGAACCGCTCTGCCTGCCGGTTGTCTTGCAGTGACCGAGGTCCGTTTTTGGAATTCGACATTCGGATTTCGGATTTCGTCATTTGATTTCGGCGGGGTAGCTCAGTTGGTTAGAGCAACGGCTTCATAAGCCGTGTGTCGGCGGTTCAAGTCCGCCCCCCGCTACTTGCAGAGAAAGGGCTAAGCCAGTCCATCGGGCCAGCGCCTGTTCCTATCGGCCCTCTCCCGAGCATCGGCCGAGTGGCGAAATGGCAGACGCACAGGATTTAAAATCCTGTTCTCCGTTAGGAGAGTGCGGGTTCGAGTCCCGCCTCGGCTACTACTTGGTGGCAACTTCTTCTTGAAGGCAGCAACGGATGTCTTTGTCGTTGCAGGCGATCACCCGGCCCCCACCAGCCACGATTCCGGTAAAAATCGGCATGGGGAGGGTTTTGCAGGCCAAGAAGCGATATATTCTTGCGAAACACTTCCCAGACAAATCGGCAGGAGAATTTCAAATGGCGACGTTCAGCAATCGGTTGAAACTGTTGTTTTTGACCCTACTGGCCCTTGGAGTTTCCGCGTCGGCTGCGGAATACCGAACGGGCAAGGCCGTGAAGGTGGCGGCAGAGGAAACCATCAAGGACGACCTGTATGCGTTTGGGGAGACCATCACGATTGACGGGATCGTCGAAGGGGACCTGATTGCCTTCGCCAAAGACATCATCATCAACGGCGAGGTGCGCGGGGATCTGATCGGGGCGGGTCAGTCGATCGAGGCGACGGGGTCATTAGGGGATGACGTACGGGTGGCCGGCCAGGCCATCAGATTCGGTCCCAAGGCCAAGGTCGTTGGCGACGTGATTGCCGCGGGGATGAGCCTGGAAACCGAGAAGAATAGCACGATCGGGGGGGACTTCATTTTTGCCGGCTACCAGGCGTTGCTCGCAGGACAAATTGATAAGGACGTGCTGGCGGCGCTTGCCAATTTGCAAGTGGCCGGGAAAATCGGTGGCGACGCGGAAGTCTATTCGGAAAGCGACGACGAAGCACCGCCCATCGATACCTTTTCCGGCGGTCAGCCCCCCAGGATTCGGATGCCGCAAGTACCAGGGGGACTGACCTTTGACAGTTCGGCGGAAGTCGATGGCAAGCTGACCTACACGTCCAAGCAGACAGCCAAAATTGACGAAGCGGCTAAGATGTTGGGGGGTGTTTCTCACGAGATTCCCAAGGCTGACCCGGCGCAGCCCAACGCGCCGCCTCCTGAGCCCGACTCGATGCAGCCAATCTACAACGGCCTGCGAAATTTCATTTGTGCGGCGCTAATTGGACTGGTGGTGTTCCTGGTGTTGCCAAAGTCCAGTCTGGCCTGGGCGGACAACGTTCGCACTCGTCCACTGGCTAGCTTCGGTGGTGGAATCTTGGGAGTCATTGGCGCGGGCATTGTGGCAATCGGACTCATCATTGCCACGATTATCATCGCCATTGGTGCCGGTATGGCTACATTGACCGACCTAGTTCCCACCGTGGTGTTCGGCGGCATATTGGGCTTTTGCATCCTGGTCTTCGTGGTAGCGATGTTCTTCGCCTTCCTGGCCCAAGCCGTGGTTGGTTTGGCGCTGGGGCGAGTGTTCCTGAAGCAGGACAACTTTGGCACGCGGTTGGGAGCATTTTTGATCGGCCTCGTGATCGTCGCCTTGTCGGTCAGCGTCCCCTATGCGGGCTTCTTCCTGTTATGCGTCGTCTTCTTATTCGGCCTGGGTGGTTACACCCTCTGGCTCGCCGGTTTTGAACCGGTCGGGGACAGCGAGCCACCGGCCAATCCGCCGCCGCGGCCGGCGACGCTGCGTCCGGCCATGAAGGCATAGGCACCTGCGGCTAAGTGCCGTGGCCGGCGCGACCTTGGGATGGTAAATTATGGGTCTTTGACATCGAGACCATTCCCCGCCGCGGCGGGACTTTGCCCATCATGCTTTTCAACCGGAAACGGCTTAACCTTGTGGAAGGGGAGCGGCAGGCGATGCGGAACGCCTGCCGGTTCAATGCGAGCCTGCTCGATTTGGTTCGCCAGAATCTTCGCCCCGGACTGACCACCGAGGAGATCGATCAACTTATCGCCCATCGCACCGCGGAGGCCGGCCATAAGTCGGCTTCGCTCGGCTACTGCGGCCAGCAGAGCAGTCCCTTTCCCAAGAGCTGCTGCACCAGCGTCAACGATGTCATCTGCCACGGGGTGCCGGGACCGTATGCCCTGAAGGACGGCGACATTATCAACGTCGACCTGACGACCATCGTCAACGGTTGGCACGGGGATTCGTCCGAGACGTTCATCGTGGGGACGCCGTCCGATCTCGCCCGCAAAGTGGTCCAGTCCGCTCACGATGCGCTCTGGGCCGCCATCGATACCTGCCGCCCCGGCAGCCGGCTTTCGGAAATCGGCGAAGCCATCGTTCGCATCGCCAAACGCAGCGGCTTTACCGTGGTGGAGGAATACGTGGGGCACGGCGTCGGCCGGCAATACCACCAGCCGCCGACGGTGCCGCACTATCCAACATCCGAGGCTCGCCGCCAGAAACTCGAACCGGGCATCTGTTTCACCATCGAGCCGATGCTCAATACCGGCACCAAGGAGACGCTTCTCTCCAAGCGGGACGGCTGGACCGTGCGAACGCAGGACGGCGGCCTCTCCGCCCAGTTCGAGCACACCGTCATGGTGACAGAAACCGGCGTGGAAGTCCTGACGCTGTCGAAGACCGGCCCGCAGCGGGGGCATAAGTTCTAAGTGGATGGTGTTCAGTGTTCAGTTTTCAGTGTTCAGCAAGTAGAAGGCAGTAGGCATATCCCTCCTTGGACCTTTACGTCCTGAACACTGAACACTGAAAACTGAACACTGCCCTCTACCCTCTGACCTCTACCCGCTCGCTTTGCTAGGATGCTGGATTCCCGAATTCTGGGCCTTCGCGGCCGCTTCCTACTGCAACTCAAGGCCTTGCCATGCCTCTGGATCCCTATCAGCCCTGTCCCTGTGGAACCGAGAAGAAAGTCAAGTTCTGCTGCGGCAACGACCTCATCCACGACTACAACAAGATCGAGGAGCTCATCACCGGCGAGCAGCGGCTGGCGGCGCTCGACCAGATCAATCGCTCGCTGGCTCAAAAGCCCGACCGCGGCTGCCTGTATCTCCTCAAGGCCCAGGTGCAAATCGAGCTGCGCGAGCTCGACCAGGCCCGCGAATCCATTAACGAGCTGTTGAAGCTCATGCCGAGCAACCCCGCCGGCCTCGGCATGTTGGCCGTGCTCGAAGGCGCGAAGGGTGATCCGCTGGAAGCGGTGGATACGCTTCAGTCGGCGCTCGAGGCCTCGCAAGGCAAGCTCCAACCCCAGGTCTACAACGCCATCGGCTTTGTGGGCCGGTCGTTGGCGGCGCAAGGAATACTGCTTGGCGCTCGCGGGCATCTGCTGTTCCAAACGTCCGTCACCGGCGGCAAGGACCAGCGGGCGGTGCAGGCCCTGATCGAGCTCGACGGCAGTGGCCACATCCCGCTGCCGGCATTGGGGCTGGAGGGACTGTCGTCCGCTGACGCCAATGGCCGGTTGAGCCCCAAGGGTATCGCCGAAATTACGGAGGCCATGAAGTCCGCAGGCATGGGCTGCTGGCTGAAGGCGGTGGAAATGCTTGACGTGCTGACCGAGCGCGAGCCTTACGAGCCGGCGGCCTGGAAGAACATCGGCACGCTCCGCGCCTGGCTCGGCCAGGAGGACAAAGCCCGCGCGGCGTTGCGGCGGTATGCCTCCTTCGCATCCGTCCCCCGCGACGACGCCGTCGAAGCCGAGGCGGTCGTGCAGTTCATGAGCGACCTCACGGACGACGACCTGGTCCCCGAAATCACCGCCACCTTCGCGGTGAACGATCTCCAGGCGCTGCAAGAGCGGCTGCTGTCGAACAACCGGCTGGAGTCGGTTCCCTTCGATCCCGCCGAGTTCCGCGAGGCGAACGAAGTGCCGCCGCAGTCCGCCTTCCTGCTGCTGGACCGCGAAGTGCCGCCCTATGCGGAGGGGGTAACGGCAGATCAGATTCCGATCATCCTGGGTGAGCTGCAGCTCTTCGGCAAACAGACCGACCGCTCGGCCCGCGTGGAATTCAGCACGCTCAAGACGGCCGATTTCGATGCCAAGATTGCGGCGCTGCAGGCGGTGCTCGCGCCGGACGGCAGCGCGCGTGAAGGCGAGGAAGTGACCGGCAAGATCACTCGCCTGGGGGCGGCGCTGGCCAGCAACTGGCGGCTGCCCGACGCCATGCCGCTGCCGGAGCGGAAGAAGCTGCTCGACGCGCATCATACTCACGTCTTGACTAGTGTCTTTCCCGATCTGCCCCAGGGCGTGCTGGACGGCAAGTCGCTGCGGCAGGCAGCAGGAGATGCTTCACTGCAAGCGCGAGCCCTCGCGGTCATCCTGCTGATGGACCTGGCGGAACCGGAGGAGCGGCCGGAGTTCAACCAGATTCGCAAGTCGCTCGGGCTGCCCACGGTCGAGACGCTCGATCCCGCCGGCCTGCGAGTGACCTCGTTGTCGCCGGTCCGCCTGACGCGGCTGGATGTGAAGAAGCTGGCCGATAACGACCTGCTCACGGTCTATCAGCGCGGCATTCTCTATTCCGCCGGACGGCTCTTGCGGAAGGTCGGCCCCGAGCTCGTCAGCCGCCCGTCCCTCAAGGGCAAGGTGGACTACGCCGGAGTGTATGAGCTGCTGGCCCGCCTTTCCGGCAACAGCGACCAGGCCATCGAGTACATTCAGAAGGCCCAGGAAATTGCGGCCAGCGGCGGCGAATCCCCCGCCCGCTACCTGATGGCCGAGATTCCGCTGCGACTGGAGCGCCGCGAGGTGGACGAATTTCGCCGCCTCTTCGAACGGCTCAGCACCAAGCACATCAAGGAGCCGGGTGTCGCCCAGTCGCTGCAGATGCTCCTCTACCAGCTCGGCATTCTGCGGCCGGACGGCAGCATGGCCACTCCCGGTGCGGCTCCGCCCGGCGCTCCCGCCGCGGGGGCCGCGCCTGCGTCCGGCCTGTGGACTCCTGACCAAGGCGCGCCCACTTCTGCTGCCGCCGCTCCTGCCGGTGGCAAGAGCAAGTTGTGGGTGCCAGGCATGGATTAGCGGGGGAGCCTATGTCCTTCACCGACGCTGATTCCCGCCACATGCTGCGGGCCCTGGAGCTGGCCGAGCGCGGCCGGGGATTCGTCGAGCCCAACCCCATGGTCGGCTGTGTCATCGTGAAGGATGGTGTGGTCGTGGGCGAAGGTTGGCATGCTGGCTTCGGCGGGCCGCACGCGGAAGTCGTTGCCCTGGAAGCCGCCGCGGGGAATACGCAAGGGGCCACTCTCTACTCCACGCTGGAGCCCTGCTGCCATCACGGGAAGAGGCCTCCCTGCACACAGGCCATCATCCCCGCCGGCATTCGCCGCGTCGTTTCCGCCATGCAGGACCCCTATCCCGAGGTCGGCGGAAAGGGGCACAACGCATTGAAGGATGCCGGCATCGAAGTGGAGGTCGGCTTGCACGAGGAACTGGCCCGCCGGCTCAATGGCCCGTACCTCAAGCTGCTCGCCACCGGCAAGCCCTGGGTCATCGCCAAATGGGCCATGACGCTCGACGGCAAAATCGCCACCCGCAGCGGCTACAGCAAGTGGATTTCCGGCAGCACGGCCCGCGAAGTGGTGCAGTCGCTCCGCTCCCGCGTCGATGCCATCGTTGTCGGACGGCGGACGGCGGAGATGGACGATCCGCTGCTCACCGCGCGGCCGGCAAACGGCACTCCGGCCCGCATCGCCACGCGGGTCATCATCGGCTCGCAGGCCCGCTTGCCCCCCAGCAGCCGGCTCATCAAGACGGCGAAGGAAGGTCCGGTGCTCCTCGCTTGCGGGCCGGAAGCGCAGAAGCGGGACATCCGGCGGCTGATGGGAAAGGGCGTGGAAGTTCTGACGTTGCTCGCCGAAACACGCTATGAGCGAACGCTCCAGCTCCTCGATGAGCTCGGCAGCCGGCGGATGACGAACATCCTGGTGGAAGGGGGCTCGCAGCTCTTCGGCACGCTCCTGGATGCCCGGCAAATCGATGAAGTCCACGTCTTCATCGCCCCCAAGCTGTTTGGCGGGGAAAAGGCTCCCTCGCCCATCGCCGGCGCGGGGATTCGCGACGTTTCCGCGGCGCTGCAACTGCAAAACATGCAGGTTCAGACCCTCGGCGAGGACATTTACCTAAACGGCCGCCTGACCGTATCGCCCTCGAATTCTGTGCTCCCGCGATTGGCCTCGGGCCGATAGCCACCTATAATTGAACGTGACTTTGTGAAAAAAATCACGTAGCGGCAGTTCACTCTAAGCCGTTATGAGTCAAGGAATTTCGACATGGCAAAAGCAGGCCCCCGTAAAAAGCTCCCCAAAGCCCTGGCGGTCATCAATGCCGACAACTGCACCGGCTGCGAGTCCTGCCTGGAGGTCTGCCCGGTCGACTGCATCAACCTCATTGAGATGAAGCTGGGGGTGAAGGGAAACCAGTCCTGGTGCGAGATTGATCTGGAACGGTGCGTCGGCTGCGAGGTCTGCGTCCACATCCCGCAGAAGGCCAGCAACCCTTACGAGCTCACGATCTGCCCGTGGAACGCCATTGAGATGGTCCCCACGGAGCATGTCGCGCAGTACGTCGCCCAAATCGGCGGCCCGCCGGAATACATCGAAAAGAACTGGGACCGTCTCGTCGGCACCGCCCAGCATCTGGCCGAGCTCAAAGCGGGAGCGTAGTAGGATTGTATTCTCGTAGGTTGGGTCTCCAGCCCCGTCCCATGAGCTTTGCGAGACGGGTCTGGAGACCCATCCTACATGGGGCAAAACCCGATGACGCTCGCCCGCCTGTTTCTGCTGCTGACAATTCTGCCGCTCATCGAGCTCGCGCTCTTGCTGCTGATGGGCAAGTACATCAGCCCCTGGTTCACGCTGGCGTTCGTCATCATCACCGCGATGGTTGGTTCCGTGCTGCTGCGTTATCAGGGCGTTCAGACTATCCGCAACATCCAGCGTGATCTGCAGGAAAGGCGAATGCCGACCGATTCGCTGCTGGATGGGCTTTTCATTTTCATCGCTGCCATCTTGCTCATCCTGCCCGGCGTGACCACCGACATCGTCGGCCTGACGATCCTGATTCCTCCGCTGCGGCAGCTTTACAAAAAATGGCTCATCCGCTGGTTCAAAGCCAAATTCAAGCTGCAGGGATTCGCGCCTCCCGGGCGGACGCAGGTGATCGATTCGCACATTGTCGATTCGACCGACCGCGCGGAATAGGCCGCTTCAGGCTTGTGTGTTCTACCGGATTGCCAAAGAACCACCCGCTCTCGCGGGCCGTTCTCATTATACACACATGTCCACTACAAAAGGGAGCAGTCGGAAAAAAATGTTCAACTTTTTTCCAGCGCAGCCGTCGTCGGCAAACACAGGCTGATAGTCGCCCCTTTCCCGATTTCCGACGTTACTTCCATCTTGCCCCCATGCAGCTCCACAATCCGCCAGCATTTGGAAAGCCCCAATCCCAAGCCGCGGCCTGCTTCACGCCCGGAATAATACGGGTCAAACATGTGCTTCTTCGCCTGGTCGGATAAGCCGGGACCGTTGTCGCTGATACGAAAAGTAACGCAGCCCGCAGTCACTTCCACGGCGATTTCCACCCGGCCGCCAGCCGTAAGCGCTTGCAGCGAGTTCCGCACCACCGCCCGCAGAGCCACCGTAAGTTGCACGGGATCGGCAGTGAACTCGATGGGTCCTGCCGAGCCGCTACGAACGAGCGTCGTCCCTTGTTCCTTGGCTTCTGCCGCCATCTCGGCGATGACGGATTCGGCAAGCTGCACTGCGTCGACTTGCTTCAACACCAGCGCCGGCGGCTTGGCGAAGAGCATCATGTCCGCGATC
This sequence comes from Pirellulaceae bacterium, assembly GCA_051004015.1. Taxonomy (GTDB): domain Bacteria; phylum Planctomycetota; class Planctomycetia; order Pirellulales; family Pirellulaceae; genus SXOA01. The sequence continues at coordinate 25,505 of JBPCKT010000025.1, read as the reverse complement.
ATCTCGTGGGCGCGGAACGCCTGGACATTGATGGTGGCCAGCACCCGGCGGCGATCTGGATCGGTCTCGTCCCGCAGCAGCGTCTGGGCGCGGGTGGCGATGTTGGCCAGAGGATTGTTGATCTCGTGGCTCAGCCCGTAGGCCAGTTCGCGGAGAGAGGCGAGTTTTTCCTTCTGGAGTCGTGCTTCGAGCCGCTTGAAAATTGCTCGCACAACCTCGCCGTACTGAGTACTAAGTACTGAATACTCAGTACCTGGTACTCCGACTTCCGCCGCCAGAATCGCCAGCGCCGCTTCGGCAGTCAGTTCCTGGGCGGCTGTGACCATAGGCTACGGTTACGTCGTGACCGGCCGTTCCATCTCGAGCAGGTCGTAGGCCCGCTCCAGCAGCTTGTCCACCTGGAAGGGCTTCTGCATGAAGTCGTCGGCGCCCGCGGCACGCAGGTCGGCGATTTTGTCCTGCTCGACCATGCCGGAGATGCAGATGATTTTCACCTGCTCCAGCGTCTTGTCCCCGCGGACCCGCTGGCAGACTTCCTTGCCGTTGATGTCCGGCAGCATGACGTCCAGCACCACCACGTCCGGGCGGAATTCCTTCACCAGCATGCCGGCGTCGAAGCCGTTGTTGGCGGTCTTGATGTCGAAGCGGCCGTCGCGGGCGAAGGCGTCGGACAAAAGCTCGACCAGGTCCTGGTCGTCGTCCACAATCAGGGCCCTCCGCTTGCCGCTTTCCAAAGCGTCCGTCGGAATGCCGTTGTCCCGCATGAAGCTGTACAGCTCATGGCGGGGGATGCGGCGGAAACGGCTGCCGGGGACGCGAAATCCCTTGAGGCTGCCGTTGTCAAAACAGCGGATAATGGTCTGCTGGCTGACCTTGCAGATTTTCGCTGCCTCGCCCGTAGTAAACACTGTCTTCGTTGACATGGCTCAAACCATCCTTCCTATACGATGGTTAGACCAGCAGGGGCTCCGGCCAACAGAACCCCAGACCTCCGTGTGTTGCCACGTCGATGCTGGTCCTAAACTCCCTGAAACCCAAAAGCTGCGTCAAGGACGCTAGGCTCGCTCACCTTACTGGCTTTGCGAAGCTGCTAGACTCGGCGTCACCCGCGATGCTTCCCAGGCTTACCAAGCTTCACAACTGGGGGCATTATAGCGGCATGTCCCCACGCGTCAAGATTAGTTAACACGTCGCAAGTCGTTTCTCCGCAATAACTTGCGCTACTTCGATAGGAAATTGAAAAAATGGGCAATCCTGAGGGAAGGTGGACAGTTATTGGGGGTTGAGGGGTTCTAGTTCGACCCAGCTTGGAACAACGCCTTTCCCAGTAGGAAGTTTCCAAACAGCCGCAGCACCCGCGTCGGTATTCGGCGGAAAGACGTGAAATCTGGAATGCACGCCCGCTTCGTCGGAGTCATGCCAACCGAAGCCCACTCGCATGGAATCTTTTGCCCCGCTCGCGCGGTAAACCAGGTGAGCCTCGGCCCGCGCGATGTTCTTTCCGCCGTCATTGCGGAAGCGAACCCGCACTGGCTTGCCACCGGCCTGTTTGAGTTTCGATGAACCCCAGCAGAAGCTCTGCGACCAGAAGTCCGCCGGTTCGCCGCCGCGGCGAGTGATTTGCCAGTCCTTGACGACCGGTTCCCAGGACTTGCCGCCGTCGAGCGAGAAATCGATGGCATACTTAACCTCCGCGCTCGGCGGATTGCTCGACTGCATGTGAGCCGCCGCGTGGAGGACGACGGTTTCTTCGCCGCGGGGCGTCTTGATTTCCAACGTGACCCTCGGCGAGCCAAACTTTCCATCCACGACGTGCGCCTGGGCCTGCGGCAGATTCGGCCCAGCGGAAACCACTGCCTGGCCCGATGCCGCGAAGCGAATTTCCGTTCCCCCATCTTTCAGCCGCGGCAGAATGGCGGAGTTGCACTGGCAGACGGTGGCGATGACGAGGTCAAATTTTTCCAGGGCTTTGGCACCAAGTTCCAGACGGAGAAAGTATTGCCGCCGCCCTTTGACAAAGTCTGTCAGGTCCACCAACCCATGATTCAGTCGGTCGCCGGCTTGCCAGGTTGCACCCTGGTCCACCGAAACCGAGACGGCGCACTCCCCCTTTCCAGTCACTACCAGTCCATTCTTGCCGCCCGGCTCATAAACTCCCCAGGGCTCGTTGTTCGGCGGAGTCGCGCCGATGATGTACGGTGTGTAGAACTCGAATGTCACCTGCGTGTCGTCCTCGGAGATGACCCCTTCGCGATAGGTGCCGTCCTTGAACTTCGGCTGATAGAAATAGAAAGCGTTCCCATACCGCGCCTGCCCCGGCTTATGGCCGGTCCCCTCCTTGCTCCCCCGCATCTTCTCCGGCTGGTTGACCCAGGTCTGGCTCCGCTCAGGTCCAGGAATCCCTCGAGTGTTATAGTTGCGGCCCCAAAAGACAAACGTGTTTCCATCCTCAAGCCCGGGCTCATAATAGCGACGGAGCTTTTCGCCACGACGAAGATGCACCATCGGCGGCGGGCCGCTGTAGCCGGAAAGATACTCGGCGACCTGGTAACTGTCATACGACGCACCGTCCCCCGGATGCAGCCCGCAGACCAGCCAGCCGTGCTGTTTCTCCGGATAGAAATCCCGCTGGGTCAGCCGTTTCCAGTCCTTCTGCACTTCGGCCAGCGACAGCAGCGAATCCCCTTTGGCGTCGAAAATGACTGTGGAAATATCATGGTCCAGCAGGCACCATTTCCCTTTGCCGTACGCCCCGCCGGTCAGAAAGACCTCGAACGAGTTGTGTCCCGTCACGCCAACCCCGCGGCCCCGGTTGTGGCCCAGGAGAGATTCCATCTCGGCGGTCCACTGCGAATGGGTCGTGCCGCAGAGGCCGAAACCGTGGGCAAACATCCCAGTCCAATATTCCCGCGTCCGCAGGTCCATCCCCTTCGTGAATCCCTGCCCCCATAAATCTTCCGCCCCTTCCTCCCCGTGGGCGTAATGCGTGTTCCGCCACAGCCACGCCGCCAGGGCCTTTTCCTGGTCATTCTTCGGCCGTGCCCCGGTCACCAACTCATAGACCCGCGCCTGCGACTCCTCCAGCCGCTCGAACGTGGAGCAAGCCAGCTCCCCCGGATACCAAAGATGGTTGGTGGACACTTGGGGATCCCCCACGTCGCCTCTTGCCAAGGACGCCGCCAGCGTGAGGCAAGCCAGCGCGAGCCATGGCCAAAACCGGCCGCGACGCCGTCCGGCGCGATAAGCCCTGATAATACCTCGACTGGGGGATATTTGATTCATGTTTATGACTACATGTTTACGAGATACTTACGTCGTTGTGAATAACTGCAACTCGTTTACCAACCAATAATTCCGCCAACTCCTCTCGCCGTAACCTTGATTCACGAAGCCCAAATTGATTCCTTTTTTATTCACCGGCTTGCGGACCGATGATAAGCTCTTTTCAATCTCCTTCTTCGGTCCCGAGCCCCGACATCACGGACATCCCTCCGAAAAGCCAGCGCGCACGCCGATCCCGAGAAGTATAGTATACGTTTGTTCCAATTAAGTCAAGGGGCCGCCAAAGATTTTTTCTGACTCCTGACTCCTGACTCCTGACTCCTGACTCCTGACTCCTGACTCCTGCCTTTGCCGTTCTTTCCCACCCCCCTCCCGGCTACAATCTTCTCATGGCCACCGCCGATTTCGACCTCGATTCCCTCGCCCGCTATTTGCACGTTACCCCCGCGCAGGTGCAGAAAATGGCGGAACGGCAGACACTCCCGGGGCGGAAAGTGGGGGGAGCCTGGAAGTTTCCCCAGGCGGAGATTCATCACTGGCTGGAGGAACGGATTGGGGCGGCGGACGATGCGGATCTGGCTCAGGTGGAAAAAGTGCTCAGCCAGGCGGGACAGCACGAGGCCAGCGACATTGTCAGCATTGCCGGGCTGATTCCCCACGGAGGAATTGCCGCCCCCCTGGCGGCGAAGACGAAAAGTTCGGTCATTAGCGCCATGGTGGAGCTGGCCGCGGAAACGGGCCTGCTCTGGGATGCCGAGAAAATGACCGCTGCCGTGCGAGAGCGGGAAAACCTGCATCCGACGGCTTTGGAGAACGGCGTCGCCCTTCTGCATCCGCGTCGGCCGCTACCGCATACCCTGGCGGAGCCTTTAGTAGTGCTAGGAATCACGCACCAGGGACTTCCCTTCGGCGAAAGCCACGGCGTGCTCACCGACGTCTTCTTCCTCATCTGTTCCACCGACGACGCCAGCCACCTCCGCATCCTCGCCCGCCTCAGCCGCCTGATAACTGCCGAGGGCTTTCTGCCGGCGCTGCGAGCCGCGATCGATGCCGGCGCTGCGCGGGACTGCCTGGAGCGGTTTGAGAAAGAGGTGGGAGGATGAGGCAGCGCACCGGGGTCGGGAGTCTTTGGCATCCTAGACTCAACAAAACGAAAAAACTCCGCAGCCAAAGACTCCCGACCCCCTCGCGCCGAAGCGGAGGTGCGGCATGAACATGCCCTACGTCTGGATGCTGGGCGACTGGGAGCAGCCGGAGTTTGCGCCGGCAGTGGCGTATTTGCGGCGTGAGGCAGATCTGAATCTGCTCGTGAGCGACGCCAAAGACTCCCGACCCCGGACCAACGACCCCGACCTCATCCTTCTCGTCGCCTCCCGCCCCGGCCGCTTCTCCACGGCAGAAGTCGAAACGCTCCACCGCCGCGCTCCACTGGCCCGTCTCGTCGCCCTGCTCGGCGGTTGGTGCGAAGGGGAAGTCCGCTCGGGGCATCCTTGGCCTGGAGTCACTCGCATCTATTCCCACCAGTGGCAAGCCCGCCTGCCGCGAGAGCTCGAAACCTGGCAACCCCGCACCGCCACCGAAATCGACCGGCTCATGAGCAGCAGGCCAGCCACCAAAGCCCAGCGGCAGCTCATCGGCATCGCCGCCTCCCAGCGAACCATGTATGGCGCCCTCGCCGCCGCCTGCCGCTCCTTCGGCAAGGATGCCGTCTGGCTGCTGCCGAATCTTCCGTCGCCGGTGCAGCGCGTGGATGCCGTCATCTACGACGCGACGCTCGACCTGCCTGTTGAACTCGTTCGCCTCAGCGAACTGCGCGACCAGCTTCACGTCCCCTCCGCAATTCTCCTCCTGGACTTCCCGCGGCAAAGCGACTTGGAACAAGCCACGGCAGCCGGCGCAACAGCCATCCTCGCCAAGCCCTACCTCATCGCTGACCTTGCCGCCGAAATCGAGCGCATTACCGCGCCCGCCGTCCAACGCCTCATTGCGGCGGCATAACTGCCGAACGAACACTGTGCCCGGAACAGTGACTCTTACGGCGAAACCATTGTATCCGCCATCGGCGTGATATGAATCGCGAAGCCGACCTTGGCTAGGGCTTCGGCCAGGGTGTCAATCGCCAGGTTCTTTCGTTTGGCCAGGACGTGGCTGAGCATATCTTCGGAAAGCCCGGTCGCCTCGCAGAATTCGCGGCGGGTGCGAAAGCGGGTGGCGATGAGCTGTTGCAATTCATCCCGATAATCGGAGCGCCGCATTTTACCCTGGGCAACTCCCAACCGGCTTCCCAGGTCCTGTCCCACGCGATAGATGACCGACTGCGTCCATTCGCGGCGGCTCTTGCCGGCGGAAGGCAACAGCTTTTCCATTTCAACCACGAATTGATGGCTGTACGCCATCCAGTCCGGCTTACCCGCCGCCAGTTTACGCAGCCGCTGCAGCGCGGCTCGCTCCTGTTTGGTGAGCCCGGCGAGCGAATGTTGGCGTCCGTGCAAATCTGTGTAAGTTTCAGTTGGCATCGCTTTCGTCCACCTTGATAAATTCCACCATTCCGGCGCGGCTCAGATAAATACACTTCTGAGCAAACATCACGCACGCAGCTTGCAGCAACAGTCGCAAATCCTGGATCTTGTCCTCAGTAACGGCGACGATAAAGCGGTAGGACTCGTCGTGGACCTGCGCTCCCGTATCCGGATCTTGATAGAAGCCCTGATAGAGTCCCGGCGCCAGCGTCTGCCCGCCGAACTGAGAATAGAGCTCGTCGCGCAGCCATTCCCAGGCTTCCACCGGATGTAGCTCCCCGTCCGACAGTTCAGCATCTCGCCGCAGCGGGATCAGGAACGAGCATTCGATGAAATTGCTCATCCTGGGAACTCTACGTGAATGTTGACTGAAAGTCAAGGACGACTTTTATTGTCGCTAACTAACCATCAGTGTATGTTGATGGAAGTTCCCGCCAGGCGACGGATGGCCGATGTACATTACCCAACCAATTCTGACTGCACTTGCTTTGGCTCTCCTGGCCGGGACCGCGACGTTAGCGCAGGAAAACACGGCTTCGCCGCCTCTCTTCAGCCGCCATGTCGAGGCGGTGTTTTCTCGCGTCGGCTGCAATAGTGGCACGTGTCATGGGGCGGTGCAGGGGAAGAATGGGTTTCGGCTGTCGCTGTTTGGGACGAAGGGGAAGTTCGATTGGGAGCAGATTGCGCGGGACCAGGCGGGGCGGCGGATCAACCTTGTCGAGCCGGAGCGGAGCCTGCTGCTCGCGAAGGCTTCCGGACAAGTTCCGCACGGCGGAGGCCGGCTGATTGCGCCGGGCAGCCGCGAGTATGAGGTTTTGCGGGGCTGGCTGGCGGCAGGGGCGAAGCGGGATGACGTGGAAGCCTCTCGGATCAAGAAACTGAGCGTGACGCCAGGAGAGCAACTGCTGGTTCCGGGCGGCAGTTATCAATTGAAGGTCGAAGCCGAGTTTGCGGATGGCTCCAAGGAAGATGCGACCAGCCTTTGCGGCTACAAGTCGCTCGATTCGAGAACTGCGACTGTCGATGCCCAAGGAAAAGTACAAGCGGTTGGTGTTGGCGACGTGGCCATCTCCGTCCGTTTCCGCGATGAGCCGGTGATGGTGATGGCGCTGGTGACGCGAACGGGCGACGATGTCGTGCAAACGCAAGTGTCCGATAACTTCATCGACGACCACATCCTCGCCAAGCTCCGCCGGCTCAAAATCCCCGCCGCTGGCCTGGCCGACGACGCCACGTTCCTCCGCCGCGTGCGGCTGGACGTGACGGGGCTGCTCCCCACGCCTGAGGAAGTCCGCGGGTTCCTGGCGGACGTTCGCCCCGACAAGCGGCAGATGAAAATCGACGAATTGCTCAATTCCACCGGCTATGCGGACATGTGGACACTGAAATTCTGCGATTTGCTCAAGGCCCACGATTACGGCGTCTATGCCGACGACCTGGGAGAGCAAAATGAAGCCCCGCGGTTTCAGGCCTGGATCAAGGCCCGTCTGCGCGAGAACACACCGTACGACGAGTTCGCCGCCCGCATCCTGCTCGCCACCAGTCGCGACGGCCGCTCGCTCGACGAATGGGCCGCCGAAGTGGTCGCCCTGCAGGAAGGCGCCCGGCTGCCGCGGCAAGATCTGGCCCTGTACGCCCAGCGGAAGACGCTGGATATCTACTGGCAACGAAAGGAGTCCACTGGCGTATCGGGAGCGATGCAAGTGGCCCACGCCTTCCTCGGACTGCGGCTGGAGTGCGCCCAGTGCCATCGCCACCCGCACGACGTCTGGCAGCAAGAGGACCTGCTCGGGCTGGCCAACTTCTTCTTGCGAGTCCGCCGCGTCGGCTTTGAGGGAGACAACGAAAAGAAGTACGCGGAGCAAGGAGCACTCTTCAAAAAGTTTGAGGGCGAAGGCAAAACGCTGGCCGAAGAGGCCAAGAAGCTCAAGGAAGGATCGGGCAAGCAGCTTGCCGAGGCCGCAAAGAAATCACAGCAAGACGCCAATCGCCTGAAGAACGAAATTCAGCGGGACGAGCAGCTTCAAAAGGAAGCTGCCGGAACGGAAGAGAAGTTGAAGGCCCTCCAAGAATCCATCGCCGCCAAGAAGACCGAGTTAGCGCCGCACGAGAAAGCCATCGCCGAAAACGAGGCCATGCAGAAGCAGATTCAGGACCTGGAGCGCCGCGGCCGAATGCTCGGGGAGGAAGTGTCCAAGCGAATCCTCCATGCGGAGATTTTCATCCGCACCGACGACCAGGCGGCCAAAATGTTTGCCAGCGTGACGAGTCCGTTGGGAACGCAGTCGCTGGAACAATACCGCCTGCCGGGAGAAACCGCGCCCATCACCATCGTCCCCGGTGAAGACCCGCGTCAGAAGGTGGTCGAGTGGATGAGAAAGCCGGGCAACCCATTCTTCGCCAGGGCCATCGTCAGCCGCGTCTGGGCGCACTATTTCGGCCGCGGGCTGGTCGATCCGCCCGATGATTTATCGCCGCATAATCCGGTCACGCATCCGGCGCTGCTGGAAGAGTTATGCAAACGGTTCATCGCTCGGGGCTATGACCTGAAGTGGCTGCACCGCACCATCCTCGCCAGCCGCACCTACCAGCAAAGCAGCCAGGCCGGGCCGCTGAATGAAATCGACCGGTCGAACTACGCCTACTTCTACTACCGCCGCCTGCCGGCGGAAGTGCTGTTGGATGGACTGGACCAGGCAACGGGCACCCGCGAAGACATGGATATGAAATACTATCAGTGGCCCAGCGGCCTGCGGGCGGCCGAAATTCCTTACATGCCCAAAAACGAGTTTGTGACCTTCGTGCTGGAGCAGTTCGGGCGGAGCGAGCGGAACTCCGCCGTGCAATGCGATTGTCAGCGGCAAAGCGAGCCTTCGATGCTGCAGGTCCTCAGCCTGGCGAACCACCCGCACGTGCGGCAGAAAATCGCCGATCCCAGCGGCCGCATCGCCCGCCTCATCAAAGAAACCAATGACCCCAGCCAGCGGATTGAGGAGCTGTACCTCGCCACCCTCAGCCGCCTGCCCAACGAAACAGAAAAACAGACTTGCCTCTCGCACGTGAGCGCGGCAGAATCGCCGGAGAAGGGGCTGGAGGCCGTTCTCTGGAGCCTCCTCAACACGCGGGAGTTTATATTGCAGCATTAGTAGCCTGCACACTCCGTGTGCAGACATGTCCGCTCACGGAGTGAGCGGACTACTATGAGGAACCACCCCATGCCCACACTTCCCCGTCGCGATTTCCTCCGCATCGGCGGAGCTTCGCTCTGCGGCGTCAGCCTCTTGGATGTGCTCCGCGCTCAAAGCCAAGCTGCGGGGGCTCCCGCGCCGAAGGCAAAGCAGATCATCGTCTGCTGGATGGCGGGCGGGCCGCCGCACACGGACATGTTCGACATGAAGCCGGACTCGCCGACGGATTACAAAGGAGAGTTCAAGCCAATCAAGACGAACGTGCCGGGGCTCGACGTCTGCGAGCTGATACCCAACCTGGCGAAGATTGCTGACAAGTACACGGTCATTCGCTCCATCACCACCATGAACCAGCCCGGCGACCACAGCCGGGCCCCGATGTACTGGCTGACCGGCAATCCGCGGCTGCCGAGCGGAACCGAGAAATTCCCGATGTACGGCAGCGTGATTTCCAAGGTCCGCCCTGGGCCGCCGGAATTGCCGTCGTTCACGGTGCTGGGCAAGATCGACCACCACATCAACAACAGCATCGCCGGCAGCTATCTCGGCCCGGCTTACAGCCCGTTCATCTTCGATCCGTTGGCCTCCAAGGACGACATCGCCAAGATGCTCGCCCCGCAGATGGAGCTGCCCGCGTTTGCGAAGCAGACCGAGCTGCTCGCCGCCCTCGATAACCGCCTCCGCCGCCAGGACCGCCTCGATCCCCTCATCGCCGGCCTCGACAAATACCAGCAGACGGCCTTCGATATGCTCCGCTCCCCCAAGTTGCGGGCGGCTCTCGATTTGTCGAAAGAAAGCGAAGACACCATTAAGCGGTACAAAACAAACCATCTGGAAAAGTACCGCTACCCTTCCGGCGACCCGCTCCATTTCCTGCTGGCCCGCCGCCTGATTGAAGCCGGCGCTCCCATCGTCCACTTCAGCCTGGGCTACTGGGACTGGCACGGCGAAAACTTCGTCGCCGGCCGCCAGCAGATCCCGATGTTCGACAATGCCCTCTCTGCCCTGCTCACCGACCTCGACGAGCGGGGGCTGCTCGAGACCACCATCGTCCTGGCCCTGGGCGAAATGGGTCGCAAGCCCAAGTGCGGCACCGAAAAGAACGCCGGCCGCGACCACTGGGACTATGCGCAGTTCGTCCTCGCTGCCGGTGGCGGTTTCAAACGGGGCTGCGTCGTCGGCGCGACCGATAAGCTCGGCGAGCAGGTGACTGACAAGTTCTATAAGGTTGAAAGCTTCGGCAGCACTCTCTATCACTTGCTTGGCATCGACCCCAATACCGTGATGCAAACGCCGTCGAATCGCCCCATCAAGCTGATTGCGGAGGATGCGCCGCTGGTGAAAGAGGCGCTGGTTTAGAGCGCGGCCCGCTGACAAAAACGCAGCGCGGCGAACTTTGCACAATCATTCGCAGGGATGTCGGTCATGCAGTTCCGCCTTCGCACCTTGTTCATTCTGACGGCAGTCATTTGCGTCTATTGCGGCGTCCTGAATGCTCCGCTGTTTATCGCCATGCCACTGTTTTGCGCCATCGCCTGGGTGACGCCGGCGTACTGGATTGCCGGAGTGATTTACGCCCGCGATGCCCGACGGGCCTTTTTCATCGGGGGACTGGCCGGCGGGACCGTGCCGTTCCTGGCACTGGTGTTTTGGAGCCTGGCCATGGGCATCGATTTTTTCGATGGCTGGGGCTACCGCAATTATGGTCGAGGAGTATTTAGTGGCGAAACCCAGCTCATGAACATGCTGGCATCGCTCGTCATCTTTGCCCCGGTTGTGCTGGCTTTTGTGGGGGGTTGGATTTCACTGGCCGTGTACTACGGGTTGCAGCCCCCGAAACCGGTCCCTCCGCCCCTTTCGCCGTTCCGACAGACAGTTCCGATGGCGAACATGCCGCCCATGGGAGCGACGGAAATGAAGCAGGGCGATTGACGCTTTACTGCGACGACTTTTCTCACTCCATCTCCACAATCGCCGCCGCGATAATCACCGCGGCCACGGTCGGCTGGAGGGGGTTGTCGCCGTAGCTGACGGTTTTGCCCTGGTCGTTGATCCCCAGGATCAGGCACTGCGACCCGGCGGCGGGGACATGCAGCTTGCTCCCGAGCGGAATGAGGACCCTTTGCTCAAAGCCCGCGAGTTTCACCAGCAGGGCTCGCTTGCCGCTGCCTTCCACTTGTCGCTCGACGGTGCCGAAGAAGACCACGCCAGTGGCAGGCCGAGGAATGGCGAGGGCAGCGTATTCGTTCAGAATCGTGATCTGCCCGATGTCGTTCCACTTTTCCCGCCGCAACTGGGCCGTGACGATGTCCGCCTGTTTGGCCAGCTCCACCAGCCGCTCGTTGAGTTCGTCGCCGGCCGCGGCAACCTCCGGCTGATTGGCGAGCGTGACCATCCAGGCGAGGCGTTGCAGCACGGCATAGTCCCTGCCGCTGCTTGGACGCCAGCGCATGGCCTGAGCCTGTTCATAGAGTCTTTGAAGCTGCTCGGCCGAGGTGTTGAGGACGAGCGATTTGCGGCGGGCTTCTCCGGTGGCGTAGGCCTCCAGCGGAGCGACCTCCTCGAACTGCCTTTCTTGCAGCGCGATCAGCGCGGCAACATCGAGTGCATAGCCGAAGCCCCCCTGGCGATCTACCCAGGTGTTGATGCCCAGGACTTCTCCCTGCTCATTCACCAGAGGGCCGCCGCTGTTTCCTTCCGACAGGACGGCGGTATGCTGGATCCAGTCATGGTCCTTCTCATTTCCGGTCAATGCATGAACAAACCGCTGCGAAAGATCCGAAAGCTGCGACGTGCGGATCCGGCGGCTGACTTTGCCGTCGTGCAGCGCGAATTCGACCCCGCGCGGATGGCCGATGGCAACCACGCCCGCCAGAGGCTGCAGGCCTAGGTCGCCGTGTAGCTTGGCCGCCGGAAGTCCCGAGGCACTTTCGAGCTGCAAAATCGCCAGGTCATTCTCCGGATCGACCGCCGCATAGCCGGCAATTGCAAAGATGCGACCGTCTTGAAAGCGGGCCATCCCGGAGGTCAGGTCGGAAGCGAGATGGTAACTGGTGGCGATCAGCCCGGACGGATCGATGACCACGCCGGCACCGACGCCAACCAGGCCGCCGGGTCCATCCGCTTGCAGCAGGACGACGGATTTCTGAGCTTCCAGAATTGCCGCGTTGGGCGGAAGCGGGGCAACCGTAACCGAATCGACGGCAGTCTTCTTTCGAGCGTTGGACGCCGGAATTACCGGCGCCTTTCGTCGCGGACGAAACCAGTCCCAGTCGATATTCGCCCAGGCCACCAGGACGAGGGACAATAAAACGACCAGCATGCCGCCAACCCGAAAGCTCGTCCCCAAGAATGTGCGCCGCGGACGGAGGGCTACGGGCTGAGGCATGAATACGTCCGCTTAGGAGCATGGCCTTACGAAGCCGTCCAGAGTCGCACGGACGGGCTGGGAAGCCCATCCTACAAACCTATGACAAGCCGGTCAGCGGGCCACCTTCGCAGAACTTGGGGTTGCCGAATTTCTCGAGGGGGTGCCCCATCCCGTGGGCCAATGATAAGAGCAGCCGGTTGTGGGCAACATTGGGGAGCTTAAGCGATCGTCCCATCTTGAAGTCGAGCCCGCCGCCGACCAGCACAAACGGCACGTTGTCCGGCGTGTGAGAATTGCCTTTGCCCAGCTCGTTGGTCCACATGATGGTCGTATTGTCGAGCATGCTGCCGCTGCCGCCGGGCTCGGGCGTTTCCGCCAGCCGCTTCGCCAGGTAAGCCATCTGCTCGCAGTACCACTTGTTGATTCGGGTGAGGTGCTTCTGCACTTCCTCGTTGCTGTCGGGCTCGTGGGACAGTTCGTGGTGCCCCTTTTCGACGCCGAGCCATTTCATCCGGGCCCCGCCGACCGAGTTGGTGTATTGCAGCGTGGCCACGCGAGCGAAATCCGCCGCGAAGCTGTTGACCATCAGCTCGATTTGCAGCTTGCTGATTTTGGGGATGTTGTCGTTCTCTTCCTTCACGCCGGGCTCGATTTGTGGCACGGCGTGCGTGGCCGTTTTGCCTTCGCCGGCTTTCAACTCTTGCTCCAGCTCGCGGACGAAAGTGGCGTGCTCGTCGAGCAGCTTCTTGTCGTCGCTGCTGACGATGTTGCTGATTTTTCTGAGGTCGTCTTGAAGGTCGTCGAGGACGCTCCGCAGGCTCTCCTGGTCCTTCAGGCGGCCGTAAAGCTTGCCGAACATCTGATAGGGATCGTCGATGGGGGCGATGGGCTTGTTCGGTCCGGCATAGACCATGCGGGTCCAGGTATCGGCCCGGTCAGGGACCATCACGCCGAATTCCAGCGAGCCGAACCGCGTGCGGGTGGCTTCATTCGCTTGCAGATGGTTCTTGATTTCCTGATCAATCGAAATGCCGGTGGACCAGCCGGCGGGCGTGTCGCTCCCCCCTTGAATGTTGCCGGGAAATAGCTCGATGCCGGTCAGCAGGCAGCCGATCCCCCGCATGTGGCCGTCGCCGTCGCCGCGGACCTTGTCGCAGACGCCGTGCAGGATGAGCGACTTGTCCTGAAACGGCGCCAACGGCTGAAGGCTTTCCTTGAGCGTGAAGTTCTCCCCTTCCTCGTCGGGCCAGAAAGTATTGGGGACGATGCCGTTGGGGCTGAACATCACCACCAGCCGCTTCTTGCGCGTGGCTGCCGGCTGTTCGTTTCCGAAACTCAGACTCGGCAGGTTGAGGACAAACGGCAGGGCCGCGGCCGAGATGCCGAGGGCGCTGAGAAATTGGCGGCGGGAGGTGGGGTAGGGCATGTAGATTCCCTAGTTTACTGGAATGTCACGATTGTAAGAGTAAGAGGCGTCCGAAGCAAACGGTTTCCCCAACGCCTAAATGACCTTCACGATTTTCTCCGCCGCCGCACATCGCGCGTCACCTCGGCTTCCGAATAAGTCTTCATCTCACCTTTTTCAAAGGCCGCGATCCGACGGGCGATTTCCTTCTTCCATGCTTTGGTCACCCCGACTTGCTCGGAAGGATCCAGACTGTGAAGAAGAGTTTCCGCAAGCTCAAAACGCGAATCGGGAGGCAGAGCCAATGCCGCAGATGTAATGGTTTCGGTAGACATGCTTATCGCTCCTCCCTTTTGGGACGTTGTGGCCATCGAATTTGCCGCCCGCTCCATCCGCACCAGTGCCTTATTGATTATTCGCCGCCATCGCCGCCTCGGTCACAATGTCGGCTGTCAGCTCTTGGATATTGAACTCTTTTTTCGTGAAGGAGTCGCGCAGGCGCGGCAAAGTGTCCGGCCCATAAGCACGGATCGGCTGTTTGATCATGTAGTGGAACAGCCGTTCCACGACGGCGCTGTGGACTTCCGGGCTGGCAGCCAGGAATTTTGCCAGTTCCGCCGGGCCGCTGAACTGCACGGTTTCGCCGGTGCGGGTCAGATAACTGCCGCGGGCGTCGACGGGCTTGTCCTTCTCCTGCTCGCGGAAGCGGCCGATGGCGTCAAAGTTCTCCAGCGAGAAGCCGATCGGGTTAATCATCGCGTGACAGGTCTGGCAAGCCTGAGCCTTAGTTTGAAGCAGCACCCGCTCTCGGGTCGTCAGGTCAGCATGCAAATCGGGCGACAGCGGCGCGACCGCTTCCGGCGGCGGGCGGAGCGTGCGGCCCAGCAGGCTGCGGGAAACGAAGACACCACGATGAATCGGCGAGCTTGTCGAGGTATACGCAAACGCGGAGAGCAAATACGGATGCGTGATCACACCAGCGCGCTTGCCATCAGACAGCGTCATCTTTTGAAACGGCGAATCTTCCGTCAGGTCGGTGCCGTACAGCTTCGCCAGGCGACCGTTGAGATAGATCGATTCGCCCAGCAGCAGCTCGCGAAAGTCGGACCTCCCGCTCCAAATGACATCGTCCAGCGTCAATTCCAAGCTGGTGCGCAAATCCGAAGCTACTTGCGGGCTAAACTCTGGGAAGGCGGCGGAATCCTTGGCGATGTCCGGCACCTGGTCGACTTTGAGCAGTTGCAGGAAGAAGCCGTTCAGCTTGGCTCGCGTCCGCAGGTCAGGCAACATCCGGTGAATCTGGGCGGAAACTTGCTTACGCGTAGAAAGTTGCCCAGCAGCGGCTGCCTTGACCAGCTCTTCGTCTGGAGCCGAGTCCCACAATCCAAACGAAATCCGCGAGGCGACATCGAATGCATCCGGCTGCGGCGTGCCGACCTCGCGGTAGAGGAACCGCGGCGATTTGAAAATCAGGAGCAGCACACGCTTCATCGCCAGCTCGGGCTCGCCAGCAAGTTCAAACTGTCGATCCACGAACAGCCGCCGCTGGTCGGGCGAAAGCGGCCGACGGAATGCCCGCTCCGCCAGTTTGTAACAGAACTCCCGCAGTCGCGGCCCGGCGTCAGGCTCATGAATGGTCGTTCCGGCAAATTCCCGCAGATGCTCCAGCACAAAGCTGGTGACTTCCATCGCCCCTTCCGTCGTCGCCTGGTCCCAGGCTTTGGAAATCGATGACCCCCGCTCATAGCCGATGCTCCGGTCATCCGGTGGGAACGGCGTTTCGCAAACGAAAACTTCCGGCGCACTTTGCTTCGACAGGCAGCGGGCCGGAATGACTTCCTGTGCGTGGCTCGGAGTCTTCCATTCCAAGGCAATCGACGCCTTCCGCGCCGGCGGCGGCTGCTTTTGCTTTTTGGAATCGTTGACCCCCTGCTTGGCCTTGCTGAACTCCAGCTTGAGCGGATAGACCTTCCCGCCCAGCAGCCGAATCGAGGCGCGATATTCGGTTTCGTTTCCCGATTTGACCCAAGCATCAATCAGCGGCGTTTCTCCTTCGTTGCGGCCATTGTCATTCACCCACAGCCGCATGGCGTGGTCGGTCTTGACGATGAACTCATAGACGCCGCTTTCAGAGGCGAGCAGCGAACCTTCCCAGCGGATGGAAAATTCGTGCGGCTCCATCTTCTCCGGCTCGGGGCTCCCTTCGCCAAAGTTGAATTTCACGACGGGGTCGATGCGATCAATCACCCGGTCCCCGCCCCGCGTCCGCCGTCCCTTGTAATACTCGCCATGCAGTCCCCCTGGCTCCTCCCAGCGGCTGCTCTGGCGAAAGCTGCCGATGAGATCGGTCATCACATTCTGGTACTGCCGCACGGTCAGGCGGGAAAGCTCCACCCGCGCCGGCTTGACGCGGGCCTGGGCGATGAGGGAATAGAAGGCGTCGTGAATGTAGGCCGCGACTTGTTTCGCCTCGTCAGCATCGCACTTCTCCGGCTCCCCTTCCGGCATCGTCTTATCGATCACGGCCGCGAGCTGTTCAATCGACAAATCCCCCGCCAGCACCTTCGGCTGATCCTTCGTCCCTTCGCCGGACATCCCGTGGCAACTCGCGCAGAGCTCGCGAAAGATCTGCTCGCCGGTGCGGTCGGCAGCGGCGGCTGGCATTGCAGTGGCAAGCAACCAGGCGGCGGTGAGAACGAGATGGCGTGGCGCGAGCTTCATGGCGTTTGCGCGGATGGAATCTGGGCCGCCATAGTCCACCGGCAGGAGGGAAATCCGGCAGTTCGCGGCTCTGGGCGGGAACCCTTTCAGCATAGGCGAAGAGCTGGGAAAAGCCAAGAACGAGGCGCTATTGAATGCTCTCCACCGACCCCGATGCAATCTCCTCCCGCCCTCTCTCCGTTTGCAAAATCAGCGAGCCGCCATCATCAATTCCCAAGCAACGCCCGGTAATGAGCCGTGGGCCGGAGGAAACCTGGATCGTCCTGCCATCCAGAATGCAGCGGCGACGGAATTCATTGGCTTGAGGGGTGAATCCGGTTTGGCCAAGGTCCTGCCAGTGGCTATGGAGTGCGGCCAGAAGGCTAAGGAGTACGCCGGTCATGTCGAGCGGCCGCTGAAGGTAGTCCACCAAGGACATGGCCGCCGATTGAATCTCTTGCGGAGCGGCGGCAAGAGAATTATTAACATTCAGTCCAATACCGACGACGATTCGTCCCCTTGCGGCGGACGGCGACTCAATCAAAATCCCGCAGAGCTTGCGGCCGGCGCAGTACACGTCGTTGGGCCATTTGACGCCGAAATCGCCGCCGGGGGCAACCTGCTCCAGGGCTTCGCAGATTGCCAGGCCGGTGGAGAGGGACAGGACTGGCCAACTTTGGCTGGCAATGCTAAATTGCCGGGCATCGATCAAGAGCGAAAACGTCAGCGATCCTGCTGCTGCCCACCACTGGTTGCTGCCTCTCCCCCGGCCGCCAGTTTGCTGATCCGCCAGGATGAGCATTGGCAAAGTCAACTCGTCCTGCCTCGCAATTTCCAAGGCCCGGTCGCTGGTCGAACCGATTTGCTCGTGATGTTCGAGCGTGGCCACAAGCGGCGAAGTGCGGAGACGGGTCAAATCGAAGAGTTGCATCGGAAGGCTTGTCAGGGGTCGGGAAGGGTTTTCGCGGTTCAAACTTAAGATAAGCCAAGGAACGTGGCCGCGAAAACTCTTCCCGACCCCTTTCTTATCGCGAGGAAACTACCCGAACCATTCCGCTTCCATCATCAGGCGCATCCAAGCGCGATGCTCGCCTTCCATGGCGTGTTCGCCGCGGCGAAGGAGGGCGAGCTTCGCTTCCGGAGTCTTAGCCATGTCTAGCTCGCTCAGCAGATACTCAAGATGATGGGCCATCGATTCAAACCGCAAGGAGTTGCGGCCAAACTCAAAGGCGCCTCGCCACGTGCGGATTCCGGCCGCGGTCACCGGCAAAATGGCGGCTGCCAGGGCTAACCAGATGGCCCAGGTAAGATTGTCATGCTCGGCCGGAGTTTTGGAATGCAGGGAAGCGTCGCCAGGGCTTTCGCCAGCACTCTTCGGGGTCTCATTCCCCGGCTCATGGCGAGCTTTCTGCGAAACGCCGGGCGGCTGTGATTTCGGTTCCAGGACGTGGAGCGCAGCATGGGTCAAAGCGCAAGTGACGCTCGCGAAGAACAATCCCGGCCCCACCCAGCGGACAATCGACTCCACGCGGTGCAGTTTCTGTCCGCGACTGTGAAAGTAGTGTTGCTGCGGCTTCAGCCGCCGCTCGCGGAAGTAATCGACAAGCTCCCCCGCCAAATTCACATCCAGCTTGCCTTCCGGCGTTTCCAACACCGGCAGAATTTCCCGTTTCCAATGAATCCACTCCTTGATGACGTGCCGGTCGGCTGCGTGAATCCGCGCAATGTACGTGACGAGATGCCGGCTTCGCTCTTCCGCGCTGGCGGCAATCCAGCGAGCTGCGTCATGCAGGAAGCGGAATTTGAGCATTCGGTATTGCTCCGCTTTGAAACGATCCTCCCGCCAACGATGGTCCAGGCTGTGGATAGCGCCGAGCACGATGGTGATGACAGCCGCGATGAGGCAGGCGACTTCCAGATTCAACAAAGAATCGGTCGCCACATTGCCCAGTTGCAGAATTGCCAGAACGATCGCTGCCGTGCCCGCCACTGCCGCCACAATGACGGCCACCCGATGCCGCTCTTGCAGCCGGATCGCTTCCTGGTCGTAGTACCAGCAACCTCGGGACTCGGAATGGTCCTTCTCCCAGACTTCCTGGTGCCAGGTCTTGAGGAGCGGCGCGAGCTGGTGCCACCTCAGCAGGTCTGCCGGCGAGTCGTAGAGCTCGCTCTGGGTGTAAACCGGCTCGGCGGGCATGCGAGCTGCTGGTTCGCTGGCGTCTGCGGGGGAGGTATTCATGGCGGCGGCACTGCAGTGAAGTCAGTGTGATTCACTTCTCAATACGATAACCCATCGCCAGCATGGCCCGCAGCGTGTCACGCACCACGCGGCGGTCATACTCCTGCTCGGCCGCCGGCAGCTCGTGGAATGGGCGGAGGCAGGGATGTTCCTGTTTCGCATCATCCCGCGCCGGTCCATATTTCCATCCGTCCCTGAGCCGCTGGTCCGCCCAGATATCGTGGACGTTGACGGCCAGTTTCTCAAGCAGGCTCTCCAAGGTCGGGGGAATGGTGACGTGAGCAGTGTCCAGCGGCTGCGGGTGGTAAGGCATATTTGGAGTGGCGGGTTGGCAAGAAAATCAGATTCCGAGGAGTCGTGGGCACCAATATCCTCGGCAGCCTTGCAGCCCGTCAATCGCGGCGAGTTGTAAGCAAAAAAATTCAGGAATTCTTGCCGTCGCCTCTTGCCTAGGACATATGAACAATAGTATAATACCCCAGATCGACCAGCCGCCGTGTACCTCTTTCATTGCCCGAGGGAAATGAGGGTCTGATGAGCGACTATGATGAAGGAGGCTAAGAGCCCGATGCTCAACTCAAATGAATTGAAAAACCACTTATACAACCCCCCGAAATGAGCATGAATCAAGAATTGCCGATCGCGGCCCCCTCTGAATCAACGATCAGGCTGGGATTAGCAACGGCAAACCATTGATTTATAAGCACTTACGTCACTTGCTACGGTGCCTCAAAGCCGCCAAACAACGAGCTGAAAAACATGAATAAAGCATCAGAAAAGGGGACTTATCAGGAGTTCGTCAAGGAGCGGCCAAACCGCCCCCGAACTTTCCGCCAAGATTTCCTTTCCTCGAGCGAAAACCCTTCAAGCGCCACAGGTGGGAAAGCGCGGTAGGGATGGGCAATGACTCGCCCAAGCAGCCCATATTCCCAGACTGCAGAAAGGAAACGACTGAAAAAACAGACTGGCCCCGAGCGGCTTTCGCGCAGGACCTGGCCTCTTTTTTCCAGCAAGTTTCTGAAAATCCGGGGGGAAACTGGACAAATGAATGACCGTACCGCTACGTTAGAGTTAGATGCCGACGGCTCCGGCAATGTCGCCGTGGCCGAGGCCTCCCCAGGCAGGATGGGCGGTGCCATGAAGTTTCAGTACGCCAGCGGTTCCCGCCCCCTTGAGGGGTACACGATCAAACGGGGCATCGGCAAAGGTGGCTTCGGCGAGGTCTATTTCGCCGCCAGCGACGCCGGCAAGGAAGTGGCCCTCAAGCATGTCGAACGGAACCTGGAAGTCGAGCTTCGCGGCGTTGGCCAGTGCCTGAATCTCAAGCACGCGAATCTGATCGACCTCCACGACATTCGTTACGACGAGCAGGGGGAAGCCTGGGTGGTGATGGAATACATCGCCGGAGCCAGCCTCAAGGACGTCATCGACCGCAACCCCAACGGCCTCCCCAAAGAAGAGCTTGAATCCTGGTTCCGCGGCATTGCGGCGGGCACGGCCTATCTGCATGACCACGGCATCGTCCATCGGGACCTGAAGCCCGGCAATATTTTCGAGGACGAAGGCTGCGTCAAGATCGGCGACTACGGACTTTCCAAATTCATTTCCTGCTCGCGGCGGAGCGGCCAGACGGAAAGCGTCGGCACGTTCCACTACATGGCTCCCGAAATCGGCAAGGGGGCCTACGGCAAAGAGATCGATATCTACGCCCTGGGCATCGTGCTGTATGAGATGGTCACTGGCCACGTCCCCTTCGAAGGAGAAAGCAGCCAGGAAATCATCATGAAGCATTTGACGGCGGACCCCGACCTCTCGACCGTCCCGCAGCCCTATCGCGGCATGGTGGAGCGGGCGCTCCGTAAGGATCCGGAGAAGCGCTTCAAGAACGTCTCGGAAATGGTGGCGCTGCTCGACGCATCCAAAGTGAACGGCGCGAAACCGCAAGCGGCGGCTGTAAACATTCCCATTCCGGTGACACCTCAGGCGAGCAAGCTTGCGGGGAATGGCGCGCCCGAGCGAACCGTGCAGGCGACGGTGACCATCGTTAAGGAAGCACCGCACTATATCGGGGACGACGAGAAGGAAATGTCCTTTGGCCCCGTGAAGAAGAATCCGAAAAAGCCCCAGGTTCCCCCGGTGCGCCGCGGCCCGAATGGAAATGCGGCGGGCTACGTTCCCGCGCAAGCTGTCAGCTACGCACCCGGCAGTTACGGGGCACTCCCTGTTGCTCCGCGGGCGGAAGAGCCCATTGCCAGTGCGGTCAATCGGGGGCTCTCGAACTTTGGCAAATGGTGGAACTCCGGCGGTACACCGCTCAAGATCGTGCTCATCGTCGGCTTTGTCGTGGCCCTGATCTTTGCCTGGCCCTGGGTCATTCCAGCCGCGGTCGTGTTGGCGATGACCTATGTGGTGTACCTCGGCATCTGGCTGGTGGTGCAGGCGACTCGTGGCGGCGCGATGGCCGAAACATTCCCGGTAGAGGGCCGCTACGTCACCTGGGAGCAACAATACCGCAGCGTGCTGCGGATGAAGACAACGGGGGACCGCGTCGGCGAGCTCGCCGGCTCGATGCTGGCCTCGGCCGCCATTGCCGCGGTGCTGACCGTGGTGATGAGCGCCATTGGCGGCGGCGAGTGGGCGGATAACTCGGCCAACAAGATCGCCGGCCCCGCCTGGCTGTGGCTGGCGACGACTTTGGGATCGTGGACGCTGCTTACCGCGGGCAAGTTTTGGGAACACACCACCGGTGAACAGGTAAGGAGGAGATTCGCGCTGCTGGTGCTGGGTCTGGCGTTCGGAGCAGGAGCGTTTGTGCTGAATCGATTCCTGATGGTGGACTTGATCGGCGACGGCTCCATGCAAGTCAATTCCGACAACCCGATTTCACGCAACATGGTGGATGCCAGCGGGGCGCCCTATCTCTCCTGCTATGTCGCGTTCTTTGCCGGCCTGTTCGTCTTGATGGGCTGGTGGAAGCAGACCGATCCGCTGCGAACATCACGATTGCGGATTGCTCCCATCGTCCTCACCGTGCTGGCCGCCTGGGTTTTCAGCATGATTTTCCGCTTCCCGCTGCCGTGGGGCCTCCTCATGGCCGGGGCGATTTCCACAACCGTACAACTCGCCTCCCCCTGGCTCAAGCCGCAGGATCGCCTGGCGATCCGGCAGCGCGTGACGCAGGGGAGGGTTTAGACAGTACTCATCTCGCTCCGCGAGATGATTCCTCACGCGGAGCGTGAGGAATACTTTTTTCCATCAAGGTGAACTATGGCCACATCCCTCATCACAATGACGCTCACGCTCCTTGTCGCTTCCGCGATCGCCGCGCTGCCGCTGCTTCGGTTGCGGCGGGCGCAGGCTGCAGTGCAAGGTACGCTCGGCTCGCTCTGCCTGGCGGCCGGCTGCGGGGCGTTCTTTGCATTTTGCAGCGGGCTTTTCGGCAACTTCGGCTCGGCGAGCGTGTTTGCAGCAGACTCGGTTGCCTCCAATGTTGCGACGCGTACGCCGGATGAATCTACGTTTTTCGCCAAGCTACCTGAAGGCCAGCTTCACACACCTCCCCACGTCAATCCCGACAGCGTTGTCATTCCCGCAGGCCGCCCTGAATGGGTGGGCCGCAATGTTACGGTCGGCTCGGAACATTCACTGGCCGTCTGCTCCGGCCCCTACTCATCGGAAGCGGAAGCTGAGCGCGCGCTGGACAACGTTCTCAAGACAAAGACCGACGAATACATTGCCGAGCAACTGGGCAGCACGCTGGCCCCGCAACTCGTGGGCTATGACGTGCAGAAAATCAAGCGCGATTTGGTCCGGTCGCAAAACGTCTATCACGAGCAAATCGGGGTTTCCATCGGTCCGATGCACCAGGTGCATGCCCTGCTCGAATTCGGACCGGAATTCCGCCAGGAGGTGACTCACAAGTGGACTGACCTGACTGCCTATTACCGCCTGTTGCAGACCGGGCTCATCGCCGCCGGGGCCCTGCTGTTCCTCGGCACCGTCTTCAGTTACTTCCGGCTCGACACCGCAACCCGCGGCTATTACACGGGACGCTTGCAGTTCATGACCGCGGCAGCGATACTGGCAATTGTCGGCTCCGGCGCCGTCCTCGCCCAGTGGATTTACTGGTTGTAAGCTAGCGGGGAGGCCGGCCGATTTACCGCCTCCTCTCGGCTTTCGCCATGCGTCAATCTCTGGATGCCGACTCCCTGCTCATCGAGCGGATCCGCCGTGGCGAAGGGGACGCCTGGACCGACCTGATTGCCCGCTACGAAGGGCGGCTGCTGGCCTTTGTCGAAAGCCGCCTCGGCCGCCGCGCACCGAGCGAAGACATCGTGCAGGAGGCCTTCCTGGGGTTCCTCAACAGCCTGCCCAACTACGACGGCAAGCGTCCGCTGGAGAGCTACTTGTTTTCCATCTGCGCCTACAAGTTGACCGACCATCTGCGGCGCGAAGGCCGCCGCCCCGCGGTCCCCCTCTCCGCCGGAGCGGATTCCTCCGGCTCGTGGGAAGTGGCCGGCAGCGGCCGCGTGGCCAGCAGCATCGCCCGCAGTGGCGAGCGGAAGAACTTGGAGGAGAAAGCGATCACTGAAGCCCTTCGCGACCAGATTTGCCGCTGGCGCGAGCGGGCCGAATGGACCAAGCTGCAGTGCGCGGAGCTCCTGTTCGTCCGCGGCTGGGCGAACAAAGACGTGGCCGAAGACCTCGGCATTACCGAGCAGCAGGTCGCCAACTACAAGTTCGATTTCATCGCCCGGCTGCGGAGCCTGGTGAAGAACCAGGAATTGTCCGCCGAGGTTTTTCCGGAGTTGTATGAGGATTCATGACCCGCCGCATCACCCAGTCCGAGCTCGAAGCCTACCTTGAAGAGGCGCTCCCACCTGAGGAGATGGCCGCCATTGAGCAGGAACTGCGCGCTCGTCCCGAGCTCCTCACCCGGCTCTCCGCCATCAACGGCCGGCGGGATGCGGGAGTCCATAGCGTCGGCGAAATCTGGCGTCGCACGCGGCTCAGTTGTCCGCCGCGCGAACAGCTCGGCAGCTTTCTTCTGGCGGCTCTCGATGACGAGCACATGGCCTACATCACCTTCCACATTCAAAAGATCGGCTGCCGCTTCTGCGCCTCGAACCTCGACGACCTCCGCCGCCAGCAGGATGAAACCATTGAGGTCGTGGAAGTCCGCCGCAGCAAGTATTTCCAGTCCACCGCGGGGCATTTGAGGAAGAAGTCTTAATACGCCGCTTCCAAAATCCCCAGCAAGTCCGCTTCGCTGGCTTGCCGCGGATTGACAGCGATCAGGCGCTTGATGGCGAACGCCTTGGCGGCGAACTCTGGAAGCTGGTTCCGCTTGCCGCCGATGTCGCGGATGCGATGGGGAATGCCGATCTCGCTGCGGAGGCGGTCGACCGCCGCAATGGCCAGCTCCGCTGCGGCATCTTCCGTCAGTCCGCTGGTGTCTTCGCCAAGCAGTTCGGCGACGCGAGCGAAGGCCGCTTTCCGCTCGGGAAGATTGAACCGCATGACATACGGCAGCAGCAAGCCATTGCCTGCGCCGTGGGAAACATGCAGCGAACCACCGAGGGGATATTCGAGGGCATGCACCAGCGCCACGGCACAATTAGAGAAGGCCATTCCTGCCAGGGTCGCCGCCAGGGACATCCCTTCCCGCGCCTCGCGGTTACTGCCGTCATTGACCACGGCTAGGAGGTGCCGGCCAATCAGCGAAATGGCCTTCTCCGCCAGGCAATCGCCGAGGGGATGCTTTCCTTGATAGGCAACGTCATCCCCCACGCTCATGTCGAGATTTGGATAGTCGATGGCGGTGTAGGCCTCGATGGCGTGCGTGAGCGCGTCGATTCCGCTATCGGCAGTGACCTTCGGCGGGCAGGTGAGCGTGAGCTCCGGGTCCACTACGGCCAGAGCCGGCCGCAGAAAGTTGCTCAGCGTGCTGACCTTCATCTTGTTCGCCGTATCCGTCAGCACAGCGGCGTGCGAGACTTCGCTCCCAGTTCCAGCGGTCGTGGGAACGCACACCAGCGGCAGCACCGGCCCCGGCACATTTCCAAAGCTGAAATACTTCTCGGGCGAGCCCCCGTGAGTAACCAGCACGGCCACGATCTTCGCCAGGTCCATATTGCTGCCGCCGCCAAGTCCGACAATGCAATCCGGCTGGAAGGCCGTGGCCCATTCCGCGGCTTTGAGCGCCACTTCAATGGACGGCTCGGCAGCTCCATCATCGAATAGATGGGTGCTGAGCGAAGCGTCCGTCAGCGAATGGAGCACCTGGGATGCGATGCCCGATGCCACGAGATTCTTGTCGGTGATGACCAGCACGCGGTGCAATTTGCGTCTGGCAATCAAGACTCCCAACTGCCGCACTGCTCCGTTGCCGAAGACCAGTTGACCGGCGGTGTGGAAATTCCAGGTGGTGCGCATGGGATGGCTCAACTCTTCTCGATCAACTTCTTCACCAGGCTGGCTACCAGCTCCGCCTTGTCCTGCTTGCGGAGGTGGTCAATGACATCCGGCTTCACGCCCAGCTTGCCGAGGTGCAAGGCGACACTGTCCCAGTGCTTGGCCCGTTTTTTTCCTTCGGACAGGTACAGCTCCGTTACTAACTCTTGCACCCGCTGGAGCGCAATGTCGTCCCGGTTGTCGTAGTAGCGCTTGATGACTTTTTGTTGGAATTTGCTGTAGTCGGCCATGGGAAAGTGGTTGGCGTGGAATGAAGCTGGAGCAGGTCCGCTCACGGAGTGAGCGGAATACTATACCCGGTGTTTGAGGCGGTCGGCGAGCCGGCGGA
>JBPCKT010000024.1:0-32607 GCA_051004015.1 Pirellulaceae bacterium | reverse complement strand
CCCCCCCCCCCCCCCCCGCCGCCAGGCTCCCTTTCCAAGCCCCGCGACTACTGTACGTAAGTTTATACATCCCGGTTGGCACATGCAAGCCCTTGTCCACCAGAATTTCGGTAATTTCCTGGGCTGGCGTGGTAGAATGCCAGGCCGTGCCAAGGAGAATGGGGACCCCCGTGCGGTGCTCGCTGGAGCAAGGGCTTCCCTGTGGCGGCAATATCGGGCAGACCTGGACGGTGGCGGTGCTGGGGCTGCAAGCCACGCTCAATCCCCGCGGCCGCCCGCGTGTCTCCAGCGAAAGTTGACGTATATGGACCTGTCCCGTTTGACATGCCCCTACCCCCCGCCTCAGGAGAGTACGGTGATACCATCGCCAAGGCATCCGATATGGTGACGACGCCGGGAGCTATTACATTTGCTGAGGGGGAATCCGAGAAGACGCTCGAACTCGTGCCGAATGACGATGTGATTGTGGAACTGAATGAGACATTTAATTTCTGGGTCTATGGTGAAACCACCGATGCCTACGTTGTGAGCGGGGCAGGCGTGCAGTCTGTGAGAATTCTCGACGATGAATGGCGCTGGATCACACCCACGGGTACTGGGTTTTCTACGGGAAGCAATGGAGATGTCAACGAAGACTACCACTCTAGTACAATAGTTATCGAAAATCACCCGTACTCGCTGTTTTCGCTCCCATCGTATTTGTGGGGCAACTATTCACTTGACGCGATACGCTTCAACCCTCAGAACAGTTTCGAGGGCCCCAATAAATTGCAGCTTGCGGTTAACGGCCTCTTTAGGGACGGGGGTTGGTTCGATTGGACTGAAACTCCCGACGACGATACCATCGGATTGCAGTTTTCGTGCGATTCTCAATCGGGCCTAATCACGGAAGTCGGGGGAACTAATAATGCAGGCGGTGGGACCGCCCAGCCGATTAAGGCGATTGCGGTTCATGGTGAACCGAATATGATTAACAACAGCAGTACGGTTCATAGCGTACAGGTTCGGTTTTCTGGTGACGTCGGCGTGGACGGGTCCTTCAGTGTGACTGGCACTGCTACTTATTATGTGGGTCTTGAATACACGCAGAACCAAAATTGGGGCAGGTCATTGGGGCCCTGGATTTCGCTTGGGCAGTTGACGTGCGCTCGTGGAGCATCGAATTAACACCGATATTTGGCGAGGGTTTCGGAAACCTATGCTGTGTCGCCAACGAATACGATTTTCCCTACGGACACTTTTTCTAGTGTGCGGTCTGGCCGGTGCATGCCTGGGGCTGACAGCACGATATTACGTTTATCGTTCCAACTATGTATTTCGGCAGGGGGTTGTGGACGGTTTTTCCGTAAAAGCGTGGTGGGAAACAAATCATGCCGGGAAGGAGGATTTGGTTTTTCTACTGGCGTATCCCGAAGGCGAACAACGTGGAGGCGGAATGTCCTTTGCCCCCGATGAGCACCCGGCGGGATACGGCGATGGGGCAGTGCATCTCAATCCCCTGGGCATCTTCATTCACAATGAAAGAGCCGTTGCCCCCCAGGGCGAAAAGTGTTGGGTGTACTTGCCCTATGGTGGCGCTTACGGCAATGGAAGGTTTGGGGGTGGCGTCAGGCCGATTTCTCAAACCTCCGAAAGCGAGATGGAGCTGCGCATCGCGGATTACGAGAACCTGGAAAAAACGCCGCTCTGGAAAGAGAGAATCTACCCGGTCTTGGTCCAGGAGTCATTGAATTTCTGCGAAGAGTTCAAGAAGAAACGCGGGGCTTACCCGCCATCGCGATTTTTGAAAGCGCCTGCCGTTCCGAAAGGCGAAAGAGAACTCCGGCCCGCATCTACTCTCGGCACTGAACCGTGAGTTCCTTTGGGAAACTCGTTGCCAGCAAACAGCTTTTTTCGCCTGCGATTGTCTCATTTCCTCCTGCTCTGCGCGGGGATTGGTCTCGCGGTTGGCCTGATCGGACGATCCTATGTTCATCGGGTTTCTCATCGATGGCATCGGGTTGTGTGCAACGGATACATCGTGGATTCTCAATGGGAAAAAACTCCTTTGGAACGAGAGCGGCTCGTTTATCTCGTTGCCTTCGCCCGCCGCCCGATAGCGAACGGAAACTACACCGACACTGAGGTATGGGGCTTTTCCCGTCATGACACCGGGCTTTACTTGGATGGAAAGCAATACTCATCGCCCGCCAAAAAAGGCTGGGTGTATTCCAACTACGAGGGCCGGTGGGGAAAGCTGGAACCGGTTCCGTCGGACGTTTATGACAACTTGACGTACCTTGATTTCGACCAGCTCGAGCGCTCGGATGTTTGGAGAAAACAGTTCAAGCCGCTGCTTGACAAGTAGTCCGCGACATTCGCCAAAATGCATAAGGAAGCTCCCGACCCCACCGCGTTCTGGAATCGAGGCGGACACAAGTAGGGCTTTCGCAAAAGGATCAAAGGGGCCAGGTCCAGATTCCGGCGTGCCATCCTAAAGAATTCGGTGCTGCTTTTGTCACGGCAACAAAATGCGAGCGCAGCCTCCCGCCGCAGCACTTCCCCCCACTCGCCGGGCCTTGAGGCGGATGTACGGCGCGACGAAGCGGTTGCGGCCGAGATGGAAGTAATAGTAGCGAGCGTTCTGGATGATCCTGCCATTATCCTGTCGCTTATCCCCTACCTCAGCAACTGGAAGCCGGCGCTGGGGCGGGTATAATCAATTCCATGAGCACCATCCTCACCCGTAGTGTCCAAGACCTCTCCGCGGCCAACCGGGAAAACCTGGAACAACTTCTGGGAACTCGTCTGCAAGCCCGCGAGCGGGTGCATATCGTCGTTGAATCGCCTCCCGAAGGTCCCGCTGCAGACGAGAAGTTGCAAGCCACTCAGAGAATTCGCCAGATCATTGCCCAAGCCGAAGCACACGCGGTTCAGCAAGGAATTCCTGATGCGGAAATCGACTCCGCGGTGCAGGAGGCAATGGCTCAAGTACGGCAGCGTGCTTGATGCGCGCGGTTCTCGACACAAACGTGCTGGCTCGAGCCGTTCCGGGACGAAATAGTCCTGCCAGGCAATTGCTGGAGCGCTTGCTTGCTCCGACGCATGTTCTTGTCTCATCGCCATTGTTGCTCGCCGAACTTGCGCGAGTATTGCGTTATGACCGTGTGCGCGCGATCCACGGTCTCGATGACCCGAACATCGACGCCTATGTCGAGGCGTTGCGGACAGCCAGCCTGCTCGTTTCCGTTACTTCGCCACCGCCGGTTGCCGGCGATCCCGATGACGACTTCGTGATCGCCACGGCCGTGGATGGGCAGGCGGACGTTCTCTGCACTTGGGACCGGCATCTTTTTACGGACGCTGTAACGCAGTATTTAGGCCACCTGGGAGTGCGGGTGCTTCGCGACACTGAATTGCTTCAAGAGTTGCAGCCACCGCTCCCTTGATTCGGCGTTTCTCGGCATCGGCACTTAATCTCCGCGATTGCCATATCTACGGCAACAGAATCCTCGCGCCGATTCCCGCCGCAACACTTCCCCCCAACCGCCGGGCCTTGATGCGGATGTACGGCGCGACGAAGCGGCTGCGGTGGCTGAAGGCGCCGGGGGGTTCGCCGGCTTTGGCGTGGAGGGGCTCGACGACGTCTTCGATCATGAAGCCGCTGCGGCAGAGGTGGCCGAGGATTTCTTCCCAGCGGTGCAGATACTCCAGCGTCCCTTCCTCCCGGTGCGGGCTGCCGAGGACGGGGGGGAGCGGGCCGGCTCGATAGTACGGCTCGGTCAATTCATAGCCGCGGGGGGACGGCTGGATTTCCGCTTGCAGGCTGGTGGGGCTCTTGTGCTGGCTGATGTAGAGGCCGCCGCCGCGGGTGACGCGGGCCACCTCCCGATAAACGGGGGCAATCTCCGGCACATAGCAGGTGCTGACGGGATGGACGACGATATCGAACTCCCCCGCGGCCAGCATCGGCATCTCGTCCATCGAAGCTTCCACCGTCCGCAGCGCCAGCCGCCGCTCGGCCGCCACCTGCCGGTCGAGTTCCAGCATGGCGGGGCTGATGTCCACCACGGTCACATCCGCCCCCGCCGCGGCATACAGCGGACCATGCTTCCCTCCCCCTGCCGCCAGGCAGAGCAGGCGCTTGCCGCGGATGTCTCCGCCGAGCCAGCCGAGGCCGTCCACGGTCTTCAGCGGGTCGGCAAAATCCTCATCCTTGGCGGGGCGGGTGAAGCACTCTCCCTCGCGGACCCGCTCGTCCCAAGCTCGGCGATTGTGGGCGTGAATGGACATGAAAGTAAATGCAGGTCGGACCGGTTATTCTCTTACTCTTAATCTTACTCTTACTCTTCATCCCTCCCCGCCTTCGTCTTCGTTCCACGGAGATGGAGAGTACGAAGAGGATTAAGATTAAGATTAAGACATTGAAGTGGGCCTTACGAACTTCTGCAGCGTATGGTAGTCCCGTCCCGCCGGTTTTTTTCCGCCGGCGGCGGAGCGGATGACTTCGGAGACGTACAGGCTCCCCTGCGAGTCCAGCCAGACATCGTGCGGGGCAAAAAAGTCCCCCGGCTCGCTGGGGTTCTCACCACCCCCAAAGCGAGAGAGCAACCGGCCACTGGAATCGAAGATGCTCACGCGGCCGCCGGTGGCGTTTGGATGCGGCGGGACGGTTCCCGGCCACATTCCCGCGCGGTAGCCGAGCTCGGCGACGTAGACGCGGCCGGCGGCGTCGATCACCAGGTCACACGGGCGAGCCAAGTCCTTCCACTCCGCCAGAAACTCACCCTCAGGCGAAAAGAGCTGCAAGCGGCTGTTTTCGCGATCCGCCACGTAGACGGTTCCGGCCGCATTCACCGCAATGCCGTGGGGGACGTGGAATTGCCCCGGCCCGCTGCCGGGTTCGCCCCAGGAGAACAGCAGCCGACCGTCTGCGGAAAACTTGTGAATCCGCGCATTGCCGTAACCGTCGGAAATGTAGACGTCGCCGGAGGGGGCAGTCGCGAGGTTGGTGGGATAATGAAACGGCGGCCCCGCCTGGCGGATGGTGCGGAAGTCCACGCTGGTCGCGCCGGTGCTGGACGGTTGGCCGCTGGTGCCGAGGGTCCAGAGGCGCTCGCCCTCGGGCGTGAATTTATGGACGGTGTGATCCAGGTCATCCGTGAGGTAAACGGCATCGTCAGGCCCGAACCAGATACCGTGTGGCCGGACAAACAGCCCCTCTCCCCAGGCGAATAGTGGTTTGCCGCCAGGATCGAAGACGGCCACCGGATGATCTCCCCGATTGAAGACGAAGACCCTGTCCTGGGAGTCCGTCGCCACCGCCGTGACTTCGGAAAGTTGCCAATTGTCCGGCCACTGTGCCCAGTCGCTGTTGGCCCGGTAGGTGAACTCGCCGGAACCGACGTGCTGTTCTTGGTGCTTCATAGTGGCAATTGGATTTTGGGAGGTGTTTAATGAAGGGGCGTTTATCATAACCGTGAGGCCGATGCTCCGCCGCGCGGCGGAGGGGCTCTGGCGGGTTCATTTATTGTGGGAGGGTCCGGCGATGAAATGGCTGCTATGTCTCGTGCTTGGTTTGGTGACTCTGGGTCTGGCGGGAACGGCACTGGGCGCGGATGACCCGAGCGGAACGTGGAAATGGCAAGTGAAGCGGGGTGATCAGACGAGAGACGTGACGCTGACGCTCAAGCTGGAAGGGGACAAGCTGACCGGCCACATGCCGGGCCGCAACAATGTCGTCACGCCGATTGAAGACGCGTCCTTCAAGGACGGCACGGTTGCGTTCTCCGTCACTCGCGAGTTCAACGGAGTCAAGCGGACGACGAAGTATTCCGGCAAGCTCAGCGGCGACACGATCACCGGTAAGAGCGAAGGAACCGACCGGGAGGGAAAGCCACAGACCACGGACTGGGTGGCGAAGAAATCGTAGCGGCGAACCTTGCGATGGGGTGGCACGCCCACGGCTTTGCGTGGGCGTGCTGCCTGCTAATCCGCTTGCGTCATCCAGCGGATGGTCCAAACGGGGTTGCCGCACTCGCGGCAGGATTCATCCACGTCCAGCAGCCGCCCGTGGCAGTTGCGGCAGTAGGTAATGGCGGGGAGGAGCGATGCCTGCACGTTGCGGATCTCACCGCCGCGCAGATGGTCCCCAAAGGCCAGCGCGGTTGCGGCACGCGCGGCCAGCGGGAAAAGCTGATAGAGCACCAGTGGCGCCAGGCGGGCCTCGCGCAGCAGCTCTTCCAACCTGTCCGAGAACTGTAGTTGCCGGTCGCGGCTGGAGAGCTGGAAGTAGTGGTCGGCGCGGGTTTCCTGCGCGGCGCGGTCCTGGCGGCCGGCGAGGCGGAGCTCCTGCAGCCACTGCCGGTTCTTGGCCGGCTGGGGAAGAATGTCGGAGTGCGACAGCTCGTCCAGGACTTCCGCGACGAGGAAAGCTTCAATCTCTCCTTTCACCTGGTGCTCCGTGAGGGCCTGGGAGAGAGGCATCAGCATGGAGTCCTTGCCGAAACTCTGCTCCACGTCGGCTTGCAATCGAGAGTAGAAGGAGTTGCGAAGAAGCGAGAGCCCGTCATCGAGTCGCTCCACAATTTGCTGGGCGTCCGAGCGGCTAGAGAGTGCAGAGAGCCCTTCCGTGGCGGCTAAGCGGCGGCGGCTGCGTTCCTCGGTGAGCAGAGACATTGCAAAGCCTCCAGGAAGCGAGACTTTTCCAAAAAATGTCGAGTCATCTGTAGTCCACGGTATCGATTCGTCCTTCGGCTGTCGAGCGTTTAAGGCTGGATTCCGCCGGCGGGCATTTCAAAGCCGATATCGGTTCCTGCCTTCTGGTCATTGGTCAGATTGCCTCCATTGTCCGCGACATCCGGCCCCGTGCTGTAAACTTTGCACGACTCGCCACTGGATTTCATCACCAGCGCCGTATTGGTGAACGGGTCGATCGGCGCCGCGGGGAGGAATTCGGGCACGAGGTCCTCCAGCCTGGCCGGCCACTGGCCGTGCTTGCGGCGATAGAGCTCCGCGGCAATGGCCGCATCGGCGCAGTCCCGCTGGGCGGCGCTGCGGGCGAAGGCACCGACCGCCTGCGAATACGCGGGTGAGAGTAGCAGCGTATACATATAGGAGAGTTTGCCTATCAGACTGCCGGCGAGTGCGCGAATCTCGTTCTCGGCGGCAGCCGCCTCCTGCTGGGCCTTGAAGAGGCTCTCGTCCGCCCCTTCCGCAATCTGCAGGTTCATCTCCAGCATCTTGGCGGCATCCAGGATCCGCTTCGGCTGACGCTTGGCCAGCTCGTCGGCAAAGCCTTGGTTGGGGCCATTTAACTCGGCCATCTGCTGGGGGTCCAAACAAGTCGTGTAGCTGATGGCCCGCTCTCCCACGAGCGCATTTTTCAATCCGACTTTTGAGTCAATCTTCCTCAGTTGTGCTTGCAGCCGACGCAGGTCGGCGTCCGGAACATGCGCCTCGCGCACCAGTTGCTGAGTTTCCGCGATCGCGACGCCCGTGACGGCAATACGGACGAGCTGCGACACAAGCGTCGGTTCCGGTTCGAGCGCGCCCGCCAGGGCAATCTGGGCAATGATGCAATCGATGGCGCCGGCAATTTCCCCCTTGTGCCGGTGGACGTGGAATTGCAGCGAGAGCGCCCGGCTTCCTTCTCGCGTCCGCTGGGTCTCGGGCAAGAGAGTAGCGACGCCGGGCGTAAAGTCGACCGGATAGCGGGCGGTCCCGTTGCGGCGGGCGAATTCGTGAAAGGTGTCCAGCGCCTTTTGTTGAACCGCCAGATATTTTTCGACTTCGGCGAGTTGATCCCAAGCTTGCCCGCGCGGCGGCGGCTCGGCACCCCGCCCCACGATGGGAAGGGACGGGGCGACCGGCGTCTTGGAGGCGGCTTCGCAAATGGCCAATGCCGCCATCAACTCCTTGGTCATGTCGGGCCGCCCTTTCGCCGGAGCGTAGAATTCGTTCAGCCCGGCCGACGTCAGCGGCTCCCCCCGCGCCTTCACCCGCTGGATGGCGGCATTCAGCCTGGCCGCCGCCTGCCGGTTGGAGATCATCCACGGAATGGCCACTGCGGCGACCACGGTGATGAATGCCATCCCCAGACAGCCCAGCACCAGGCGGCCGGAAGAGATTTTGGGCTTGGCGAGAAGTGGGAATTCCGGGTTTTCCGTTGCTGTCATTGAAATGCTAGTCCTGCGAAGCTGCGAATTCTGCCTGTTCAGATTGTAGTCGCCTTGGTGACAGCAATCTTCCGGGTGAAAGACAGGTTTGGCTTGGCACTTTGACACCGCATTATTGACCTAGGCCCTTACACTGTCACGCCTTACAATCCACGGCCCGCGGATGGAATCCGCTGGAGTTCCGCCTTCAGGCGGTCCTTAGGGACGAATGTCCCCGGAGCCCAAGGAGGGGCAAGCATGGCCAGACTTCGGCTGACTTATCTGTTGCTCGGAGCGCTCGCCTTCAACCTTGCAGTGGTCCATGAAGTCTGCGCTCAGCCCGCGGCTTCGCCTCCGCAAATGCTCGCTGATGCCGAGTTGACGAGTGTTTGTTTTGTCAACGCTGACTTGGGATGGGCAGTGGGAGACCGCGGAGCCATCTGGCATACGCTCGATGGCGGCCGCAACTGGCAGACGCAGCGGTCCCCCGCGACTTGTCGTTTAGAAACTGTACAGTTCCTCGACCCGGAAAACGGCTGGGCGGTGGGTGGCTGGACGCATCCCTACACCCATCAAACCAGCGGCATCGTGCTCCGCACGCGCGACGGCGGCAAGAATTGGCAAATCATTCCGGACCTCACGCTTCCCGCCCTCAAGGTCGCTCGTTTCTTTGACCACAAGCGGGGCTGGGCGGCGGGAGATGGTTCGAGCCTGTATCCCGGCGGCGTGTTCCGCACTGAGGACGGCGGCCGGACTTGGATTCCGATTGCCAAGGGACGGACGCTCGGCTGGACGGCGGCCGACTTTCGCAACGGCGACCGCTACCAGCGCGGCGGCGTCGTGGCCGGTCGCGGCGGAGAAGTGGCCATCGCCAGCATGGTGGAGCTCAAGCCGGCGCGCACGAATGAACTGGGGACGCGATACCT
Organism: Pirellulaceae bacterium; assembly: GCA_051004015.1. GTDB lineage: Bacteria > Planctomycetota > Planctomycetia > Pirellulales > Pirellulaceae > SXOA01. The sequence goes on along the minus strand of JBPCKT010000024.1, from coordinate 23,546 downwards.
GCGGCGGCTCGTGCTGGCGGGTGAATCCGGCGGCTGGCTGGTGGGAGACGGAGCCTTGGCCCTGACGACGAAGGACGGCGGCTTCACATGGAGCACGCCGCCGTCGCCGCTGCCGGAAGCGGCCCGCGACTTCGATTTCCGCGCGGTAGCCGTGCATGGCAATCACTGCTGGATTGCCGGCAACCCCGGCAGTTGCATCTTCCATTCGCACGACGGGGGCCAAACCTGGCAAACGTACCGCACCGAGCAGAGCCTGCCGCTCCGCTCGCTCACTTTCCTGGACGAAAACCGCGGCTGGGCAGTCGGCTCGCTCGGCACCATCCTGGCAACGCGCGACGGCGGCCGTACCTGGCGCGAACAGCGTCGCGGCGGCACCCGGGCGGCGATGCTTGGCATCTTCAGCGAGCCGGGGCGCGTCCCACTGGAGGTCTTTGCCCAGCAATCGGGCAACGAAGCGTACCTCGGCGCGGTCGAAATCATTTGCCGCTTCGATGAAGACGCCACCAGCCGCGAGGCGTCCCTTCCCGAACGGACTCATGAAGCGCTGCTGGCTGTTGGCGGCTCGCAGGTGGATACGGCGTGGCGGTTCCCGCTGCGGCCGGCGGAAATCGCCCGCTCCTCACAGGCCATTTTGAAATCCTGGAACGACGCGAACGACGGCAAATCCGCGGAGCTGCTGGAAGAGCATCTGGTCCGCCGCATCCGCACCTGGCGGCCGGAAGTGATTCTCACCGAAGACCTGAGTCCCCGCGGCGAGAATCCGCTGGCCCATCTCACCAACCAGATTGTGCTGGCCGCGACCGAAAAAGCCGCCGACGCCACGGCCTATTCCGACCAGCTCACGCTCCTGGGCCTGGAGGCCTGGCGGGTGAAGAAAGTGTTTGCCGTGCAGGACAGCGACAAACAGGGAACCGTGAATATCACGCCAGGCCAATGGGCACCGCGTACCGGCCGCTCGCTGGCGGAGTCCGCCGAGCAAGGGCGGTCGCTCCTTGGAAAGGTGATTGAGACTTCGCCACGGAACATCGGCCTCTCGCTCCTTGTCGATCATCTGCCTCAACAGACGGGTCGGCGGGACGTACTTTCCGGCATCGCGCTGCTTCCCGGTGGCGAAGCGCGTCGGGAGCTTTGCGATCCCCCCGGTGGCGATTTGAATTCGCTCTTCAAAGCCGCCGAGAAGCGCAACAACGTGATGCAGCTCATCGGCCGGCTGGACGAGAATTCATCGCAAGGGGCTTCGTGGTTGGGACAAGTGGATGATTTGACGAAGGGGCTCGGCGACCGCGGAGCGGGGGAAATTCTGTATCAACTAGCCACGAGGTATCAGGCCGCCGGAAAATCCGAATACGCCGCCCAGTTGCACAACGTGCTGCTGACCAAGCACCCGAATCATCCATTGGCCGATGCGTCGGCTCTCTGGCTGGTGCAATATTACGCCAGTAGCGAAGCGGGCTGGCGGCAGCGGGGCGAAACGCGGTTCAGCGTCGGACTCGCCACCGCGGAGCTGCCGCTGGAAGAGCAGCAGGCGAGCGGGGGGCGTAAGCCCCCTGATTCTTCGACTCGCAACGGCGTTGCCTTTCCCGAGAACCAGCAGCCCGACTCCATCGACGTCGAGGAGGTCAATGCTCGCGGCCAGGGAGTGGAGTCCGTGAAGACCGCCGCGCCGGGCATGAATTCCGACGAGCGGGCCGGTCAAGCGATTGCCCTTGCCAAGACCATCGAGAAAACCCGGCCGCGGCTGTATTCCGACCCAGCCTTTCGCTTCGCGCTCGCCACGGCTCACCGCCAGCATGGCCAGCCCCGAAACGCCGAGAAGTTGATGACGGCGCTCTCGGCCGCGGGGCTGGATGATGCTTGGACTGCGTGCGCCACGGCGGAGCAATGGCTGGCTCATCCCTCGCCAACGCAACCCAAGAGGCTCCTCCCTTGTCTGACCGCCGGCAGCCGCCCGAAGCTCGACGGCAAATTGAACGACCCGGTCTGGCAGCAGGTGAAGAGCGTGGGTCTGCAGAGTCCGCGCAAGGACGACGCCGACTGGCCCGCCGTCGTCGTGACCGCGTTCGACAAGGAATTCCTCTATATCGGCGCGAGCTGCCGCAAGCCGAAGGGAGCGGTCTACACGGCCGACACCCAGCCGCGAAAGCACGACGCCGACCTCGCCGCGCACGACCGCGTGGAGATCTGCTTGGACATCGACCGCGACTACGGCAGCTACTGGAAGCTCGCCATCGACAGTCGCGGCTTCACGGCGGATAGCTGTTTTGGAGACGCCACTTGGAACCCGACCTGGTACGTCGCCAGCGGCGGCGATGCTCAGTTCTGGACCTTCGAAGCTGCCATCCCGTTGGCCGAGCTCACTCCCAGGGCCCCGCGGGTCAGCGATGTCTGGTCGGTCGGCATTCAGCGCATCATCCCCAACATCGGCCAGCAATCCTTCACCCAGCCCGCGAGCATACCGGAGCGAGGCGAGACGTTTGGGCTGATGGTATTTGAATAGTCATGAATCACTTCAACCCACGGCTCATTGACGATACTCCCCTCTTCCGCGCGCGGGCGAGCGATTTTTCCATGCGGAACTCGCGGTTCCTGGGAGAGCTATCGAATGCCGCTTACGAAACTAGCGAGACGAAGCTGCGGAGCGAGCTGGCGAATCTGGATCTGACCGATTGCCGGCTGATTGAGGACCTGGAAACGGATACACAGGCCCTGGTGGGAAGCACCAGGCAAGCCATCGTGGTTGCCTTTCGTGGCACCGAGCCCACCAAGCTCAAGGACTTGCTGACGGATGTTGAGCTGACGATGGTCCCCGGTCCACTAGGCAAAGTACACGAGGGTTTTTGGGAATCGCTCGAAGGGATTTGGGGTAAGCTGCAGCGTGCCATCGCCCTTCGGCAGGACGGCAAACGAGCGATCTGGTTCACCGGGCACAGCCTGGGCGGCGCGCTGGCGCAACTGACGGTCGCCCGCCTGATTCAGATGGGCCGCCCCGCGCAAGGTCTGTACACCTATGGAGCGCCGCGCTGCGGCGACATGCGGTTCGCCACACAGTTCAACCGCCTGGCCAGCAAAGGCACGTTCCGCGTGGTGAACGAAGCCGACATCATCCCCGACGTGGCTCCCAAGTTCCTTGGCTTTGAACATTGCGGCCGGTACTGCGAGCTCGACGAGCGCGGACGCATGCTCATCGACACTCCCCAGCGGCAAGGCGTGTTGCACTGGCTGGAAGAGACGCTGGAATTCCTGTTCGACTGCGAGGATGATCACTCAATCGCCAAGGGCTATCTACCCAAATTGAGCGCCTTGGTTCCGTGGGAGAAGACGCCGTCCCCCTCAGCCATCCGCCGCGCGGCGTGATGCCCGGCAGAACCAGACCGCGCCACGGTCCGTAATATCTCCCTGACCGCGAGACTCTGGCACTCTACAATGGCGGCACTATGCCCAGCCCTAAACCGCTCCCGCGGGGGAAGTCCGATACGCCGCCGAAAAAGCCCGGGGGATTCTTTCCGTCGCTTACGCCCGGCAAAATGCTGCTGGGGCTTGTTGTTGCCGCACTCTTGGCACTCCTGGGTTTCTACTTTCTCCCGCGCAAGGACCTCACGGAAATCGCCCGGCTCAAGGAGAACGCCATCGGCCTGGCGGAAAACTGGGAGTCGGCGGAGGCGGAAGAAGTTCTGTTGCAGCTCGACAAGCTGGTTCCCAACGATCCCTTCATCCTCCGCAATCTGGCGGTCGTGCGGCTCAATCGGTTCGACCGGCAGAACGACGAGCAAGGCGAGGACAACGCAGACTTGCCCAAGCAGCCGCCCCTACCGCCAGAGCAATTGGCCTCCGCCATCCAGGCATTGCTGCAAGCCGAGCCGAATGATCCTGCCAGCCACATTCTGGCGTCCCGGGCAGCCAGGCTCTTCCGGGATCGGAGAATTGACATCGAGCCGCCGCTGCCGGACGTATTTGTGTCGCTAACTCGCGCGCGGGAATTGGCGCCCAGCGACCCGGCGATTCTTCTGGAGATCCACGAACGGGCGCAGGAGCCCGCCTATCGCAAGGATGAGAAGGTCAAGCTGGCCGGTCGGGCCGCGCTCGCCCAAGCGTATCAGGCGGTTCCGGAAAACCTGGCGATTCTCACCATGCTGCTGCGGGAGCAGGCCAGTCCCAAGGCTCCCGACCCCGCGATTGTGGAAACGTTGGAGCGGGCCGAGGCCACTCTGCGGCCCGTCAGCATCATCATGCTGCAGCGGTCTGAGGGCAAAACAGACGTCGAAAAGATGCGGCAGGAAGCTCTAGCGGCGGCCAGGCAAAAGGACTGGCCGCTGGTTTATCAAAAGACATTCGGCATCCGCGAAGCGGCCAAGCCGCTGCTCATCACGCGCAGCGATCTGGGCCGCGTCGAGCTTGCAACCCTGGAATACTTGAGGCATGACTTGGACGCCAAATATCGCGCTCGCCCGCCGGCAGCACCCGCGGCTATTCCCGTCAAATTTGTCCCGGCGTCGGCGGAGCAAGCGCTGCCGGTGGTGAAAGGAGTTAAGGACTTCAAGTTGTTTGATGTGGACCTGGATGGACGGCTGGATTTAGTCGTGCTACACGGCCTCAAGCTCTCCGTGTTCCTGCGCGGGGCCAAAGACGAAAACTGGGGGAGCGAGCTCACCGTGAGCCTCCCCCCCGGGATGGAGCACGTCATCGTCGGCGACCTGGACCGGGACACCGCCAAGGTGCCCCCATCCGCTGCGGCGAAGAAAGAGGACGGTCCGCCCGGCGACTATAAAGCCTCGCAGCAGTTTGAGCTGGCGTTTCCCGATTTTATCGTCTACGGCTCCGGGGGGCTGGCACTGGTCCGCAATATCCAGCCGTCGCAGACGGCCGCGCTGAACCCGGCGGGGCTCATCGACCGCAAGCTCGAACTCGTGATGATTGAGGAGCCAAAGGTCCCGCAAAAAGTCACCGCCCTGCTGGCCATCGACTTTGACCACGACCAGGATTTGGACCTGGCCTTCGCCACGGAAGACAGCGGCGTTTACTTGTGGCGATCGCTCGGCAACGCAACCTTCCAGTACATGGATTTCAGCGCGGTCTCCAAGTTGCCGCCGAAGGATCAGGTCTTCACGTCGATGGTTCAGGTCGATTGGGACCGGGATCTCGATTACGACATCCTCATGTGCGGAGCCGACGAAGACGGAAAAACCGGACCGTTTGGTTATCTCGAAAATCTGCGCCATGGCCAGATGCGCTGGCTGCCTTTTGGTAAAAGCATGGAGTCGCTCGTTGGAAGCAAGTCCCTGGCGGTGGCGGAACTGGACGGCAATATCTCCTGGGATTTGATTGGCGCGGGCCGGCAGGGGTCTCGTGTTGTGCTGACGCAAACGCCTGCGGCTGGCAAAGTGAATTACATCCACGACATTACAGTCGATACGCAAATCGCCAGCCACGTCGAAACCTGGGATTACGACAACGATAGCTACACCGATCTGCTCGTCTGGAACGCCCGCCAGCCGTATGTGTACCGCGGGTTGCCGCGGGGCTTGTTCGCCGCGGCCGAGTTGGGGCTACCGAAGGGACAGAGCGGCGGCCTGGTGGCGCTCGATTACGGGGACCTCGACGGCGACGGGGACCTCGACCTGGTGCTGGCCGAACCGGACTTGCTGCATCTCCACATCAATGAGGGGGGCAATCAGAACAACTGGCTGGAGATTCGCCTGGCCGGCTACGTCAACGACCAGGCCATCGGCACCAACAACACGGCGCTCGGAACCACCGTGGAAACATTTTTCCCCGGCCGCTATTCCGCTCAGGTCATCACCCGCCAGCCGGTGCATATCGGCCTGGGGAAGGAACAAGAGGCCAGCCTGGTGCGTTTCCTCTTCTCCAATGGGGTGCCGCAAGCCTCCCGTTTCTCGGGCGGCAATCAACGCTATGCCGAGCGGCAGAAGCTTCACGGCTCTTGCCCGTTCATCTACACCTGGACGGGCGAGAAATTCGAGTTCTTCACCGATTGCCTCTGGGCCGCGCCGATTGGTCTGCAAGTGGCCGAAGGAAAAATGGCCCCGTCGCGGGCCTGGGAATACCTGCTGATTCCGGGGGACCGCCTTCAGGAACACAACGGCACCTATGACCTGCAAATCACGGAGGATCTCTGGGAAGCCGGCTACTTCGACCGGGTGCAGCTCATCGCGGTCGACCATCCGGCGGACTTTGACATCTACTCCAACGAGAAGGTCGGGCCGCCGGACATCGCCAGCAAGAAAATCCACACAGTTCGCCAGCCGCGAAAACCCATTTCCTCCAAAGACCAGCGCGGCCGCGATGTGTTGCCCCTCTTGACGGAGCGCGACGGCAAGTTCGTGCAGCTTTTCGAGAAGCGAATCTGGCAGGGGCTGGTGGAGGAGCATTTCTTGGAGCTGGATTTGGGGAAGCTAGACAGCAATACCAAACACCTCACCCTGTTCCTCACCGGTTGGATTTATCCCACCAACACCTCCATCAATGTCAACTTATCTCAGCGGGCCGACCTGGCGTATCCCAAGTTGCCGTCCCTGTGGGTGCCCGATGGCAGCGGCGGGTGGAAGCTCGCACAGGGGTTTATGGGGTTCCCCGGCGGCAAGACCAAGACAATGGCCGTGGAAATCGACCCCGCCGCCTTTCCTCCCGGCGATTACCGCGTCCGCATAGTAACCTCCGCGGAAATCTACTGGGACGATGCCTTCTTTACCGTCGACGAACCGGCTGCTGAGCTCACTGAAACGCCTCTTGAGTTGGCCTCCGCCCACCTCCACTACCGCGGCTTCTCCCGCGAACTGCCGCGAGAGGCGAGCGCTCCGCAGCTCTACGATTACTCCCAGGTCAGCAAGGCCCCCATCTGGGCCCCCATGCAAGGCAAATTCACCCGCTACGGCGACGTCCACGAGCTGCTGACCGAGACGGATGACTGCATGGTCGTGCTCGGATCCGGCGACGAGATGACCGTCCGCTTCCACGCACCGAAAAAACCACTCCCCGCCGGCTGGAAGCGGGACTTCCTGCTCTACAGTGTTGGCTGGGACAAAGACTGCGACATGAACACCATCCACGGCACCACCACCGACCCGCTGCCGTACAACGCGATGCCCAGCTATCCCTATCCGCCGGACCAACCCTTCCCACGGGACGAGAAGCACGACGAGTACCTGCGCAAGTGGCAGACGCGGGAGCAGAGTTTCAAAGCGTTCTGGAAGATGGAGCGACCGTAGGGAGGAGGGATCGTCTGCCGCGGATGAAACACGGATTGAACACGGATGAAGAGAATCCGTGTTTCATCCGTGTTCAATCCGTGGCTAAAATCACTCCGGCCACTTTCCCTTCTCCATCGGCCGAAGGGAGAGCTTCGCCGGATCCACCACCACGTGCTTCACTCGCAGCCGCTTCCAGGTGTAGGTGATGTGAACGAGGCCATCGGCAGTCTGGATGATGGCGGGGTACGAGTATTCGCCGGCGTCGTTTTCCAGCAAGGCGGCTGCCTGCCAGGTCTTGCCGTCTTTGGAGGCGGCCAGGTTGAGCGGGCTGCGGCCGGTGGCGGTGTGGTTGTAGACGAGAAGATGCTGGCCGCTGTTCAAAGTGACGCCGTCGATGCCCGAACCTGGATTGGGGAGGTCGGTTGGCTCCAGCGGCGACCAGGTGCGGCCATCGTCGATGGACTCCGCCCGCAAGATAGTCCGCACGGAGCGCGGGCGGCAGAGAATGACGAGGCTCTTCCCCTGCCGCAGGATGGTCGGCTGAATGGCGGCGACGGTCTTGCCATCGCACAGCGGCTCAGTTCGCTCCCAGGATTTGCCGGCGTCCTTGGTCCACTCCATGTGTACTTGCCAGCCCTTGTCCTCGGTGCTGGAGCCGCAGAGCAGCCGCCCATCGGCCAGCAAAATAGGTTTGTTTTTGATAGGTCCGGCGATATTATCGGGCAAACGCGTGGGCTTGCTCCAAGACTTGCCGCCGTCCGCGGACTGAATGCTCATTCCCCACCACGAGCTTGGACTGGGCCCGACTTTGTAGAACAGCAGCAGCGGCCCCTCGGGCATTTGAAAGAGCACGGGGTTCCAGCAGGGATACCGAACCGTGTCCGACTCCTTCCCGTTGGCCACCATTTGCACTTCGCTCCAGCCCTCCTTGCCGCGGCGGGAAATCCAAATCTCCACGTCCTTGCTCTTTTCCTCCGTTCCGCCGAACCAGGCGGCGACGTGGCCCTCTTTTGTTTCGGCAATCGTGGAAGCGTGGCACCTCGGAAAAGGTGCCGTTTCATAGATGAACTCGCTGCTCACGACGCCCGGCTCCGCGCCGCGGGCCACGCTGGTTGCGAACAAGCAAAGGAAAGCCGTGATGCACAAGTTTGTGTTTCGACGCGAGTTCATGCGAGGGACGCTCCTATATTATTTTCGGGGCAGGCTGGAAGCCTAGCCCACCTGCTTCGCAGCGCCTACCATCCACATTTTAGTGGTAGTCCTTGTGAGAGATTTCACAAGCCAGTACTTTTTCTTCCTTTTGGGGTTGAATTTTGTTGACGGGAGCATCCAACACGTTCTAATCTATAAGTTCGCCGCTTGCCGCGAACGATCCCAGTTCGTGGAACTCAGAATAGAGAGCTTTTCCTAGTCACAGCCGGTTCTTAGGCGGAGGAATTTCTCATGCTGGTGCGCGAAATTTTGAGCGACAAGGGTCGCACGGTCTATACGTGCGGCCCCAATGATTCCCTGGCCGACGTGGTCGAGCTGCTGGTGGGCTACAACTGCGGCTCGCTGGTGGTGAGCGAGAATGGGGACATGGTGGGTATCATTACGGAGCGGGACATCTTGCGGGCTTGCGCTCTGACGCGGCAGTCGCTGGAAGTCTTAAGCGTGCGGGACCGGATGACGCGCTGCCCGGTCACGGCTACTCCCGACGACGAGATTGCCGATACGATGGGCGCCATGACGGAGCACCGCATCCGGCACCTACCCGTCATTGACGGCGGTCGGCTCGTCGGTGTCGTCTCCATCGGCGACGTGGTCAAGGCGCAGCACAACGAGCTCTGCCGGGAGAATCACTACCTTAAGAGCTATATCTTGGGCTAAACTTGCCGACGAAAAAACCCGCGAGGCCAGCCTCGCGGGTTTCTGCATTTCTTGCTGGCGCGGGGCCCTGAAGTGGGTTAGAACTTCATATCCACGGTCAGTGAATCCGCTCGGTGACCCATGCGGCTGAAGTTGATGCGGTTCATCATGTAGGGCATGAACTTGACACTCCCGTCCGCGAAGGCGCAGTTCATACCGGTGGCATGTGCTGACCCAAAGTGATAGCCAATGTTGCCCACGGTGCCAGTATCCTGGTCATCCTGGGCGCGGATGTCCGGGCCGAAAGGTGCGGAAGTCAGCCGCATGATGTCCGGATCCCAGCCGTCGGTCCAACCCCGATCGTCGTGCCAGGCGCCGTTCTTGTATTGCGCGGGAATCAGCCGCTTTTCGGCAATCATGAGCGTGTTGCTGGTGCCGTCCTTGATGTGGGTGAGGGGAATGGGACCGGTGCTGCCGACAGTGGCCCCCGTGCCGTTGTTGGCGGCCCAGTTCCAGTTGGTGCGAACAATGACCCCTGAATAAGTCTGACCGGTCGCGGTACCGATATCGAAGGGATCGCCGCGGAACATCGTCCAGGCCTGGCTAGTGTCGGTATCGGTAAAGGCCAAATCGTTCGAAGGAGTTGTGGCGGCGTAGTCGATCAAGATGCGTCCGTCCTGCTGGGCGTTCCGTCGGCGAGTCGGGCAGAAGTACATCTCCATGGGAGAAGACAATATCAGCGCATGCATTTCGGCGCTACTGGCCCCGCGCTGGTTCTGGATGTTGCTGTTTTCAAAAAAGGGCAGAATCTGGTAAGGCCAACCCGCCCCTTGCTTGTCCGGGCCAAAAATGTGGCCATAACTGTTCTGATAGCGGGGAAGGTAAGGCCACGGCATATCGCCACCCGTGGGCAAAACCTTCAGCGCGTCACCATGCAAGTGGATGGCCTTGGCGATTTGGGCCAGGTTGTTGCTGCACTGGGTGCGGCGAGCCGACTCCCGCGCGTACTGCACTGCCGGCAGCAGCAGGGCCACCAGGATGCCGATGATGGCAATCACGACCAACAGCTCAACGAGCGTAAACGCGCGCCGTCTGGACAAAACGAAGGGCATAGGGACCATGCGAACCTCCCGACATATGTAGGAATAATAATGGCGCGCTCCTGCGCTCCGGAATTCGCAAATTCAACCAGGTCAATCGAACCGTCGCCTGTTCATCTTAGCCCCCGTCGGGAACCATTTTGCGGAAGGCAGCCTCATCGACTTCTTCCACGGCTCCCAGGGCGCTGGCCACAAATCGCTTCCCACCCAACCCTTCCTTCTCGTACGCCACCACCGAGGCACCGCCAGGGCCGATGTTCTTGGACTTGGTTCCGTAATAAATGACATAGGGTTTGTTGTCTCGAGGGGAAATCAATAGCTTGTCAATGTCCGCGATTTTGAATTCCGCTTTGAGCCAATCTGCGTTCTTCGATTCTTTCAAAAACGCCTTGAACTCCGCTTCTCCGGCCGGAGGTCTTCCCTGGTGCTGATTCACGTAGTCCCCATAAAACTTCACGAGCGGCTTGAGAGGAGAAGCCTCGAGCTGCTGGTTGGAGCGACCACGTCCACCGCACCCGGATACCGCGCAAAACAGAGCAAGGGTGATTACCTCTTTGGTATTGTTCGCAAATTGCACAGCGCGTCTCGATGAGAAACCGGTGAAAACCCTCCGCCACCTGATCTCATCAAGATATCCGACAGGGAATCAAGTTACGAGGCGATTTGCAAATAAAGTTCGACGGTCAAGAGCTAGAAAATGACACTTTAGAGGGGGTTTTTAGGTTATTATGAAGGGTATAAAACTGACTTGGCAAGCCGCATGCAGAGGTTGGGGGGCCTACCAACAAGGAATGGCGGTTCGCGGCAACGAACGCTGGCGAGGAGCGAAGAAGGCCTCGGAAGCGAGGGCTACCGTTTGCTGGGACTGCTACAATGAGCCTCGCGCCACTCGAGGTGAACACGCTGGCTCCCATCTCGATATAGTGACTCCATGCTTCACTCTCCAGGAATTCGTTTCGTCGCGATCTTGTTCCTCGCGCTCCTGGCCGACTTGACTTCCGCCAGTGCCCAGGAGAAAGGCCAGGCTCCGCCGCCCAGCGGTGTCCTTTACTTACCCGACATTGAGTACGGCCAAGGAGGCGAGCAGCCGTTGACCTTGCATCTGGCGATGCCGGAGAAGCTGGACAAGCCGGCCCCTTGTCTCGTCGTCATTCATGGTGGGGCCTGGCGAGCAGGAGATAAATCGCAACATACGGCGCAGATCTTCGAATTCGCCAAACAAGGCTATGTTTCGGTCAGTGTCGGCTATCGGTTTTGTCCCCAGCATACTTTTCCCGCGCAAGTCGAGGACGTAAAATGCGCCGTCCGCTTCCTGCGGGCGAATGCCGAGAAGTACCACATCGATCCGGACCACTTGGGTGCGATTGGGTTTTCCGCCGGCGCTCATCTCTCGATGCTGCTGGGCACGATGGGAAAGGAAGACGGTCTGGAAGGGAGCGGGGGCAATCCCGACCAGTCCAGCAAAGTGCAAGCGGTGGTCGCCTTCTTCGGCCCCACGGATTTCAATGCCGAAGATATTCCCCCGGTGAGCGTGGGGCTGCTCAATGACTTCGTCGGTGTGAAGAAGGAGAGCGACAAGGGAGAGCGGAAGAGGGCTTCCCCGATCACTTACGTCACCCAGGACGACGCTCCGCTGTTGATCTTCCAAGGGACCAAAGACCCGCTGGTCCCACATACCCAAGCTTACAAAATGGCCGACGCCATGACCGCTGCCGGAGTCTCCGGCCGCGTGGAATTGCTGCTCGGCGCAGGACACGGTTGGGGCGGGAAAGACGTTCAGCGGAGCTTTGCCCAGACGCTCGAGTTTTTTGGCGAGCGACTCAAGCACAAATAGCGTGCAGCCACCACGCTCGAGGAATCCATGATGCCCGGCACACCATCGAAACAGTCGTCACTCGGTTCCCTCTCGGAGTTGCTGGCAATTGCCCGCGGCATTGGCGGCGCGCTCCTCGGCGCTGCAGCCGGCGTGCTGGTGTTCGTTGTGCTCCTTAACTTTGGCGTTTATGCAATCGCGGCAATCGGGGCGTTAACGGGGCTGGGCTGCTCCCTGCTCTCGCAGCGGCGCTCGCTCGTGCTGGGGGTGGTATGTCTCATGGTGGCGCTCCTCACCACTTTTTTTAATGAATGGCTCAATAATCCCTTTACTGCTGATCCCAGTTTGAGCTTCTTCTTGCAGCATATCCAACCAAAGACGTTTTTCTGGCTCAGTCTGCTGCTCGGCGGCGGGCTAGCATTCTGGTTTGGACAGGGAAACGACCGAACCCCTTCCCGCGGCGACTCGTAATTTGGACCAAGGCAAGATTAGTACTCATCTCGCTCCGCGAGATGACCCCTCACGCGGAGCGTGAGGATTACCTTCGCTCTCGGATGCTCGACAGCAGCTTCCGAACCCATTAAGCTGTCCTGATGTATTGGTCCGTATCTCTGGTCACCCCGTAGGAGCTTTATTATGAAGAAGTTTGTGGCATGTGTTGCGGCAGTTCTGCTGTGCGGTTCCGCCGTCATGGCGGCCGAGCTGAAGTCGGGCCTGGAAGTTGGCGAAGCCCCGAATGCGTTCTACGTCCAGGACGTGACGGGTCCCTCGGCCGGCAAGGATCCCCTCTGCTACCGCTGCCAGTACGGCAAGCGGCCCGTGGTCGCCATCTTCACCCGCAAGATGGACGACAAGGTCGCTTCCCTGGTGAAGGAAATCGACGCCAAGGTCGCCAAGAACGGCGACAAGAAGATGGCCGCCTTCGTGGTCGTTCTCTCGGATGATCCGGCTGCCAACGAAGCCAAGCTTAAGGAGCTGGCCAAGAAGGAAGGGATCAAGATCCCACTGACCACTTTTGAAAACGCCGCCGGCCCGGAAGACTACAAGATTTCCAAGGACGCGGAAGTCACCGTGTTGGAATGGGTTAACAGCAAGGTCAAGGTCAACCACTCCTTCGCCGCCGGCAAGCTGAACGAAGCCGGCATCAAGGCCGTCATCACCGACACCGCCAAGATCCTCGAATAACTTCCGGCTAATTCGTTAGCCAAGAATTTTCCCAGCCCGCTGCGGAGTAATCCCAGCGGGCTGGTTCGTTTCTTGACACCAGCCTGAAGCGCCAGCGAAGGACAGCGCGGCTCGTGGAAGCGCTCCTATTCCTTCGCCGGCGGCTGGCCATAGTCCAGCTTCTTTGCTTTCCAATCGGCTTCCAGCTTGGCGTGCAGCTTGTTCCAGGCCCCTTCCATCAGGGGCACATGGCAGCCTCCCTTTCCTTTGCACTCATTCTCTCCGGCATTAGCGCCGCAGCCGCCGAGCCCCTTGCACTCGTTCTTTCCGCCGCAGGAACTTTCTTTGGCCGTGGCGCAGGCCCCTTGCCCGCGGCAAGTATTTTCGCCCCCTTTCCCCTTTCCCTTGCAATCGTTGAGTCCACGGCAGAGATGGATGTCCGCCGCGGCGGTTGTTCCAGGGTTCGCCGCCGGCTGGTCTCCCCCGCAACCGGCGAGAGTCCCCGCGGCGATGCCACCCAGGGCGGCAGCAGTCAGTTGATGGAAGGTCCGGCGATCGATTTCGATGTTGGGCACGAGGAGTTCTCCGTGGGTGGGTGGGATGAGGAAAATCAACTGGCTTGCGAGAATCCTACCGTTTTTCCTGGTGATTCGGGTTTGCCTACCGCGACTGGGTGTGCGACGACGCAGCGCCAGCCGCCGCGGGCTTCCAAGGTGTGTGTATTGTACTATGCCGGCGCGAATGGTACTTGGACCTACACAGGCGATTGGCGCGACTGCAATGGCTACAATAAACCCTAAAGGAGATCACCTTGAACATTCTCATTCTACTGCTGTTCGCGGCGGACCCCACGGGGCTTCAGGCCGCATTTGAGTCTGCCGACTCGATGGACATAAGCTTCGCGCGCACATGGTTCACCGTGACACTGGTGAACCCGCAGACCATCAGGAAGATGGCTCCGCTGGTCCAGGTGGAGGGCGAGGCTCACAAGCTCCTTGGTGGCGGCATTCCCGGCACGCAAGAGATCATCCGCGTCACGCTGCATGGCAAGAAGAAAACCGACTTCTGGTTGCTGGGCAATCGCGAGATTGTCTTTGGCGGGGACCTGATTAAGACCGCCGACGACAAATTGTGGGTCGCGCTGCGAGCTTATTTCGAGCCGCCAGATTCGGTGTTCGTCCCAAGCACGCGGAGGAGGGACGGTCAACCCGGTTTTAACCCCTCGCCACGGGAACCAACACCGGTGGCGACGGCCCTGAAAACTCTCAAGGCCGCATTCGAGGGGGATACTCTGGATTTGAAGAACTTGACGACGGGCAAGAGTTGCACGGTGACCAATAAGGCACACCTCAAAGAAATGTTTGGGATGCTGCGGTTCAAGGAGGGGGCGGAAGTTTCCTACATTGGGAAGCTTGAGGGGAAGAACATGGTCGAGTTCGTGCTGGGGACGAAGGAAACTAGAACCCGGTTCTTTCTCTTGGGTGATACGCTCGCGTGGGGAGACAAGCACCACGCGAAAGTACAACTTGAGGACGATATTCTGTATATGGTGATGCTGCACAAGATTCTGGAAGCAGCAGCGCCAAAACCGCCGCGCGAAGACCGGACTGGATTCCTGGTCGCGGTCGAAGCTGCCGAGACCATGGAGTTGAGTTTCGGCGGCAAGACGGTGACCCTCAAGGACGTGAAGAAGCTGCAAGAGATCGCGCAGCTCGTGGACACGAAGCGTGTTATCGGCGCGATGGCGCCGGGAGGCAAGTTCCTCGAAAACAAGGAAGTCATCGAGATCGTCACCAACAGCAAAGAGACCACCACCCGATTCAAACTGGTTCGTGGTGATGATGAGGTGATACTGGTTTTCGGGCGGCAGAACTTGTTAGCGAAGATGACCAACCAGCGCCTGTGGCAAGAGCTACGAGCGCAGTTCCCGATGCCGGAAGAGTCTGCCTTTCCACCAGCCAGCAAGCCCAAGGATGCACCCAAGGTTGCGCCACCGGCTGACCCCACGCCGGACCCCACGGGGCTCCAGGCCGCATTTGAGTCTGCCGACTCGATGGACATAAGCTTCGCGCGCACATGGTTCACCGTAACACTGGTGAACCCGCAGACCATCAGGAAGCTCGCGCCTCTGATCGAAGTGCGTGGCGAGCCTGAAAGACTCGCCCATCCGGCTACGCCAGAAATAATTCGGGTCACGATTCACGGAAAGAAGACGACCGAATTCTGGATGACCAAAAGCAAGATTGCCTACAGCGACAAGCTGATGACAACGGCTGCCGATGATAAGTTGTGGGTCGCCTTGCGGGGGTACTTCGAGCCGCCAATGGCTGACCCGCCAAAAGGGGCAAGGATTCCAGGCCCCTCACCCGAACCACCGACACTCGAAGAGTCCGTGCAGAAGACCTTGACCGCTGCCATGAAGGCTGCTGATACGCTGGATGTCACCTACCGGGGAGTCACGGTTAAGTGGGACGTTGGTCCCCATGATGGCATCAGGAACGTGCATCTGGCCGGCTTGAAGCTGGCTGGCGACGTGAAACACTACGCGAAGAAGCCGGAGGACCCGGTGGAAGTCGTGTTCGTCAACAAGGAAACGCGAATCCCCATCTACCTAGTCGGCGACACGGCCTACTGGGGAGAAGGCAAGCATTGGAAGAGCGTGAAGCTGACGAGAGACTCCATGTGGAAACAGGTCGTGACCACGACTCCGCCCAAGTCCGAGCTTGAGCCCAAGCCAGTTAAGGTCGTGACTGGCGACCCGGCTTGGCAGCCGGATGCTCCGTTTCTCAAAGCCTCCATCGAGGCTGCGGCAGAGGTCAAGGTCACCTACTTGAAAGATAGCTTCACGGTCAAGGGGAAGGGACTCCAAGAGATCGCCAAGCTGGTGAAGTCTGATGGCAAGGCCGTGGACGCCAGCCAACGAGCCGGAACGGAGGTCATCAGAATCCAGATCGTCAAGGATGGGACCACCCACTACCGCTTGTTCTCCGATGACGTTCTGGTCAACGGCGAGAAAGGCTTAGTAGTGGGAATCAAGCTGGACCACGACCTGTGGGGAACGCTCAGGTCGCGGTTCAAGCCTCCCGAGAAGCCGGCGAAGACTGGTGACTCGGCCTTCCCGCCGAAGCCGGACAAGAAATAGGACGGACCCAAGAAACCAAAAGAGGCAGCCTACTCGCAGAGGCTGCCTCTTGCTTTGCGCAGCGAGCCGGGCAGGAGGAAGCCGTTTCCTCTAAAATGGAGCCATGCCCGCCCCCAGCTTCTTCATCGTCGGCGCACCCAAATGCGGCACGACCTCCCTCACCGATTACCTGCGGCAGCATCCGGGCCTCTTCATTCCGAAGCGGAAGGAGCTGCACCACTTCGGCAGCGACCTGCTGTTCTTCAAAACCGAGCGGCCGACGCGCGAAGAGTATCTGGCCCACTTCGCTCCCGCCCAGCCGGGCCAGATCGCGGGGGAAGCTTCCGTCTGGTATCTCTTCTCACAGTTGGCGGCGATGGAAATCCATGACTTCTGCCCGGCGGCGAAAATCATCATCATGCTGAGAAACCCGGTGGACATGCTGCACTCGCTGCACAGCCAGTACCTCTTCGAGAGCAACGAGGACCTGGCTGATTTCGCCGCCGCCCTGGCCGCGGAAGACGACCGCAGCCAGGGCCGCCGCCTGCCGCCGGGCTCGAATTATCGGGAAGGGCTCCTTTACCGCCGCGTCGCCCGCTTTGCCGAGCAGGTCCGCCGCTATCTTGAAGTCTTCCCGCGGGAGCAAGTTCACATCATCGACTTCGATGACTTCTCGCGCGATACGCCGCGGGTCTTTGCCGAAGTGCTCCAGTTCCTGGGCGTTGATTCTTCCTTCCGCTGCGAGTTCGAAGTCCGCAACCCGAACAAGCAGGTTCACAGCCGGCCGTTGCACAACTTTCTCAACAACCCCGGTGCCTTCGCCATCTTCCTCGGTCGTCTCATTCCAAAATCCGTCCGCCGGTCCCTCGTCAGCCGCCTCAAGAGAGCCAACTCTCCCGCCGCTCCCCGCCCGCCATTGTCGGCCGAACTCTGGGACCAACTTAACCGCGATTTCGCTCCGGAGGTTCAGCGATTGGGCGAGCTGGTGGGGAGGGATTTTTCCAAGTGGCTGGATTGAAGAAGACAGGGAGACTCCCCTATCCGTCGTCTCGGAAACGTTGTTCTTTCCACGGGTCGCCGTGCATGTGGTAGCCGCCTCGCTCCCAGTAGCCGGCTTGGTCGAAGCCGAGCAGCTCGATGCCGCGGATCCACTTGGCACTTTTCCAGGCGTAGAGCTGGGGGACCATTCCGCGGACCGGGCCGCCATGGTCAGGGGGAATCGGCTCGCCGTCGTGCAGGTCCGCCAGCAGCGCGTCCTTGGCCAGAAAATCTTCCAGCGGCAGATTCGTCGTCCAGTCGTTGTCGTAGCCGTGACAGAGGACGAACTTGGCCCCCGCCCGAATCCCCGCCCGGTCCAAGAGCTCGCGGGTGCTGACTCCTTCCCAGATGTTGCTGAGTCGCGACCAGCGAGTGACGCAGTGAAAGTCGGCAAAGACTTTCACGCGCGGCAAGGCGCGGAACTGCGGCAAGTTGAACGTCAGCTCGCGGTCGACGAGGCCGAAGATGCGCAGCTCCCAGGTGGCCTCATCGACCCGGGGAGTCCCCGAGGCGTCCAGCACCGGCCACTTGCGGGTGCGGGACTGGCCCGGCGGAATGCGGTCCGCCCGCTGGGTGTCCGGGCTGATGATGACGCCGGCGGGAACCTCCGCGGCGTGGAGCGGCTCGCCGGCCTGGTATTTCGGTTCGAGGTGGTCCATGCAGGCATTATAGCGAGATGGAGCTTTCCTTCGTTGGCACTTCAGGCTTGTGTCGAGTGCGGCAGGAGCGTGAGCTGGACCGTCCGCACGAAGCCCTTGAGAGTGCCGAAGGTGGCAGTGACGGCGCTGGGTTCGTAGCCGCAGTGGACCATGCAGTCGCGGCATTTGGGGTTGCCGCTGGCTTGGCCATAGGCGTCCCAGTCGGTGGTGTCCATCAACTCGCGGAAAGTTTTGGCGTAGCCTTCCGCCAGCAGGTAGCACGGCTTCTGCCAGCCGAAGAGATTGTAAGTGGGACTGCCCCAGGGGGTGCATTGCAGGTCGTAGCGGCCCTGGAGGAACTCCAGGAACAGCGGCGTCTGGTTGAACTGCCAGGACCGCTTGGCCCGGCCGAGCATGCGGCGAAAGAGGTTGGTCGTCTCTTCGCGGCGGAGGAAGTGGTCCTGGTCGGGGGCCTTTTCATACGAGTAGCCGGGGCTGACCATCATCCCTTCGACGCCGAGGGCCATCATCTCATCAAAGAAGGGACGGATGCGGTCGGGGTCGGTGCCAGCGAAGAACGTGCTGTTCGTCGTCACCCGAAAGCCGCGGGCCCGGGCGGCGCGGATGGCGGCCACGGCGATGTCGAAGGTGCCGTCACGGCAGACGGCGTGGTCGTGCTCCTTTTTCGGGCCGTCCATGTGGACGGAGAAGGAGAGGTATTTGCTCGGCTTGAATTTGGGGAGCGATTCTTCGAGTTTGAGAGCGTTGGTGCAGAGATAGATGTATTTGCGGCGGGCGACGAGGCCGGCGGCAATCTGGTCCATCTGCGGATGGAGGAGAGGCTCGCCGCCGGGTATGGAGATGATGGGGGCCCCGCATTCGTCTGCCGCGGCAAAGCACTGCTCCGGGGTGAGATGGCGGCGGAGGGTCTCCGCGGGAAATTGGATTTTTCCGCAGCCGGCACAGGCCAGGTTGCAGCGGAACAGCGGCTCCAGCATCAGCACCAGCGGATATCGCTTCACCCCCCGCAGCTTCTGCCGCAGAACGTAGCTGGCGACGGTCCACATTTGGGAGATAGGAACGGACATGGGATTGCAGATTGTTGATTTCAGATTGTGGAATGAAAAACAAAATCCTAATGACTAATGTCTAATGGTGACCTCTGACTTCGGACCACCGCATTCTGCAATTTGCCTTCTGACTTCTGCCTTTCCCCCCTGCCTTTCCCACGTCGCCAGTGCCAGCAGCGGGAAGTAGACGCGGTAGAGGTGGTACTTGAGATAGAAGACGCGGGGGAAGCCGGTGCCGGTGAATTCGAGCTCGTCCCAGGCGCCGTCGGGGCGCTGGGTGTCGAGGAGGTAATGCAGGCCGCGCTCGACGGCGGGATGGCGGGCGAGGCCGGCTGCCATCAGGCCGAGCAGAGCCCAGGCTGTTTGCGAGGCGGTGACCGGGCCTTGGCCGCGGAGTTCGGGGGCTTCATAGCTGTCCGCGGATTCCCCCCAACCTCCGCAGGCCTGCTGATGGGCGAGGAGCCAGTTGGCTCCCTTTTGCATCGCTGGGTCGTCCTTGGGAATTTGCATCGCGGCCAGTCCGACCAGCGACTGCCATGTGCCATAGATGTAGTTCACTCCCCAGCGACCATACCAACTGCCGTCGGCTTCCTGGGTCTGGCGAATGTAACGGAGGGCTTTCTGGACGTGCGTGTCTTGCGGCGAACCTCCCCAGAGAGCGAGCGACTCTAGCACCCTGCCGGTCAAGTCCGGCGTGCTGGGGTCGATCATCGCGTTGTGATCGGCAAACGGCACGCGGCAGAGGAACTCGCTGTCGTTGTCCTTGTCGAACGCCCCCCAACCGCCGTCGCGGTTTTGCATGGCCAGCATCCAGTGGAGAGCGCGGGAGGAAGAAGTGCAAAGTGCAGAGTGTAAAGTGTAGAGTGAAGAATTCTTCTCCTTGTTCTGCTCATCACTTTGCACTCTGCACTCTGCACTTTGCACTTCCTTCAGTGCTATGAGCACCATCGCCGTGTCATCGACGTCGGGATAGAACTCGTTGTGATGCTCGAAGTACCAGCCGCCGGGAGCCGCGGAGACGCGGTTGGCCCAGTCGCCGCTGCGGGTGACTTCTTTTTCCAGCAGCCAGCTCACCGCATTGGCGGCTGGTTCGCTATCCAGCGTGTGGCCGGCGACGCCGAGGGCTCGCAGCGCGATGGCGGTGTCCCAGACGGGGGAGAGGCAGGGCTGCACGCGGGCGGTGAACGTCTCCTCGATGACGAGAGCCCGGAGCTGCTCGTGGTTGTAGCGGACCTCGGCGCTATCGTCCTCATAGCCCATACACTTGAGGGCGATGACGCTCCAGATAATCGGCGGGAAGATAGCGCCCAGGCCGTCGCTGTGGGCGAAGCGGCTGGTCATCCATTCGGTGGCGGCGGCGAGGGCCCGTTTGCGAAGCGGTCGCCAGCGACGTTTCTCCAGCCACTTAATGCTGCTGTCCATCCGGCGGAAGAAGCGGTCCCAGGAGAACCAGCCATGTTCTTTCGATAGTCCTGGGCAACGGAGCTGCGGCCAGTTCGCAGGTTCCTTTAAGAAAAGCTCGCGAATGCCGCGCTCGGGGGCGAGCGTGCGGGACGGGCGATGAGCCCACATGATAGAGAGCGGGACGACAATCGTCCGCGACCAGGCGCTCATCCGGTAGATGTTGACTGGCGACCAGTTGGGAAGCAGCACGAGCTCCGGCGGGACCGCGGGGCAATGGTCATAGGAAATCTGGCCGAGCAGCGCCAGATAGAACCGCGTGAAGCTGTTGACCGCGTCGGCTCCGCCGGCAGCGCGGATAGCGCGGCGGGCGCGAAGCATGTATTCGGACTCTGGATCGTGCCCGGTCAGCTTGAGGGCGAAGTAGGCCTTCACGCTGCCGCTGATGTCGAGCTTGCCTCCCGGATACATTCCCCAGCCGCCGCTGGGAAGCTGCTTCTCGACGATGTAGGCGGCGAGCTTTTTGGCAAGCGGAATTTCTTCCTGTCCCAGCCAGGCGAGGAGCAGGATGTACTCGCTTTCGAGGATGGTGTCCCCCTCGAGCTCGCCGCACCAGTAGCCCTCGGGATGCTGCCGGGAAAGGAGCCAGTCGCAAGTCAACTCTTTACCCTCGGCAACGGCCTGAGTGAGAGCGCTATCGACGACCTCGCGGCGAGCGCCGCCGCGAAAGTGCGGCGCGGGGACCGGTCTCTCTTCCATTCCTGCCATCCATGCATCCTTGTAGGCCAGCGGAACCAAGCTATCGCTGCAAAATGCTCGCTATCAGGCTGGACGTATAGGCCATGCCGCTATGCGGAGCAAGGGCAAAGGGCGGGGCCAGAGCTTGCGGAATCGGCACCTCTTTGGAGGATAGAAAATCTGTTGGAAAGAGCGGAGCGTAGTGGGAATTCCACGCAGCCTGGGTTATTGTAGCGGCTCCGCCAAGACTTCCCATTTGGCAACGATCTTTTCTCACTTTTTGTCCGGCTCTCTTTTATGGCCATCGAATTTCCCTGCCCGCATTGCTCCCAGTTGCTGCGTGTCGGCGACGACAGCGCGGGCAAGACCGCGAAGTGCCCCAAGTGCGAAGGCCTGGCCAAAATTCCGGGAGATCCCGGTGGGACTTTCACCGCACCTGGCAGCTCCGTCGGTGCGCCGCTGCCGAGCAGCTTTGGACCGCCTTCGTCCAGTCCGTTCGGCGAATCGCCGGTCGCCAAAAATCCATTTTCAGATTTGGGAAGCGCGAATAGTGGATACGGTGGGGCATCATCTAAGCCAGGAAATGTCTTCTCGCCTTCGGGCGAAATCAACCCCTATAGTTCTCCGGCACCGACGTCTGACGCACTCTACCGCACGGGCTATGAAGGCGTAGGCAGGACTGGATTGCCTTGGGATTCTCGCGGCCGATCGATTGGCACCTGGTGGGAAACCCTGACCATGATTCTGGGAAGCGCCAATGATGCATTTCGCCGGATGCACATTTCCGGAGGATTTGGAAAGCCGATCGGCTATGCAATGATTGGGTTGGCTATTGGAAGCTTGGGCAATCTCATCCTAAACCTTGGCATGTTGGGACTCCTCGCGGCGGGGGGAATGGGCCGCGAGCAGTTGGCAATGCAAATGGGCCAACAGGTAGCGAGCGCCGTGCTTACTCCGCTATTGGGGGCGACATTGATGTGTCTGATTCAGGCTGGGGTCATGCATGTTTGTCTCATCATGGTTGGTGGCGAGAAAAACGGGTACGAAGCGACCTTTCGAGTCTGCGCCTATAACATGGGCGTGTTTGGGGCCTTCAACGCAGTTCCCTTTATTGGGCCATGCGTCGGGTTTTTCTGGCAGATTATCACGACCATCATTGGATTGGCCGAAGCGCACGAAACGTCCGGTGGGAAAGCTGCAGCCGCCTATTTCATAGCCCTGATTGGCTCCATTCTTGTTTGCGTGGGGGTTGTCTTTGTCGTGGCTCTAATAATCGGGACTATGGCCGGAGGCCTTCGGTAACAAACTATTACCAGCAAATAGGTTACAGCGATTGTTTCCGGCTCTAACCATCCACAGGGAATCAGTTTGCGACGGAAAAATCCTAAGCGTCGCATCGATTTCATCCGATTGTTGACTTAGATGAGCAACATTGGTATGATTCCCCGTTCTCTGAAGCGTCCTCGCTAGGGTTTCGGGCGGCTGGAGGTTCCTATGGCTTCGCAAGCTGCACGGGTGCAGCCATTTCCCACTTCCTCACGGAAAGTCCCTTTACTGCGAGTCGTCCGCCCTGATGAGTGCCCCATGCCGCCTCTGGAAACGCCCGACGGCAAGCTGCAACTGACGCCGGAGCTTGCGGCGGAGATTGAGCAAAAGAACGCCGAGTTGGAGGGGGCCACTCCTCAAGAGATTCTCCGCTGGAGCCTCAGCCGTTTCGCCCCCAAGTTCACCATGGGCACCGCCTTCGGTCCGGAGGGGATGGTGATTTTGCACATGCTGAGCGAAATTGACCGGGCCACGCCCGTCTTCAATCTCGACACCGGCTATCAGTTCCAGGAAACGCTGGAACTGCGGGAGCAAGTGATTCGCCGGTATGGAATGACCGTAGAGCTGAAACGGGCGGACACTACCGTGGAAGAGTACGAAAAGCTGCACGGCGGGCCGGTTTATCGCAGTAATCCCGACCAGTGCTGCTTTCACCGCAAAGTGCAGGTGCTGGAGAAAGCGGTCATGGGATATCACGCCTGGGCCAGCGCCATCCGCCGCGACCAAAGCTCGGATCGGGCCACGGCCCCCATCGTCGGCTGGGACAAGAAATTCGGCCTGGTGAAGGTCAGCCCGCTCGCCAACTGGACCAAGCCAATGGTCTGGAAATTCATCACC
This sequence comes from Pirellulaceae bacterium, assembly GCA_051004015.1. Taxonomy (GTDB): domain Bacteria; phylum Planctomycetota; class Planctomycetia; order Pirellulales; family Pirellulaceae; genus SXOA01. The sequence goes on along the minus strand of JBPCKT010000024.1, from coordinate 247 downwards.
GAACATAACGTGCCGTACAACCCTCTGCATGACCAAGGCTTCACCAGCATCGGCTGTTTTCCTTGCACGCGGGCGGTGACCGCCGGAGAAGACGAGCGGGCCGGGCGCTGGAGCGGCTTCGCCAAGACCGAGTGCGGGCTGCATTCACCGGCAGCGACGTAGGCGAGCGGCCAGCGTAAGCTGGCCGGTCACGCCGACCCGACGAAAAGGCCACTCCGGCTTGCAGACTCACCGGCCAGCTTACGCA
>JBPCKT010000023.1:0-10444 GCA_051004015.1 Pirellulaceae bacterium | reverse complement strand
ATGCAATCGACAAATGCTGTCGGACAAAACGCGGCAGTTTTGCAAAGCCAAATCCCTGACAGCGTGCTATCGCAGCACTGCTTCAGGACTGCGCCTAAAGGAGTTGCGCTTAACTTGATGCCATTCAGGAATGACGCCATTACACTGCTCGCCGCGCTGCAACGAGAAGCTCGCCTGGTCGACCTCGTTCAGCAGCCCCTCACGCAGTTCACCGATGAGCAGATTGGGGCAGCGGCCCGGGGAGTTTTGGGAGACAGCGCAGCGGTCCTGTCAAGATTCTTCGCCCTCAAGCCCGTGCTTCACGAGAACGAAGGAGACCAGGTCCAGGTTCCGACCGGCTATGACCCTGGCCGTTACAAGCTCTCGGGCAATGTCAGCGGCAATGCACCCTACAAGGGCAAACTTGCCCACGCGGGCTGGGAAGCAACCACCGTCAACCTCCCCACTTGGACCGGTAACAAAGCCTCCGCCAGCATCATCGCGCCTGCTGAAGTAGAAATTTCTTCCTGACCCCTGTCTCCTGACTCCTGACTCCATGCCCTCCTTCGTCATCGGCATCGACCTCGGCACCACTAACAGTGTCCTGGCGTACGCGCCGCTCGCTGCCGACAAACCGGAAGTCCAGATTCTGCCGATTCCACAACTGGTTGCACCGGGCGTGGTGGAGGGGCGAACAAGCCTTCCGTCATTCATTTATCTGCCGCCGGAACAGGAAGGCAAAAGCGGAGCGTATGACCTGCCGTGGCGCAACGGTAACTCCATTGCGGTCGGCGAGATTGCCCGCCGAATGAGTGCCGAAGCGCCGCAGCGAAGCGTGAGCGCCGCCAAAAGCTGGCTCTGCCACAGCCGCGTCGATCGCCATCAGCCGATTCTTCCCTGGGGAGCGCCGGCGGATGTCCCCAAGATTTCTCCGGTCACTGCATCGCGGCGGTATCTCGAACACCTGATTGCCGCCTGGGAGCATGCTCATCCCCAAGCTCCTTTCGCCGAGCAACACGTCGTCCTCACCGTCCCCGCTTCCTTCGACGCTGCCGCCCGCGAGCTGACTCGCGAAGCGGCCCTGGCATCAGGTCTGCCGGCGGATCTGGTCCTTCTCGAAGAGCCGCAGGCGGCTGTCTATTCGTGGCTGACGGTGATGGGGGACAAATGGCGGAAGGCCCTGAAAGTGGGCGATACGCTGCTGGTTTGCGATGTCGGAGGGGGAACGACGGACTTAACGCTGGTGGGCGTGGCGGAAGAGAACGGCGAGCTGATGCTGCGGCGGATTGCGGTGGGCGATCATCTGCTGGTGGGCGGAGACAACATGGACCTCGCGCTCGCCCATTTCATGGCGGGCAAATTCAGCGAAAAGGGGGTCAAGCTCGATCCCTGGCAGTCGGTTTCGCTTTGGCACTCCTGCCGTACGGCGAAGGAAGCGCTGTTGGCCGAGGGTGGCCCGAAAAAGCATCCTCTCAGCGTCCTCGGCCGGGGAAGCAAACTCATCGGCGGGACCGTGACCATCGACGTTGACCGGAAGCACGCCTCGGAACTGCTCCTAGAAGGCTTCTTCCCCACTGCCGCCGTGACCGATCGCCCCGCCCGCAGCCGGCAGTCCGGCTTTCAGGAAATTGGGCTGCCGTTTGAGTCCGATACCGGGATCACGCGGCACCTAGCGGCATTTCTCTCCGCGCATGGCGAAGGCCGCGCGGTCCAACCGACCGACGTCCTCTTTAACGGCGGCGTTTTCAAAGCCGAGCCCTTTCGCCAGCGGCTGATGGATGTGCTGTCGTCCTGGTCGCCGGATGCTCCGCCGAAAATCCTGCAGGGGGAGCATGATCTTAATCACGCCGTAGCACGTGGAGCAGCCTACTACGGCTGGGCGAAGGAGCATGGTGGCGTGCGGATTCGAGGCGGCGCGCCGCGGTCCTACTACGTCGGCATTGAGACGTCCGGCCTCGCCATCCCCGGCGCTCCTCGGCCGCTACGGGCGCTGTGCGTCGTACCTCACGGGATGGAAGAAGGAACCAGCATCGATGTCCCTTCCGGCGAGTTCGGCCTGGTCGTAGGGGAGCCGGCGACTTTCCGTTTCTTTAGCTCCGCCACGCGCAAACAGGACCAACCGGGCGATTTGCTGGGATCCTGGACGGAGGAAGAATTGGGGGAGACCGATTCGCTCGAGGCCACGTTGCCGGCCGACGAAACTCTGGACAGCGACTCTGTGCCGGTCCGCTTTCAGTCCCGCATTACCGAGCTGGGCGTCTTTGAGCTGTGGTGCTGCGGCACGAAGAGTGATCAGCGGTGGAAGCTCGAGTTTAGTGTGCGGAAGGAAGAATAGCGCTCGCCGTGGCCACCGATCCCCTCCTCGACGAACTCCCCAGCCGCTACGTCGTCGGCATTGACCTGGGGACGACGAACAGCGCGGTCTGCTACGTCGATACCTCGGAGAAACCGTGGCGGGTGCGGGTGCTTTCCCTTCCGCAACTGGTTGCTCCGGGCCAGGTGGAGAGCCGCGATACCCTGCCGTCGTTTCACTACCAGCCGGCGGCGGAAGAAATCGCGGCTGGAGGTACGAAAATGCCGTGGAGGAGCACTGCGGCAACACGCGAAAGGGGCAGGCTGGAAGCCTACCCCACGTATACGGTCGGTTTTTATGCGCGGGATTTTGGGGGACAGGTATCGGGGCGGATGGTCTCGTCGGCCAAGTCCTGGCTCTGCCATAGCGGCGTGAACCGCACCAGTGATATCCTTCCCTGGCACGCCGCTGCCGATGTGGAAAAGCTCTCGCCGGTGGAAGCCAGCTCGCGTTATTTAGGGCACATCCGTGATGCCTGGGACTTTCAGCATCCCAAAGAGCCGCTCGAAAGTCAGGACATCGTCCTCACTCTGCCGGCTTCGTTCGACGAAGTAGCGCGGGAGCTCACCGTGGAAGCTGCCGCGAAGGCTGGCCTGCCGCGCGTGGTTTTGATCGAAGAGCCGCAGGCGGCGTTTTACGCGTGGATTTACAAACATGCGGAGAATTGGGAACAGCTCGTATCGCCCGGGCAGAAAATCCTCGTCTGCGACATCGGCGGTGGCACCACCGACTTCACACTGATTCGCGTCCGACGCGGCGAGGGGGGGAAGGTTCAGTTTCACCGAGTCGCCGTTGGCGACCATTTGATTCTGGGGGGAGACAACTTTGACCTGGCCCTGGCCCAACACGTCGAACAGAAGTTGACCAGCGGCGGCAAGCTCGAGCCCCGCCAATGGGATCTGCTCGTCCGCGCCAGCCGGCAGACAAAGGAAGAGCTGCTCGGCGACAATGGCCGAGAGCAAGCCACCATCACGCTTCCCGGCTCGGGCTCGAAGCTCATCGGAAGCAGCTTGAGTGTGCCGCTGACCCGCGAGGAAGTTCGCGGCGTGCTCGTGGATGGATTCATGCCATGGGTGGCGCTGGACGACAAGCCCGCACCTCGCCGCAGCGGCTTTCAAGAGTTCGGGCTGCCGTATGCCAGCGACCCGGCAATCACCAAGTTTCTGGCCGCCTTTCTGTCTGCACATCGGCATGTGGCGATGGAAGAAGAGGAAGCCAAATCAGCACATGATCCCGCACGGCCCGATGTCCTGCTCTTCAATGGCGGCGTCTTTGAATCACGTCTGCTCAAGGAACGGCTCATCGATAGCCTGAACGAGTGGTTTGCAACGCCGGACAAACCCTGGCAACCTCTCGTCCTCGTCAACGACCGCCTTGATCTGGCGGTCGCGCGCGGAGCGGCCTATTACGGCATGGTCCGCCGAGGCGAAGGAGTGAGGATCGCGGCTGGACTGGCCCGCACCTATTACCTGGGACTCGATGCGACCGATGCCAGTGGAACATCACAAGCAATTTGTCTTGTTCCCGGCAATGCCGAGCCCGGGCAAGACATTACGCTCCCCAACCGGCATTTCGACCTGCTCGTCTCCGAGCCGGCTGAGTTTCCACTGTACGTCTCCAGCACGCGCCTGGCGGACCGGCCCGGGGAGCTGTTTTCCATCGATTCCGAACAGATGACCGCTCTGCCACCCATTCGCACCGCGCTCAAGACGCGCCGCAGGAGCGAGCTGGGGACCGTGCCCGTGGAACTGCATGCTCGGTTGACGGAGATTGGGACGCTGGATCTGTGGTGCAGCGAAGTGGAGGGGGTCGGGAAGAGTTTTCGCCGTCATGAGTTGGGGGTCATGGGCGAATCCAAAGCCGCGAAAACCCCTCCCGACCCCTTTGTCCCCCGCACCTGGCGGCTGCAGTTCGATGTCCGCAGCACGACGCAGACGGATGTTGAAGCTCATGAGTCCGCCGCGGAGGCGGAAGGATTTATCGACGAGTCCGCATGGCAAGCCTGCCAGAGTGTACTGGAAGCGACATTCGGAAAGGACCCGACCCAATCGCCCGAGGCGCTCATCAACAGGCTGACGATAGCCATCGGCATGGAGCGGAACGACTGGCCCACGTCGCTACTGCGGCGGATTTGGGAGTCGCTCCTCGAACTCGAGCCGGGCCGCCGCAAGAGTTCGATTCATGAGGCCCGCTGGCTGAACCTGCTGGGGTATGCCCTTCGACCAGGTTACGGCTTGGCCGTGGATGACTGGCGCGTGGCCGAAACCTGGCGGACGGTCCAAGGCAAGCTGGCCCACGCAGCGCCCACCAGCCGCACGGAATCGCTGATCCTCTGGCGGCGCATCGCCGGCGGCTGCTCCTCCGGCCAGCAGCGGGCCATCGCCGAACCTCTCCTTTCCGCGGTGCGGACTCTTCATAAGAAGCAAATGACCGGCAAAGGGAGCGACCCGACCTTCAGCCCGCACGAAGGCCTGGAAGTCTTGCGCTTGCTGGGCTCGCTGGAACTTCTTTCCGGCGAAACCAAGATTGAGTTGGGCAACCTGCTCATCGACTTGCTTCCCAAACGCAAGCTGGAACAACTGCGGCCCGCGCTGGCCTGGGGACTTGGCCGCATCGGCGCGAGAGTCCCCGTCTATGGTCCGCTCAACACGATCGTTGCGCCGCGCGAAGCGGGTCTATGGGCGGAAAGGATTCTGGATGCCTGCGAAAGTGACGCGACAACCCTATTCGCCCTTGTTCAAATCGCCCGCCGAACACACGACCGCTACCGGGATCTGCCGGAGTCTCTGCGGGACAGAGTTCTGGCGTGGCTGGACCGGGCCACTGCTCCGCCGCATGCCATGGAGCTCGTCCGCTCCGGCGGCCAACTTGATGAGCAGGAACAGTCTCGCGTCTTTGGCGAGTCGCTGCCGAAGGGACTGCGGATACGTTAATCAAGATCGCTTCGTTCCCACGACCAGCTTGAGCACTCGATACGGCCGCGTAAACAGCTCTTCATGAACCTCAATTTCGAAACCATGCTCGGCCAACAGCCGTTTGGTTTCCGACAGCAAAAACGTGAGATAGAACATGATGAACGGCGGGCGATAAAGCAGGTTCCGCAGATGCATAGCGCCGTTGAAAGTACGGGCGGCCCAGTAAGCGGGCGACGTGAGCGGCGGCATGTCGGCCGTGACCAGCGCGAAGCGGCCGCCGGGGCGAAGGGCCTTGGCGACCTGACCGACGAACTCCGACTCCTGTCCGCGGGGAACATGCCCCAGTGAGCCGACCGTGACGGCGAGATCGAAGTCGTTATCAAACGGCAGTTGCATGATCTCGCCGCGGACGAGCTCCACGGGACAATTGCCCTCCTTTTCAGGCGAGAGATTCTTGCGCGCCTGATCGAGCATCCCCTGACTGAAGTCGATGCCCACTACTCGCCGGCGGCAGAGGGGGCGGAGGATGCGGATGGCGGCTCCGGTGCCGCAGGCAATGTCGAGAGCGTCGTCAATCGACTTCGGCGGGCCGAGTACCTTCGCCATGCCATCCAGGATTTCATCCGGCGTGCGAAACGGCGTGAGGTCAAACTTGGGGGCCAGCAGATCGTAGCCTCGCTCCGTGGAGGAGAGCGCCTGGCGAGCCAGCTCCCAGAAGGTCGGACCTTGGGGGTGGAACATGGAAGCTGTTTACCGCGGCTGGCGGGGGAGATCGCCGGGGGGTAATTCGCCGTGAGGACGCGGCCTGGCGAAGGCGCGGGCGGGAACGAGGGTTTCGCCCGTGGTATCGACGAGTGAGCCCTGTTGTACCCCCAGGTCCTCCAGGTCGAGGATGCGGACCACTTCCAGCGGCACTTCCGAAGGGACTTCATCGCGGGAAAGAACCACCTGCCGGCCGAGCCGGGGGCGAACCAGCTTCCAAAGCGGCAGCCGCAGGTCGGCTTCCACGAGCAAGGCCAGGTCGCGGCGGCGCTCCGGGGCGTCGCGGAAGAAGCGGGAAAGGGAAGTGACCAGGTGATGCACCCAGTCGGTCTTCGCCGTGTCGCCCTCGGCGAGTTGTGTCTGAACATAGTTCGTCGCCGATCGGTCGAGCATCACCACATAGAGTCGGCCATCTTCGCCGCAAAGCTCGTGGCACATGGCCCGGCTGATGGCGAGGCGGGCGGCGATGACCAGATCTTCCGACTCATGCGGCGAGCAGGCCCGCAGGGCGATGGCCTCGAGAATCCGCGGCAGATTCTTGATCGAAACCTCTTCCATCAGCAGCCGCCGCAACACGACGTGCAGCTCCGGCACGGGAACGCGGAGCGTCGCTTCGCTGGCCGCCGCCGGGGCAATCTTTTCCAGCCGCGTCAGCAGTTGCCGCAGGTCATCGACCGAGAACATCTCCGCGGCATATTCCTTGAGCACGTGCTGCAAGTGAACCGCGAGCGCCGCCCCTGGTTCACATACCAGGTAACCGTGCATCTCGGCCTGCTCGCGCTGGCCGGGCATGATCCACAAAGCAGGCAGGCCATAGACCGGTTCTTTCGCTGCCGTGCCGGGAACGGTTTTGGTGACCTGGCCGCTGTCGATGGCGAGCAGCCGGTCGCACGTCAGCTCCCAGGCGGCAATCGGGGCGTCTTCCAGGAGAATGCGGTAGGCGCTCATGGCGAGGCGCGGATTGTCTTGCACGCGCACACGCGGGACGGCGATCCCCAGCTCGCCGGCTACCTGGCTGCGCACCAGCGGAATGCGCCGCAGCAGATCCCCTTGCTCCGCCGTTGCCAGCTTCACCAGTCCCATGCCGATCTCGAGCCGCAGCCGGTCCAGGTGGAGGCTCCGTTCGAGGACATCTTCCGGCGTCTCGGCGACGAGGGTTTCCGGATGCGGCTGACCAGAGGAAACGAGCCGGGGCTCTTCCTTTTCATCAGCGACCGCGCTCCCCTGGTCCGCATTCCGGCCGTACGGCGCGGCATCGGGATGAATGGTGTCCTGGCAACTGATGGCGACAATTTGATGGAACTGGATGATAGTCTCCGCGTTTCGCGGGCCGCAATTGCTGTCAAGGTCGGCGTGCTGAATCTGGCTGTACCAGCCCTGGTCATCGTGCTCGGTCGTGACCAGCGTGTTAATCAGCCGCACGTGGTCGCCGTTCACCTCGGCCACCTCCCCCCAGATCTTGATGTAGCCAAAGGTGGTGATGGTGACGAGCCGGCCCAGGTAGCGGAGAAGTATGTCTTGGTAGTCCATAGCTGGGCCCTTGGTCTTGCAGTGTTATTCGATGGAGCCGATTAGGAGCCACGGATTAAACACGGATTAAACACGGATTAAACACGGATTGAACACGGATTGAACACGGAAAATACCAAAGTCAATTGAGATCGATTTCCGTGTTTAATCCGTGTTCCATCCGTGGCAAATGCCTTTTCCTATTTCGCGGCCAGCTTCTCGCGGACCCGCTCCAACAGTTTCTTGGTGGCTCTGATTCCCTCGGGCTCGCTGAGCTTGCCCCCTTCGTATTCAATGCCGCAATAGCCATGATAGCCGGCATCGAGCACGATCTTCATCATCTTCAAGTAGTCCGTGTGCGTCTCATTCCCCTCGGCGTCGAAGTCGTGGCTCTTGGCGCTGACGGCTTTGGCGAAGGGCATTGTCTCGGCCACGCCCAGATAGCGGTCGTAGTCGGAGAAGTTGCCAAAGTCGGGGAGCGTGCCGCAGTTCTTCAGGCCGACGGACTTGATGGTTTCCGACAGCCATTTGCCGTTGGACGATAAGCCGCCGTGGTTTTCCACAATCACGTTGAGGTCTTGTTTCGCCGCAAATTCGGAGAGCCGCCGCAAGCCATCCGCAGCCAGCTTCTTGGCTTCCTCGAAGTCATTTGTGGACTGGGCGTTGACGCGAATGGAATGGCAGCCGAGGAATTTGGCGGCGTCAACCCACTGGTAGTGATTCTCCACGGCCTTGGTCCGCTTGGCGTCGTCCTTGTCGCCGAGTGCGCCTTCGCCATCAATCATGATGAGCAGCATCTTCACGCCCAGGTCGTCGGCCCGCTTCTTGAGCTCGGCCAGATACTTCTCATCCTTGGCCTTGTCCTTGAAGAACTGATTGACGAACTCGATGGCGTCGATACCGTAGTCCACTTTCGCGGCCTTGGCGAAGTCGAGGTTATCGAGCTTCTTGGCGAAGAGGGTCTTATGAAGCGACCACTCCGCGAGCGAAATCTTGAACAGCGGCTCGGCCGTCTTCGCCGGCTTATCGTCCGCGAACAGGCGGGGAAGCGGCAGCGTCGCGAGAGCAGCAGCGGAAGCAGCAGCGGAGGCTTGCAGGAATGTCCGGCGGGTGGTTGTTTTCATGGTCGTTAATTGTAGGCGCGGGCGACGTCCGCAATGGTCCATCATCAAGTTGCCACCGCAAATTCCCGCGAAATTAATATAACCCTGCTCTCTGGGTGAAAATAGCAGGTAAGTACTAGGTTTTCCAAAAGTAGGCCGCCGTCCAGCATTTTTCGCCCAAATCAGCGAAGGTGGCCACGCCAAACTCCCTGGCTCCCCCCGCCGCAATTCTTGGACTACCATGCAGCCGCCCGTTGAATTCGCCGCACCCCCTGTTCCCGCGATGAGCGACAGCCCCTCCGCACCGACGCCCGCCAAACCCGCTCCTCGCCCCACCGAGAAACCTGGCGAAAAATCCGCCGGCAATCGGCTGGAGGCGATTGCGAAGGGGGCGACGTTTGATTCCGTGATTCACAAGGCGGTGCTGGCGGAAGACCCGATTGTCGAGGTGCAAGATTTCAACCTCTGGTATGGCTCCAAGCAGGCCCTGTTCGATATCAACATGCGGTTCCCCCGCAACAAGGTAACGGCCATCATCGGCCCCAGCGGCTGCGGCAAGTCGACGCTGCTCCGCTGCATCAACCGGATGAACGACCTGATTGACACCGTCAAAATCAAAGGGGACATGCGGCTATCGGGGGATTCGATTTATGCACCCGGCGTCGACGTGATCGAGCTCCGCAAGCGGATGGGGATGGTCTTTCAAAAGCCCAACCCCTTCCCGATGAGCATCTTCGATAACGTCGTCTATCCGCTGAAGATCGACGGCGAGCGAAATCGCGGCATCATTCAAGCCGTTGCCGAACAGTCGCTGAAAGGAGCAGCCCTGTGGGACGAGGTTCACACGCGGCTGCGGGAAAGCGCCCTCTCCCTCTCCGGCGGGCAACAACAGCGGCTCTGCATCGCGCGGGCCATCGCCGCCGAGCCGGAAATCCTGCTGCTCGACGAACCTTGCTCGGCCCTCGACCCCATCGCCACCAACAAGGTGGAAGACCTGGTCCGCGAGCTGCGCGGCGACTACTCCATCGTCATCGTTACCCACAACATGCAGCAGGCCTCCCGCGTCAGCGACTACACCGCCTTCATGTACCTCGGCCGCCTCATCGAGTTCGGCCCCACCGCCGACCTGTTCACCCGCCCCAAGCTGAGCGAAACGGAAGCCTACGTGACAGGGCGGTTCGGGTGATTGGCCACAGGACTCCGGCTGAACACTGAAAACTGAAAACTGAGCCCGTTTACCCTTAACACCTCCGCCTCGCCTCCTCCCTCCTCTCCGCGTGATAACCGGCTGATAAGTCGCGTTGATTCACTGATTCACCCTCTTGATTTCGGCCCTTCGTGAATCAGCCACCCGGCCACAAGCTCTTTTCCAGGCCGCACTTGGGTTGATTCACTCCCAGAGCCAGGCCTGAATCAAGCGACTTTTTGATTCACCCAAAACCCACCCCATTCCGGGGGATGTATCAGCGATTTTATAAGCTGTTTTTCAAACACACTTACACAATAGCCCAGCCTCTTAGCGGCACATTTTCTTCCCTTACGACCAAATTGCCAAAGAGCCCGCGCCGGAGTCCCGCCTTCAGGCGGCCCCAACTCTGAAAACTGAAAACCGAACACTGAAAACTAAACCCTGCCTGTTGAATCCGCACCCCCCCATTTCATCACCCCCCACGGCATGCAAAACAGGGGTCTGTGTTGAATGGCATCAAGTTAAGCGCAACTCCTTTAGGCGCAGTCCTGAAGCAGTGCTGCGATAGCACGCTGTCAGGGATTTGGCTTTGCAAAACTGCCGCGTTTTGTCCGACAGCATTTGTCGATTGCAT
>JBPCKT010000022.1:0-5348 GCA_051004015.1 Pirellulaceae bacterium | reverse complement strand
CCGGTGAGGTGGCACTCATGAATTGTGATTCTTTAGGTGGTTCCGAGTCACCGGCCAGCTTACGCTGGCCGCTCGCCTACGGCACTTGTTCGCTCGTCATCAGGTACGCCAGCAGGTCGCGGATTTGGTCGGGGGTGAAAGGTTGCAGCAAGCCATCGGGCATGAGGGATTGGCCGGTCGGTTTGGATTCTTCGACCTCGTCCCGCGCGATAGTGGTGCGGTCGGTGGCGGTTTGCAGGGTAATGGTCTTCTCCGTCTGCTCGACGATGACGCCGGTGAGGGAGCGGCCGTCGGCGAGGCGGTAGAGCGTGGCCCGGAAGTCGGCGGCGACGGAGGCGCTGGGATCAACGATGTTTTCCAGCAGGTAGTCCAGGTTGCGGCGGTTAGATCCAGTCAGGTCCGGTCCGGCTCCGGTCTTCCCTTGGCCGTAGAGGACGTGGCAGTTGGCGCAGGTCTTGGTGAAGAGTTGTCTGCCGGCGGAAAGATTGGACTTCGCCAAAGTCTCCTTGTTATTGGCCACTTTGAGCTGCTCCATCAATTCCTTCTTCTCCGCGCCGCTAACGCGCACCTCTCCCCAGACCTTGGCGAGCTGCTCGCTGAGTTTTTCGTTCTCGAAGCTGCGGATCTGGCGGGCGTGGAAAGCGGTGACCTCTTGCCGTTTGAGCTTGCCGGCTTCAATGGCCTTCAGCAATTCCACGGCATATTCCGGCCGGCTGGAGAGGGTGCCGATGGCGGCTGATTTCCCTTCGGGGGTAAGGCGGTCGTAGGTATTGAGGATTAGCGCGGGAACTTCGGCATCGGTATAGCTCGCCAGGCCGCCAATGGCGGTGGGAGCGAGCAGCCGGTCGCCAGCCAGCTTCTTGAGCAGCGGCAGCAGGTCGTCCCCCCGGTCTTGAATGAGGGTTTGCAGCGCGCTCGTCCGGCTGGCAGCATCCGCCCCTTCATTGGTGACCAACTGCTTCACTTCCTCAATCGCTCGCCCTTCGCCAAAGACCACGCCGAGCTTCTGAGCGGCTTCTTTCACTTTGGCGCTGTCGCTTTTGGCCAACACAGCCGACACTTCCGTCCAATTCTTCGGCGCGGGCGCTTTCCGCCAGCCGCGAAGGGCTTGGGACATGCCTTCGAGGACGTCGAGGCGGAATTGCTCTTCCTTGTGCTGGAGCAGCGATTTCACGACTTCGTTTACAGCGTCCCCATTCCGTTCGATTTCTTCGGTTACTCGCCGAGCCGACAGGCGGCGAACTTCCGGGTAGTAGGCGGCCTTGGTGTATTGGACGCCCTTACGAACATCGGCACCAATTACTGGCTCGATCCCATACCAAATCATCAGCGGCAGCTTCGGCTCACTGACAAACACGTTTGTCGCCACAAGACGATCCGCCAGGATTCGTCGCTGAGCCATCGGCAAATACTGCATGAGGGAGGCATAGTACATCAGCACACGACCTGACTTTTCCATGTCGATTTGGGCGGCGATTGATTCGACCTCTGGATTCGTCATTTCGTCCGCCTCCATCATCCGCCTAATGCTTGCCACTTTTAAGTCCTCACGGTCGGAGGGAGTCGATCGAATCTGGACTATCTCAACGAATCCTGAAGCATCAACTGGTCCGCGAACCGGCGAAAAGGCTCCTTTGTCAAATTTGCCCGCACTGGTTCGCTCTTGAATGAGTCGTCGGGATATGCGGACAAACCATGCATTCTTGTGATTTTGAAGTTCAACTAGCTCCTTGTCCGTTGATTTTTGCAAGTCGAATTGACCGGGCTTTTTGGGGTCGCCGTAGGTGATCTTAAAAATCCTGCCGCTGGTGCGATGAACGCCGTCGTTTTCATGGCACTCACCGATGTCCGACCAGTCCAGCACATAAACGCCTCCATCCGGCCCATAGCCAAGTTCCACGGCGCGGAAATAGGGATCGGTCGTCTTGGCAATATCGGGTGCATGTTTGCCAACGTAGCCGTCCCCCTTGCGTTCCAGCTTGTCCCGGTTGATCCGCTTGCCGTGGAGGTTGATGGTGAAGACGTTGTTGCGGTATTCGGCGGGCCAGTTGTCGCCGAGGTAGATCATCATCCCGCTGTGGGCGTGGCCGCCGCCGGCTTTGTCGGTGGTGGGGCTGACGCCGATTTTGCGGATGTCGCTCCAGACTTCCCCCTGGTCCCAGTGGAAGTGGTCGGCGGTCTGCTCCATCAGCTCGTAGGTGTGCGGGTTCATGTCCGCCCCGTACATCCGGCGGAAGTGGGAGCCGGGGACGACGTGCCAGAGATGGCCGATGACCGTGTTGATCATGAATAGCTCGCCGTGCTCGTCCCAGTCGTGCCCCCAGGGGTTGGTGGTGCCGTGGCAGATGGCCTCAACGGTTTCGCGGGTGGGATGATACCGCCACATGCCGCAGCTGATTTTCATCCGCTGCGATTCCGTGGCCCCCGGCTTGCCGACCGACGACGTGGCCAGAATGCCGTGCCGCCCATAGAGCCAGCCGTCCGGCCCCCATTTGAGGCCGTTGACGATGTTGTGCCGCACCGAGTTCGCGTCCCAGCCGTCGAGCTTGACGACCGGCGGGCCGTCGGGAACGTCGTCCCGGTTCTTGTCTGGAATGAAGAGCAGGTTCGGGGCACAGAGAGCCCACACGCCGCCAAAGCCGATCTCGATGCTCGTCAGCTTGTCCCCCTGGTCCCAAAAGACGGTCCGCTTGTCATGCTTGCCGTCCCCGTCGGTGTCTTCCAGGATGATGATCCGGTCCTTCTGCTCCTTGTCAAAACCCTTCGACAGTTCCGCATAGGTATAGCATTCCGCCACCCACAATCGGCCCCGCTCATCCCACGCCATCGAAATCGGCTGTTGCACCGCGGGCTCCGCGGCGAAGAGAGTGGCCTTGAAACCAGGGGGAAGCTGTAGGGCTTTGAGGGCTTCTTCTGGGGTAAGGGGCTTGATGGATTCTTCCTGGCTGTTGGCGGGTTTGGGGAAGGGCCTTTTGTCGGCGCGAATCAGCGGCGCCACGGCTAGGTAAAGGCAGAGAATTGTGGCCACGGATGGAACACGGCTGAACACGGATGGTTGTGGGGTGGACATGGTTCTTGTCTGGTAGGAATGACACATGGCGAATTCCGAATGACGAATTTCGTTCAGGATTATGATAACCCAACGGAGCCGAGGTACTCAGTACTCAGTACCCGATACCCGTGCCGAGTTCCCCGTACCAAGTTCTCCGTGCGAGCAGAGAGGCATGGCGCAATCGTTCTTGCTAAAATCGAAAGCATGATCACAAGCCCATCCCAGCTTCTGCTCCCTCGCCGCAAGCTGTTGCAATTGGGCGGGGCAGGGATGCTCGGGCTGACGCTGCCGAAGCTGCTGCGGGCGGAAGACGCGGCCCGCTCGAGCACCGCCATCAAGCCGCGGGCCAAGTCGGTCATCTTCCTGTTCCAGTGGGGCGGGCCGAGCCACATCGACATGTTCGACCGGAAGCCGAATGCTCCGGACGATATTCGCGGGCCGCTGAAGTCCATCTCGTCCAGTTGCCCCGGGCTGGAAATGTGCGAACAACTGCCGCAGACCGCCAGGCGGATGGACAAGGTGTCCATCATCCGCACGCTGACCCACACGATGAAGAACCACAACTCGGCCGGCTACTACGCCCTCTCCGGGCAAGCCCCGCCCAGCGACGACCAGCGGCTTCGCGACTCGCTCGACCTGTTCCCCGCGTACGGCAGCGTGGTCGATAAACTGGCCCCCAGCGCCAGCGGCATGCCGACGTTTGTCTCTTACCCGCACACCATCCGCGACGGCAGCATCACGCCCGGACAGCACGCCAGCTTTCTCGGCAAGGCGCACGACCCGCTGTTCTTTACGGAAGATCCGAACAGCCCGAATTTTCGCTTGCCGGAGCTGAGCCTGCCGGCCAGCCTGCCCATCGACCGTCTGCAACGCCGGCGAGAGATGCAGAAGCTCATCGACCGCCAGGCCAAACTGCTGGAGTTCTCCCGCGAGGCCCGGGGCTTTGACGAGTATTACGACCGGGCCATCGGGATGCTGACCAGCGACAAGGTACGGCAGGCGTTCGACCTCTCCGCCGAGAAGCCGGAAGTGCGGGACCGCTATGGCCGCACCACCTACGGCCAGGGTTGCCTGCTGGCCCGTCGCCTGGTCGAAAGCGGCGTGAAGTTCGTCACCGTCTATTTCTCCGACAACATCGGCGGCAAAAGCACCACCAGCGGCGGCTGGGACACGCACGGCTTCGACGACACGCGGATGTTCCCCATCGTGGAGAAGTACCACTTCCCCATCACCGAGCAGACGCTCCCCACGCTGCTCGACGACCTGGAGGAGCGCGGCCTGCTTGCCGAGACCCTCGTCGTCTGGATGGGAGAGTTCGGCCGCACCCCCAAAATCAACAAGAACTCCAGCCGCGACCACTGGCCACAGTGCTACAGCGTGCTGCTGGCCGGGGCCGGCGTGAAGCGGGGCTTCATCCACGGCAAGAGCGACGCCAATGCCATGTTCCCCGACGAGCACCCCGTCCGCCCCGAAGACCTGGCCGCCACCATCTACCACCTACTCGGCATCAACCCCGAATCGGAAATCCGCGACCGCAACGACCGGCCGTTGGCTATTGCGGGGAGGCCGGTGATGGAGGTGATGACGTAGGGCTTTCATCGGGAATTCGTGTGACAGAAAAATGGGGGACAGAAAAATAAATGCAGCAGAGAGCGGGGAATGTCACTGCAACGCGCCCCCCTTCCGCTCTTCATTTTTCTGTCTCCCATTTTTCTGTCACATGCCTTTCGCTTTACTTCTTTTCCCTTTCGTTCGGCTCCGGTTTATTTTCCTCCGGTTTCGCCTGCTCCAGCAGCAGCGGGATCGCCACGGCCATGCGGGGGGCGGAGGTGGGGGATTGCTCCAGCAGGCCGGCGGAGGAGCCGATGGTTTTTTGGGCGATGGGGACGAGGTCCGGCTTTTTCAGGTTTTTGGAAAGGATGAGTAGATTGCAGGCGGCGACGGAGTTGCCGGAGGGGATGGCGCCGTCGACGGGGTCTTTGCCGCGAGCGAAGAGGGCTTCGTGGTCGCTGGAGGTGAAGTAGAAGCCACCTGTTTTCTCGTCGCGGAAGAGCTCCAATTGCTTGGCGGTGATTTCATCCGCCGCGGTGAGCCACTTCTTGTCACCGGTCGCCTGGTGGAGCCGGAGGAGGCCGTCGGCGAGGAAGGCGTAGTCGTTGAGATAGGCGTTGAGCTTGGCCTTGCCGGATGGTTTGTCACTGCTTGGAGGAGCGGCACGGGGGAGTGGAAAGGACAGGGGGAGGTCGGGGCGGAAGGGGGGGAACCCCTTTTTCCGGAGGGTTGTCCGAACACAACA
>JBPCKT010000021.1:0-31792 GCA_051004015.1 Pirellulaceae bacterium | reverse complement strand
CAGACCGTACGCCGGGATGGTGGTGGGCCGGGACCTCCCCGGCCCACCGATTTTTCCGCACCAAGGCGGCCTTTCACGGACTCCGCTGTATTTCCAGCAACTCCCCCCCCTCTTGGCGGAGGAGTTGGTCCTCCATCCAATCCTGGGGGGGGAGCTTTGCCGGCCGCCCGGGGCCCGGGCGGCCGACCATGACCCCTTCGAGATGGCAACGACTACTTGGAGATCACCTGGCAGAGCAGGATGAGGTCCAGGCGGATTATTTTGATCTCGCCCGCGTCCTCCGCATCCAGGATCTCCTCCTCGGACAGGAAAGGATCGGTGGACACGTTGCGGCCATCCAGGACGACGACCACGTAGATATCCCAGTAGGGGTTGTACCCGGGTTGCCCCGGCATGGTCGAGATGACGTGGGGTTGTCCGGCAATGGCGTAGAGCGGTTCGGCGATACCCTCGATCGCCTCCCGTTCGACCCCCACGACGTTGTCGTTGACGATGGCGAGGGACACGAGCCGGCCGTCGTAGAAGGCGGGGATCCGCGTCGGCTTGTCGGCACGGACGGAGCCGATCCAGACGGTCAGGACCAGGGCCGCGCCCAGGAAGATGGCCGATCGTCGGTAGGAAGTGAACACCATGAGATTTCTCCTTACGAAAGCAGGTCTGCGATACAATTAAAACACCATCGTTTCCGGCGCGCAGACCGAGCGCCGGGATGGTGCTGGGCCGGTGAGTGCATTGCTTGGCGGCGTGAACTCACCGGCCGCTTTTTTCAGCCATCAAAGATCAGGCTCAAAAAAATCATTGCAAGGACTCTCAATCTTTGACCTCTAATCTCTCAATTCTGCCTACTTCTTTTCCTTCTTCGCGCCAGCCTCTGCCTCCGCCAGCAGCTTCTTGAAGTCGTCGCGCTGACGCAGCGGAGCGAGGGCAGGATCCTTCGCCAGGAACAGCGCGGCGTCCTTCCAACACTTGCCGACAGCATCGCGCAGCATCTTCATGGCCTCGTCGCCATAGAACTGCACGGCCGCTTGGCGCTTCGCCGCATCGAGTTGCTGATCTTTTTCCACAACGGAAATGCAGGGCGCCAGCGCGTGGGCCGCGTAATGGGCGTCGCCGGGCGGGTCCCAGCCAACGTCGCGCAGCGTTCGAGCGGCTTGCAGGGCGGCGGCTTGATCCTGCAAACCGGCGTTGGCCTCTACCAGGGCCCTCATGTTATTTCGGAAGAACTGACGATACGTCGGGCTGCGCGGGTTGGCCTGGAGTGCCAATTGATAGTGCGGCAGCGCTTCCTCCAGGTACGCTTTCGCCGCCTTGAAGTCCCGTCTCTCGTTGCAGAGCATCGCCAGGTTTCCCAGTGAGCCGGCCAGACTGCTCCGCAGATCCGGCTGATTGGGGAAGTCGGCGACGAGTTGCTTATAGATGGCCACGGCATCGAGGTAGGCCTTCTCGGCTTCCTTGAGCCGGCCCGTCTTGCCGAGCAGGGCGGCCAGGTTGTTGTAGCTCAAAGCCAGGTCTTGGCGGAACTCAGGGCGGGTGGGGAAGTCGGCGGCCAGTTGCTTAAAGACGGCCAGGGCCTCGACGTGGGCCTTCTCGGCTTCCTGCAGCCGGTCCTTCCGCAGCGTGAGCTGGAGCAGGGCACCCAAGTTGTCGTAGCCCGCGGCCAGTTCGCGGCGGAACTCGGGCTGACCGGGGAAGTCGGCGGCCAGTTGCTTCTCGATAGCCAGGGCCTCGGCGTAGGCCGACTCCGCTTCTTTGAACCGGTATGTCACCTTGAGCAGGTTGCCCAGGTTGCTGTGGCTCCTGGCCAGGTCCTGGCGGAACTTGGGATTGCCGGGGAAGTCGGCGGCGAGGTGCTTCTGGAGGGCCAGGGCGTCGGCGTGGGCCTTCGCCGCTTCTTTTGGCCGATCCGTGTCACAGAGCAGGATGCCCAGATTGTTGTAGCACGCGGCCAGGTCCTGGCGGAACTCGGGCCGGGTCGGGAAGTCGGCGGCCAGTTGCTTCTGGAGGGCCAGGGCGTCGGTGTACGCCGTCTCCGCTTCTCTTGGCCGGCCCCTGGCATTGAGCAGGTTGCCCAGATTGTTGTGGGTCAAAGCCAGGTCCCGGCGGAACTCGGGTCGGGAGGGGAAGTCGGCCGCCAGTGGCTGGTAGATGCCCAGGGCCTGGTCGTAGTCCTTCTCCGCCTCCTTGAGTTCCCCCAGCGTGCGACGCATGTTGCCGACCCGGAATCGGCCCTCCGCCCGCAGCGCCCGGCTGTCGGCGTCGTCCCCCTTGATCGCGGCGAAGGCGTCGTACTGCGCGATGACGCCGCGCAGGAACTCCCGGTCGTCCTCCGTCAGCACCGTCGCCTGGGCGAACTTCCTCTCGACCACGTCCGCGGTCATGCTCCGCAGGGCGGCGAACGCCTGCTGCCTGGCCTTCGTCTCGTCCGCGCGGGCCTGCTGTTCCGCCGCCAGGGCCACCACCTTGGCGTTTGCCTCAGCGCTCGCCTGCCGGGCGTTGCGTTCCGCCTCCTCCGCGTTGAGCCGGGCCTGGTCGGCGCTTGCCTTCGCCACCGCCTCGGCCTGTGTGGCCCGAAAGGCCTGCCACGTGCTGACCACCGTCGCGGCCCCAAGCAAAACGAGGAAGGCGCCGGCCGTGACCAGGGCCTTGCGGTTCTTGCGGGCGAACTTACCCAGCTTGTAGCGTGCCGACGGCGGGCACGCCTCCACCGACTCGTCCGCCAGGTAGCGCTGCACGTCGGCTGCGAAGCCGTTGGCCGTCTCGTAGCGGCGGTTGCGGTCCTTCTCCAGGGTCTTCATCACGATCCAGTCCAACTCGCCGCGCATCAGCTTCGACAGCTTGGCCGGCTCCGTCTTGCGCTGGGCCGAGATCGACGCCAGCGCCTCGCCCGAGTCGCTAAGCCGGGTACTCGGCTTGGGAGGCTCTTCCTCCTTGATCATGCGGAGGATTTCGCCGTACGCCGCCTCCTTCATCCGTTTGTGGCTCAGCGGCGTGCTGCCCGTCAGCAGCTCGTATAAGAGCACGCCCAGCGAGTAGATGTCGCTGCGGGTGTCGATGCCCAGGTCGCTCATCTCCGCCTGCTCCGGGCTCATGTATTCCAGCGTGCCGATCATCGTGCCGTACTGCGTGAACAGCGTCCGCTCGGTCAGCTTTTGCTCGGTCGCCTTGGCCACGCCAAAGTCGATCACCTTGGGGACCGGCTGGCCGTCGTAGAGCGTGACCATCACATTGGACGGCTTGATGTCGCGGTGGATGATCCCCTTTTGGTGGGCGTGCTGAATCGCCTGGCAGACGGGCACGAACAGCTCCAGCCGCTGGCGCGGCGTCAGGTGGTTGTCGTCGCAGTACTTGGTGATGGGGACGCCGTGGACGAGCTCCATGACGAAATACGGCCGGCCCTGTTCCGTGGTCCCGGCATCGAGAACGCGGGCGATGTTGACATGGTCCATCAAGGCCAGCGCCTGCCGCTCGGCCTCGAAGCGGGCAATCACTTGCCGGCTGTCCATGCCCGGCTTGATGACTTTGAGGGCGACCTTCCGCTGGACCGGCTCGGACTGCTCGGCCATGTAAACAACGCCCATGCCCCCTTCGCCGATTTGCTGCAGGAGCTTGTAGGGGCCGATCATCGTGCCGGGGCGTTCGGTGGGAGGAGCGGAAGTGGCATCCAATACGCCTTGGGATCGCTGGTGCGACAACAGCAATGCCTCGACCGCGGCGCGGAGTTGCCGATCGTCGCCGCACGACCGTACGAGAAACGCGTCCCGCTCGATCGGGGAGGCGATTTCCGCCGCTTCCAGAAAGATCGTTTTTTCGGTGTGCAGTGAAGTCGGCATGATTTATCTCCTGCCCAGAAGCGGGCCAGGCAACCAGTAATGCGAGATCGGCGCGAAAGGGGGGCCAAGGATTCCTGACAAATCCGCATTTTCTCTCGGGTTCAGCCCTCGCGCGAGGCTTGGGCGTCTAATTCTCGTCCCAGCCAGGCCCGGGCGTATGCCCAATTTCGCTTGGCTGTCCGCGGGGAGACGCCTTGAATCGCTGCCGCTTCCTCGACCGTCAAGCCGGCAAATACCCGCAACTTGACCAATTCGGCGGCCTGCGGATCAACGCTCGAAAGTCGCGTCAACGCGTCATCCAGGTCGAGCAATTCGTCGCTGATCGGCAGCGTGACGCGATCGGCGTCCGACAGTTCGCAGCGCTGCCAACCGCCGCCACGACGGTCGCTATGTTTCTGCCGCGCTTGGTCGATCAGAATCCGCCGCATCGCTTCCGCTGCGGCGGCAAAGAAATGCCCCCGGTTATCCCAGGACTGCTCGCGGTCCCCATCGCCGACCAGCCTTAGATAGGCATCATGGACGAGCGCCGTCGCCTGCAGCGTCTGGCCCGGTTTCTCGTGCGCCAGCTTGGCGGCCGCCAGCTTCCGCAACTCGTCATACACCAGCGGCAGCAGTTGCTCCGCCGCTGACGCATCGCCGGATTCGATTTGCGACAGGATGCGGGTGACGTCGGACATTCGGAGGGTCCGGTGAGATGGTGAAACCGACTGGAGTATACTGCCGCGGCTGTAACATTACATCGTTCCGCAGACGTCCGATCTAGAAAATGAAGACTACGGGACGCCGGTTTGCCCGCGCCTAGTTGCGGGCCGAGGTCCGCGACGAAGGCAATTCCGATTAATTGGAGAATCGGTGGGGCGTTTTGCTCATTTTTCTCGCACTTCATAGATAGAGAAGCATGCGGAGCACCGCGGGCCCCCATGAACGAAGA
Organism: Pirellulaceae bacterium; assembly: GCA_051004015.1. Classification (GTDB taxonomy): domain Bacteria; phylum Planctomycetota; class Planctomycetia; order Pirellulales; family Pirellulaceae; genus SXOA01. Next base: position 27,031 of record JBPCKT010000021.1, on the reverse strand, counting down.
ATCGATCTTTCACCAGGCCGTGCGAATTCTTCCTTGAATGCCGACAGCAGGTGCTTGTGCCCTTGGGTTTTCTTGACCCCCTTCTCAAAGCAGTACCAGGCCCCCTCCGGGTCCGCCGCCGCCGGCATGGGCTGGCCGAGCAGCTCGCACAGATCGAGAAAATGCTGCTGGCAGGCGGACCGCTCCGAAAGGTTGACGGCTTGCCACTTGGCGATGAACTGGGCGGGGGACATGGAGGGCATAGTCGTAGGAGGGGACTCCCGTCCCGTCCGATTCGCTTATGCGCCGGAATGAATGGGACGGGACGGACGGGGCGGGAGTCCCATCCTACATTTTCGGCCAGGCGAGGAAGGTTCAGGTCAGAATGGGGACTGTGCCAAGTGTAACCGCGAGCAAGGCAGGCCGCGACTCCGCCTGCCGGCAAGTATTTCCGGAATTCTGGTAGCCGGGGCTTGACGGTGCCAACTGGACATGTGTATGATTGTCCATAATAGTCGGAATGAGGTTGTGCGGCACAGTTTAGGAGAAGTGCGATGATACCGCGAAAACGAATGTCGCCTTTCGCTCCGCGAAAGTACGCGTGGGGCGGGTGTCGTGTGAGTTCTCGGTGCCTGTGGGGACGCCTGCGCTCCCAGGCACGCTACTTTCGCGGAGCGAAAGGCGACGATGGGGGTGTTGGTAAACCCGGGGGGTTTACCAACAGAGTTTGCTACCCGCGGGCCGGGGGGGGCTGTTGTTTTACCCGGGGGGTTTCGCAACAGAAGTCGGTTGGGGCGGCCGCCCTTTCGTCGTCCCTCGCTGGCGCTTCGGGTTAGTGTCCGGTGCCCTGAGTCAGTTCGGAGAAAACCCTCATGGGTTGGGATCGATGAAAGTGAATAAAAAACTCGGAGGGTGAATCAACTTACGGCGATTCGCGGCGGCGAAAAATGTTTAGAAATCATGACTTACGACAACGTGAATCATCGTAAGTCGCTGAAAAACAAGTGTGAAAACATGAATAAAAACAGCACTTACGGGGGGATGCAAGCGGCGCGATCCTCACCGGCGAGCGGCCTGCGTAAGCTGGCCGGTCATGTCGAATCGGCAAGAAGGACCCCCCCGGCGTGCGAAATCACCGGCCAGCTTACGCTGGCCGCTCGCCGGTCACTCCGCGAACGTCAGCGAGTGCTGCACTTCGTACGTGCGGCTGGGGCATTCCCCTTTGCCGACGTTGTTGAGGGCGATTTGGTAGAGGTCCTGCCCGAAGGGGGTGGGGTATTTGCCGGTGATGCAGGCCTGGCAGAGTTGGCTGGGCTCTTTTTTGATGGCGCGAGCGATGGATTCGACAGGGAGATAGCGGAGGGAATTGGCGCCGAGAATGTCGGCCATTTCGGCCTGCACTTCGTCGGTCAGGCCGCGGCCGCGCATGATGCGAGGGGCAAAGAGCTCGTCCACGGTGGACATATCGATGCCGTAGAAGCAGGGGGCGACGATTGGCGGGCAGGCGACTCGGACGTGAATCTCCTTGGCCCCCCCAGCTTCGCGGATCCTTTTGAGCAGCACTCGCATGGTGGTGGAGCGGACGATGGAATCCTCGACCAGGAAAATCCGCTTCCCTTCCAGCACTTCCCGCAGGGGCGTGTACTTGGTTTCCGCCTTCTTGCGGCGGCCGTCCCCTCCTTCGATGAAGGTGCGGCCCGAATAGCGGTTGCGGATCAGCCCTTCCCGCGACGGAATTCCCAGCTTGTGGGCCATCGCGTCGGCGGCGGCTTTGCTGGTGTCGGGGACGGGGACGACGATGGTGTCCTCGTCGAGCGGCACGCGGCCCGATTCCGTCTCCAGCCGGGCCAGCTCTTCGCCGAGGGCCGTGCGGGAGAGATAGACGCTGCGGCCGTCGAGCGTGCTGGCGACGTTGGCGAAGTAGATCCATTCAAAGTAGCAGTGGGCGCTGCCCGTGGATTCCGCGAACGGCTCGATTTCCATCTTCCCCTGCGTGATGGTGATGGCGTGCCCCGGCTGCAAGGACTTGATGCTCTCCGGCCGGAAGCCGAGGTTGAGCAGCGCCACGCTCTCGCTGGCGGCGGCGAAGAGGGTCCCTTCCTTGGCCCAGCAGAGGGGCTTGATGCCCAGCGGGTCGCGGGCGATGAGCAAATCCCCCTGGGCGTTGAGCATCACCAGGCTGTAGGCCCCGTCGAATTTTTTGCTAATGTTCCGCATCATCTCCACCAGCCGCGGCCGTCGGTCGCCGGAGAGCTCGCGGCTGATCTCGTGGAGGATCATCTCCGTGTCGTTGTCGCGGGCCAGGTGATACTCGCAGTCGGCGAGCAAATTGGCTTTCAAATCCTGATAATTCGCCAGTTGCCCGTTGAAGCCGAAGGCGAACCACTTTCGCTTTTCCAGGTGGTCCCGCTGAAACGGCTGGGCATAGTTGCGGTCTTCCTCGCCGCAGGTGGCATAGCGAACGTGCCCAATGGCCGCCCGCCCGGCGTTCTGCTTCATCAGGCTTTCCGCTTTCCCCTTATGGGAGAGGCGAAAAACCTCCGTCACCGAGCCGATGTCCTTGTGCGTATACAGCAGTTGCTCTCGCCCCGGATTGAACGACGTCATCCCCGCCGCGAGTTGCCCGCGGTTCTGAATATCGAGCAGCATCCGGGGCAAAAGACGGGAAACCTCGTCCGGTCCCCCCTCGGGGGCCAGCGGGTGCGAGTCCCCAGGAAGATGACAAACTGCGGCAATGCCGCATTCGTGAAAGAGATCGCTCATAGGCGCGGAGAGAGCCTTTCGGCGCGAAGGGAGGGCCAGTCGCGAAAACAAACGGCAGCGAACCCGAGAGCAGCATCCAGCGTCTATTCATTCTAGGGGCAAGGCTCGTTTGCCTCAAGGCACTGGATCCGCTGCGAGCAGCGCCGTTTTCCACCCTTGCCCGTTTTTTGGGCGTAAACTAAACTTCACGTCAATCTTCCCCTGTAGCTCAGTTGGTAGAGCAGCGGACTGTTAATCCGCGTGTCCCAGGTTCGAGCCCTGGCGGGGGAGCCTTTTCACTGACTTCGCGAACCGACGGCGATTCGGCTGATACCGGGTCGCCGTTGGCGTTTTCTGCTCCCCCCAGAATGCTGTACCACGGTAGTGTGCGGAGCAGGCGGCTATCCGTGGGATAGTACATGTCGAACATTTCGTGCGCGGTGCGGTTGCGGAGGTGATGCCCTTGATGGGTCACCTGAATCATGCTCACGGGCAGGGGAAACAACATCCCGGACACCAGCCAACGCCAACATCAACTCCGGTGAACAATCGATTTCGCTGCGCGTCACTTCGCGCGACCGTAGCGAGCGCGATGCGGTGCCGGTCGAACCGCTAACTATCACACTCCCTCAAGACTAACACTGGATTGAGTAACGGTGCGGCCTTTGCAGGGAAAAACGCGATTTGATGAGCGAATTGCCGAAGGCTTCGACGGTGACGAAGATTGCCGAGTTCTCCTCAAGCATCGACAACAATTGATAGATGCCTCCCCCATCGTTAGGATAGAGGAGCCCGCTGCGCTTCCCGCCTCGACTCGAATGCTCCCGCCTATGCCCCGCGTCTGGCATATTATCGCGCTCTTGCTCTGCTGCTGCCCAGCGGCATTTGTGAATACTGGCTTGGCGGCTGAGGGGGATAAGGCAGGCGAGGAGTTTTTTGAGCGGCGGATTCGGCCGCTGCTGGCGGCGAATTGCTTTTCGTGCCATGGGAAGGAGAAGAAGGGGGGGCTGAGCCTGGAGAGCCGATCCGGTCTGCTCGCCGGGGGCGATGGCGGCACGGTCGTCGCACTTGGCAAGCCGGAGGATAGCCGGCTGATGCGGGCCGTGGATTATGGGGACGATGAACTGCAGATGCCGCCGAGTGCCAGGCTGCCAGAGCAGGATATTGCCTTGCTGAAAGAGTGGATCGAGCGCGGCCTGCCCTGGCCGGAATCGGGCGGTTCATCCGCCGGGTTCATTCGGACCAGCGGCGCGATCACGGCTGAGGACCGGCAATTCTGGTCGTTCCAGCCGGTGAAGCCGCAGTCTCGGCCGGCGGTGAAGGATGCAGCGTGGAGTCGCCATCCGATTGATTCCTTCGTGCTCGCCGCGCTCGAAGCCGAAAAGCTTCAGCCGGCCAAAGAAGCCGACAAGCGGACGCTCCTTCGCCGCGCCAGTTTCGATCTCACCGGCCTGCCTCCGACGCTTGATGAAGCCAGCAGCTTTCTGGCAGATGAGTCGCCGGACGCCTACGAGCGGCTGATTGATCGGCTGCTGGCTTCGCCCCGCTACGGCGAACGCTGGGGGCGGCACTGGCTGGATGTCGCCCGCTATGCGGAGGATCAGGCCCACACCTTTCAGGCCCGGATGTATCCCGGCGGTTATCGGTATCGGGACTGGGTGGTCGGCTCGCTGAATGCGGACTTGCCGTACAACCGCTTCGCGCTGGAGCAAATTGCCGCGGACTTGCTGGAGGACGAGGGCAAAATGGCCCGCCTCCCCGCCCTCGGCTTCTTCGCCCTCGGCCCCGTCTACTACCTCGACGCCGGCTGTGCCCCCAAGGCCCAGGCGGATGAGATGGACGACCGGATCGATACGCTCACCCGCGGTTTCCTGGGGCTGACCGTCTCCTGCGCCCGTTGCCACGACCACAAGTTCGACCCGATTCCGACCAAGGATTACTACTCGCTGGCCGGCGTCGTCGCCAGCACCGAGTATTTTGAATCGCCCATGGCGGCGCCGGACGTGGTGGCCGCGTACGACCAGCGAGCCGCCCGCGTGAAGGAGCAAGAAAAGTCGGTTGAGGAGGCGAAAAACGAAACGCAGCGGGAAATCCGTGAATCGCTGGCGGGAAATCTGGCGAAGTATCTCGTTGCCGCGTGGAAGCTGCAAAACAAGCGGAAGGCGGACGGCACCGTCGCGGCCGCAACGGTCACGAAAGAGGAAGAACTGCGAGAGTTCGCGGTCGAGGCGTGGACGAAGTTCCTTACCGGCGACAACGTGCAAAAGAAGTCCTATCTGGCCGCCTGGAAAGATGCAATCGCCGCGCAAGACGCCAAGACCGATCTTTCCACCGACGCAGCCGCACTTGCCGCGATTCAATCGGCCGCCGCAACGCTTCAAAAGGACGTCGCCGCCGCTCTCGACATGCGCCGCAAGAAGGAATCACTCGACAAGGTTGCCGAGGAGCTGCTCAAAGATATCATCGATGACAACAGAGGCCCTTTCGGCATCCAGAAGGACCAGGTCGAGAAGCTCGCCACGAAAGAGCGCCGCAAGAAAAATGCGGAGCTGCGCAAGGAACTCGAAGAACGGAAGAAGCTCGTCGGCGAAAAATATCCGGTCGCGCATGGCATCAAGGATGGGGAAGCCAAGAACCTTCGCGTCCACATCCGCGGCAATCACAAGGAGCTCGGGGATGAAGTGCCGCGGCGGTTCTTGGAAATCCTGTCCGCGGGAGAAGCGAAGCCGTTCTCGCAAGGCAGCGGCCGGCTGGAATTGGCCCAGGCGATTGCCAGCGAGCAGAATCCGCTGACGGCCCGCGTGCTGGTCAACCGCGTCTGGCAGCAGCATTTCGGCCGCGGCCTGGTTGGCACTCCCAGCAACTTCGGCATGTTGGGGGAGCGGCCGACGCATCCCGAATTGCTCGACGACCTCGCCAGCCGATTCATGGCTGGCGGCTGGTCGCTGAAGTGGCTGCACCGGCAGATGATGCTGTCGTCAGTCTATCGTGCGTCGTCGGAATTCAAGCCGGAGAACTACCAGCGCGATCCGGATAACCGGCTGCTGTGGCGGATGAATCGGCGGCGGCTCGATATCGAAGCCTGGCGGGATTCGCTGCTGACCGCGTCGGGCAATCTTGACCTATCGCTCGGAGGCCAGTCGCTTGACATGGCGAAACCGGAAAATCGCCGCCGCACCCTCTACGCCGCCGTCAGCCGGCACAACCTCAATAGCACGCTGCGGCTGTTCGACTTTCCCGACCCGAACCTGACCAGCGAGCGCCGCGTCAGCACCACGGTGCCGATGCAGCAGCTTTTCGTGATGAACGGCGAATTCATGGTCAGCCAGGCCAAGTCCCTCGCCGCCCGCCTGCAAACCGAATCCGCGGACGACCAAGCCCGCATCCGCTTCGCCTACCAGCTCCTCTTCAGCCGCGAGCCGAGCGAGAAGGAGCTGCAAGTTGGAACGAGCTTCCTCAAAGCTGCCGAAAGCACGCCGGATGTGAAGTTGACGCCGTTGGAGCGATATACTCAGGCGCTGCTGGGGACGAATGAGTTTGTGTTTGTGGATTAACAAGAGGAACGCAGTCGAAAGAATCGGAGACTCTCCGAAAGGGAACGGCGATGACGGAGGGGGAAGCGGTCGCCCTGGTGCAGAGTTTCGCCGATAGCCGCAAATATCGCCTCGGTCCGTTGATTCATGCCAAACTTAAGTCTCAGCATGATCCTGAATCGTGGCCGGACGACGTACGGGATACTTTCTTCAACCACTGGGTTGTAGCGTTTGCATTCTCCGGGGCCTTAAGCAGTAAAGACCTTGTGTGGTACGACTGGAATCTGACCTTGGACCCTACTGATGGCGAAGTCGATAACGCTAATCTGTTCATCGTCAACAACGTCACTGGCAGAGTAAAGTGGCTGACTCCGCCGATACCATTTTGGTTTCTGCTGCTGATATACGTGATGAGGCCGCTCGATATTGCCGTTGCACTTTATGCGAGTTTGTTAGGGAATCCTCGTAAATGCGATTAACGAGAGTCATTCTCCCCCGTCCGAGAGAAAGAATTGCCAACCATCATTCGTGAACCGAGCTCCCCAGCCGTCAAATCGACGCAGGAAAGTTAGCCCCGCCAATCCTTCGACGCCCGCGGGCAACGACAATATTGCAGTATCCGTAATAATCGCGATCAGTGCCTCTTCATAACTCAGGGCGGCAATCCGGCAGGTCACCCAGCCGCGGTTTTTGGAGCCTTGCAGCGCGCCGGTTGTTTGTCTGGCTGGCAATGCCGCGATCGCAAGATCCGCGGAGGAATCGGGCAAGACAAAACTGCTGCTTCCCGTAAACCCTGAATCGACCAGGAGGCGCATCGCCTTGATACTGCCGTTCAGCTTGACGAACTCGACTTCAATCACATCGGCATCAGCCAGACTTGGATAGAATGCCGTCGCCATGTCGTTCTCACCGAATGACGTCCATGGCGGGGACTTCGACCGGAACAACCATTCCATGCTTTGGATCGGGATCGAGTGACCGCAGACTTGCGATGGCATCATCCGCGTTGTCGGCAACCGCCACGATCTGGCCGTCCAGCAAGGCGAGGTACTGGCCTTCGCGGAATTTCTGCCCATGCCACTCAAAATCGCGGCAAACGGCTTCGGCAATTCGCAGGTTTCGTTCTTGTTCGCTGGTGGGCATGGCGAATACCTTGTAGTTTTCCAAAATCATTCTACAACGTTGAGAGGGTGGCTGGCCAGCGAATTTTCCTTTCCCGGCTAGACCAGAAGTGTTTTGCCACACCACCGGCGGCGGTATAATTAGTTTGCCCCGCCTGCCTCAACCCCGAGGAGAACGCCATGAACTTCACCCTCTCCCGCCGCGATTGGCTCTCCCGCATGGGTGGCGGCTTCGGCACGCTCGGCCTCGCCAGCGTTCTGGCCGAAGCGGGCCTTCTCGACACCGACGGATCCGCATCCGCCGCAGAATCTTCATCCGCAGCAACCAGCCCTCTCGCCCCGCGCCCCCCGCATTTCCGCGCTCGCGCCAAACGTGTCATTTTCCTCTTCATGAACGGCGGCCCGTCGCACGTCGATACATTCGACCCGAAACCAGCACTACAAAAATACGCCGGCCAGCAGCCCGCGGAATTGACGAAAAACTATCAGCGGAAGGTCGGAAATCTGTTTCCCTCGCCGTTCAAGTTCGCCAAATACGGCCAGGCGGGGATCGACGTCAGCGAGCTCTTTCCGCACGTCGCCGGGATGATCGACGACATCTGCGTCATCCGCTCGATGCATACGGACATTCCCAATCATGAGCCCGGCCTCCTCATGATGAACAGCGGCAACACGCAGCCGACGCGGCCGAGCCTCGGCTCGTGGCTGACGTACGGCCTGGGGACCGAGAACCAGAACCTGCCGGGGTATGTCGTCTTCTGCCCCGGCAAGCCGGTGGTCGGGCCGCAGCTGTGGGGGAACAGTTTTCTGCCGGGGATTTTTCAGGGCTGCCACATCGACAACAGCAAGCTCGACCCGCGGACCGTCATCCAGCACGTCCACAACCAATACCTCCCCGCCGGGGCCCAGCGGCAGCAGCTCGACCTGCTGCAGGAGCTCAACCGCGAGCACCTGGCTGCCCGCGGGCAGGACGGCCAGCTCGAAGCCCGCATCGAATCGCTCGAAATGGCCTTCCGCCTGCAATTCGCCGCCCAGGAAGTTTTCGAGCTCAATCGCGAAAGCGAAGCGACGCGAAAGCTCTACGGCAGCGGCCAGTTCGCCGACGCCTGCCTCGTCGCCCGCCGCCTCGTCGAGCGAGGGGTGCGGATGGTGCAGCTCTACTACGGCGGCGGCCAGCCCTGGGACGACCACGGCGACATCATGAACCACGCCAAACACGCCAAGGACAGCGACCAGGCCATCGCCGGCCTCCTGGCGGACCTCAAGCACCGCGGCCTGCTCGACGAAACGCTCGTCGTCTGGGGTGGCGAATTCGGCCGCACCCCCTGGTCCGAAGGGGCCAAAGGCCGCGACCACCACAGCCGCGGCTTCACGATGTGGCTGGCCGGCGGCGGGGTGAAAGGGGGACAGGCCCTCGGCAGCACCGACGAGTTCGGCAACGAAGCGGTCGAGAACAAAGTCCACGTCCACGACCTCCACGCCACCCTCCTTCACCTCCTCGGCCTCGACCACACCCGCCTCACCTACCGCTACAGCGGCCGCGACTTCCGGCTGACGGACGTGCATGGACGGGTGGTGGGGGACATTATTGCGTAAGAGGCATGAAACGCGGGTCTCAGATTCCGAGTTTCGCGCATCACTTCTCCTCGTTCGGCACAGTTCCCCGCCAATTCCGGGAAACCTCCGGGAAACCCATCCCCCAACTCGTCCATTGGACCAATTCTTTACTTTTTTATTGCTTTCCAGTATCGCTTTTGTGCGTAAAACGCCAGAAGATTGACGTTGATGAAGGGTCCGACTTCGCTCATTTTCGTGTTGCTTATCATCGAGAAGGGCTCGCGCCATTGACCTTTGACCACTTGAGTCAAGAATAAACAGGAGTCGGAATCGGTGACAACAGAAGGGGGGACTCTCATCCTGCCGCCTAAGAACAGGCGAGAAGTTCCCAGTCCTGGCAGCGAAAGGTCCACTCCGAACACGTCTAGAAATGCCCTCAGCGCTTGGACTGGGTTCGGCGGATCAGGAACGCGAACGAGACGATGATCTAGCCTAAGGGCCGCATACAGGTGGTTGTTTTGATGATCGTCAATCATCGTGATCACGATTGTCGTATGCCGGTCTGTCTTCCTCCCGAAGCCTTTTGTGTAGATGCCGCACTTCGCGGCTTCGTATGAAACTTCTCTCTCGCCCAAAAGAAATACGGCGGCATCTCGCGATCGAACGACTTCTATCGCTTCGCCTTTAGATACGCACGCCATTCTCTCGTCAAAGATCGAATTGATCTCCAGACTGCGGTCCGGAGTCGGCGTTAATTCAACATCCAAGACTTCATCCAAGCGGCGTTCATTAAAGGCGCGGCACAGGCGTGCAGCGTCATCAGTTGCCAGTTCCACCGTGAGCCGATTGCACTCCTTCAAAATGCCAACAACGACCTTAATTCCTCCTCTCAAAGATGCATCCAACCTGATAGTCTCCAATCGCCGTTTTTGATGTTCGTTCGTAAACTTCAATAGGTCACTCTCAATCGTGAGAGTCAATCGATCACATTCACTTACGTCAGACGATCGGTTCAAGAACTCGTGGAGCGCCTTCTTAGCGTGAAGCAATTCGGCGGGGCTCAATCGTTTGGACTGGCTCGGCGTGGAATCGTAGACGTCGTGATGCGGCAGGCAGAGGTAGGCGAGATTTGATTCTTGGTGGTTCGTCCGATCTCGATCAACATGGGCGATTTGCCCTTGGAGGTTGGCGTCTGCCAAGTCTTGCAAATGAAAGCAAAGACAACACCTCCTGCGAGATTCCGTCAGAACCTGAGCCTCAATCGCAGTTGGAATCTTCGTTCTGGGCGTAGCAACCATAGAAGTCCCGCGGTTCGCTGCCGTACAGAAATAGGAGTCATGCCGTCTCAGGCGTATTGGGAAAAGGACATTCTATACCTTTTTGCCACCAGTGGCCGCCCACGATCAGTGCCGGACAATCCAGGTTGGCCAACGTCGTGGCCGAATACGCATGGAACGCTGCCAGGAGATTATCGTCCTTGAGGAACGGCTTACGGTGCTTGGTCGAGTAGACGACGTGCAGGTAGATTTGCGAGAGAGATTGCGACACGGTATTCTCCTGAGAAGGACTAATTGCTTGACAGGATAGGTGACCCCTTCGGGGTCCGCAACGATATCGCCCACTGATACCCAGGCTGCGCTCGCAAAGCCGAGCGAGCCTGGGCTGTGTTGGGTGACCCCTTCGGGGTGAACCAACAGAACCAAGCCCCATGCCCCGCCCCATTCTGCACATCGGCGAGATCCTCGCTTGGGCCGACGCGCACCACGAGCGGACGGGGAAGTGGCCGAGCAGGAAGTCCGGGCGCATCCATGATGCTCATCGAGTCGAAACCTGGGGGGCTATGCACTCGGCACTGTGCAATGGCCTTCGTGGGCTACGACCAGGGAAATCTTTGCCACGCCTGCTGGAAAAGTATCGCGGCGTCCGGAATCTAAGGCACTTGCCAAAGCTAACCCGCGCCCAAATCGTGCGATGGGCAAAGCGGCACCATCAGAGCACGGGCCGCTGGCCCAATCACCATTCGGGCGTCGTCCCGGGCTCCCACGGGGAAACCTGGTCCGGAATTCAATCTGCTCTGCAGCGTGGCATCCGCGAATTGCCTGGGGGAAGCAGTCTCGCGCGGGAGCTTGAGTCGGCACTAGGCGTCCGCAACCATATGAACCTGCTGGGCCTGTCCGACGCCAAGATTCTTGCCTGGGCTGACCTTCACCATCGAAAGACCGGAGATTGGCCAACCGATAACGCCGGCGTGGTTTTTGGGTCCCGTGGAGAAAAGTGGAGCGCAATTGACACAGCCCTAATAGACGGATTGCGGGGACTTCGCGGTGGGACATCTCTTTCAAAACTTCTGGCAACTCATAGAGGTATTAAGAGGCATCATAGAGGGCGTCAACTTTCCCCCGAAAAGGTATTAGAGTGGGCCAAATCTCACTACCGAAGGACTGGTGAATTTCCACACTGCAAATCCGGACCAGTTTATGGAAGGCGCGGCGAAACCTGGGGCGCGCTTCATATGGCGCTCTTATTCGGCTATCGCGGCCTCCCGAAAGGATCATCACTTTCGAAGCTTCTGGCTCCGTTGAAGAAGAAAATGGCTAAGGCTAGCCGCTAAACGAACCGTTACGCGGACTAGACTCTACCCGTTCACCACCTCGCCCCCGTTGGGATGCAGCACCTGTCCGGTGATATAGCTGGCGTCGTCCGAGGCGAGGAAGACGAAGCAGGGGGCGACTTCGGAGGGTTCGCCGGCGCGGCCCAGGGGGACATCGGAGCCGAAGGACTGGACTTTTTTGGCGTCGAAGGTGGCGGGGATCAGCGGGGTCCAGATGGGGCCGGGGGCGACGCCGTTGACCCGGATTTTCTTCTCCACGAGTTGCATGGCCAGTGAGCGGGTGAAGGTGACGATGGCCCCTTTGGTCGCCGAGTAGTCGAGCAGCTCCGGGCTGCCGCGATAGGCGGTGACCGAGGTGGTGTTGATGATGGCCGCCCCTTCCTTCAGGTGCGGCAGGGCGTGCTTGACGATGTAGAAGTAGGAAAAGATGTTGGTCCGAAAGGTCTTTTCGAGCTGGGCCTTGGTAATCTCCGCAATCGACTTTTGTGGGTGTTGCTCGGCGGCGTTGTTGACCACGATATCGAGCCGGCCGAACTTCTTCGCCGCGGCGTTCACCGCTTTGCGGCAAAAAGCTTCATTGCCAATATCGCCGGCGAAGAGCAGGCATTTGCGCCCCGTTTCTTCCACCATGCGGGCGGTCTCTTTGGCGTCCACTTCCTCATCCAGATAGAGAATCGCCACATCCGCCCCTTCCTTGGCGAATGCCACCGCCACCGCCCGGCCAATGCCGCTGTCGCCGCCGGTGATGAGCGCCGCCTTACCGGCGAGCTTATACGCCGAATGGTATTCGCGCTTGATCGCCTCCGGCAGCGGCCGCATCTTCGCCTCAATCCCTGGCTGCCGTCGTTGTGATTGCGCCGGGCGCTGCTGGCGTTTGGGCTGGGTTTTAGCGACCATGGGATGAAACCAAATCCGAAATCCGAATGACGAAGGTAAAAAAGGAGCGATCCGCGGAAGTAACAACAACTGGCGAAAATATCGATGCAAACGACGAGCCCGTTTTTCCGATTCGCTCGCAAGCTGCCCTCGTTGGGCTCACGAAAAGGAAGGCGAGGCGGTGGCACGCGGCTTGCGAATGTGCCCGGCTTCTAAAATTTGCGAAAAAAATTGCCGCAAGATGCCCAATCGAACTGGACATACGTATATAATGCTGGCAGCCCGGGCGGAGCCTGCGCGGGTGGCCAGGAGGGTGTGTTCTTTCTCAATCCGGTTGTTGGCGAAAGCGAAGTCCGCGGCAGTTTTCCATGCTACGCAAGAATAGTACTCATCTCGCTCCGCGAGACGGGAATCTCCTCACGCGGAGCGTGAGGAGTACTTTGGACTTACGTCACGGGCCGTTGACGTAAGTCGCGCAGAAAAGCGCGCAAATGGCAGCTTCCGACTGGCTGTATTAAGAAGTCGTCTGATACAGGACTGGATGTATCAAGCCTGAAGCCGGAAGATGCGACAGGATAGCGAGTTGCGACCACAAAGCTGCTGCCAATTTGCCCGATTGGCGGGCTTCCAAACCTGTATTAAAACCGTCTCTTTCGGGCGTCTTTTGATACGCGGCAGCGATGGTTCAGTGGGGACTTACGGCAAACGGAATCGACGTAAGTCTCCCAACGGGAGCCCGCAAATCCGAGTGGTCCCGGGCGGAGCACGAAGGAGGCTGTCCTTACACTTTGACTTCCGCCTCAGTGCTCTTCGCAGTCACAAAGCGGTGGCGGACGAATTCAAACACCATCGGCAGGACAGACAGGAAGACGAGGGCGAGGACGACGAACTCAAAGTTCTGCTTGACGATGGGGATTTCCCCCAGGAAGTAACCGGCCAGCGTCATGCTCAGGACCCAGAGCGCCCCGCCCAGGATGTTGTAGAACAGGAATTTGGCGTAGTTCATCCGTCCGACGCCAGCCACGAACGGAGCGAAGGTCCGGACGATGGGGACGAAGCGGGCCAGGATGATCGTTATGGGGCCGTACTTGGCGTAAAAGTCCTCGGTCCGCTTGAGATGGGCCGGGTTGAGCCATCGGGAAAACTTGCCGCTGAGAACTCGCGGGCCGAGGAACAGGCCGACGTGGTAGTTGACCGTGTCTCCCAGCACCGCGGCGATGAATAAGATGCCGCAGAGCAGCCAGATGTTCAACGACCCGAGCGAAGCGATGGCGCCAGCCGCGAACAGCAATGAATCGCCCGGCAGGATCGGTGTGACGACGAGGCCCGTTTCGCAGAACACGATGAGAAACAGAATCGCGTACGTCCAGCCGCCGTAATCCGCCGTCAGTTGGCGGAGGTGGTCGTCGATGTGCAGAAAGAAGTCGAGAAGCTGGGGCATACAACCATTATAGGCCGCGGTTGAACGACCCCTGACGGCCTAATCGATTCTTCCAACTCTCATTCCGGCAATGGTTTACCGCGGGTTTCCGGGGCGAGCCAGATGATGACCATGCCAACTACATAGATAAACGCGATGGCGGAGCAGGCCAGAGGTCGTCCCGCGGGAATGGTCAGACCCCACAACTCCACGTCGGCGGTCAACGTGCGGAGCAGGTTCCCGAGTTGCAAAACGCCGACGGCTGCCAGGATGCGGCCGTAATTGAAACCGAAACCCTGACCCGTCGCCCGCACGTGCGTGCGAAACAGTTCCGGCAGATAGAGCGGAAGCCAGCCATAGAAGGAAGCCGTGCAGACCCCCGCAACGAACGCCCAGAACAGCAGCCCGGTGCCAAAAGTTGTGTTTGCCAAGAAGAGCATCCAGACGGAGAACATCGACAGCACGCAAAGCAGAAAGTACGCCGGCTTGCGGCCGAACCAGTCGCCGGCGAACGCGGCCAGGATGGTGCCGACGATGGCTCCGATGGACAGCCAGATCAGCGTGTGCTCCTTGGCCTTGATCTTTGGCTTCTCGAGCTTGGCGGCTTCCTCGGGCTTTCCTTCCGCCTTCAGTTTTTCAACTTGCTTGAGGTAAGGCGCTTCGACCATGTCCTTGGCCCAGGTGGGAGCTTGCTGGGTCGTTCCCCAGGTGCCAAGCAGGGCGACGCCGCTCAGGCAAGCGGCCAGCATCATGCGACCCAGAGTGGAACCATAGTTAGCGCCGTCCGTAGCGGCTGACTGGCGCTGCAAGAAGCGAATGACGGGATAGATGTATCCCGCGGTGGCGATGGCGAGTCCGAGGAGCGTGACCACAATCTGAATGCCGAGAAAAAATGGCGGCGGCTTTTGCGGATGCCACGGCTGCCAGGCCCAAATGCAGATGATCATCGCCGGTCCCGCCAGGCCGATCAGCACCCCCAGCAAATCCTGCGTGGCCCAGTGCGAGGTCGCGCCGCTCCCTTCCGCCTTCTTCCATTTCTCCGACTCCGGCACGAACATCCGGATCAGGAACGTGAGGAATGCCGGAAAAGTCCCGAGCAGCATCATCAGCCGCCAGCCGCCGTTGCCCACCAGCGATTCGACCAGGGAATCATCGAGCACGGTCGCGAGCAGAGACTCTCGTAAACTCGCCAGCCAGTCTTGCAAGACCAGACTAACAATCCCGACCAGCAGATAGCCGAAGTTAGCCGCCGCTCCGATGAGGCCCGCCATGAAGGCCCGCGACTTGTTCGGCCAAATCTCCATGACGAGCGCGACGCCGAGCGACCATTCCCCTCCCATCCCCAGCGAGGCGATGAAGCGGAGGACGCCCACTTGCCAGGCCGCCGTGGAAAACCCGCACAGGCCGGTGAAGACCGCATACGTGATGACGCTGAGGGTCATGGCCCGCACGCGGCCGATGCGATCCCCCAGCCAGCCGAAGAGCACGCCGCCGGTCGCCGCCCCGACGAGAAAGCTGGCGATGATAATGTTGAACCAGAAACTTTGGTCTCCGGCGGAGGATGTCGGCATCAGGGCCTTCATCGCGTCGCCGCCCACCAGCGAAAAAATCCCCATTTCCGCCCCGTCGAACATCCAACCGAGCAGCGCCGCGGCCAGAGCCATCCATTTGCCCGCGCCACTGTCGGGACCGGAATGCTCGGGGAGTAGAACGGGCGATTTCGCCGCGTGGGGAGGAGTACTGACAGCCATGAGTTCGAAACGGGAGAGAGGGAAAGGAGGGCTGGCGTCATTCTAGGGGCAAAGCGAGGGCCGCCGCAACCAAGTTCGCCTCTCCACGCCAACTTCTCAGTTCCACCGCAAAACGCCAGAATGAACCAGCAACCGCACCTCCGCTTTCCGCTTTCCACTTTCCACTTTCCACTTTCCACTTTCCACTTTCCGCTTTCCGCTTTCCGCTTTCCACTTTCCACTTTCCGCTTTCCGCTTTTACCACTCCGGAAGGACCCATCATGAACCGCATCTCCGTCAAAGACGCCCGCCTCGCCCCGGCTATCGGCAACTCCGGCGTGGTGCAGGGCTGGGTCCGCACGCGGCGGGATAGCAAGGGGGGCTTCTCGTTCATCGAGGTCAACGACGGCAGCTCGCTGGGGAATCTGCAGGTGATTGCGGATGCCAACCTGCCGAACTACGAAAGCGAGGTGAAGAAGCTTGTCGCCGGTTGCAGCGTGACCATCGAGGGAACGATCAAAGCCTCCGGCGGCGGTAAACAGCCGACGGAGATGGGGGCCACGAAAATCGTCGTGCATGGCTGGGCGGACCCCGAGGCGTATCCGCTGCAAAAGAAGCAGCACACGCTCGAAAAACTCCGCGAATGGGCCCACCTTCGCCCTCGCACCAACACCTTCGGGGCGGTCACCCGCGTCCGCAACTGCGTCAGCCGCAGCATCCACAACTTCTACCAGGAGGAAGGCTTCCTCTATATCCACACGCCGATCATCACCGCCAGCGACTGCGAAGGGGCGGGGGCCATGTTCCGCGTCACCACGCTCGACCTCGACAAGCTCTCCGTCGGCGGCAATAGAATCAAAAACGAACTCGACTTCTTCGGCAAGCCCGCCTACCTCACCGTCAGTGGCCAGCTCAATGGGGAAATCTTCGCCTGCTCGCTCGGCAAAATCTACACCTTCGGCCCCACGTTCCGGGCCGAGAACAGCAACACCTCGCGGCACCTCGCCGAGTTCTGGATGGTCGAGCCGGAAGTCGCCTTCTACGAGTTGACCGACAACATGGATCTGGCCGAGCGGTTCCTCAAGCGGCTCTTCAAGGACGCCCTGAACCAGTGCGGCGAGGACATGGCCCTGTTCAACGAGCACTACGACAAAACGACCATCGCCACGCTGGAAAAAATCGTCGCCACCGAGTTCCGCCGCCTGCCATACACCGAGGCGGTCGAAATCCTGAAAGCGAGCGGCGAGAAATTCGAGTTCCCGGTCGAGTGGGGGATCGACCTGCAATCCGAGCACGAACGCTACCTGACCGAGAAAAAATTCGACGGCCCGGTCATTCTTTACGACTACCCCCGGACGCTCAAGCCGTTCTACATGAAGTGCAACGACGACGGCCGCACGGTCCGGGCGATGGACGTCCTCGTCCCCAAGGTCGGCGAGATCATCGGCGGCAGCCAGCGCGAAGAGCGGCTGGACGTGCTGGAAGCCCGCATGGCCGAGCAACACCTCCGGGCCGAAGACTACTGGTGGTACCTCGACCTCCGCCGCTTCGGCACCGTCCCCCACAGCGGCTTCGGCCTCGGCCTGGAGCGAGCGGTTCAGTTCATCACCGGCATGGCGAACATTAGGGATGTGATCCCGTTTCCCAGAACGCCGGGGAGCGCGGAGTTTTGAGGTGCAAAGGCGGTGGAGTCTAAACAGCATCGTATTATGGTGTCTGTACTCCGTACTGAGTACTGAGTACTGAGTACACTTAGCTTGCCGTTTTGAGAATTGATAGGTCGATGCGTATTCTTCCCTTTGGAACTGGTCCCTTTGCGGTTCCGACATTCCGTTGGCTCCTTGGCTCACCGCATGAAGTCCCGGCGCTCGTGACTCGTCCCACACAGGCGGCAAAGGGGCGGGAAAAGTCTTCCCTCAACCCAATGCAGGACTTGGCCATCGAGCGCGGCCTCGAAATCTACGCCCCCGACAGCATCAACACCGAAGAAGCCCGCCAAAAACTCGCCGCCTGGCAGCCGGATTTGCTGGTAGTCTGTGACTACGGTCAGATTCTCTCGCGCGAGCTACTGGCTGTCGCGCCGCTGGGGGGAATCAATCTGCATGGCTCGCTGCTGCCGAAGTATCGTGGGGCGGCTCCGGTGCATTGGGCGGTTTACAACGGGGATGCGGAAACCGGCGTGACCGTCATCCACATGACGCCGCGGCTCGATGGCGGCCCTTGTCTGGCGGTGCGGCGGACGCCGATTGGAGGCGAGGAGACGATGGCGGAACTGGAGCAGCGGTTGTCGATGATCGGAGTCGAAGCGGTGCAGGAAGCGATTGAAAAACTCTCTCGCTGGGACCACGTCTCCCCCATCGGCGAAATCCAGGATCAATCCCAGGCCACCAAAGCCCCCCGCCTTAAGAAGACCGATGGCGCGGTCGATTGGACTCGCTCCGCCGAGCAGATTCGTAATCAGGTCCGCGCCTTCAAACCCTGGCCCGCCACCTACACCCACTGGCTCCGCGCCGGTTCCGAGCCGCTGCGGATTCTGCTCGACAAAGTGTCTGTCGCGACTGTCTCCAATCCTGATTTCAAGTCAGGCCAGGTCATCCTCAGCGACGGCAGACAGCTTCTCGTTGCCACCGGCAGCGGCGCCCTTGCCATCCATGCACTTCAGCCAGCCGGCAAGCGTATCATGGACATCGCCGAGTTCCTCCGCGGCTATCCGGTCCGGGCGGGGGACAGATTCGGGCACTAACCCGAAGCGCCAGCGAGGGAGTGAAGACTTTGAACAGAAGGGAACGAAGGAAACGAAGATTTGGAAGGGAATGCGAAAGCGGATGAACGAGGTACGACTTGAGCCGATGTCGGTGGTGCAATACGCGGAGTTCATGGAGGCCATTCTGCCGGCGTACGTCGCCGCACGCTCCGCTGCCGATCATGTCTCCATGGACGAAGCGGAGCGATTTGCCAGCGACCAACATCGACTGCTACTTCCCGCTGGCAAGGCCACGCCGGGTCATCAATTCCAGGCGATCATGGCCCCAGCCTCTGAGCAGCCTGTCGGCGGCGTTTGGTTTTACAGCGACTGCGAGAAGGGACAGGCCTATCTCTACAACATCACCGTCTATCCCCCGTGGTGCCGCCGCGGCTTTGCGACGGCAGCACTCGCCTTGGTCGAAGAGGCCGTTCGCTCCGCGGGCTGCAAGGTCCTCGCGCTCAACGTGTTTGCCGAGAACGTGGGAGCAGCGGAGCTGTATCTACGGTCAGGGTATGCTCGCATTTCGAGTCATATGAACAAGCGACTTTGAGTCGCGCGTCCATGCAGGGCCGCATTCGGGTTGCCTCGGGCGGCGAACCGGGATAAAGTCATAAGTACCTGCCTGATGCGGACTCGCCTCGCCCACCTTGAGTCCGCCAAGTACATCCCACCGACAAAACCGCTGGAAGTGCGATGCAAATTTGCGTCCTCATATTGTGTGCTGGCATGTTTGCGGCGATTTTCGCGGCATCATCCGTGACGGCCCAGGACAAGCTCACCTTCGAGCAGTACGTTCGGCCGATCCTCAAGACGTATTGCCTCGACTGCCACGGCGGCGGCGAGAAGTTGGAAGGGAACCTCGACCTGCGGCTGGCGAAGTTTGCGGCTAAGGGGGGCGACAGTGGTCCGGCACTCGTTGCCGGGGACTCCGCGAAGAGCAAGCTCATCGAGCGAATGAAGTCGGGCGAGATGCCACCGCTGGAAAAGAAGGTTCCAGCCGACAAGATTGCCGTGATTGAAAGGTGGATTGCCGCCGGCGCGCAGTCTGGCAGAGCTGAACCGGACCAACTGCCTCCGGGTATCGACATCACACCGGAGGAACGGGCCTTCTGGTCGTTCCAGCCCATCCGCCGCCCCGAGCCGCCAAAGCTGGAGGCTGGTGCGGATGTCATCCGCACGCCGATCGACAACTTCATTCTCGCCAAGCTCCGCGAGAAGGGACTGAAGTTTTCCGTTGAAGCGGACAAGCTGATGCTCATCCGCCGCGTCGCCCTCGATCTCACTGGCCTGCCGCCGAGCGAGCCGGAGATTGCGGCGTTCGTCGCCGACAACAGCGAGCAAGCGTTTGAGAAAATGGTCGACCAGTATCTCGCCTCGCCCCACTACGGGGAGCGCTGGGCTCGCCATTGGCTCGACGTGGCTGGCTACGCGGATAGCGAGGGGAATGGCAACGAAGACACGGTTCGTCCTTATCTCTGGCGGTATCGCGACTATGTGATTCGGGCCTTCAACAGCGACAAGCCTCTCAATCAGTTCATCCTGGAGCAACTGGCCGGCGACGAACTGACGCCGCGGCCCTGGAATAATCTCACGCCCGAGCAGATCGACAAGCTCGCCGCTACCGGCTTTTTGCGGACGGCAGCCGACCCGACCGCGAGCGGTCAGCCCAGTGAGGTGGAAGGGGCCAACATGGTGATGGCCGACACCATCAAGATTGTCAGCTCGTCGCTCCTCGGCCTGACCGTCGCCTGTGCCCAGTGTCACGACCACAAGTACGATCCGATTCCTCATGAGGACTACTTTCGGCTGCGGGCGGTCTTTGAGCCGGCCCTCGACACCAGTCACTGGCGGCGGCCAGGACAGCGGCTCGTGTCCCTCTTCACCGATGCCGACCGGGCGAAGTCCGCGGCCATTGAAGCCGAAGTTCAGACGCTGATGGCCGCCTACCGCGAGAAGGAAACGAAATATGTGAACGAGACGCTCGAGAAAGAGCTGTTGAAATTCCCCGAAGACCTACGGCCGAAGCTCAAGGAGGCGTTCACTACGCCGGCGGACAAGCGGAACGACGAGCAGAAGAAGCTCCTGGACGCCCATCCCAAAGCAAACATCACTCCGGGCGTCCTCTATCAATATGATATGAAGCTCTCGGACGAACTCAAGGCTGACTTGAAGAAGGTTGAAGAGAAGCGGGCGGAAAAACCGGTCGAGGAGTCCATCAACGCCCTCTTCGAGGTCGAAGGGACCATTCCCGAAACCAGGCTCTTCCACCGGGGGGATTATCGTCAACCGAAAGGTGCCGCGATCCAACCCGGCGACCTGACGATTCTCGCTCCCGAAGGGAAGCGGCTGGAGATTGCGGCAAAAGACCCGATGCTGCCGACCAGCGGGCGGCGGCTGGCCTTCGCCAAACATCTGACGAGCGGCGAACATCCGCTGTTGGGCCGCGTTTTGGCCAACCGCATCTGGCTGCATCACTTTGGCCGTGGCCTGGTGGAATCTCCCGGCGACTTCGGCATCCTTGGCTCGCGTCCGACCCATCCGGAACTGCTCGACTATCTCGCCAGCGAGCTGCCTGCATCCGGCTGGAGCCTGAAGAAGATGCACAAGCTCATCATGCTCTCGTCGGTCTATCGCCAGTCGTCTCGCCGAGATGCTGCCGTGAACACCGATATCGAAAATGCCCTCTATAGCCGCTTCCCCATCCGGCGGCTGGATGCGGAAGCGCTGCGGGACCGAATTCTCGTCGCGAGTGGCAAGCTGGACCGCACGCTGTTCGGCAAGCCGGTGGCGGTGGAGGAAGATTTCGTTGGCCAGGTCGTGGTGAAGGACGACCAGCCGCGGCGAAGCATCTATTTGCAGACGCGGCGGACCAAGCCGGTTTCCTTCCTGACCACATTCGATGCTCCGGTAATGACGGTCAATTGCGAACGCCGCAGCCCGAGCACCGGTGCCCAGCAATCGCTGATGCTGATGAACAGCGAATTCATCCTCAAGCAAGCCGGCCTGTTCGCGCAACGAGTTCGCAGCGAAACCCCCGCCGGCTTTGCCAAGGACATCGCCCAGTCGCTGGAAGGAAAGTTTGCCAGACACGCCGACTCCTGGCAGTTTGGCTACGGCGCGTATGACGAAGGGGCGAAGCGAGTTTCGCAGTTCGCTCTGCTGCCGCACTTCACCGGTTCAAGCTGGCAGGGAGGCGCGGTGCTGCCGGACCCGACCGTCGGCTGGGTCATCCATCATGTGGCGGGAGGACACGCAGGGAGTGATGCCACACATATGACCATCCGCCGCTGGGTCGCGCCGCAGGCGGGAGCGCTGGTAGTGAGCGGCAAGCTTAAGCACGGATCGGACAATGGGGACGGTGTGCGAGGGCGGATCATTTCCAGCCGGGCGGGTGTGCTCGGACAGTGGGAAGTGAAGAATAGCGAGAGCCCGAGCGACGTGGCGAATGTGGAAGTCCAGCCGGGCGATACTGTCGATTTCGTCATCGATTGTCGCGGCGATGTGAACTCTGATTCATTTGAATGGAACATCGACTTGAAACTCTCACCCGCTGCTGCGGTTGGAGCTTCCACGGAACCGCTCGCCTGGAACAGCGCCAAGGACTTCCACGGACCGCTCGGCACGTCCCTTTCTCAACAAGTCGCCTATACCTGGCAAATTGCCTACGAGCGGCCGGCCACCAGTGAAGAGATCGAGCTCGGCTGCCGGTTTATGCTGGCCCAACTCGCGCAGCTCCGGGCGAGCGGCGATAAGACCGACCACGAGCTGACCGCGCTCACCAGCCTGTGCCAGCAACTCCTAAGCAGCAATGAGTTCCTTTATGCCGACTAACTCCCGCCGCGAATTCCTGGCCTCTTCCGCCTTCGGCATCGGCGCGTTTGCCCTCGCTCATCTGCTGAAGGAAGACAACCTGCTCGCCGAAACGACGAGCAAGCCCGGGGAGAACCTGTCGCTCGATCTGCGGGCGAAGCCGGCGCACTTCGCCCCCAAGGCAAAAGCCATGATCTCGCTGTTCATGCATGGCGGGCCGAGCCATGTCGATTTGCTCGATCCCAAACCGGAGCTTTCCGCGAAGAGCGGTACGGAATACGGCGGGGATGTGATCTATAGCTTCGTCAATCGAGCTAACAAAAAGCTCTTCGGCTCACCGTGGAAATTCAGCAAGCACGGTCAGTGCGGGACCGACGTTTCCGAGCTGCTGCCGAACATCGCCGGAATCGTGGATGACATTTGCGTCCTCCGGTCGATGCACACGGGGCACAACGGGCACGAAGTCAGTATCCGCTTCTTCCACGGCGGCATGGCGGGCATCACCGGCCGGCCGACGATGGGAAGCTGGATTGTGTACGGCCTGGGGAGCGAGTCGCAGAGTCTGCCGGCGTACATGGTCCTCTCCGATCCGGGCGGTCATCCGGTGGATGGCACGCACAACTGGTCCAGCGGGTTCATGCCGCCGCTTTATCAAGGGACGGTACTCCGCGCCCAGGAGCCGCGGATTCTCAATCTCGACGCCCCGCCCCAGCTTCGCGGCAAGTTGCAACAGCAGAACCTTTCCTTCCTCGCCGAACTCAACAAGCGGCATGCCGCGCAGCATCCGGGGGAAGCCGACCTGGAATCGCGCATCGCCAGTTACGAGCTGGCTGCCGCGATGCAGACCGCGGCGAAAGAGGCACTCGACGTCTCGCAGGAGCCGGCTTACATCCACAAGCTGTATGGGCTCGATAAGGATCCGACCCGCGAGTACGGCACTCGCTGCCTGATCGCCCGCCGCCTGGTGGAGCGAGGCGTCCGGTTCGTGCAAATGTTCCTCGGCGGCCAGCCGTGGGATACGCACACTTCCATCAAGACTACTTTGCCAGGAATCTGCGGCCGCACCGACCAGCCGGCCGCGGCTTTGGTCGTCGACCTCAAGCAGCGGGGACTGCTCGATTCGACCATCGTCCACTGGGGTGGCGAAATCGGCCGGCTGCCGGTCTGCGAAGGGGAGCTCAACGACACCGTCGGCCGGGACCACAATGGCCAGGGCTTTTCGATCTGGCTGGCCGGCGGCGGCATCAAGGGTGGCATGACCTACGGCGAGACCGACGAAGTCGGCCACAAGGCGGCGGTCAACGTCGTCACCCCGAACGACTACCAGGCCACCATCTTCCAACTCCTCGGCCTCGACCCCGCCAAGCTCGTCTACCACAGCAGCGGCCGGGAGCAACGGCTGATTGATAACAGGCCGGCACGGATTGTGCGCGAGATTCTGGCGTAGTAATTGGGCTACAGGCGGTCTACTTGTTCCCAAGCTCCGCTTGGGAACACACGTCATCGAAGCTCTGCTTCGCGCTCTGGAAGCGGAGCTTCCACACTGGGGTTCCCAAGCAGAGCTTGGGAACCAGGGGAGAGCAGCCTTTCGCGGAGCGAAAGGCGACACTAAAATCAGCCTCTTCCAGCGCTGCTTTTTCCTCTCTTCTCGCGGCAAGCCAATGGCAACCACCGGCCTCAAGATTCTTCCCCCCGGCGGGCTCGATTTTCTTTCGCTCGGGGCTCTCGTCCACCGGCTCGATCCCGGGATCATCCCGTTTCGCAAGGCGACGCAGTGCCAGATCCACGTCAGCGGCGGGGAGTTTAACGTCGCGGCCAACCTGTCGGACTGCTTTGGCCTCTCCACGGGCGTCGCCACGGCGATGGTCGATTACCCCATCGGCGACCTGATAGCCGAGCGGGTCCGGGCGATGGGGGTGCGGCCGTTCTACAAGCGGTTCGAGCATGACGGCGTGACCGGGCCGAACATGGCCACGGTCTATAGCGACCAGGGGCACGGCATCCGGGCCCCCGTCGTCTTTTACAACCGCTGCAATGAAGCGGCGGCCAAGCTGAAAAAAGGGGACTTCAACTGGAAGGAAATTATGGCGGGCGGCCTCCGCTGGTTCCACAGCGGAGGCATCTTCGCGGCTCTCTCGTCAACCACGCCGGACCTGATCATCGAAGGGATGCAAGCAGCCAAAGCAGCGGGGGCGGTCGTCTCGCTGGACCTCAACTTCCGGGCCAAGCTCTGGCAAATCTCTGGCGGCTTGGAAAAGGCCCAGGACACCATGCGGCGGATTGTCGCCAACGTGGACGTGCTCGTCGGCAACGAAGAGGACCTGCAAAAGGGACTCGGGCTGAAAGGGCCGGAAGTCGAGTCGAAATCAAAAATTGACCCGAGCGCATTTCTGGCCATGATGGACGCCGTCGCCAAGCAACTTCCCAACATCAAGATCGTGGCCACCACGCTCCGCGAAGTCCACACAACCAACAAGCACGACTGGAGCGCCGTCTGCTGGATCGAAGGCAAGACCTATCAGGCCCCCACCTGCGAACTCGGCGTCCTCGACCGCGTCGGCGGCGGGGATGGATTTGCGGCTGGGTTCTTTTATGGACTGCTCAGCGGAGCAGCGCCGGAGGAAGCCCTGCGACTCGGCTGGGCACATGGGGCGCTACTGACCACGTTCCCGGGCGATACGACGATGGCGAGTTTGCAGCAGGTCAAAGACTTTGCGAAGGGCGGGTCAGCTCGCATTCAACGGTAGTAAAATGGAGGAACGCCATGCCCGAAATCAGCCGTTTCCTGGGCATTGTGATTCGCATGTACTACCGTGACCATGCTCCGCCGCATTTCCATGCGGAGTACGGTAAATATGAGATTACGGTGGAAATTGAAACGGGGGTCGTCGAAGGAAAGTTTCCTCGCCGCGCCCTGAATGCGGTCCTCGACTGGTACCAGCAACATCTGCCCGAACTGCGAGCAAACTGGCAGAATGCAGTTAGCGCCCAACCGATGGCTCGAATCCTTCCTTTGGAGTAAACAATGTTCCTGCACGTCACAGCCGCCCAGTATCGCGGTCAATATCGCGTCTGGCTGGAATTCAATGATGGCTCAGCCGGGGAAATTGACTTGGAGCCATCCTTGGAAGGACCGGTCTTCGCACCGCTCAAAGATGTTGAGTATTTCAAAACGATTCGGTTCGATGCTGAAGCTCACACCATCACCTGGGAGAACGGTGCCGACTTCGCGCCCGAATTCCTGCATCAGCTTCTCGCAACTCCAGCCGCCGCCCACTAACCTCTAACCTCCACCCTCCTATGTCCGCCGACTTCGGTCTCATCGGTCTCGCCGTCATGGGCGAGAATCTGGCGCTCAATGTCGAAAGCCGCGGCTACACGGTCGCTGTTTTCAATCGCACCGTGGAAAAGGTGGACGACTTCATCAAAGAAAAGACAGCCGGCAAGAAATTCATCGGCTGCCACTCTCTCGAAGAGCTGGTCAAAGCCGTCAAGACGCCCCGCAAGATCATGATGATGGTCAAGGCGGGAAAGCCGGTGGATGAGCTGATGGCCCAGCTCATTCCGCTGATGTCGCCGGGGGACGTGCTGATTGACGGCGGGAACGAGCATTACACGAACACCGAGCGGCGGACGAAGGAATTGGAGGCCAAGGGGCTGCTCTTCGTCGGCACCGGCGTCTCCGGCGGCGAGGAAGGGGCCCTCAAGGGGCCGAGCCTGATGCCCGGCGGCAGCGAAAAAGCCTGGCCGCTGGTGAAGCCCATCTTCCAGGCCATCGCGGCCAAAGTCGGCCCGGCTAGCGACATCCCCTGCTGCGAATGGGTCGGCCCGCGCGGGGCGGGGCACTACGTCAAGATGGTCCACAACGGCATCGAGTACGGCGACATGCAGCTCATCTGCGAAGCCTACCTGATGCTCAAGGAAGCGGTCGGCCTCACCAACGACGAGCTCTACGCCGTCTTCGACGACTGGAACCGCGGCGAGCTGCAAAGCTACCTCATCGAAATCAGCCGCGACATCTTCAGCGCCCGCGACGACCAAGGAGGCGAAGGCTACCTGGTCGATAAAATCCTGGACGTGGCCGGGGCCAAGGGGACCGGCAAATGGATGAGCCAGCTCGCCCTCGACCTCGGCGTGCCGAGCACGATGGTGACCGAGGCGGTTTACGCCCGCTGCATCAGCGCCATCAAGGACGCCCGCGTCCGGGCCAGCAAGATCCTCTCGGGCCCGACCGCCCAGACCGCCGGCACCGCCATCGGCGACAAAAAGGCGTTCGTCGAAGCGGTGCGGCAGGCCCTCTACGCGTCCAAAATCTGCTCGTACGCCCAGGGCTTCGTGCAGCTTCAGGCGGCCGCGAAGGAGCACGACTGGCCCCTCAACTACGGCGACTGCGCCATGCTGTGGCGCGGCGGCTGCATCATCCGGGCCCAGTTCCTGGACCGGATCAAGGAGGCATTCGACGAGCACCCGAACCTGGAAAACCTGCTGCTCCACCGCTATTTCAGCGAGGCGACCAAAAAGGCCCAAACCGCCTGGCGGCAAGTCGTCGTCGCCGCCACGCAAATGGGGCTCCCCGTCCCGGAGTTCAGCACCGCCCTCGCCTACTACGACAGCTACCGCCGCGAACGCCTCCCCGCCAACCTGCTGCAAGCCCAGCGCGACTATTTTGGAGCCCACACCTACCAGCGCATCGACAAGCCGCTGGAGCAGAAGTTCCATAGCGAGTGGCTGGAGTTGAGGAAGACGCCGAAGGCATGAGGGGGCCACGGATTGAACACGGATGAAACACGGACGGCCTTCGGGGTCGGGGGTCTTTTGTGCGAGCGGCTTTCCCCTCGAGAAACCACCGCCACCAAAAACTCCCGAACCCCTGAAATCGCGGCGGGACTTTCGCTCCAAAAGGAAA